>JAUYIE010000024.1 GCA_030688365.1 bacterium
TGGCCTTGATGCCTTGATCCCGCGAAGTACACATACTGTTCCTCTTTCTACTGTCTCTCCCAAGAGTCGCAATGTTGACGATCATGGGGGAGATAATGACAATGGACTTTTGGAGGTACCTATAGACGCTATCAAAGCAAATCGTTTTCAGCCTCGTACTGAATTTGATAAAGAAGCACTTGCCGATCTAGCAAGTTCTATCAAGGAATATGGGGTATTACAACCACTTATTGTTGAAGAAGTGAAAGGACAGTATCATCTCATTGCAGGAGAACGACGATTGCGTGCTTCAAAGATAGCAGGACTGCATACAGTCCCGGTCATTGTGCGCGACGCAGATGATCATCAACGGTTGGCGCTTGCTATTATTGAAAACATTCAGCGTGTCAATCTCAATCCTATAGAGACGGCGTTTGCCTATCAACGATTGATTGATGACTTTAATCTCACTCAAGATCAAGTGGCAAAAAAAATGGGGCGAAGTCGTGCATCGGTGGCTAATACACTTCGTTTGTTGCATCTGCATTCTGAAATCCAGGTAGCGTTGAGTAGGGGCGATATTACCGAAGGGCACGGGAAGCTTCTTGCGGGTATTGATAATACTGCCAAACAATTTGAGGTCTTTAAGCACATCATTGACAATACGTTGTCAGTGGGTGATACTGCACATCACGTCCGTCCTCATCGTAAGAAAAGTGCCGTACCAAAGGCAGTTGATCCAAATATTGCGGAAAAAGAACGACGATTACGTGAACAGTTTGGGACGAAGGTACGGATACAACATAAACAAGGGAAAGGGAGTATTAGCATTGATTTTTATTCAGACGAAGAATTTCGTTCCTTACTAAGTCAATTATTGGATGATTAGTATGCAGTTTATCATTGATGGGAGAAAAAAACTTGAAGGTGAGATATCGGTTGCGGGCATGAAGAATGCCATAACCCCTATCATTGCTGCGACGTTACTCACGAAAGAACCGTGTGTGATAGACAATGTACCACGTATCAGCGATGTTGATGCGATGCTTGCGATTTTACAAAGTATGGGTTCTAATGCCAAATGGACTGGAGAGCATCAGGTGACTATTCACAATGAACATATTGATGTTACGACCTTGAACCAAAAATTGATGAAACATATGCGCTCATCAATTTTGTTATTGGGTCCACTATTGGCCTCCCATGAAGAATTTATGATGGCAGAACCTGGTGGGTGTATTATTGGCAACAGACCGCTTGATACTCATTTTCAGGGGCTGCAAGCATTGGGCGCAGTTATTACGCCATCAGAAAATCAGTATCGCATTACACGGCAAGAGCTGAAGGCCACGACTATTATATTTTTGGAGTCATCAGTCACTGCTACGGAAAATGTGATTATGGCGGCAACAGGAGCGCACGGTGTTACGACACTCAAAAATGCAGCATGCGAGCCACATATTCAAGATCTCTGTCATGTGCTGGTTGCTATGGGGGCAAAGATTGAAGGTATTGGAACTACCACATTACAAATACAAGGTGGTATTCCATTGAGTGGTATGAATTACACAGTGATTCCTGATCAGATTGAAGCAGGGACGTTTATCATTATGGGTATAGCGACGCACAGCCGGATTACGGTAAACAATGTACGACCGGATCACATGGATGTTGTGCTTGCTACCTTACAAAAAATGGGAGCAAAACTAGAAATCGGTGATACATATGTCAAAATAGAATCGTCAGTGTCTTTATCTGCGCATCGTATCAACGCGCAGTTGTACCCAGGTATTCCAACTGATTTGCAGGCACTCTTTGGTGTCCTAGCTACACAGACAAATGGCCCATCTTTGATTCATGATACGTTGTATGAAGGACGCATGGGATATATTGGAGAATTAACAAAAATGGGTGCCAATGCAGTGATTTGCGATCCCCATCGTGTGTTGGTAACCGGACCGACCCCGTTATATGGACAAGAGATTCGTAGTTTTGATTTGAGGGCAGGTGCAGCGCTTATCGTCGCAGGATTACTGGCGGATGGCACTACCATAATTAATCAGGCTGAAACGATTGATCGTGGATATGAAAAGATTGACGAACGATTGCGTTCGTTGGGTGCATCTATTCAGCGCGTAGAATAACATGTTTGAATTTTTCTATAATTTACGATACACTATCGTATAGTTATTATTTTTTATGTCATACGAATTAACACCATTTTCATCTCGCATGTCATGGTACCGAAAATTATCTATCGGTGTTGCTGTCGTATTTGTATTAGGTGCGACATTTTATGGAGGAGTATATGCCGGTAGTGTGTGGGACAACACGTCAACACCAGGATCACTGCAGGGGATCTTCGGCAATACATCAACCGCAAATGATGGGTATGGAAATGTCAAAAATGCAGATAAAATACCTGATTATCTTTCAAAAGATGTCAATTTTCAGTTATTTTGGGATGTTTGGCGTTTGGTGAAGAAAGAATCAGTCACAAAGGATACACCGGATATAAAATTATTTTACGGAGCACTTTCTGGTGTTGTATCAGCACTGGATGATCCATATTCAGTGTATTTTGATCCAGATATGCACAAAAAGTTTAACGAAGATCTCTCTGGATCCTTTGAAGGTATTGGTGCGGAGATCGGTATCAAAGATGACCAGTTGATTATCGTAACACCGTTAGCCGGCAATCCGGCTGAAAAAGCGGGCATTCTCGCGGGTGACAAGATTATTGAGGTTGATGGAAAGAGCACGGTGGGTATGAGTGTTGACGAGGCAGTTGATTTGATTCGTGGGGTAAAGGGTACCACTGTGACACTTACTCTTTTTCGCGATGGTGATGTGGACACTCAAAAGATTGAAATTACTCGCGATACCATTACTATTGATTCCGTGACATGGGAGATGAAAGATAATAATATCGCATATATCAAAGTTTCACATTTCAATAGAGATACGGAAGGAAACTTTGCAAAGGCAGTTGATGAGGCGCTGGCAAAAAAACCAAAAGGTGTTATTTTGGATTTGCGAAATAATCCCGGTGGTTTTCTTGATACTGCGATACAGATGGCTGGATATTGGATTGATGGCAAGCCAGTAGTAACGGAAAAATACAGCGATGAAAAACAAGATGTTTACAAAGCGCGAAGTACGGCAAAATTTGACGGTATCAAGACAATGGTGTTGGTAAATGAAGGAAGCGCATCTGCATCAGAAATCGTTGCAGGAGCGTTACAAGATTATAAGGTCGCGACATTGGTTGGTATGAAAACATTTGGAAAAGGTTCGGTGCAGGACATCAGAGAATTAAGTGATGGTTCAGCAGTAAAATTGACTATCGCAAAGTGGCTAACTCCAGAAGGACGTTCTATCAACAAAGAAGGGATCGCTCCTGATATTGAAGTGAAGATCACCCAAGCGGATCGCGACGCAAAAAATGATCCACAGCTTGATCGTGCTATAGAAGAAATGAACAAATAAGACATCAAAAAACTCTCCAGTATTCGTTTTGATGCGTAATGCATACACGATGGAGAGTTTTCTGATAAATGGTTATGCTTTCTTTATCTCTACTTTTGGTTGCACGTTGACAAATGTTCGGTCTTTCAGAGTACCAGTAAATCCGCGGACTTTCCGTCTATTAAAACTCACAAAACCGTTTGCGACAGAATACAGACTATCATCACCGCTCTTTCGTACATTGATGCCGGGATGAAACTTTGTCCCGCGCTGTCGAATCACGATACTGCCGATTTTTGCAAATTCACCACCAAAGAGTTTTACGCCGAGGCGTTGGGCGCGTGAATCTCGGCCCAGGGAGGTAGATCCTCCCGCTTTCTTATGTGCCATAAATAAAGAGGTTAAATGAGTTTTGAGTGTTATCGTTATTAATACCGTCATAGCGTATCATATTCCAGAAAAAAGACAAGCCATTCCTGGCAATCTATCTTGCTATTCCGTTCTTTTTATGATAACCTATCCCCATAGCATGACCTTCATATGATGAATATTAAGCGGTTTTGGACTCATCTGACTACTAGCTCACTTTTACGGGATCGTGCGTATTCCGTACCGTTGGGTTTGGGTATACTTGCGCAGATAGCGCTGTGGGGTCTTTTGTGGTATTACCGAACGGTCATCTATCATCCTCAGAGAGAGTTTTTAGCATTGCATTATAAAGTACAATACGGTATTGACTTTTTAGCTCCATGGTATTATATTTTTGCAATCCCTTTATTGGGTATTTTAGTTATGATTATGAATGTGATTGTCGCGCGATACGGACATCTTCATGAACGTTTTGGCATGTATATCGCACTCATGGGGGCTGCGGCAGTACAGGTCATATTGACATGGGCGTTGTATTTAATTATTCAAGTAAACATTTTTTGAGTATTTGAGATATGGTGAATTTTTTTATTTTCAAAATTGCATTGCTCAGTACTCTTTCTTTTTTGTTTGCATGGACAGTGACTCCGCTCATGTCCCATTTTTTGTATAAGTATAAATTGGGAAAACAAATTCGTGATGGTGTGTCAGCGCCTATCTTTGCACAGTTACACAAACATAAGGTGGGTACCCCCACGATGGGTGGTTTGATTATCTGGATTACTACATTGGTATTTGCGATGATGTTCTACTATCTTTCAGTGATATTTCCTACCAGTGTTTTTACGGGGCTAAACTTTCTTACGCGAACCGAAGTATGGCTACCACTTGCGGCATTGGTATTGTCTGCTTTAGTTGGTGCAATGGATGATATCTTTAATATCAAAAAGATTGGACCATTTGGTGGTGGTCTACGTATGCGACATCGCCTGGTGTTGTATACAGCTATTGCTGTGGTCGGTGCGTGGTGGTTTTATTACAAATTGGGTTGGGATATGCTTCATGTGCCATTTGTTGGCGATTTTAATATTGGTATTTGGTATATTCCTTTTTTTATTTTTATTATTGTTGGAACCGCTTTTTCTGTAAATGAGATAGATGGCCTAGATGGCCTCTCCGGGGGCACCTTATTGGCGGCATTTGCTTCATTTGGTGCAATAGCATTTATACAAGGACGTTATGATCTGGCGACACTGTGCGGTGTCATTATTGGCGCAATGTTGGCCTTTCTGTGGTTCAACATCTTTCCCGCAAAATTTATCATGGGCGATACGGGTTCAATGTCTCTGGGGGTAACACTGGGAATCGTGGCTATGCTCACCAATACCGCTCTTTTGCTTCCAATCATTGGATTTTTATTTGTTCTTGAGTCGTTGTCGGTGATGTTGCAGATGGCATCAAAGAAAATTCGTAAAAAGAAAATTTTTCTATCTGCGCCTATTCATCATCATTTTGAGGCAAAGGGCTGGGCAGAACCTACTATTGTGATGCGTTTTTGGGTTATTTCATGGGTAATGGCAGTCATCGGTGTAATGATGATACTGGTTGATCGCGGACTATAATGGTATTATATCTAGGTATAAATACCATCACGTATGGCAAGAAAAGGGATTTCAAAGTTATTTGATTACAGTATCTTTAAAGGTTCACAAGAAAAGCCGGATATGATGTTTGTTGGGCTTTTTTTGGTTATATTGACCTTTGGTATGCTTGTGCTCTCATCGGCCTCTGCTTTTGTGTCCTATCAGTGGTACGGTAACACCACCTATTTTGTTGTACATCAACTATTATACGGCGTACTCCCTGGATTAGCATTGATGTATATTGTGTCAAAAATAGATTATCATATTTGGAAAAAACTAGCGTTTCCACTGTTTGTTGCTACTATTTTATTGCTCATAGCAGTATTTATACCTGGACTTGGATTGGCAAAAAATGGAGCTCACCGTTGGATTCATATTGGTACATTTACTCTACAACCATCAGAAATAGCAAAACTTACTTTTTTATTATACTTAGCTACATGGTTTAGCAATAAAGGGATTGAAAAATTAAAAGATTTTGCATATGGTTTTTTACCGTTTTTGGCACTGTTATTAACAATGAGCGGCCTTATTATATTACAGCCGGATATGGGCACAATGGGGGTGATTGTCATGATGTCTTTTATTATGCTTTTTACTGCCGGTGCGCGTATTCAACATTTATTGTTCGCCTTTTTTGGTGGCTTAGGTTTTGTAGCATTGCTGGTAAAGTTTGAACCATATCGTGCGAACCGTCTTACTGCATATCTCAATCCTGAACTTGATATCCATGGTGTTGGATATCATGTGTATCAAGCGTTGGTTGCCGTTGGGTCAGGTGGTTTTTTGGGAAGGGGATTTGGGCATTCGCGGCAAAAGTTTGATTATTTACCTGCACCGTTTACTGATTCAATCTTTGCAATCATTTCAGAAGAAATGGGTTTCTTTGGTGCAAACGCTCTCATTATTTTGTTACTAGTATTTACATTTAGAGGTTTGACGATCGCACGGCATGCGCCTGATTATTTTGGAAAGTTATTGGTTACAGGAGTAATCTCGTGGTTTATTCTGCAGTCGTTTGTCAATATCGGCGCTATGCTCAAGTTGATTCCATTAACCGGAATCCCATTACCATTTATAAGTTATGGGGGGTCTGCGCTCCTTGTGTCCATGTGTGCAATGGGAATAGTCATCAATGTGTCAAGGCAGACTATAAGAGTAAAAAATTAATTTTTCTTATATCTATGCGAATTTTATTTACAGGTGGTGGGACGATGGGATCTGTTGCACCCTTGTTGGCTGTTGCAAAGGAACTGATTGATCAAGGGAAAAGCACTCCGACTAAGATGTCTTGGATCGGTACATCATCTGGTCCTGAACGAGAAGTCATCGGACGATATCGTATTCCTTTTTTATCTATTCAATCAGGAAAGTTTCGACGATATTTTAGTTGGAAAAATTTTTCAGATCCTTTTTTACTCATGGTAGGTATTGTGCAAGCGATCAAGATAATCCGACGCGTAAAACCGGATGTTATTTTGGGTGCAGGGGGGTATGTGCAGGTACCAGTCATGTGGGCAGCGTGGTTGATGAAAAAGAAAATAGCGATACTTCAACTTGATATAACACCAAGTCTTGCAAACATGCTATGTATATCTATGTCTCATGTCATTTTTCTTAGTTTTGATGAACAGGTGAAGTACTTTCCAAAGAAAAAATCACATGTTACTGGCTTGCCAATTCGTCAGGAAATCACTGAATCAAAAAATTGTTCAGATAACAAAAAACGGTTACTTGGTCTAGACCCTGCACTCCCAACAGTCTTAATTACAGGTGGGGGTACGGGCTCCGAAGTGCTTAATAATATGCTTATCACGGCACTTCATCAGTTGATAAAATACTATAATATCATTCATCTTACTGGCAAAGGAAAACACGTGGAGGTTTCTGATTCTATCCTTAATTCAGCACGGTATCAACAATTTGCATTTCTCTCTGATACACTGGTGGACTATCTTAGTGCTGCTGATATTGTCATTACACGTGGTGGTATGGCACTGCCGTCAGAATGTGCTTTTGCAAAAAAGCCAATGATAATCATACCGATTCCCGATAGTCATCAAGAAAAAAATGCTGCTTTTTTTGAGAAACATGGAGTCGCATTGTGGCGTTCGCAACATACATATTCGGCAAAAAAAATGATCAGTGATATTCAGTCACTACTTAAACCTGCAACGTATAGCACGATGCAAAATGCTCAGAAGCAATATATACACCATAATGGCGCTATTAACATAGTCAGAGAATTGCAATCTATAATTTGATATATGTCATACCCAGAAATTTCCGTTATTATTCCTGCGTATAACGAAGCAGAGAACATAGATCGTGTTGTCCGCGTATTTGTGTCTATGCCGGAGTGTGGAGAGGTAATTGTAGTGGATGATGGCTCGGTAGATGATACGGGTACGCGCGCAAAAAAAGCGGGTGCACGTGTAATCCGGCAGGAAAACAAAGGAAAGGGATTAGCCATGCATACAGGAGTTTTAGCTGCTCGTTCGCCGTTGATTTTTTTTTCTGATGCTGATTTAGTAGGTTTTACCCCGTTTCACGTACGCAATTTGGTGGCGCCAGTAGTTAGTGGCGTGGCATCTATGACTATCGGTTTACGAGACAGGGGATGGTTCTTGACGACTATATTACCTCATATTGCGCCGGTGTTGGGAGGTGAAAGGGTGTTAAAAAGAGAGATATTTGAAGCGTTATCCGGTGATGCAGTGAAGGACTTTGGTATTGAGACTATTATGAACGCATATTGCGCTAAAAAGCATTTGTCCGTAAAGTATATTCCGATGTGGGGTGTGACACAGATTATTAAAGAGCAAAAATACGGATTATGGCGAGGATTTGTAGCACGTATGCATATGGTATGCCAGATTTTACGCGCAGAAGTCTCAACTTTTCGTTTAAAGTAATATATGCCTAAACCTGGAAACATTCATCGTGTACATTTGATCGGTATCAAAGGTGCCGGTATGGTAGCATTGGCGCAGTTGTTGTTGGCAGACGGTCTTGAAGTGAGCGGTTCTGATACAGCAGAATCCTTTTTCACTGATGAGACATTAAACAAGCTTGGTATTATTTCTCAACTTTTTTCCTCTTCAAACATTACTGACGATATTGATTTGGTGATTTATTCTACCGCATGGGTGGATCATGAAGAATATAAAACGGCAAAAAACAAGCATATCCCGATGATATCGTATGCCCAAGCGATCGCAGATCGTTTTAATGATGCGTATGGAATTGCCGTATGTGGAAGTCATGGTAAGACCACTACTGTTGCGATGCTCGCATACGTGATGGCAGAGCTAGGCAAAGACCCGACCGCGGTCATCGGTTCTTTAGTTAAACAATTTGGAACGAATGCACTGGTTGGTTCGTCTGAGTATTTTGTTCTTGAGGCCGACGAATATCAAAATAAATTTTCGTTGTATGAACCGAGGGCGACCATTGTGACCAGTATTGACTATGATCATCCTGATTTTTTTAAAACACCAGAAGAATACGAACAAGTGTTTATTGATTTTTTAAAAAAGGACAGTCAGCAACATATTGTTGCATGTATTGACAACGGTGGTGTTTCCCAGGCGTGTAAATATGTTTTAAATAAAAAGATCACGACATACGGATGGAGTATGGATGCGCAGTTTAGAGCGAGCAACTATCACGTGCAGGACGGATGTGGTGTATTTGAAGTATTGTACGATGAACAAAATCTTGGAGAGTTTCGTACTGCGTTGGTGGGACAACACAATGCTACCAATGCTCTTGCAGTTCTTACGATGTGTTGCTGTTTGGACATACCGCTAGATGCGTCATTCACACAAGCGCTGGCAAGTTTTGCAGGGACCGCAAGACGATTTGAAATGAAGGGCGTCATTGGCAATACCATCATTATTGATGATTACGCACATCACCCCGTAGAAGTTCAAGCAGCTTTAAAGGCAGCAAAAGTACACTATGTAGATAAACGGATATGGTGTGTGTTTGTACCTCATACATTTTCTCGTACACAAGCACTCATGGATGAATTTGCACGCAGTTTTCAGATGGTTGACAAGGTGATTGTTTTGGATATATATAGTTCAGCGCGCGAATCCGTTGGAGAAGTTTCATCGCAAGATTTGGTTAAAAAGATAAATGAGATTTCGTGTAATGCGATGCATATACATACCAATGAAGAAGCAACTGCGTATCTCGCCGATCACCTGGATGACATTGACGTCTTGATTACGATGGGTGCAGGAGATGTATGGAAAGTAGGAGTGAGTCTTATTGAACAACTATCATAACTATGCCATTTGAGATTACTGAAAATGTAACGCTTGCTCCCTTTACTACCTATAAGATCGGCGGTCCGGCTCGGTATTTTTGTCGCGTACACTCGTATGATGAACTGAAAGAGGCGCTTATTTGGAGTCATAAAAATGAAATCCCATTTGTGGTGATCGGGGGAGGGAGCAATCTTCTCGTTCATGATGAAGGATTTGATGGATTGGTCATCAAGATGGAAGATCGTGGAATATCAATCAAAGGTACGCTGATAGAAGCGGGTGCCGGTGCAGTATTGGCAACGGTAGCATACACCGCATCAGAGGCGGGGTTGTCAGGATTGGAATGGGCGTTTGGTGTTCCTGGTACTATCGGTGGTGCAGTGCGAGGAAATGCAGGCGCATTTGGATCTGATATGTCTGAAATAGTCGTGGACGTAGAAGTCATTGACACCGAAAAGGGGACTGTATTTCATCTAAGTCCGCAAGAAATTGGATACGGATATCGCACTAGCAGATTTAAAAAAGAACCGACATGGCTTATCACTCGTGCATTGTTTCAGATGAATCCTGATGATTCAGCATATTGTATGGAACGTGTGGAGGAATTTCTTGAGAAAAAAAATACATCACAACCGACAGGGAAACAGTGCGCCGGCTCGGTATTTCAGAATCCACCTATATCTGATTTATCTCGAATCAGTGAAGTACCGGTTGAGTTTTTATCACGAGAGCGTATTCCGGTTGGATGGCTGTTGGAACAATGTAATCTCAAGGGTCATGTGATTGGTCAAGCATGTATTTCCACCAAGCACGCGAATTTTTTTGTAAATCTAGGAGGAGCGACATACGAAGATATGGCAGGCCTTATACGGTTTGCTAAAGATCGCGTAGCATCAAAGTTTGGCATTTTACTCAAAGAAGAAATACAATATATAGGGAATCCAAATACAGTGCCTCTTAATCATTAAATACGTAATCGTATGGAGATCAAGACACGCGTGAAAAATTTTACATTGAGTGAGAGTACCAACACATATGTTGAAGAGAAGGTCGGGAATATAGCGAAATATCTTTCAAATATACACGATGCGTATGTGGAGCTTGAAAATGATGCGCATCATAAAAACGGTGCTGTGTCTCATGTAAGCATCACTCTACGTGTCGTCGATGGCGGAGAAGTGCTGTTTGCGCAAGACACAGCCAGCGATATGCACGAGGCGATTGATCGCGCTGTAAGCAAGCTCAAGCATGTCATAGAAAAGTACAAAGGTACTCATAATCAAATTGATAAAGAGGTGTTGCGGGAGTTGCATGAGAGCGAGTAATATGATACGGTAGACGCCTATGGGAATACTATCAAAATTATTTGGAGATCCAAACGAAAAGGTGGTAGGCGCGATGTTGCCAATGGTAGCACGCGTCAATGCCTTGGAAGAACACTATGCGGGACTTTCCAACGAAGAACTAAAAAATCAAACGCCATTACTACGGGAACGGTTGGCAAATGGGGAAACACTGGATGCAATCATGCCAGATGCATTTGCTGTGTGTCGAGAAGCCGCGAAACGCACGATCAAACAACGACACTATGATGTTCAGATCGTCGGTGCTACCGTACTCCATCACGGACAAATTGCAGAAATGCATACAGGAGAAGGAAAGACATTGACTGCAACATTGGCAGTGTATCTCAATGCGTTATCAGGAAAAGGAGCGCATGTTGTAACAGTGAACGATTATTTGGCTATGCGCGATGCGGTATGGATGGGGCAGGTCTATCATTCATTGGGTTTAACTGTTGGTTGTATTCAAAGCCAGGCCACGTTTATATATGATCCTGGTTTTAAAGTAGATCAGATGTCAGTGAATGAACGAGAAGAAGCAGAAACTGAACAAGATACGCTTGGCGCATTCAAAGTGGAACATGAATTTATGCGACCCGGCTCACGAAGGGAAGCATATGAAGCTGACATAACATACGGCACCAACAATGAGTTTGGTTTTGATTACTTGCGTGATAACCTGGCGATGAGTGTGGAGCACAAAGTACAGCGCGAACTCAATTATGCCATTGTGGATGAAGTTGACTCTATTCTTATTGATGAAGCACGTACTCCGTTGATTATTTCCGGTCCAGCTGAAGAGTCCAGCGAAGAGTATTATCGTTTTGCAAAACTCGTCAGCCAGCTCACTGAAAAAGATGATTATGTAGTAGATGAAAAAATGCGCGCTTCTACACTCACAGAGGCAGGATTAAAAAAAATGGAAGAATGGTTGGGATTGGGAAATGTATACACAGCGCAGAATATAAAAGTTGTGCATCATATTGAGCAGGCGCTTAAAGCATTTGCACTTTTCAAACGCGATAAAGATTATGTGGTCAAAGACGATGAAGTAGTTATTGTTGATGAGTTTACCGGACGTATGTTGGCCGGTCGTCGATATTCCGAAGGACTTCATCAGGCGATAGAAGCAAAAGAAGGCGTAAAGATTCAAAGAGAAAGTCAGACCTACGCGACTATCACCTTTCAAAATCTGTTTCGCATGTATAGCAAATTGGCAGGTATGACAGGTACGGCCGCGACAGAGGCAGAGGAGTTTTCAAAAATATATAAATTGGAAGTGGTTACCATTCCGACAAATAAGCCGACGGTGCGTAATGATTTAACTGATCGTATTTATAAAAATGCGCGCGGAAAATACAAAGCGATTGCCCAAGAGATCAAAGAACGTCATGAAAAAGGACAGCCGATATTGGTGGGTACAGTATCTATTGAGAAAAACGAATTGTTAAGCGCCCTATTGGATGATGAAGGAATACCGCATAAAGTATTGAATGCAAAAAATCATGAACAAGAAGCAGAGATCATCGCGCAAGCAGGAGCGAAAGGCGCCGTAACAGTCGCCACAAACATGGCGGGTCGTGGTGTAGACATCATTTTAGGAGGTAATCCACCAAATAAAGAAGACCAGCAGGAAGTACGGGAACTTGGTGGATTGCTCGTCATCGGCAGTGAACGCCATGAGTCACGACGTATAGACAATCAGTTGCGTGGCCGTTCCGGACGTCAAGGTGATCCGGGGGCGAGTCAGTTTTATGTTTCTATGGATGATGATCTCATGCGTATTTTTGGTTCTGAACGCATGCAAGGTATGATGGATCGTCTTGGTGTACCGGAAGATCAGCATATAGAAAATAAAATGATTACACGTTCTATTGAAGAAGCGCAACGTAAGGTAGAGGGTCACAACTTTGATACACGTAAACATGTGGTGGAGTATGATGATGTACTTAACAAACATCGTGATGCGATTTATCGTCGACGCAATGAAGTCTTGAACGCATACGATCACGACGCAAAAGAAATCGTAGATGAAACTGATTTTGTGTCCTCAACGCCGTATCTCAAAACCTTGATTTTAAAAATGATTGAGGATGAGATAGAACATCTGGTGATGTTCCATACTCAAAGTGATGATGAAAACGTGTGGGAGATTGAGCCGATTTACGAAGCAGTCGGAACGATTTTTCATATCGCACCCGACGCTCGTATACAGATTGAATCAATACAACATACTGCCGGCGATAAACTGGCTGATGCGCATGCGCGGACAAAGATCATCCAGTATCTCTATGATTTAGCGGTCGCATCATACGGTGCGTTTGAAAATAGCGTGATCATACAGATGCAGTCGTTTAATGTCAGCGGTATTGATGCATGGCGTGCTATTCGTCAAGTAGAGCGAGATCTTTGTTTACGTGCGGTTGACTCGTTGTGGATGGAACACTTGGAAGCGATGGATCACATGCGTGCAGGTATCGGCCTGCGTGGATACGGTCAAAAAGATCCGCTTGTGGAATATAAGCGCGAAGCATATCGTTTGTTTTCTGAAATGATTGCGTTGGTCAACAAACAAGTTGTCTATAGTATTTATAAAATTGGATTTGCTCCACAACAAACAGAGAAGCAAGAGATTGCGTTACCAAAAAATGCAGTGTACAGCGCGCCTGTCAAAGAAGGGGATGGTACGATCGCTACAGAGCTTTCCTCACCGCGCACTACTTCTGGTGCGATCGCGACAGACAAAGTTGGACGTAATGATATGTGTCCATGTGGAAGTGGAAAGAAGTACAAGAAGTGTCATGGGATGTAGAAATTTGCTTTATCGGATAAAATCCGATAAAATCTGATATATACTATATGGCAATAGATTGGACTAAAAATTATAGCAAATATCGAGGTCTTTGGGTAGCTCTTACAGATAGTCAGACTATGGTTATCACCTCAGGAAAGACTGCAAATGAAGTGCTAAAGAAAGCTCAAAAGAAAGGCGTACCACACGCAATTCTTTTTCGAGTCCCGACAAAGGTGATGCCTTACATAGGTATTTCATTATGAAATTTGATTACCATAAATTTCCTCTTGAAGAAAAAGATGAATTTTTGGCAGTAGTATTTTGAAGCCAATCATTCCAATTGGCGTATCGTCTGGAAAAAATAGTTTGCGGTATGGAGTTCTCATTGATTCCGGTGCTGACTTTTCAATTTTTGATGGCGAAATCGGAGATGCTCTTGGGATTGATGTTCGCTCTGGTGTGCGACATGTCTTTGGCGGAATACAAAATGTAAAAGAATCGGAAGCGTTTAGACATGTTGTCATCATAGAAGTAGGCGGTTTGAAATATGAGACAGAGGTTTCTTTTTCTTATGACATCGCTCCTCATGGTCATGGTATCCTTGGCAAAAAAGGTTTTTTTCAATCTTTTTGTTGTTTGTTTTGATTATCTAAGAGAAACTATTGAATTGAAAGAGAGAAAGAAATAGTAATGAGAAATTTTCTGGCAATCGTCTACTAATCGTCTATAATACGTCTATTATGATGCTTGATTGTTAAAATAGGCAAAGGTAAAGCGACGTATTATAAGTTGAAATGAAGAAGGTGTGGTATACTACAAGGAGTGAAATAATTATCAATTCTATATGGACGAAGAATCAAAAGTATTACTTACTTCAATCGCCAATAAAGTAGACGGGCTAGGAAAGAGAATGACGTCCTTTAATGAAAGGATGACGTCCTTTGATGGAAGGATGTCGTCTTTTGACGACAAGATGACATCCGTTGAAGGTAAGATGTCGTCTTTTGAAGAACTACAAACGAAGACTCTCGCCGTCATCATTGATGTGAAGGAAACAATGAAAGAAAAAATGGCTACCAAAGACGAACTCCATACGGCGGAGGATCGTATCACTACTCATATTGACGGGTTTATAAAGATGCATGAAACGATTGATGTTGAACAGGCATCACTGCGCGGTGCGTGTGATCGGCATGAAGCGCGTATCACAAAACTTGAAAAAGAAAGAGTGGGCGCGTAAAACGTTTTTGGAAAAAATTAAAAGCAGTGTTCCTATTATGAGATCACTGCTTTTTGAGTTTTTCAAATCTTACGACTATGCACCCAGCTCACGGGTGACTGTAATGTTATTTTTATAAGAGATCCATTATATTGGGTCTCTTTTTTTTGGGTGCTGGTACAGCTGGTTTTGCTCTTACAGGTTTTTTTTGAACTGCAACTGGTTTTTTTTGTTGTACTTTTTTTTGAGGAATAACTTTTGGAGGGTTATTCTTTTTTACAACAGATTGAACCTTTGGAACAGCAACAACTGGAGTTTCTTCTGCGGGCTTAGCGTCCTCCTTGACGTCTTCAGCAGGTTTAGCGTCCTCCTTGACGTCTTCGGCCGGCTTAGCGTCCTCCTTAACTTCTTCTGCGGGCTTAGCGTCCTCCTTAACTTCTTCTGCCGGCTTAGCGTCCTCCTTAACTTCTTCAGCAGGATTAGCTTCCTCAAGTTTGGCAGTAAGTTCAGCAATCGTTGCATCTTTTTCAAACAAGGATGTTATTGCTTGATCCCTTTCCGCAGTCATAGAGTTATATGCCTCTACGGAACTGTCATCGGCGTATTTATTTACGAGCGCATTGTATTTATCTACCAGTTTATTGTGTGTCTCTTCCATTGCGGCAATCGTCTGCTGCCTTTCCTGCGTCATGCTACTATATGTCCACCACCCAAATACACAAATAGCAAGAAATATGATGCAACAGAAAATTATAATTTTTCTGAAAAGAGTATTTTGTTTGTACAAATCGATAATATCTGATCTGACTTTATCAATTTCGTTGTCTATCTTTGGATCTTCTGATGGTGCATCCACTTGTGTCTCAGGTGTTTTATCTATTCCTGTGACCTTCTGTGTTTTATGAGCGTTGATATTGAATCTCCCCCTTTTTACCTCGGAGGAATCTTTTTCTTTTTCTGTCATTTTTTCTCCTTTCTGCTTTTCGGGCAGAATGCTTTAATATACTTTTTTGATTAAATTAATTAAGGAGCAATACAGATGTTATATCGCATTACTCCTTATTAATTTTTTAGAATTCCCAGCTAAATCCTCCGAAGAGAATTCCGTTTACGGTCATTCTGACCTCAAGAGTCATAGTTGACTCAAGAATTGGAAATTTTGCCCCTAGCCCCAAGTAGGCGGTTGGCTCATTTTGATACATGAATCCAACGATTGCCTGGAGTATTTTCAAAAATCCAATTCTTCCGTCAACCCACCCCGTAACGACGATGGGGTGTATGTTTTTTATGATGGCAGTGCCATCAAAAGTAATTTCTGTATTAAATACAGAAAAAACTTTTGATCCTTCAATCCCGCCAGTGAAGCTGGCTTTATCATTTGAGTTTGCACTCAAGTGATAACGAACAAAAGGACCAATCTGTAAACTTCTGTTTGTATCCCCCAGTGCGAGGCCTAGGCCTACACCTGGGGTGATGGTATTGCTACCATAAGCAAACAGCCCACAATCCTTTGCTGCTGCATTAGTAGCTAAAAAATACAGCGTAGGGGTGACGGTGAAATCACCTGTTGGTCGTAAAATGACCCCACCTTTGACTTCGCTGATAGATCCCGTACTTAAATTGTTTTGCGTATTTTGCAAAACAAGAGTACTAATCTTGAAATATCCCCATTTCGGTCGTGTTTGTTGGACGACCAGTGGGTTTGGAATCATCAGATCCTCTTTCAACACTTGGGGTGGTGTTGAAACTGGCGTACCCCTTGTTGCAGGACGGACATTAATTTTAAGTGATCTCTCAATCACGTTAAAATTTACGTCACGTCCACTCACTGTCACCGATTCTGTGATAACCTCGTCACTCTCGTTTATGAGAGTGACCTTGTTCATCATAGTAAAAGCCTGTGAGTGCAATACCCGCTGATACGGATAAAGGACTGTAGTCGCCATCACGACATACGTGGTCGTGGTTGGTTCGTAACCCTTTACTGTGGTTGGTTCGTAACCCACAATAGCCCAAATATCATTAAGCTTTTTACACTTATAGCCAGTGGCAGGGTCGGTAGCCGATCCTACTTCAGTCTTACATTCTTCATCCAATTCAGACCGTCCGGCGTCTAATCCATGTGAACGTGTCACCTTCAGAGACAGGAGTCCTTCGGCATGAATTTTGACATAACCGGTCATTCCACTATTAACCTTAACGCCATCAACTGTTATTTCCTCAGTTTGTCCGTCGGCCTTTGATTCTGCCAACGTAAAATCAAGAGTAATGTATGGTTTCGTCTTTAACGGATCGAATACCATTGTTTCTGTTTCCGCAAATACTGGAGAAACCAACATGGTTCCATTGATAAGAACCAGCAAGACAACAATCATTCCAAAAATTCCAAAAAAATCACACTTTTCTATCTTTTTCATGTTAAGTTCCTCCTTAAGAAACTATAAATCACTTATCTATAAATATTTTTTCCTTGTAAAAGGTCAATTCTTTTCAAAAATCTTTCATTTACCTTGTTTATGGGTAGTGAGAAAGATATATTGAATATGGCGAAATATAGCATAAAATACCCATTTTGTCAAGATATAGACCGTTTTGATACTATTGTTGAAATTACATACCCCTTTTTTTGGGTAAATCATTGACAAAATAGGAATAAAATGCTATAGTGGTCAACGAAATTCAGGACACTGAATTCAAAAAGTATAATGGTTATTCAAAAAGGAGGGCAATGGCCCATGAATAAGAAGGTCTTTTCAAATATAAACATCGTGGGTATTACCGTTGCGGGTATTACCGTTGCGTTCCTAACACTATTGGGGTGTCAAATTGATACCCCGACCACTACAGATTGTGACCCAAAGACAGGCGTCTGTAAGGTCATAAAGAGCACAAGTTCGCCTGTACCATCTGGATTACCAGGTGCAAATGGTGCATCTGCGTACCAGGAAGCGGTTGCAGCTGGTTTCAACGGCTCGGCCGTTGAGTGGCTTGCCGGGTTAATAGGTCCAAAAGGATCAGATGGCAAGTCGGCCTACCAGGTAGCCGTCACGAATGGCTACAAAGGGTCGGTCACTGATTGGCTTGCTTCGCTGATCGGCGCACCTGGTAAAACAGGTTTAGACGGTGCATCAGGTTCAGACGGTGCCACAGGGGCAGACGGAAAGTCGGCATACGATATAGCCATAGCGAACGGCTATTCAGGAACGGCGACCGACTGGCTTTTGTCCTTAGTAGGGGCAACAGGCAAGTCGGCCTATGAGGAAGCTGTAGCAAACGGCTTTTCAGGGTCGAACACCGATTGGCTGCTTTCACTGGTGGGTCTAGCTGGCACGCCAGGACAATCCGCCTACCATATAGCCCTCGGTGGTGGCTATGTAGGGACAGCAGACGAATGGCTGCTTTCACTGGTGGGTGCCACAGGATCAGACGGCAAGTCGGCCTATGAGGAAGCTGTAGAAAATGGCTTTTCAGGGTCGAACACCGATTGGCTGCTTTCACTGGTGGGTGCCACAGGTCCGATAGGTCCGGCGGGAGTAAACGGCAAGTCTGCATACGAGATAGCCGTGGATCATGGATTTGTCGGGACAGAGGCGCAATGGCTTCTGTCATTAGTGGGCCCACCAGGTAGCCCGGCTCCGAGTGCCACGCCTTCAGCAACGCCGTCTGCAACTCCGAGTGCCACGCCTTCAGCAACGCCTTCAGCAACGCCGTCTGCAACTCCGAGTGCCACGCCTTCAGCAACGCCGTCTGCAACTCCGAGTGCCACGCCTTCAGCAACGCCGTCTGCAACTCCGAGTGCCACGCCTTCAG
>JAUYIE010000017.1 GCA_030688365.1 bacterium
TTAACAAATGTTTCTTCGTCAATAACCAAAGGATCATTTGATCTTGCTCTACCCAAATATCTTTGTAATTTATTTGCTAAAAGGCCAGATGAACGACCTTCAGTATGTGGTAACAGCGTCAATAACTCATGTCCATTGACATCACTCATTACCGTAATCAACTCAATTTTTTTTCTATTATTTTCCTCCCGCATCGTTCCTTTCCCCCTCTTTCCCTTGTATGTCAAGGCACTATATTCTATTACCTTCCACGATAGCGTGCCATCAGCGTGATGTCAAATGGTAAAACGGTGAGGATTCCGACATCAGTGTGCGCAGTATGACCATATCAAAACAACCCCGTAAAAGGGCTGTTTTGAGGTGTTTCTGTGGACGTTTACTTCAACTCACCCACCGTAATCTTACGAATATCAGCGTTGGTGATACCAAGTCCAAACTTTTGCATAAGCATCAATGCATCAGCAGGGCGACCGAGCGCATAGACCGTATTATCAAGAGGATTGACGTACCACGCCTCACCTTTTGATTCTACTTGGATAAATATCTTGCCTGCATGCTTTGCGGCAAATACTTTATCAGTCTTGAGTTTCTCTAGATTTGCATCAGTGATACCAATACCAAGTCGTCGCATGAGATCAAGAGCATCAGCAGGGCGACCAAGGAAGTATCGTGATTGATCGGCTGGATTGATATACCACGCCTGTCCCAATGTCTCTACCTGCAAAAGAATACGACCGGAAAGACGTTTGGCCAACGTCGTGTTTATCGTACCTGTCAACGATTTCTCAATCTCAATCACATTTTCAGTTTCTGCACCCAAGACACGAGGTGAGGGAAATGAAGGAGAAGGAAATGGAATAGGAACAATCGGTGCTTGTGTTGTGGTTGTTGTAGATGGATTTGATGGGAAAATGATGAGTCCACCACTACCACCTCCAGAGGTAGAAGCCGAGGTCGTTGCTGTTTGGGTATAGGTCACAAACACAGTAAAATGCTTTGTCCACACAATTAAGTCGCTACCCACATTGATCCTACAATCCGATCCATCGGCCATAGCATCTCCGGCTTCTTGTGTGTTTGCTTTACATGCAGACGTTATATTCGTAAATGTTCCACCACGTGACCAACCAACAAATCTATTTGCTTCTCCCTGAAAAGTAATCTTTACTGCTTTGTCAAAAGTAAGTGCAAGATCACCTGCTCCTATTTCAATGGCGCTGTGTAGGTCTGCGGAAGCAAATCCCTCATCAGGCGTTGGTGCGGTAAAGGTTGTTGTAATCGTCGGTGTGTTAATGATGCCGTCCCAACCTACTGGACCGGTAACCGTCGTACCAACAGGAATCGTAATAATCACGTTAACATTATCGTTATCAGTGACTGTCTCAACCATTTCATCATCAACCACAACCGTTGTTTCTGTAGGTGTGAAATCATCATTGGTAATCGTACATGTTGCTGATCCACCAGCAGGTACTTCTATTTCAGTACAGTTATCGTACTCTGTCGTATACCCTTCATCTGACACTTCAGTTACAGAATAAGTACCTGGTTCTACGACTATATTGTTTTGTCCATCTGACTCAAAGACTATTGCCTCGCCATCATCAATCATGAAAGAGAAATCACTTGCGACACGAGTGCCGTCATCATCGTTGACGACAACTTTTTTGACAATTAATGTTCCTTGTTTTGTGTTGGTAAACGTACAGATAATATTTGATCCATTGTTTACGGTGATAGTTTTACCAGTTTCAATGGCTTCGCCAACACTTTCATCGTCATAGACACAGCTCACATCCGCCATATACCACCCGTCAGAAGCTTCCTCTGTTACATCGTATGAACCTTTTTTGAGAGTGATACTTTCAGTGGTTGCTGTATATTCTTGAGTTGTGAGAGAAAAGGTATCAGAAAATGGCGTTGTCTCACCACTACTGGCGACATTGAAATCAAACGTCCCATTACCACTCGCCTCATCAGTTTCTTTTATAACCGTCAAGGTTGCGGGCTGGTCATCATTGGTGATGGTACAGGTAGTACTCTGCCCGATAACAAGAGTGATCTCATTGCCTTCCCCTACACTCGCTTCGTTGGTACATTCCCAACCTCCTGCTGTATATCCTTCCAAACCGCTTTCAGAAAGAGTATATGTCCCTGCCTGAAATGTTTCATCACTAGATACTTGCCCTGCACCGGAAAGTACTGTTTCGTCTGCGCCATTTTTTGCCATGACAGTAAAATCTGTTGCCACCGCCGTACCACCATCATCATTGATTACTTTTTTTACTAACGTCAGAGAAGGCGCGATGTCATCATTAGTGATGGTACACTCCCACGCCTTTTGATCTTCAAGTACTACCGTACCGTCTGTAGTTGTATCTTCACCACTGGTGCATACAATGCTTGACTGTGTATAATCTAATTCACTTGGATCAACTTCACCGATAGTGTATGTCATCTCATGCTCAAGAAAGTAGGACTGACCAGACTGCGCATACCCTTCAACTACAGATACGTCTTCATCGCCATTGTTGTATGTCAATGTAAGATTAAAATCTTCTGCTGTCAGATCACCCCCGTTGTCGTTTATAACGGACTTAATAACAGTGATCGCGCCGTACCCGTCGGGAATATCACTATTGGTGATGGTACAAGTACTTTCTTCTCCTGCTTGTCCGTTACTTTCCACCGTTATTTGACAATTATTATATGAAATCGCATACGCACCTTCGGGAGGTGTTTCCGTAATAGTATATTCGCCTGGATCTACCATAAAATCATTCTCGCCTAACAATGCATCATGTGCTTCAATAAATGAAATCGGCTGATCGTCATTTATTTGGAAAGAAAACTGCCCTGCTGTGGCGGTACCACCATTTGGATTTGTGACGATTTTCTTAATAAACAAAGAGCCCTGCTTCTGCGCATTGGTGATTGTAATCTCTATATCCTCACCAGCACCGAGGGTTATTTGCGCACCGGCAGTTTCAGAATCCCCATCTTGTGAAAATGATACAAAGCCATAATTTTCGTCTGCATCTTCCGTCACTATATAATCACCGGGCACGAGGTTGTCATATGTCACACTTTGATCTTCTCCCAGAGTATTTCCTTCACCGCCATTCAAATGAGCAGTAAATGTCTGTCCGTCTTCAACATCGGTCGTGCCATCCGGAGCAACTATATCTTTGTAAACAGTAATAGAACCTCTATTTGTATCAGTAAACGTACAAACCCAGTTGTCACCGATCTCTGCCGTAAACCCGGCAGAACCTGCAACAGATTGTTCGACCACCGCAAATGAAACACGAAGAATATCTTCTTTAGTACACGAGGTACTATTCAAATCCCACCCTTCTTTTTCCAGTTCGTTGACTGTATAGTGACCCGCTGACAAATCAAGCTCTTCAAGTGTAACCGTTCCTTCACCGTCTGTAGTCTCTATGCTTGGGTCGTCAAGCACACTGGTATCATCACCGGGGCCGGTCACTGTAAAATCAAATACGTCATCGCCACCGATAGCAATTTTTTTAATCGTCAAAAGGGGAGCGATGTCGTCATTGATGATCGTACATGTTTTCTCATCGCCCACTGCAAGTGTACCACTGCAATCACCGTCAAATGACTGATCATAATTATCAACACCACCACTCTCGTCAATACTGAATGCACCTGCATCAAGGGTAATATCCACACCTTCCTCCGATCCTGCAAATCCCGTATCAGACGTGTTGCCACCCGTCACGTCCATCGTCCAATCACTGGCAAGGGCAGTGCCACCATTATCATTGATTACATGCTTTTTGATTGTCACAATAGGCGCGATGTCGTCATTTGTGATCGTACAAGTCGCTTCTTGATCATTTGCTATCGTACCGGAACAATCTTCACTATAGCTCACGTCATATCCTTCATATACTGTTTCAGTAACCTCGTACTCTCCCGCATCAACATTTACATCATTTTGACCAGATGAGGCATCTTCCTCATCTTCAATAAAACTAGTGGAGTCTCCATCGTTTACCATAAAGCTAAAATCTCCAGCCGTTGCAGTGCCTCCATTGTCGTTGATAACTACTTTAACGATATGAAGAAGCGGTTGAACTTGGATGCCAAACGAGCTACTTGTAGCCGATAGCAACCCATCACTTGAAGCAGTTAAAGTATATCCTGACCCAGCAGTATCAATGCTCAAGCTATCAAACGTTGATGTACCAGAAATTGCTGATGTGGCATCACCCCCTGTCAATATGCCGTCTGATGGATTCGTTTCTATCGCGAGCGCTACATCAGAAGTGTCTGTCGTAGGATTTCCAAATTGGTCCTGAATCTGGACAGTAACAGCAGGAGAAATTGTAGCATCTACCAGACTTGTGGTTGGCTCCTGTAAAAATGCTAGCTTGCTTGCCTCACCAACGACTTCGGTAAGAATATATGGTGTAGTGTTGGAAAAAAGTGTTCCATTGGTAATAGATGTCCCCGTGATAGTTACTGATCCACTTGATAGCGTCGTGCCAATAGTAGGCATGACATAGATATTTTCCCACAAAAGTACATTCTTTGCACCAGTACTTTGACTGGTCACTGTAAATGTAAGACTTCCAGACGTCATTACCACATCAACAGGTTCATTAACAACCATGTGGTTAATATTTTTGTCTGAATTATTATTATCACCTGCTGAGACTTTTACTGTTACTGCATAATCAGTATCAAAGATAAAACCATCCGGTACCGTGAGAATAATCGTCCCATTACTACCTTTAATATCTCCTTTTCCTGATTCTGCCATCATCAAGTCCGACAAATGAGTAGATGACCCACCAACAGCACTCGCAGTGTCTGCCGAAATACTTATAACCGAACTCGATGGAGTAACTGTGGTCGTTTGTGTCGCAGCCAACCCCGGCGGTGCCAAAAGAAATCCTCCAAACGCTATTGCCATCGCAATACCAAACACCACAAAACCTTTTGATGCTCGCTTTACTCGAGCCAACGCTCCCATGAGTGCATGATACATATAGGTACTCTTTTAAATGGCCTATTTAGGTAAGGCCGCATAAATAAAAACCCATACCCTGTGGATAAAATAAAATTTTGTTACTCATACTTTACTCTCACCCCCTGCCCTGTCAAGATTTTTTAAAATCAAATCACATACAGCACACACGCAAGCACAATCACTGCCAATGAATGGGCAAGTACGGTCGGATGCTTCAGGCGAAGTTTCACAAAAAATACGTTGAGTAGGAGAGTCGCTCCCAAAAAGACTATAAAGTAAAGATAAAATCGTCGCACCGAATCACCAAGATTGCCAACATTGAGCACTCCCAAAAATGTTGCGACCTTATTTTTCTGTTCTGTAAAGCCATACAGATTTTGTAGTGACGTACTGGGGGCAAGCACCGCTACTGACTTACTCACAGGGGCTGACTGTGTATTTCCCGCGACTACAACCAAATCTTCACCATTTGTATCATATTCCTTTGTGTTGACTGGAATCGTGGCAGTCCATTGATTTTTATCGGTATTTTGATCCTTCACCGCCGATTTTGTAAATACTACCTCTTGCCCTGCCACTTGTCCTTGTACGGATGTCGCGTTATCAACAGCGATTTTTACATTATATTCCCCCCTATCCTCCTTGATTGCTATCACATCATCGTGTATTTGCGGACTGTTTGGATTATTTGGTGCCGTATCTATCGTCAATACAGGTTCGGCTTTTTTAATAACAGCGACGGGCTTTGGTCCAGTCTTTGACGGTGTTGTAGTCGGTGAGGGTGCCGTTGCCACACTTTCTTCTCTTGCTACCACTGGTTTTCCAAAAAATTGCACGACAAATGTGGACGGTGCACCTTCAAACTCACCGGAAGCCACCCCCACGCCAATCTCGGTATATTCCGGTTTCACGATATTTTTCTTGTGTGTAGGACTTGCCAGCCATCCATCGCTGACACCTTCAGCCGAATCATAGTGCACAGCGAGGTTTTCTCCCGCGTATTGATACGCATACCCAACATTATCAATCCATGTGTCAAATGTCGCTCCACCCGGTCCTGTGTGACTAAAATATTGTTTGGCGACCATATCTTGCGCTTTTTGCTGTGCGGCTTGTACAAGAGCGTTACTGACCTTCAATACCCCCAATGCAAGATTTTGTCGCGTCTGATTAGTAAGACTCACAATATTTGCCGGTGTGATACCGCTGGCAAATATGCTGGAATACGGCAATGATACCGTCCAGACGATTGCCAACACCTTGAGTAACACCAATATCGCGCTAAAACCAAAAAGAACGTGATGTTGCAAAACATGCGGATGATAATTATTCCCTTTGTGAGGAATGAAATGATTCTTGAGTTCGCGTTTGACCGTTTTTGCGTGGTGGAAAAGACGCGATGTGTTTTTTCGAGGCATATTCAGAAACAAGCGTTATATTGCCTCTTTTAGTATATCAACAATCCGCGAATCGGTAAAAACAACTTCCGCGATGTATATCAAAAAAATATAAAACTTAAAATAGGGGAGTAGTACACTTTTTTACAGAGTTATATATATAATTGCATCAAAAATAGACACAGAAACATCTTCTCTCCCAATAAATATTAAAAGGGGACTAATATTGTGCGACGCATATAATGTCTCCTCTTTTCATTCCTCCTGACAGCACTACATAATTTAAAAAAAATAAAACCTATTGTTTTCATCCTAAAGCGACGATATACTGTGATTATATCCGTATTATATGCATAATTTGAGACAATATTATACCCAGATAATCGCCCGCGCGCATTATCATCACAAAAAACACTGGATCCCCAAAAATATTCGTTCATTTATAATCGGTGCCCTCTTTTTGTTGATAGCTCTCTATGCTCAACATTTGGCAAACACATACGTTGTTGCCTTGCAGGGTGTTGCCGTGGATGATTTACTCTTAAGCCATTTACCACTCTTAAATATAGGTGGTTTTCTTATCCAATTTAGTTTATCAATCGCGATACTTATTATTTTATGTTTTGTTTATAAGCCAAAATACCTGAATTTTGGATTGCGTGCGCTTGCGCTTTTTATTCTCATACGATCTTTTTTTATCATTTTAACCCACTTAGGCGCAAATCCTCAACAGATCGTACTCTCACCTTCTGACATTGGGTTTGGACTCTATAATCTGATGTTTAATACCAGCAATGATTATTTCTTTTCTGGACACACTGGCATGCCCTTTCTCATGGGGCTTATTGTCTGGCACGAACGCGTGTGGCGATATATTTTCCTCATCACGACACTCACTATGGGCGTTACTATGCTCATTGCCCGTATGCATTATTCTATTGACGTGCTAGCTGCGCCGTTTATCACATTTAGTATCTTTTGCATAGCTCGATTTATTTTCCCCCATTCATACCATCTTACAAAAGGATAGATTCCGATGGTTTGCTTTGCACACACGACGATCGGGCATGATAGGCACGAGAAATGATGCGTACACCTTCAATCGCACCCAACAAAATCATAGTGTATACGACATCGCCGATAAGCATATTTCGGAAAAAAGGCACACCAAGCTCATAGGCATATAGCAAACCGCCGATATTTTTGACGTACCAAGGTGAAAAAAGCCACACCGTAAAGTTTGTAACAAGATAAAATAATGCAGACGAACTTAATACTACTAGCCCAGTGGGTACAACACCAGGATACTTTCGCGTTATCGCACTCAATATACTGATCAAGGCAAATGAAAGATACACACTTGCAAGAATTTTCCAGTTATAAAAACCAATGATAGCGTCAGAAAAAAACATGGCCGTAATCGGAATACATACTGCCCACCATTTTCCCACATATTTACTCCCCGTTACCGCAATCGCGGTAATAGGTGTCATATTGGGAATATGAGGCACAAGACGTCCCATGGTCCCTATACCAACAAGCCCGATAATTGCAAGAATTTTTTTAAACATAGTCTATAATTCTGATCCGGCAAAAAACCACTCTATTTGATCACCTTTATTTAATATATATGCATCGGCACCAATTTGTGGCATCACACCGTTAACTTTGTACTGCCAATATTTGCCGTCAGTTCCGTTTGTAACACCATTAATTCCATCAATTAATGTTCCCAACCCTGCGTATTCTTTGGTAGATAACTGTACTTGAGGATCTTGAATGTTTAAGGTTTTCATGACATCCAAGATTGTCTCATTTTCCAAAAAGGATACCTGTTTACCTTGATAGAGCCCATCGATAATAAATGACACCTCATTTTCTTGCTGGGTATCTTGCATAGTCTCCTGAATCGCAGGCGCAACAAGAGGTGCCGATGTGCCAGGCATAGATACATAGATACCAAAAATGGCAGCGAACAGAGCGATGATAATACCGACGGCAACCAACAAATACTTGGGCTTTATAGTCATACAATTTTTAAAATTAATAATGCGGTTTTAATTCAATACCTCCATTTTGTGTCCCCGTATATCGAGCAAGTGCATAAAGCAAACTGGATAGCCGATTTACGTACGTTATATTGAGTAGCGATGTTTGATCTATCTCGTGCGCTGATACCATAGCACGTTCCGTTCGTCTACACACGGCGCGGGCAAAATCAAGCAATCCAGAAAATTCTGTCGCTCCGGGGATCACAAAACTCTGCGGATTTTCAATTTTTTTCTCTATATCCTCTATCAACTCTTCCAAATGATCAATGTGTGTTTGTTCAATGGATTTTTGTGCGCCAGCAACATCCGCTTGTATGATAAACAATATTTCCTGTACAGTAAGTAGTTCTGCGGGAATATCAACATCTTCCCATTGTGTTTTGAGAGAATACGCCCTGCAAAATCCCAATAATGAGTTTATCTCATCCACAGCGCCCAATGCATGATATACCGGGCTGTCTTTGGAAAATCGATCGCAGGTGCCAAATAATCCTGAAGTACCATTGTCTCCGGTGCGCGTATACAACATGGTGTAAACATTATATCGCTTTGACTTGGTCTTTGTGTTCTACCATATCAATATCACACAACCCTCCCACACATGCAAGTTCTTTCTTTTGTTCTGTTTCGTCAGTTTTTTCAAACGTCAATAGTTTTGAATAATCTACATCGGGAAACGCTGCAACCAGCGCGTCATACGTCCGTTTATCCACCTCTTCATACGGCGCCAACTGATACACATGATCATATCGTGGCAAAAAGGAAAGGCCACCAACAATATCCCAATGTTTTTGTACCCAATCTACTACACTAATCCACTCATCCTCACCGACGGATATCGTGGCTGACGGATTATGTTCTGTAAAATTGAGTTTAACCATCTTCCAATATTCCAATTGATCCAATGCGGAAAAATCGTTTTTAAATTTGGCACTGTCCGGCGACTTTACAGGAAACTCCAAAACATACGTATTCGCGGTTTCAACGTTTTGTCCTACTTCCGGGAAACATGGCACCCCTTGACTACGAAGCATCTTAAACAGGGAATCGGTGGCAGAAATCCTTACACGACGGATATAGTATTGTGAATGACGAGGATGAATACCGGAGGCACAATTAAAGGTTTGTGAAACAGTACCAGACGGTTTCACGGCAGTAACTGCCATAGAAACGTTAATACCAAACCTTTGTGCGTACTCTGCATTGGTTTTGACGGCTATGTCACGCATCGCACTCATAGTTTCTGCATTGCGCACGGCAGGACTGTCCCATTGACCGGTAATAGAAACCCCCAGTAAAGATTCTTCACGACAGTGCTTTGTCCAATCTTCTGAAATATAACCAAACTTGGTCAATGTTGCTTGATAGGTGCCAAGAATGGTGGCAAGTCGTGATTTACGTACAAGAGTTTCATGGGTATCGTCCACACGAGCGATCACTTCTGAAAGGTTACAAAACTGTTTTGACTGCAAAATAATTTCCCCGCACGGATTTGCACCGATAGAACCCTGAACAACCCCATCCTCACCGATAAATCCGACTTTTTTGAAATAGTCAATACGTCGTTGCGGTATCGTATTTGCAAGTGCTCCACGATTAAAGATGCCACGTTCACCAGAACCGCTTTTCATCAGTGCCACCCATTCTTCCATCAATTCCACGTTTGAAGGTTTTGTTTCATATACTGCCGAGTTGTTTGCAACCGAACGATACGGTTCCGTGAGGTAAAACTGTCCCTTTTTTGCATCGCGCAAATCCACATCATCAAGATCAGACAGACTGATCATCGCGGTACGCCGAACACCTCCGGCGACCACGCATTCGCCAATTTTACAGATGACATCATGTGCATCAATAGGACGCAACCGACGACCTTGCCTCTGAAGCACCTTTTCACGTGCAAATCCCAACAAAGAACGCAATGGCTCCGGACCGGATGCCTTACCCCCCATCACTTTGAGACGCGCACCGGCAGGACGTACGAGCGAGTAGTCAAACTCAATATCCTTACCCTCATACCATGTCTTAAGACCCAATGTCAGCGCATCACACCATCCTTCTTTGGAATCAGTCACTACATGGGTCAATGCCTGCACTCGTGTTTGTTTCTTTATTTGTGGTAATTGTTCAATATTTCTACTTTCAACGGCAAAACCGACACCACATCCTTGCATGGACAAATACATAATTTCGGCAAAATCCTCCAATTTGCATGGCGCGGTAAACGTACAATTATACGCGCAAGTATTACATCGACGCGCCGCTTCACCCGCAAACTGCATCAAACGCATTGACGGCATGATGTCTTGCCGTAAAATAGCCTCTCTCAATTCAGCATATTCTTCCGGGGTCACCTTGTTACCAAGATTTTCTTGCATAAAAGAAATATACCGATCCACCGTTTCAATCCACGTCTCTCGTCTATTTTCTGACGGTATCCACCGCGCATATGTGCGCAAATATACAAACTCACCGAGTTGATTATTTTTAAAGTATTTTTTGCTTTCTTCTGTTAGTGTACGCACGTGTTCAGGCACTTCTCCTTGTGTTTGACGTACACGTGAACGTTCTGCTCTATACAAAATATATGCTTTCGCTGTAGTGGTAAAACCCTCCTTCATCAACTCATTTTCAACCTCATCCTGTACTCCTTCAACTGTCGGTGTGTAGGCCGAGTCAATCGCTATCTTATCAGCTAATGTCTGCGCGACTGCTTGTGCGATTTGTTCTGACGCACCTTCTCGAAATTCATCAGTTTCCCGTAACGCTTTACTTACTGCTATTGATATTTTCACAGGGTCAAACGGCGCCATTGAACCATCTCTTTTTAGAATAATCTTAAGCGCTGATACGTTTGCCTGAGACATAAGCATAGGAAATTAATGACTAAGCTTTTTCATGATATCAGATATAAAAGATACTGAAAAAGGTCGTACTGGGGATAAGATAAAAACCCCTCATAAACAAGGGGTTCCCATGATTTTCAATAAAAAATTTATTAAACGAAGCTCCACTCTTACTTTGATTTTTTGGGCAAAAAATAAAGTAAAATAAAAATGACAACAAGGTCAAAAAGCACGCCCCACCCAAAAAATGAATGAGAAAGACCCCAGTAATTTAGATTGGCAAACCATGAATAAAATGCGACCAATGCGTCACACAAAAAGAGTATCATTACAAACTTGAGCCATGTTGCCTTTGATCTATTTTCAATAATTTTTAGATTTAAAATCGCGAGCGCCCCGATAACGATAAATGCAAGCCCACTCAACCACGGGGCGAGAATAACCCCTCCAGCACTCAAATCTACATTAAAAAGCACCCGTATAAGGTGCATCAACGCGACAGACGTAAAAAGTCCCGCTGTCACGATAGCGATATTCTCCTTATATTGTGTATGCATATTCACACAAAACAATAATTAGCAAAAAGAAAAATTATTTTTTCAACGTTTCGGGATCTACCACACGATCATATCGACGTCCTCCAAACATGATCGTTGGAATCTTGATTGTCCGTATTTTCTGTTCAACAAAATCACGATTGTGCGCTATGGTATCCTTCACTGTGTCAGAGTGCGCCAGTGCCTTTATTTCGTCTTGTGCCAGCTCATCATAGCCCATTTCACTCAACATATCCAAAATAGTCATCTCGACCTGTGTGTCGTCCAAAAGTGTATTAAATTTTATCTGCCATGAGACGCCGTCAATATCTTTTCCCAATAAAGTAGTTTCAAGAAAAAACCAATCGTCGGACATTCCGTTGTGAGTATTTTGTTTCATGCGTAGCGCCTCCAAATAGGAGGTTACCACATATGAATGTGCAAACTGATACCCATTGTCATATTGCGTACTCGGGATGGGGTAGGCAATATAGGTCAGATTGTATCTATCTTCAAATCCCGCTTCTTTGATATTTTCTAAAAGTTGCCCACAATAATGACATCCGGGATCAATCACTTCAACAGCCGTCGGTTTTTCCGCATCAAAAGTACGGAAGTAGGTCGCATTGTCCGGCACATATTCTTGAGCATGCCACGTTTTGATGCGATCGGGGATACGAACTACTGTTTGACCAAATAATACAAACGGATCAGATATCCATTGGCCAATCTTTCCCGTGCGGATAGCGTCAACAAATCTCACGCCAGACTGATCAATCCCACACGCCTCACCTCCCAATGAGCACGACTGAACATCACGAGGGTTGCACGTGTCATATACATACAGATTGAGTCCTGCGTTGACAACATATATTAAACTCCAGACAGACAAAATCACAAATATCCAGGCCAGTATATTTCCTCGCTTATAAACAAAACGAGCGCAGACGGGACTCCGTTTCATGAGACTGCCTAGCAACTTTCCTTTGACCTCTTGATCAAAGTTGATATCACACGGACGAAATGTAATTTTACGGAATACGCAATACCACGCCTTTTTTGCCAAAGGACGATATTGTGCGGAAAAAAGTGCCAGTATAGCGAAAACAATAAACGACGCGATACAAAACATAATCAGCGAAGTACAGTAAGAATAGTCGCCGTGGCATCAAGTATTTTTGCCACGTCTTCCTTTGTATTATGAGCCCCAAATGACATACGCACAAGGGGAGGAAGATTTTTGACGTGTTGTAAATAGTAATGGCAACAAAAATACCCACTACGCACCATAATATCGCTTTTGGAGTACATAAGCGCAATTTCATGCGCGTCTGCACTTTTGCTATACCATGCAAAAGTGGATGATGGGGTAGCATTGGTCATTATGACACCAGGTAATTGTTTTACCCCTTCATACACCTCTTGCGCACGTGCAAGTGCAGGTGTGTATCTATCATCAGCAGATAACCATTCCAGAGCTTTTGAAAAACCCATAATTCCTGCCCAATTTTGCAACCCCGGCTCAAGACGCGAGTACAATTGATTGTCGTCGTTGATAAGTGTGTATGAATCTTTCAAAACATCCGACACCATACCACCGCCGATTAAAGCAGGCGTACACTTTTTTAATAACGATTTTTTTATAATAACAAAACCCAAACTGGGGCCATACATCTTGTGAGAGGAGCCAAATAAACAATCAAAATCAAGTCTAGACAGCGTCGCGCGTTGACTCACCATCGCTTGTGCCCCGTCTACGCATAAAATCCCTCCACGTGCATGCACATCACGAGCAAGATCATTTATATTTAAACATTGACGGCCATCAATATTTGAAATGCTGTTGAGAACGACAATAGCGTTTTCTAGTTGTGTAAAATCATATACAACCGATCCGTCGTCGTTTCGCGACAATACAATGCGATCCAAATTATTACATTGTGCGACACTTAGAGTAGGGAGTAGCACAGAATTGTGTTCAATATCTGACGTTACGATCCGTTTATACTCGCCGACAGGCAATGCATGTAGCACCATGTTTATCCCGTACGTTGTATTGAGTGTAAACGCGACTTCATATTCCCCTGCTGATTTTCCCAAATACTTCAGCAGTTGCGCACGTGTCTGGTCCACCTTTTTATCTACTTGCTCCCCCCAACGATGCTTCACTCGCCCACCACACGCATTGTAATGCTGATAATAATCAACTTCGGCGTCAATCACACATTGTGGACGCAATGATTGGCAGGCAACGTCAATATAACAGTCGTTTGGCTGTAGATACGCAAAATCCCCTGCTTCTGATTGATTTTCTTTGCGAGAAAAGAGGTTCATATCTGTATAGATATGTAACCAGTAAAATGGTTTGGTGTCAAAGAAGACTGCCGTAGACTGTCAATATTTATAAAAAAAGTCTCTAGGATGCAAAGCACAAAAAAACAAAATCGGCATATGCCACGTTTCAATGTTGTATATGCCGTGTTAGGCGATGTAAAATCTTACAAATGAAACCCCACGGGTTTACACCCGTGGTATCAGAGGGATACGAGCTTCGCTCGTCCAGAATCCTCCTCACCCTGTCTGCGGATGTATTTCTGTATAATCTCATCATTGATGCCGGTCGTGGAAACAAAGTACCCTTCCGACCATATTCCGTCGGTTCCCCAGTAGACACGTTTTAGAAATGGAAATTTGGTTTTAATCCCCGTGACGTGTTTGCTTTCACCATCCGTACGAACGTACTGACGCTCATCTTCGGAGGTATGCTGACCAGAAGGTGGATATGGGTCTCGTCATGGTTGGTCTCTATGAAATCGATTTCAGGATAGTGCTTACCTATTTCAAGGAGTTTATCCTTAAGATAGGCAAACACTCCATCGTTGAAGATTGCTCGACGATACTTGGTCGGAAAGACAATGTGGTATTGGCAGTGATACACGCAGTGCGATTGCTTCTTGTATTCCATATACCTTGTATTCTACAAGGTCGGAAGGATTCTGGATACTCGTCATCCCTCGGGCTAACGCCCGGGGTATTACGAAGGAGAAATAAATCTTTAATCCTTTCCACTTGTTTTGGCGAAGTATTTTTTGGAATATCACCCAACGCAAAATATTGAATATCCTTTACCTCGTCATTTAATGTGATTTGCCCACCAGCCACTTTACACTCAAATGAAAACACAATCTCATCTTTGTCGGTTTTACTATACACACCGGCTAATCTAGTTACTTGAATATCCAACCCTGTTTCTTCTTTTACTTCACGGATCACCCCTTCCCATGGAGATTCGCCTTTTTCCAGTCCCCCACCAGGTAAATTCCACAAATCATAATCATTCCGCAACACTAAAAGTACGCGATCTTGATCATCGCGAATAATACCGAAGACACCGATGGTGAAAGTGGGTTTCATAAAAGTTCATCCTTAAACTCTCTTACTTCATCCTCCATCTCTACCTCTTCCATCAATATAATGTATCATCTTGAGTGCCAGCCACCTTTTCTTCATCTTTGAGTTTCTCAATATGCCCAAACAATTCTGTTCCAGAAGTCGTACTCGCCGTGTTTTCAAAAGGAATACTAATCCGTAGATGTTGCTCGGCATCTTCCTCTGTCCATTCCGCTTCAATATCAGTTTTGAGTAATTCGTTTACTACCCGCTGTTTTTCTTGTTCAAACTTAGTTGGATCGTATGTCTCCATATTGATAGCGAGATGATTACTTATTATTTTTCCCCAAAAACTGTACAGTCTCTTAATTCCCAACATACGCCGTAGACTTCCCTTTTCCGACTGACTTGATTATCTTTATCTTTTTCAATTTTTGCAAATGCAACTGCGCGGTACGTCGTGGACATGATAGTATATCCTCTACGTCTTTGACTGCGATACGACCGACTTGATCTAAAAAGTCAATGATCTTGAGCTGTTCGGGTGTCAAATACACCTGTGATTTTATATCACCGTCAGCAGCACGAACAGAAAGTGACACAATCTTATTTTTCACCTCGTCAATCTCTTTTTTGAATCCTTTCACAAAGTATTCTAGCCATGAAGTCATATCTGCACGCCGTTCATCATAGGTTTTTCCCAAATTGATGGCTTTGTAGTATGACGGTCGGTCGGTGTTATAAAAATCTTCCAAAGCAAACAGACGACGAAAGTCATACCCGCGATGATACAGTATCAACGTTGCCAATGCGCGAGCGGTGCGTCCGTTTCCGTCGTTGAAAGGATGAATGGCAGCAATCTCCATATGCGCCATTGCCGCGACAATCACAGGGCTTATTTCTTTTTGCTCACTTTCGTTGAGCCAAGCGATAAATTCAGAGATAAGTTGTGGTACACGATTAGCTGATGGCCCCGTGTACAATATTTCCTGTGGCATACCCAAGCGTCGACGTACGACATAAATCGGCCCCGGTCTATAATGCCCGCAAAATTCCGGCGCCAATGTTTTGTCGGTAACCAGTTTATGTATTTTGAGTATCACTTTTTCGGTAATCGGCTTTCCTTCAGCTACTATTTTTTCAATATACTTTAGAGTATTGAGATAATTTTTGACTTCATAAATATCCCTATCCGGCGCATCAATCTTTTTATTTGCATACAGCGCTTCGACTTGTCCTATATTCAACTGGTTTCCTTCTATCTCGGTAGAGTGGTGAGTCATACGAATGACCGCTTGTCGACGCAATTTGACCTCTTGTTGCGGTAATATTTTTGCACGATCAATAATACCTTTTGCTTCGGCAATAGCAGTGAGGTCATGAAGTAGCTTATTTGTATGTCTGTATCTGGGATCAAACATAGGATAAAAGTTATACCCGTACTATACCATAAATCACCGATTCGCGCAAGATTCGCGCAAGATTCGCGCAAAGAAAAAAGTATGTAATGGAGAATGATCCTTATATAAGCTTCAATACCTCATCCACCGCGTCAAGATTATCTACTGTATTTCTCACTTCTTCTATGTTTACCCATCGCGGTTTTTCCGCTTCTTCGTCTTCAATACGACCATTTTTACTTCGCGCTTGATCGCATCCGGTATCCGTTCGCCTATATTGATTCCACCACCCGGAAAGAAAAACTTACCGTTGGTTTTGTTCTTTATCATTAAAATCTTGCCTTCATGAAGGATGACTCCATACGCCGAGGGTCGAAACACAAATTTCTCTTTTGGTATTTCTACGAAATTGCCATGGATTGATTTACATCTGATCATATGAGTCTTTTTTTAATTTAGTGAGTGCTTGCACGCCGAAATAACAATGCGGACACGACAAACATCACCGCAAAAATGGAATTGGTAACAAATACGCCAATAACGCCTACATTACCCCGACTAACTTCTGGCGAGATAATCAGTGCAACCACTGGAACCAAAAACTGAACTAGTGCCACGGCAAACAATGTAAGTGCCATCCCACGCGGCTGGAAGCGTGAGATAAGAGAGCCGATAAGTCCGATAACAGGTACCGCCCAATACATCATGTTGACGGGTTGATTCTCGCTCCCGATAATGCCAACAGCGCCACTAACCCAGCCGAGAAGAAGTATTCCCGCCAATCCCACACCAAAAGCGATGCGATACGCCAACAGTCTGTTTGAAATGTTTTGCATATTCTTCATTGAAAATCTGTCATGTATTATTTTCCGAACGATCTTCGCCATGTTACTTTTGATTGTTCATCACAGATGAGTTCCACTGTCGCGTATTTGATTCCAGCCACCGTGTATGCACTGGTAAAAAGAGTATTACCCTCTTTTTTGTCCACGACTGTTTTGAGAATTACAAGTCGCTCAATTGGATTTTCCAGCATCATTTTTGTATCATGCTTGGCACAAGCTATGTCTTTCGCACTGATATTACTGGTATCATTGATGAGAAGTAGAGGAAGTGTGATAACTATCACACATACAACTATGACTCCTATAGTGATTTTCTTTTTCACATGTGTGAGGAAAATAATTTATTTCAGATAAAAACGTTCCAGATTGTACGCCAGCGAGCGAAGCGAGTGTGTTTCAGCTGTGCATTAAAATGAAAGAACTTTGTCACTCTCTTTTACCAATTCATACAAGTCATTCATCGTGGACATAGGGCAGGTTTCGGAGCCTTCCGATTCGCGGCTTTTTAAACATGTACCGCAAGCGAAAATTTTACCGTTATTGCCTAAGAAAGTTTTTGTTTGTTCTTTAATGTTAAATTTTTCGCTGTCGAGTTTTTCATATTCAACGCCTTTTGCAAGTAGAAATATCTTTACTGTGTCGCCCTCTTTAAGTGAAAAATTTGCGAATCGGAAGGCGTTCCATACAGTTTCAACATCGTTAGAGTAGATGACTATTCCAAGTTTCATATTTTTTAAGTTAATTTGGTTACACTTTAGCACAGCCGGAATAGCGCCGAACGTCAGGGATATACGAAGTTTTTCTGGAGCGTAGCGGAAGAAAAATTTGGGTGAAGCCCGAGCCGAGGGCTGAACCGTATATCCCTTGTTATACGCCCCGACGACTGAAAGGAGAAGAGCGCAGCGTGGCACGGAGCGT
>JAUYIE010000025.1 GCA_030688365.1 bacterium
CAAATATCACTTCCCGATGTATCTTAAAGAGGTGGAGTACCGATTCAATCACCGGAATGAGAACTGCTTCAAACTATTTTTAAAAGTATATTTTGGTTACGTTTCCCACTAATTACCAAGATTTTTATATGTCAAACATACCTAATTCTCACTTATTTCTTGACGAGGATTTATCCTTATTTGAATACAATCAAATTTTTTCGGTTAGTTCGATTTGGCTAGAGCAAAAAATGGAAAAACAGATCGCGACATACGATTTGTTGGTGCGTGATCTTCCAAAAAATAGAAACTTTCTTTTATTTGGTGGTTTGGAAGAGATATTGTTGGGTTTGAAAAAGTGGAGATATACCAATGAGCAGGTCAGCTCATTATTGACGGCGAAAATAATAACGAAAAAATTTGCAAAATATCTCAAAGATTTTGAATTCAAAGGAGAGGTGCGGGCGATGCCAGAAGGGACACCTTTTTTCGGAGGAGAGCCAGTTGTAAGGATAACTGCCACGATTATTGATGCAAATCTTATAACAATGTTTTTGATGAATGCTTTGACGAGTAACACTATCTTCATGTCTAAAGCGATTCGTTGTGTCATAGCCGCTTCACCGAAAATATGTACAGGGATCGGCGGTGTGCGCGCTCACAGCTTTGAATCTTCCATGAAAAGTTTACGCAACTCTTACTTGGTAGGGACAAAAAATATCGCACTGCCCAGTTTTTATCGTAAATATAATTTGCCCATACCGTCAGGATTGGCTATCGCGTATCATGCGTTTATTAAATCTTTTGATAATGAAATCACCGCGATGAGAGCAGTGGCAGAATTATTTCCCAACAGCATGGCTTTGATGGTTGATACGTACGATTTTAAAAAAGGTTTGAAAAACGCCATTGTGGTAGCAAAAGAACTTATAAAGAAAGGATCGTCCTTGAAAGGAATTGTTATTGATAGTGGTGATATAGCTGTCCAAGCGAGATATGCACGCAAACGGTTAGATAAAGATGGCCTAACCAATGTATTGATCACGGTGGCGAGTAATATGGATGAATATAAGATTAGTGAGCTACAAAAGAAAAAAGTTCCTGCTGATTCCTATCTAGTAGTTACAGAAGGTGTAACAGTCTCTGATGATCCCAAATTAGAAACAGTATACAAAATGGCTCAGATTCAGAATGGTGATCATCTTCGTTTGACTGCAAAGTTCGCACCAGGGAAACTTAGTTTACCAGGAATAAAGCAGGTTTACAGAGTTTATAAAAATGGCGTAATGGTTAAGGACGTGATTGGCTTAGCGAAAGAGGATTTAGGTGAGCCAATGTTGAAACAGTATATGTATGATGGAAAACTGGTATGCGATTTACCGAGTCTGGATGATATCAAACAATATATAGCAGGACAAATCATAACATTACCTAAGAAACTATTAAGTATTGAAACACGACAGAAATATTCCGTAGAAGTGAGCAAGAGTATCAAACGTAAATTAGAGGAGATCAGAGCGATTCATTAAAAGGAGGTTATTAACACTCATCTTTCCTTTATCTCTCAAATACAAACACCGTATCTTCGCTTTTGCTGACATGGATTATTTTTTCGGACGTCGCTACCGCACGAAGTTTATTATTCGTGCCTTCATACTGCGGTTCATAGTGATTGACGACTACGTAGAGTTTTTGTATACCGTATTCATCCATGATGGCGATGGCTTTTTCACGAGAAGGGCCGGACAACATATTGCGATAATTTTGATATAACGGAGAACTGGTGGGGACAGGGTAATAAAAAACATCTTGCATCACACTGCCAACCTCGTGCTGGAAGTATTTTTTGAAACCGAATTCTTGGATTGCGCTGGCGGCCATGACTTGGCTGGCAAGCACTATGTGATCGGCAGAGCCTGCATCAGCCTCAATCCATTTCACGGTCGCGATGTTTACCGACGATACCATATACCCATGATACGCGTTGTACGCATCGCGTTTTGGGTATGATACATAGAGGTTTGCCGTAATAAGTCCCGCAAAGGCGATGATTCCTACCAGCTTTATCACAGAATACGCGTGTGGGGTCGTATACATGCGCCTGAGAAGCCCATATACAGCAATTGACACCAATGGCAACAATACGATCATACTCGCGTCGTAGAGGCGTGTGGCGAAAATATCTTGCTCGTAAGAGATCACGGAAGTAAACGCAATAAATCCTTTGACCAGTATGAAGTTTATAAATATCGCGAGCCATGAAAGCCACAAGGTTACCATCGCTTGTCTATACTCTTTGAAAGATCGCCAGCAGTAGAGAGTCGTGCCTATTGCCGTAAGGATCACCAATAGTCCCCATATATGCGCGATGCTATACGCGATATCTTGCCATGCCTTGTATCGTGACGTATATGAAAAAAGGGTTCCGGCGATTTCTGTAATGAATCCACCAAGCTGATCTGGTGTAGTCACTGAAACTTTTAACTGTTTTGAAACAAGTCCATTGAGGAAAAATGCCAGTGGTGCCAAAATACTGGCGATGGCAACAGTCACGCCTGTCACATTTTTTTTAAAAACTACGCTTTTGATGCGAGGAAGGATTTCAAATATCAGAGTAGTAATACTCAGCACAATAAATGCAGGTATTCCGCCTAGTGGGTGAACAAAGATTGAGGCGATCGTTGTGAGCCATGCGAATATGAGTAACAATTTTGACTGCTGTTTGGCGTAGGTGAGTATGAGAAGGAAACTAACAACAAATAACAGAAATGAAAGTGACCACGGGGTCGTATTGATAATAGCGGAAAACGGGACAATACATATTAGTGTGCTCAAAAAAGCAATCATTGGTTTATCACCGATCCATACACGTGTCGCATGGATAGTAAGTGGAACAATACTGAGACTTGCTAAGATGGGCACGAGCCATATATCAAGATAAAAAATCGGAATCGCAAAGAGTTTATGTCCAAACACTACTACTACATATTGACCTATATAATACAGAGTTTTGGGCGTGATAATGCCAAATTGGCTTATGATCTGTTCTGCTGCACGGTGCAGGTAGGGATCAAAACCGTATCCAAGCGGAAAAATAATACCTAAAATACTCAAGGTGAAAAATCCGTGTACTACCAAAAGTATCGTATGGACAGATGTAATAGTTTTCCGGAAATAGGTGGTACAAAGAAGGAGGAATGTCGCGATGCTATAGGTAACAAAAAAAAGTGTGTTGAGATTTTCCCAAGGCCCCAAGGACGAATCAATCGTTTGTCCATGAAAAAGGAGACTAAAGCCTACTGTGGCTGCGCATAGATAAAGCACAGAAAAAAGCCATGCCGATTTGTTTTTTGCTAGAGAAAGACGAATTTTAGACAAAAGTGCAGGTATTGACAGGAATCGTAGTCTTTGTATTGGCAGACGTCGTGCGATTGCTATAATTAAAATAGTACAAAAAACGACTATTATGGTACTTATCGCTATCCAATCAAAGCGATACAGCCAATAGAAGGGCGTTCCGATAAGGATTACAATTATCGTCCCTGCTAAGGGTGAAAGAAAAACGGATGTAATACGATCAAACATATGGCACTATCGTATCGGATTTTACTGATTTTTTCAAGATTATGATTTTTCCATCGTTTCGAAGTACCGAATATATCCATGCTCACAAGATCTATGCCAGCGATCGTCTGCTTGCATTGACGCTTTTACCGTTTCTCCCTGCTTCTGTTACACCAAACCATATCACCATGGTGCGCTTTATCGGCACGCCGTTTGTTTTGGCGTTATTACTCTTACACCAATATACTTGGGGAGTACCATTGTTTTTGATCCTTGCATTGACCGACGCGATGGACGGCGCGCTGGCTCGCACAAAAGGGCGTATTACGGATTGGGGAAGGATGTTTGATCCTCTAGCTGACAAGTTTCTTATTATCCCGACAGTACTGATTTTAGCGATCAATTTTCTGGATGTATACCTTGCATTTGCGGTGGTGGGAGTTGAGCTTTTGATCATCGTTGCAGCTATCGCATGGCGTAAGGAAGGTCGAATAGTCCAAGCAAACTGGTGGGGGAAGATAAAGATGTTGTTGCAAGTAACAGGTGTAGTGGCGCTTTTATGTACTGCATGGCTAGGGTGGCCTTTGGTGTCATTTGCTTCCTGCACACTTCTTGTTAGTATCTTTTTTGCGATTATGAGTCTTATCCGATACGGGGCATAAGATTTCTTACATTTACAAAATCGTCATTTTTCGGTATAATAAGGTTATATGAAAAGGCAAAATGGCGATCATAAACGGCTGTGGATAGGTTTTGTCAGTCTCGTACTGGCAAGTTTTTTCGTATTATATAGTTATTTGTCTTGGGAAAGCGTGAAAATGCCACTCTTGAGGTTTAACGCTCCCGATGAGCAGGCAAACTATTTCTTTGCAAAATACTTCGCAGACGAGACAAAATTGAGCTACAGCGATCCTCTCCTTGAGGTGAGTCAACATTTTGTACACCCACGAAGCATGACTGCATCAGAGGGTGAAGTGAAGCCGGTAGGATTTTTGGGGTTCGCATTGATCTACGGAATACTTGCAAAAATATTTAGTGTTTCATCCTTACCCTTTTTTACACCGTTTCTTGCAGTACTGACAACGCTATTTTTTTATATCGCACTCAAAAAAATCTTCGATAAAAAAATCGCGTTGGTATCATCCGCACTATTATTGATACATCCAGCGTATTGGTACTATAGTGCACGCGCTATGATGCCAAATATTTTATTTCTTGATTTGTTTATTATTGGAGTGAGTCTCCTCGTCATCGCATCATCACCGGAACGAAAAGAGAAATATATTGCGGTGGTGAAAGCAGTAACAAAACTTCAGATTGTTCGCAATATTTTTTATCTGAAAACAGTATTATTTTTCCTCGGCGGTTTTTTAGTAGCCCTCGCATTAACCGTACGGTTATCAGAGATTCTGTGGATTTCAGTGCTTATATTTCTTTGGGGACTTTTATATATCCGCCGACTCACAGTGTGGCGCGTGATGGCATTTATAATAGGTTTTTTTATCCCCATCGCAATATTATTTTCATACAATTATTCTTTGTACGGAAATATTCTTTCCAGTGGTTACAGACTACTCGACGTAACGTCATCAACAAATGCAGTAACACGTACAGTGGATTTGGTACAACATGGACAGCTTGGAGGTATCATAGTGTCAATAAAAAATATTATTCGTCCGTTTTTACCACTGCTGTTGCCGTTTGGATATCATCCGGAAATTTTCTGGGGAAATGCGTATAACTATCTCGTAACATTTTTTCTTTGGTTCACTATTCCGACACTGGCAGGTATCCTTCTTTTGCTTCGGAATCAGGTGAATACAATCATGCGTCACCATGTGCCTCATCATCTATGGTATCTGATCCTCTGGGTCGGACTGACCTTTTGGCTAGTTATTTTCTATGGGAGCTGGAAACTGACTGACAATATTAATGGCGAGGTGGCACTCGGGGTTTCATATGTCCGATACTGGCTACCGAGCTATGTTATGGCCTTGCCGTTTATCGCTATGCTCTTGGTCTGGCTGTTTGAAAAAGGGAAAGGTATGTTGATTCGGCGAACTGGCGTGATCCTTGGACTGGGAGTCTTACTGATCTTGTCAGCTCGGTTGGTATATCTTGGTGGGCAAGAAAGTTTGACCGATGTACATACACGTTTGCAGGAGATGCAAAGCAAAGCACAGATAGTATTTGACAGTACGGAAGAAAATGCGGTGATTTTTTCAGATCGCTCGGATAAGATATTTTTTCCAGGGAGAAATGTCGCAAGCAGTTCGCATACATTTCCAGAAAATACTCTTATTGTGACGTTGATAGAGAAGGCGCCAGTGTATTACTATGGATTATGGGATGAAGTGGCAGCGCAATACGCAAGTCGTACCTATTTTGAGCCTTTGGGGCTACGATGGGAATTTATGAAAAATGTGGCACCAAAAGAGAATCTTTATCGATTAACCAAGATACCTATCCAATAGTATGAAAAAACAACGTTGGATAATACGCGCGGTATGTATTTTTATACTCTTGGCATGGATGATTTGGATTATTGACGCAAATGTTGCGTTGTGGGGGTATAAAAAAGTTGAATATTTTTTTGGTGATCCAGGGCCGGTCGTTAGTGAGTTACAGCCGGTCGCTCGGTTGGGGCCAAAAGAGACGCTAGAGGGCAAGCGGTCATATCAAAAAATGTTTGAAGATCCGACGTATTTTGACCTCATCACGCCGGTGACCTATCGTCGGGCGAAACTCAAACTGTATTTCAGAAATGACACGAATATTCCTTTGCGCATCGGAATACGATGGGATTCGAAATCCAATTATAAATTGTATGATCTTATAAAAGACGGTGAAGAAGATGGTTGGACGGTTGCGAAGGCAGAGATAGACATGACGAGCGCACGATATGAAAATGGCAAATATCGGTTTGTGTTATCCGCTCCAGGGTTGGTTCGCGGAAATCCTGACAGGTATATCGCACTTTCGTCAATTGTGATTGAATTATATAAGGATCCGATATATAAATAATGTATGAAACAGCTACGCCGGATCGGCACAACCATCTCGCAACTATCCTACGATGTTTTTTTGATTACGTTAGGGGGGTATTTGTGTGCGTTGGTAGTAGAAAGTATGAAAGCAGGGACGGTGGTGCGATATTTTAATATGAATTATTTATTGATCGCCGTAGGTATATCCGCATTACTGGCAGTCATATTGCCTCATCCTGATGTGAAGTTGCATAGCGCACGATGGTATTATAGCGGAGTGGTATTATTGTCGATGGCACTGGGGTTTATTATCTTTCAAATTACCGCAAGTATGGGTACGTGGGCATATGTTGCTGGCATCTCGTGTGCGCTTCTTTTGTGCACAGCTGGTATAATGATTCAAAGAGAAGATTAATCACTAATATATGAATGACTGTATTTTTTGTAAAATTTTGAACAAAGAGATACCTGCGGAGATTTTGTTTGAGGATGATGAGACGATCGCATTTCTGGATATCAGGCCGATCAGCAAAGGGCATACCTTGGTGATACCAAAAGAACATAGTACGGATTTTAACGATACTTCTCGTGAATATCTTATGGCCATTACCCAGACGGTAAAAATAGTATCAAGGGCGATCATGAAGGCGCTGGGGGCATCAGGATTTAATATTGGTGTGAACAACGGAGAAAGTGCGGGTCAAGTGATCTTTCACGCTCACTGGCATGTGATACCACGCTTTGATCGTGATGGGTTAGTGCCATGGCCAGAAAAAGAATATGGTGATGGGGAAATTTCAATTATCGCTGAAAAAATTCGTGCGCAATTTTAAACTATGCATATCAATCGCATCCTTGTCACCGGCGGAAGTGGATTTATTGGAAGCCATTTCATCCGTCACATGCTTTCAAAATATCCTGAAGTGGAGATCGTCAATATAGACAATCTTTCAACAGGCAGTCTTGGAAATCTTTCTGATCTCAAAAATGAATCGCGGTATCATTTTGTCCATGCGGATATGAGGGAACGAGAAGTGTTGGACGCAGTGGTGAGCGAGGGGGTGGATGTGGTGGTCAATACAGCCGGCTTGGGTTTTTCACCATTTCAAAATGATCAGCCGTATGTAGATGCCAATGTTGGCACACTGGCGGGACTTTTGGATTACATTGCAAAATACAATAGCGTGGGGGGAATGAAAGTTCAACGCTTCATCCAACTTTCTACCTATGAGGTCTATGGCACGGGAAAAGTGAAAGACACACACGTTCTGGATCCTTTTAGTAGATATGCGGTATCAAAGGCATCAAGCGATATGGAATGTAGCGTTCGGGTCAATGACTCAAAAATACCCGCGATCGTCTTGCGCACCAGCGAGGTGTATGGTGCGCAACAAAATATTCACCAAGGGTTATCGGCGCTCTGTACTCAAAAAGATCGCTGGCTGGACATGAAGTTTCCGTATGACACCTACGAATGGTTGGCAGTACAAGATGTAGCCAATGCGATTGATATTTTGATTCATCGCGGAAAAGTGGGGGAGATATATCACGCAGGAAGCGGGGAGTACTTGTCTATTCACCACATACAAAAAGCCATACACACCGGCAAAATTCCGCAAGTGTCTCACACACCCGATGATTATCCGCAAGTAAGCAGTGCCGATCTGCGTGAGCTGGGCTGGAAAGAAAATGTTACGTTTGAAGATGCGTTTGTGGAGATGGGGAGGTAGGAAGGTAGACCGTTATCACCTCTATATATTACATTACTATTGCAATATATAGAATAATATACAAATTACCAAACATCTCACGCATGATAATATTGATCGTGAGATAGCATGGTTTTCAAGTGAATCCGCAAAACTGGCTCAAAAAAAATACATTATTGTGGAAGAGTATGACGATTCACTTCTTCTAACGCTTGAAAAATTATCTATTGAGGTGTCCAATATCGTTCGGTGGTTATTGGCAGTACCATCTTCACGGAAATAGGCAGTGGCTGTTGTCGAACCTTTCCCTCTCGCTTTTTCCTCAAAAGCATGCTTTAATATACTTATATGACCCCTTCAGAAATAAAACGAAAAATCAAGCCAGTGTTAAAGAAAAACGGCGTAAAACGCGCGGGACTTTTTGGTTCATACGCACGAGGTGAAGCGAATAAAAATAATGAGTTTAAACTATCATATATATGGTTGACGAAACAACACTAGAAGGATTTAAAAATGAGATACTGGAGGCCATTAGTGGTTATGCAGATAATATTGAAGTACGACTTCTTGCGTTGGAAAAAGGACAAACGCGCATTGAATCTTTAATGGTCACCAAAGACTATCTTGATGACAAGATGGCTGATTTACGTGGTGATCTGCTTACGGTGCTTCGTAAAGAAGATACGCGATTGACTCGTATGATCGAAAAACTTCGTGAGAAAAATCTTTTTGACGATCATGATGTTGAGGAACTTTTGAGACTTCAGCCCTTGGTGCCGATACCACGATAACTCAATGCGATGTGAAGATATATGAAAGAACCTTATAAAAAGGTTCTTTTTGTGTGGGTAAGCTTGACAAAATCCTACAAATAGAATATAGATAAGGGCAGTACATTTTATTAGGTAATTAGTGGGAAACGTAACCAAAATATACTTTTAAAAATAGTTTGAAGCAGTTCTCATTCCGGTGATTGAATCGGTACTCCACCTCTTTAGATACATCGGGAAGTGATATTTGGAAACACCTCGATAATTGTACAGTATATGTTTCGCAAAGCTCCAGAATCCTTCAATGCCATTGATGTGGTTTTTTGTTTTTGTGTCCACCATGTTTTTTGAGTGATTAACGGTGTGA
>JAUYIE010000002.1 GCA_030688365.1 bacterium
TGAGCATGAGACACTTTGGGCAAATCGTATGCAAATGGCGGATGTTTTCGGGGTTAATCCGCAGGCCATCTCGAAACATGTCCAAAATATCTATAAGGAAAACGAGTTAGATAGGAAGGCAACTAGTTCCAAAATGGAACTAGTTCAAAATGAATCAGGCAGACAGGTTCGTCGAGAAATCGATATGTATAATCTTGAGGTTCTGATTGCCGTGGGGTATCGGATAAATTCTGTTGTCGGTACAAAGTTTCGCCAGTGGGCAACAAAAACACTCCGTCAGCATATTACCAAGGGATATACACTGAACCCGAAGGTCATCAAACATCATTACGTAGAATTTCAGAAAGCGATTGAGAATATCAAACAACTTTTACCTGCCGGCACGCCTATTGATCATGCAAGTGTATTGGAATTGATTTCAGCTTTTGCTGATACATGGCTTTCTCTTGATGCCTATGACAGAGATGCACTTGCCAATAAAGGTGCGACGAAAAAATCTGTGGCGCTTACGGCGGAGCAGTTATCAAAAGCGCTGTTGGATTTTAAAATATCACTGATGAAAAAAGGAGAAGCAACTGACTTGTTTGGGTACGAACGAAATGCGGGAAATGTTGATGGTATTGTGGGAAATGTTATGCAGTCATTTGGTGGAAAATCGGTATACCCCTCTGTGGAAGAAAAGGCGGCACATCTTTTATACTTCATGGTAAAAAATCATCCATTTACCGATGGCAACAAAAGAAATGGAGCCTATGCTTTCATATGGTATTTGCATGGTGCGGGTATACTTGATCGGTCAAAAATGACATCGTCTGCACTTACCGCATTGACGCTTTTTATTGCAGAAAGTGATCCAAAAAATAAAGAGCGGATGATTCAACTTGTCTTGCAACTGTTGAAGAAATAGATATTTCATATTCTAAACTTGCTTAATAATATGCCAAGAATAAAAAGAAAATTACCGGAGATCAAGGAAGGCGATTTTATTAAGGATATCTAAGAAGCAATCATAGAAAAAAGACATGTGGATTATCTGAAAGCCGTTTTAGATAATTATGAGGATTATAAGCAAGCATTTTCAGATGCGTTTACAGACAAGAATTCTTTGGATTTCGTGTATACATTTCGATTTACCTATTTACGAAAAACACCGGTTTGAAGAGATATTGCTATTGTCGGTGAACAAACATTCTGTCAGTTAGCTGTAGAAGTCATTGACTCTATGGATTGGGACAACGACCATGCTCATGCCTTTGCGATGAAAAAAGCGTTGGGTAAAGTACAATTTCGTTATACGCCGTTTAGTATGTATTCTCCGCATTGGGAAGATGATCCTTTTCCAACACATAAGACAGATGAAATAAGAATCGCAGATATTGATTATGACAAGCAAATGTGTGTTGTATCTTGTAAATATACATTTTTTTTAGTAGTATAAGATTCTAAACATACATGGTGGATTATTATGGCAAGTCAATTTGGAGACGTAGCGTTTCAAGAAAGTTTGTTGCGGAAAAACATATCAGAAATGTTTAATGTTGTTGATGGCCAAAAACTGATTCGCGCCCTTGATGTGGCAAAATCAAGCCATCATGGGCAAAAACGTGATGAAGGGGAAGATTATGTGATCCACCCTATCAGAGTAGCAAATACACTTGTCGGTGCAGTGGGTATTGGAGATGTCGATGTGATCGTGGCAGCATTACTCCACGATGTGGTAGAAGATACAGAAGTCACACTGATTGAGATTGGTGAGATATTTGGGGTTATTGTTGCGCATTATGTGTCCTTACTTACCAGAGACGCACATATGGAAACAAAAGAAGAAAAATTTAAAAAAACATTGTGCAGGTCCCAAGAAGTGAAATTGATAAAGACCTCTGATTGGCTTGATAATTTGCGATCGTTTCGTGGTAGGGTTGATCGAGGTGATAGATGGCAACGACACCTTAGAGAGGCCCAAGAGATGTATATTCCGCTCGCACAATCGACACATAATTCGTATTTAATAGACGAAATGATAAAAGCATTTGAGGTGGCTCAGGGTTTATAAAAATAGTATCGTTTATATGGAAATAATTGATTTAAAAGTTTCGGTGTCAGGATTGTTAGTAAGATTGGAGCGACATACGGATACTGTGTGCATCTTGATTTATAATAATGAAAAAAAATGGATTCTTGGTCAAAAGCCACAATATTATCTAAAAGGTATATCGCGCATGGTCGGGGGCGGAGTTGATGTAGGTGAACAACATATTGATGCAGCTATACGTGAACTACAGGAAGAGACTGGTTTGGTGGTGACTGTTGATGAACTGATTCCACTTATACAAATAAATATAGAGGCGACTGCTCATACTAAAATAGGATCAGCATCATTGCCGATTTTTTTATGTATCACTGATCAATGTCTCAATGCCAGTGATGATCTTGAGTCTTTTGCATATTTAGATGATAAAGAGTTTACTCAACTCATTGATAGATTTGCATCATTGCCTGCTATCATGACGCCAGGTGACCCATTGACGTGGTCCGATTATGGTAAGATATGGGGACCAGCACATGCGTGGGCGTTTGAAAAAGCGAAACAAATTATTAAAGAAAAAGGGTTGTGATTATTATTGACTTTGATGATACATTGTTTGATACTCAACGTTTGAAACATACACGAGCAGATGCGTTGTTTACTCTTGGGGTTCCTGCTGATCTGTATTGGGAGACATATAATGAAGCACGAAGAAATGTTGACGGTGATTATGTCTATTCATCACAACGCCAAGCCCAATTGCTATCAGAGCATGGATTTGATATTCAGCAGATACTCAATGCATTGGAAACAACCACTAGTCATACATCTTTGTGTTCGTTTCTTTTGCCTTTTGCGGAATCGTTACTGCAGTATCTACAAAGTCTTGGTCAACCGATTGTATTGTTAAGTACCGGTGATCCTGATTTTCAAACGATAAAGATCAAAGGAAGTGGTATCAGCCAATATTTTGAGCGTTTGATTCTTGTGAACGGAAGCAAAGAAGAAGCGCTTCGTACATTGTTTGAAAAATATGACGAAGACTCAACGTGGTTTATCAATGATAAAGTCGGTGAAACACTGGAATTACAATCTATGTTTCCTAAAATGCACATTGTACTAAAAAAATCTCCAAAGATCCTGTTGGAAGAATATATTCAGAGTGGGTTGCCTTATTTTGAAAAACTTGATGAAATAAAACAGTATGTACAACGATTTGCATGATGTCGGCGCTGTTGTGCTCTCTGCAGGTAAAGGCACGAGACTCGGTGTAACCGATAAACCAAAAGTCATGTATACTATCGGAGAAAAGCCTATGGTAAGTTTTATTGTTGATACGCTGATATTATTGGGTTTTTCTCATAAGCAGATATGTCTTGTCGTTGGTTTTGGTCAGCAGATAGTGCGTGATTATTTTGATGATAAAGTTTCATACGCTATTCAAGAACAACAGAAAGGAACTGCGCATGCGGCATATACAGGAATGAAGACATTATCTCCTGCTGTGGAACATGTGCTCGTAGTAGCGGGAGATGATAGCGCATTTTATAGCGCTGATACAATAGCGCATTTTATTTCACAACACAAAAAAAGCAGGGCAGTACTATCCTTGTTGTCTGTATATACAGAACACCCAGAACAACTTGGGCGCATCGTACGTCGCGCAAACGGACTCATAGAAATTATTGAAAAAGAATACGTCACAGAAGCTCAAAAAAATATTAGTGAAGTAAGTACCGGTACGTTTATGTTTAATCGTCAGTGGTTTGAAACAATGTATCCACATATGCCACCCTTGCGTAGGATCAATGAATATGGACTTCCTACATCACTTTCCATGGCACAAAGTGAAGGGCTTTCATATCAGATTATTTCCTTAAAAAATCCAGACGAATGGTTTGGAGTGAATACACCTGAAGAGTTGAAAGAAGCTGACCGTAGGAAAAGTGCTGAACTTCATAGTGCTACTATAAAATTGGATGAATAGTGTGGTACAATACTCATAAAGGAACGAAGATTTTTTTGTTTTACCACGCAGGTCTTTTATGGGTAGTCAAAAAAAAGTTTTTAAAGCGTTTCCACCACAGCCCGGACTCAAAAAAATTATTGGTCCAAGTTTTGTTATTTTGGCTCTAGGTTTGGGTACGGGTGAGGTAATTTTATGGCCATATTTGGCATCCAACTATGGTTTGGGGATTGCATGGGGTGCTATCTTGGGTATTACGTTCCAGTTTTTTATAAACATGGAGATTGAGCGATATGCGCTCGTAAAAGGCGAAAGTGTATTTGTTGGCATTGCAAAACTTTTTAAGTGGTCTGTGCATTGGTTTATTTTTTCTACGTTCATCGGGTTTGGTTTGCCGGGTATCATTGCTGCCTCCGCAAAAGTACTTGCACCTGTACTGGGTATCACAAACTTTAAATGGTTGGCGATAGGTATGCTTGTTGCAATAGGTATTTTTTTAAGTGTAGGTAAAACAGTATATGGCGCAATGGAAAAACTTACTCGTACGATCATCTTAATTGCCGTACCGTTTATTTTTCTTTTGGCGATCTTCCTTAGCACAAAAACTGACTGGACAGTGCTGGCTAGCGGTTTGATTGGGCATGGAGATGGTTTTTGGTTTCTTCCTCACGGTATTGCACTTGCAACGTTTCTTGCCGCTTTTTCATATTCTGGTGCGGGTGGAAATCTTAATTTAACACAATCTTTGTATATTAGAGAAAAGGGATACGGGATGGGAAAGTATTCTCAAAAATTGAGCGGTCTTTTTCATAGCGAAAAAGACAGCGCGGTGAAACTCACCGGAGAGAAGTTTGAGATCAACGAGCGTAATATTAATCGTTTTAAGTCGTGGTGGAAGGTGATCAACATGGAACATTTGTTTGTTTTTTGGTTTATCGGAGGTGTCTCTATGTTGTTGCTTATGATTTTGTCGTATGCTACTACCTTTGGGTTGAGTGGTAATGTTGAGGGAATCAATTTTGTGGTTAATGAGGGCTTGATGATAGGTCAAAATTTGTATCCCATATTTGGTACACTATTTTTGATCGGTGTTTCAATTTTGTTATTTCAGACACAGCTTGGTGTGATGGATTCTACCAGCCGTATCATGACCGAAAATGTGGCTATCGCAAAAATGAAAGGGAAACTTAATAAAAAGATGAATCTCTCAAGGATTTATTTTATTTTTGTGTGGGCACAAATCGCTTTTGGGGTGACTCTGTTTTTGTGCAATGTGTATGAGCCGAAAACACTTATCATACTTGGTGCTGTTATCAATGCCTTTGCAATGTTTGTACATACTGGTTTGGTGACATGGCTCAATCGACGCAGTTTGCCGAAAGTATTTCAACCGGGTTTGTTTAGGCGGATAGCGATCATGGTGATTTTTCTGTTCTTTGGATTCTTTAGCTTGATGGTGCTATTGGAAAAAATGGGACTGCTTAATGTGAAAATAAGCTGATACGATATAGTGTTAAATATAGTAGTTCATTTTCTATGATATACTATATGAGATAAGATTATTCTGTGATGAAAAAGCCAATACTTAAAAAAGAAGTTTCTACTGCTGATGTCATGAATGTGACACGGCAAGAGCAATATCACGCGATTGATGAACTGTTTGAACATAGCAGACCCTCTTTTTCTTATTATTTATTACTTGGTATTTCAAGTGTGATTATCACGTGTGGTATTTTGCTTGAAAATACAGTGATTGTGATTGGTGGCATGTTGGTGACTCCCGTATTGACACCAATCCTTGCTATTGGATTGGCTATACAAGTGGGGAATAAAAATATCTTTGCGAGGTTATTGTTTTTGGTAATTAGTGGTGTTCGTAACCATACGATAGTAAAATATCCGTATGGCTCAAGGAATAAACAATGTATTCAGTTGTGCGGCCAACTTTTTGAGAGGAAGGAAGTGTGTTTTTTGCGGTTCATTTAAGGTGAGTAAGACAGCACGGGGATACGTCCGCTGTCGAAACAAACCATGTGGAAAACAAAAATCACTCAAGCG
>JAUYIE010000004.1 GCA_030688365.1 bacterium
CTCCGCTCTTTTGCCGAACGGGTCGCGGTACCCGCTGCTCGTCGAGTCGCTTCGCGACATCGCCGAACAGCGGATATCCGAAATGTCAGTCGCCCCGCAGGCGGGTCGCCAGCCACTTCGGATATCCGCGACCCGTTATATTCAATTGAGTTTGAGTTTTAAAAACGGGTACGCGCTTAGTCCTTTCAGGGCATATAGTCAAAATCAAAGATTTTGAAATTACAAATAATCTCTACAAGTGCATAAAGAAGAATATTTATATACAATTAATATAATAATATGAATATGGTATTACCTGATTATAAAAATAGCATTGTAAATGTTTCAAGTTCTATAATGAAATCTTTTGAACTTAAGCCAATTTATACACCATTAAAAGAACTAAAAAATTTAGAAAAATATGAGAATGTAATTCTTTTGATTATTGATGGACTAGGAAATGAATTTTTTAATAAGAATGGTAAAAATTCATTTTTAGAAAAACATTTTGTTAAAAGTGTAACTTCAACTTTTCCAAGTACAACCACTGCTGCAACCACTGCGCTTGAAACAGGAGTAGCCCCTCAACAACATTGTGCAATGGCTTGGTTTATGTATTTGAAAGAACAAGATTTAATTTTTGCACCTTGGGCTTTTAATCCAAGAATTCCTCAAAATCACCCACTTAATATTAAAAGGAGTGATATATTTTTAGAAAAAAGAATTACTGATAAAATAACTAATTCATTTTTGATTTACGGAGATGATATGGCTAAACGTAAAATTAACAGAGAATATGATAAATTAAAATCATATACTACTTTAAATGGGATGTTTAGACAAATCAAAAAAGCGATTGAATCTTCAAATAAAAGAAAATTTATTCTTTCTCATTGGGGTGGATTCGATGGAATTTGTCATTCGGAAGGATGTTCAAGTGCAAAGATAAAAAGTCATTTTTTAGAATTAGATAATAAGCTAGCTGCTTTTGCAGATTCTATTAAGAATACGAATACAACAGTCATAATCACTTCGGATCATGGTCAAATTGATACACCTAAATCAAAAGCGATTAACCTTAAAGATCATCCTGAATTAAAAGAAACTTTAAGAATGCCATTATGCGGAGAGCATAGATTTGCATATTGTTATGTCTATCCAGAAAAAGTCAAACAATTTGAAAAATATGTAAAAACCAAATTGAAAGATATTTGTGAACTTCATAAAAGTTCAGATTTAATAGATAAAAATTATTTTGGCTTATACAAACCCAATAATAAACTAAAATCAAGAATAGGCGATTATGTCTTAATCATGAAAGACAATTACACTCTCAAAGATTGGTTACCTAATGAAAAAGAATTTTATCTGAAAGCAATTCATGGTGGTTTAAGTAAAGAAGAAATGAACGTACCTTTAATTTGGATAAAGTAGAGATTATTCTTATTTTCTTTTTAAAAAAAGAAACAAAAAACGCGCGTACCCTAAACAATAGCCTGCTTCGCAGAAATTAATATAATAAAACTCAAACTCAACTCTGAAATTTTCCTTCGGAACGTTGCACTAAATTTCAGCCCTACGGGGAATATAACAAGGGATATGAGGTTACGAAGTCTTGCAGACTTCTCCACCCAAATTGCTCCCTTTGGTCGCAACTTCTCATATCCCTGATGTTCGGCGAAATATCATAAAAAATTATTTTGACTCATAAAAATTCATTGAACAGAGTTATGAACAATCTGGAAAAATTTATTATCAATCCACCAAATGAAGATTTTTATGGGCTAGATATAACTACTCAACATGCCTGTGAATGCCCCAACTGTAGAGGCAGATAAATATATTGAGCAAAATATATCTAATGGTATCCCAGTGGGTACTCTTTTTTTTGCCAAAAAATGACTTTTTCCTTGACTTTTTGCACCTTTTTTGTATAATAAAGCCATAGATTACATTGACATTACGAGGTAAACTGGGTGATCGCTGTGATGTGTATACATCGCAGAGGAAAGTCCGAACACCCCCATGAAAGTGGGAAGAGGTAGCCGTTAACGACGGCCTGATGTAAGTCACGGCTTTATGGTAGAGAAGGGGATATACCCTTTTTCAATCTTTTTTGCTATGACCAAGTCACGGGATAGTGCCCCTCAACAGGGTTTCGATAGTGTCAAAATCTACCGGAGCAACAGAAAAGTCCTCCCGCAAAGAGGAGTCGCTGTAAAAAGCGATAAAATACCGCCTACGCTTCCGCCAGTTGGCGGATAGTACAGGTAAGGGTGAAAGGGTGCGGAAGCTCATTGAAGAGCTGACTGTTTGCGATTCATCGTAGACAGGTAAGAGCGCACCAGTGTTGCAGTGATGCAACAGCTTGGCAAACACCTACCAGGTGCAAGAGTATAAACACTCGCATGACTATATGAGCAATCATATAGCAAGAGAGATGGTCACCTCTCTGTTTTCTTTCGGGAAGACAGACATGACAGAATTCGGCTTATAGGTTTACCTCGTAATGTTAGTGTACTCATGACGGGTACTGATGATATGAAACGCGCTGATCTTATTTTCACATCTATTCTCGTTCCGGTTGATTTTGCAATGCTCACCTTTGCTGGTATCTTGAGTTATTTTTTGCGTTTTCAGACATTTTCCGATGTTGTGCCCGTATTGTATGAAATTGATTTTTCGCAATTTTTAAACTATACGTTATTGGTAGCGGTCTGGTATATTTTGATTTTTGCTATTTCCGGTCTCTATCAAATCGGTTTTTATCGTATCCGAAATGAGATACCAAAAATAATTACTGCATGTTCTGCGGCTATTTTGACGGTTATTTTGATCATTTTTTTTATTCCTGATTTGTTTTCATCACGTTTTATTGTCTTATCATTTTGGGCGTTAAGTATTGGCTGTATTGTCATTTCGCGACTTATTTTGAGAGCAGTGAGATATCTTTTTTTAAAAATTGGCGTAGGGGCACATAGAATAGCATTGATTGGCAGTGAGACTGTGAGCAAGAAGCTTAAAGATTATTTTAATGATAATGTGGGTAAGGGCTATAAAGTCGTAGCATGTGTTACTACGCTAGATGTCGTAGCACAAAAACACTTTTCTGATCTTGCGCGTAAACACAATCTTGAAGAAATTTTTCTCGTAGATACAGCGGTTGCCCAGGGTACTATACAAAATATACTTGATTTTGCGGAAATCAAACATCTCGGTGTCAGATATGCGACAGGAGTCATGGGAGGCAGTAATGTTGAAATCACAACGATTGCTGGCGTCCCAATGGTAGAAATTAAACGAACGAGATTGGATGGGTGGGGGAGAATCATCAAACGATTATTTGATTTTGTGGTGTCTTTGATATTGATTATCATCACATCCCCGATTATGTTCTTGACTGCCATTGCAGTTCGTCTTGAATCTAAAGGCCCTGCACTTTATAAAAATGAGCGAGTGGGTTCTAAGGGAAATTTTTTGGTATATAAATTTCGTTCAATGTATATGCAGTATTGTACGGGTACAACTGACAATCCTTCCATGTATGATAAGACAGGTAAAGCAGGAGAGTATGAGGAGGAACTTGCAAAAGAAAAAAGCGCACGACAGGGACCAGTTTTTAAAATCCTCAACGATCATCGTCGCACAAGAGTCGGTAGATTTATTGAACGTACGAGTCTTGATGAATTTCCACAGCTTTTTAATGTGTTGTTGGGTAATATGAGCTTGGTTGGTCCGCGTCCGCACATGCCAGTCCAAGTCGCGAAGTATAAAAAGCATCATCATAAGGTATTTGCAATCAAACCTGGGGTTACGGGCATGGCCCAAATCAGCGGAAGGAGCGATCTTGACTTTGAGGACGAAGTGCGGTTAGATACGTACTACATTGAAAACTGGTCGTTACTGATGGACCTTGCCATTTTAATAAAAACTCCTTGGGCGGTCATATCACGGCGATCAAGTGTATAATACGTGTCTTAGCCATGAAAATAGCCCTTGTACATGACCACCTGACGCAGGAAGGCGGTGCTGAACGTGTTTTGAAAGCATTTCATGACATGTACCCCGATGCCCCCATTTATACCCTTGTTTATGATGATAATAAACTTGGGAAATTTTTTGATAAAAAAAGGATTCGTCCGTCTTTTTTACAAAAATTTCCGTTTGTTACTAAGCATTATCAATGGTTGTTACCCTTGATGCCAACTGCCACAGAAATCTATGATTTGAGTGCCTTTGATATTGTACTTTCTAGTAGTTCCGCCTTTTCAAAGGGAGTGATTACACGTTCCACGACATTGCATATTTGCTATTGCCATACCCCAACGCGCTATTTATGGATGGATACACATCGGTATATCAAGGAATTACGACAAGGAAAAATGGTCAAACCATTTATTCCCTTTTTACTCACGGCTCTGCGAATATGGGATCAGGCGGCTGCTGATCGTGTTGATAAGTTTGTCGGCAATTCAAAAACAGTACAGGAGCGAATCAAAAAGTATTACAAACGCGATAGTGATATCATTTATCCACCTGTCAACGTTTCAGAGTATTCCATTGTAGAGACCATAGGTGATTACTATCTCGCAGGGGGACGATTGGTGGCTTATAAACGCTTTGATATCGTTGTTGAGGCATTTAACCGACTAGGGTTGAAAATAAAAATCTTTGGCGAAGGACCAGAGTACAAAAAATTATCAAAAAATGCAAAGCAATGTGTTGAATTTGTTGGAAAGGTATCGGACGAGGAAAAAATTGATCTCTATCGCCACTGTATTGCATATATTCACCCACAAGAAGAAGACTTTGGTATTTCATTGGTACAAGCAGCAGCAGCAGGAAGACCAGCGATCGCCCTTGCTGCGGGTGGCGCGCTTGAATCCATGATTGATGGCGTAACAGGAACTTTTTTTTATGATCAAGACTGGGCAGCATTAGCAAACACTATTTTACATTTTCAACATAAAAACTTTGACCCACACACTATACGTCAACATGCATTAAAATTTAGCGCTGATCGTTTTAAAAAAGAAATGAGCGCGTATGTGGAAACCTCATGGCATCATTGGCAGGAAATGCAACACATTCGCAGACTTCGTGAGATGAAATTAATGTTTTAGTATATGGAACGACTCAATACACATTTGGCAAAAGCAGGAGTTGGCGCACGCCGTAAGGTAGATGCTCTTATTGAACATGGTCATGTTACCGTAGATGGTCACAAAGCGGTTCTGGGACAAAAAGTTGAGGGTACAGAGGATATACGCGTCAATGGTGAACGTATTGTTCCACCGCATTCAAAAAAATTAATTTACATAGTCCTCAATAAACCCGCGGGATATGTAACCACTGTAAATGATGAACGAGGACGAAAAACAGTAGTGGACATCGTTGGTAGCAAAGAGCGTATATTTCCCGTTGGAAGATTAGATAAAGATACTACCGGCGTCCTACTACTTACAAATGATGGAGAATTTGCATATAAACTTACGCATCCCAAACATAATATTGAAAAGGTATACGATGTCATCTTAGACGTACCCTGCAGTGAAAAGGACAAAGATGCCATTTCTCGAGGTCTGGTGATTGATGGTGTCCAAACACGACCATGTGAAATCGTCATGTTTCCCAAAGATAGGCGTCATGTACGTATCGTTTTACATGAAGGACGCAATCGACAGATTCGAAAAATGTTTTCTGCTCGTGATTACAATGTAAAAAAACTTGATCGGATTTCCTGCGCCAGTATCAGTTATCAAGGTTTAAAAGTAGGGGAGTGGAGGTCGCTGACATCTGATGAGGTGAGTTTTATTGAGAGTATGGTACCATAAACTCCATTGACATATTTTTAAAAACCTTTTATTCTATACCCATTACTTATTATAAATATCGTTATATGGCATTTACCCCAGAACACAAAGAAGCCGCAAAAAAGATGTTGGAACATGCCCAAGCGCAAGTTTGTGAATATGAGATCACCGAGAGGTTTTATAGTCGAAAGGTGATTGGAGAGCCAAGTCAGAAAGATTGGCAACAACTTGCGGGACGCGAACAGGCAAAGATCCAATCAACAAAGGATTTTATTGAATATCTCAAAGAGATCATTGCGGAGTAAAGATTTTAAAGTATGCAAAGGCACGACTATTGACACTTTTTATGAGATATGATAGTGTCTGTTTTAGGTTTATATTATTAGTTTTCTAGGAGATTTAGTCATGCTAAAAAAAGTTTTTTTAGTAATTTCAATTATTGGTATTTCAAGCATTTTGGGTTGTGCTATGACACCTGATCAGGAAAAGGCACTGGCTCGCTGGGATAAATTGCCCATGGCAACACAGGATGCATTGATGGCAAATGAGCTTGTAGGAGAAAAAGTTTTTTCAAAACATGCGTCCTTGTTTCTCTCAAAGCTTTTGGAAGCAGGGGCTACAAGAGTTGACCAACAAGAGGAGGCAACTCTCATTATTGTTGAGGAAGAAGGCACATTTGGCACAGCAAATGTACTGCAAAATATGTATGGCACTGAGGTCTGCGCAAAGGGAACGGGGGTTTATCGATGTATTGACCAAATCGGTCTACAAAGGAATGTGAAAATTCTGAATCCCTGTAAATAACATAAAAAGGATGGATGGAACCACGCCTTTTTTAATTAGATAAGCCAAGAGAGTAGAGAAGTGCGGCTGATATTGTGCGACGCATAATGATTAAACCACCAACAGATTTTAGAATAATACTTAACCAGATGTAAGAACTATAAAAAACTGTATAGTGTAGAGTATAACCACTAGTGAGGAGGATCAGACTTACGAGATAGCATGAAAACACCGTTTAGGCCCCGTCTTTTAAAACTAACATTTTATCTACAGATGGTATACCATCAAAATGAATTTGAAAACCCCTCTCCGTGGCGTCGCTTAAGATATATTGAGCGACGCATGATATTGCATTAATATTCTCATCCTATGCCCCTTAATCACATCAAATAAAAAGAAGTGAGCAATTATCACTTCCATACTTCCCTTTCGCCTCCCAGACAGTCAAGGCATGTCTTTATGCCTAGTATGCTAGAAAAACCAACCTTTTTAATTTTTTTGCATTTATGACATTTTTTGCGTGGTCTTCTACTGCATGTAATGCACTCATGTCCGTGCTTTGTACGTCTATATGGTGATCCACTTTGGTGACAAAAATCACATATTCTCCACGTACTTGGATCAAGTGTTCTACATCGACCGCACAGCCACTTCCCATCCTTTCGCTTATGTACAGACGCTTTTTTCTGTCCGCATGGTCCTTCACATTGCATTTCCTTCTTATATATCATCTCTCTATCCTCCTATTTCTTATATCCGGATGCGATTGTACAATTCTCTCCTGCAAAAGTCAATGTGTACCTCTCGCATGCTAAATATAGGCGTCGCAAAATATTTACTTTCATTTCAAAACTTATTCGTATTACTCCCCTATTATGGTAAATAATTCAATGGATCAACCGGTATACCATTAAGACGTATCTCAAAATGAAGGTGAGGTCCTGTGGTGTATGGCCCTGATCCTGTTGTTCGTGGGGTACCGCCGGAATATCCAATGATCGTACCTTTTTTTACGTATGTATCTTGTTTGACGGTCATAGCAGAAACATGACCATAAACCGATGCCAATCCTTTATCATGGAGAAGCATAATATATGCATAGGCCTTGCCATTCATGTGTGTACGTGCTACATACCCATCCTCAACAGCACGAATAGGTGTACCTTGATATGCGCGAATATCTATTGCGCCATGTTCAAATAAATACCTAAATGGATACTCGGGATCTTTAAAATATGTCGATATTCCACGAGTTGGATCCACCGGCCACATCATACTTACAGCATTACCCGTAGAAAGTATTTTCAATTTGTCTTGCTTCGTCCGCTCGAGGTTTGAAATATCTGCGTCAATACGTGCCTGTTCAGACCGCGCCTCGCTAAGTAACTGATCATACTTTTCAGCCGACAATATTGATTGGACGACAAGTGCTTGCTTTGCCGTACGTTGCTCTTCTAATTGATCTTTGTCTTTGGATAGCTGATCTCGTAACTCAATCTGTCTCTTTTTATTATTTTCTAAACCCATTTTTTGTACATTCAGCTCACTTCGTAAAACCTTTAGACGAGCAATCCCCTTCCCTAGTTCGCCTTGAGATTCTTCCAAATAACGCACCTGATCAAAAAATTCTGACAATGAGTCATTGGTAAGTAGAATTTCTACCAAATCCTTTTGATCCTCTACGTATACCTGTCTAATAAACTCGGCTAATTGGCCTTTGAGGACACTTACCTGCTCTTCCCGTTTTCCAATCTCTAAATCGGTCTGCTGAATTTCCAAATCTAATTGCTCAACTTCCTGTTTTGACGCTTCAAGATCTAATGTCACTTTTTCAATTTCATCCTCCGTTATTGCTAAAACATTTTCCAGCGTTGAAGCTTCTTGTCGCTTTTTAGTTATGTTTTGTTCATATGTTTGAATGCGCGTACGTAATGTTGAAACGCTAGCTTTCTTGTCCTTAATTTGATCATTGAGCTCCAGGACAGTGACATCAGTGTCACTTAAAGTGTTATCAGTACTTGAAAATCCCAAATGCGGAACGGCAAATGGTACTATGAGTATTAATAAAATTATGACTCCAAAAACGCGTCTATACATGAGTCTGACAAGCTAATGACTAATGAAAATTAATTAAAAAAGAAATTGCATTTGCTATTCTTTCAAGTGTTTTTTCTTTACCTAATGCGTCAGCTATCTCAAATGGTCCGGGGCTATTCTGTTGTCCGCTCAATGCTACCCGTAGTGGCCATAAAACAGCACCATTTTTGAGTCCTTTATTGGTAATTTCAGTTTTAATGGCCATTTCAATAGAAGGTGTCGTAAAATCAGCATCTTTCATCTGTTTTATTATATCACGTCCGAGTCCTAGCATTTCGCAAGTCTCTTCTTTGGATTTATCTTTCCATGATAACAAGTGCGGGTCATATTCCAATGTGTCAGTCAGACAAAATGCAATATGCGGCGGAATCTCGGAAAGGACTTTTGCTCTGTCTTGCTCAAGGGCAATATATTTTTCTAGCAAATCCCGCGATATAGTTTCCTTATTTGCATTGATAACAAAGCTTGTTGCCTTCATTATATCATCTTTTGGTAATTCAAGATATCCTTGATCAAACAAGTGTGGAAGTACACGACTGGTGAGTTCATTAATTGGAAGCGCGCGAATGTAGTGACTATTTAACCATTGTAGTTTTTCAATATTAAAAATTGCTCCAGATTTTTGGACTCGTTCAAAACTAAATTGCTCAATAAGCTCGGGTAATGAAAAGATCTCCTGTTCGGTACCTGGATTCCATCCCAGTAGCGCCAAAAAATTTATCAATGCCTCCGGTAAATACCCTTCTGCACGGTAATCTAACAGTGAAACTTTATTTTTTCTTTTACTCATTTTTGATCTATCGGGATTGAGAATCAATGGAATATGAGCATATATCGGAGTAGAAAAACCAAGTGCTTTGATAAATAACACCTGTTTGGGAGTATTTGAGAGATGTTCTTCTCCACGGATTACATGAGTTATCTTCATCTCGTGATCGTCAATGACCACTGCAAGGCCGTACAGCGGTGTGTGCGTATCTTTTGCAACAACTACATCACCAATCAACGTGCCGTCAAATTCAACGCGACCACGAACAAGATCTTCAAAATGAATTTTTTCTGGCGGTATACGAAAACGAAGTACCGACGATGCACCACTTTCAATTCGTTTTTTTACCTCATCATCTGTCAAATGTGCACATGTTCCATTATAGATTTGTGGATTCTTATTTGATACATTCTGTTTTCGTTGAAATTCAAGCTCTTCTTCGGTACAAAAACAGTGGTAAAGTGATCTTTGATCGAGTAATTTCTGAAGATACCGCTCATATATATCAGTTCTTTCACTTTGTCTATACGGAGCGTATTGTCCACCACAATCAGGTCCTTCATCCCAATCCATACCAAGCCACTTAAGTCCTTCCATGATATCATCCTCATATTCCTTTTTTGATCGTTCTTTGTCGGTGTCTTCAATCCTGCACACTACCACGCCGTTATTACGACGAGCAAATAAAATATTTACGAGCACCGTACGGACTGTGCCAATATGAAGAAATCCGGTTGGCGATGGCGCAAAGCGTGCTCGTATCATATTTCATATATGTTATTGACCTCCTAAAAAGGAGGCCAATAACGGCTTATCAGTTAAGGGGTTTGTATCGGATATCCACTATTGACATCTTGTAAACCACCGGCAGGCTGAAGATTGAGAGTATCTAGCGATGAAGCAGGTTGATTATCTAAAGATGATGGTACTGTAGTATTCGATCCTTGAAGTATACGTTGTAAGTCATCTGCAGACGTGGGACAAATGTCAGGCGTAAACGTATATACTATCTTTGGAAGGAAGGTAAATAGACCATCTACGTTTAGTGCCGCATTTTGTGCAATAGGAAGCAATATTGATACCACCCCACCTTTAAACAGATTTGCAAGGTTGGTTCTCGCTTGACATGTCAGTAGTGATGATATCCAAACAAATATTCCAATGACCAATCCGACTATGGCAAAAAATATGAGTGAATGTTTTTCCCCTTTAAAATAATGAAATTCCTGATTACGTGGTAATGCTACCAAATCCTCATAACGAATATAATCAAATATTACGAAAAACGGAATTACGAGAATCATGTACGCCCCAAATAACAACGCAAACAAGACTCCACCTATTACAGGGACTGCAAGAAAAAGAAGGATAATAAGTGAAATGGCAAAAATGATTCCCACAAGACCAACATAGCGTCCCAGAGTTGCAAACCAGACTCCACGGGTTATATAACGACTGTACGCGATTGCTTCAATACCTCGTTTTCCTTCTCCTACCAAAATATATACGCCAAAATACAGCCATACAACCATTAATATTGGTAAAACAATGGTAATAGAACTTCCATATGTTGCAAGACCACCAAGTATACTTATCCACAATAGCGATAAGTATACTGGTTTTGCTTGCTCAAGTGCTTGTTTGATTGTCAGAATTGATTCGTTTCTATGCTTTACTACATGTAGCATTGCGGTAAAAATCAATGCATATCCAAAATATGATGCAAATTGAATCAACGTGTTTATAACCTCAATAAAGGATTTTATTGTTTGCGATGAATGTAAAACGAGAAAATTCAATAACGACGTGAGCCCCAATGCGATCAAAAAAACAATTCCAATACATATACTCAAGGAGACCAGCGGACTCATCAATCGCTTATATGTTACCCATGTTCGTCCGAGTAATGATCCCATCCCGGGAAGGTTCACAACCGGGACTGCTCCTGATGGCAGTTGTTCCATAGCTAAAAGTATTTAAAAATAAAATATGACAAGCAATATTTTCGGGCTCAAGTAAATCGTTCTTAGAACATAGAAAATCCAGCTCAGAAACGCTGTGGTGCGCCCAGCAGGAATCGAACCTGCAACCACTGGCTTAAAAGGCCATTGCTCTGCCGATTGAGCTATGGGCGCACGTGATTCCTCATAAATAATATACTAAAGTTGGTAAAATGACAAGTTTTTCAGTGTCAATTTCGCAGTTATAAGTAAAACGCTACTTATATTTCAACGCATTCAAGGGTAATATTTTTTGATTGAAGGACGGGGTTCATTTCTACTTTTTAAAATCGTAAATTTTTACTTCAATATTATTAATCGTATCATATTGATACGATTATGCCATGATTTGGTCAGCTTGCACCTATCCCCTTCTTGGCTTACAATACCTGCGCACTTATCCTCTATCATTTTATGGCCAACGAGCTTATTGACCGCATTCCACCTCATAGTGTCGAAGCCGAGCAATCCTTGCTTGGGGCGCTTTTGATTGATAAAGAAGCGATCCACAAGATGGCGGATATGATCACGGATGAGGATTTTTACAAAGATATCCACCGTATTATTTTTAGCGCTATGGTGGATCTGTATGCCAAGCATGACCCGATTGACCTTTTGAGTCTTGGTAACCGTCTTGAAGAAAAGAAACAACTCGAAATGATTGGCGGACGAAGTTATCTCATCGGGCTTGCCAATAACGTCCCAACGGCCAGCAATGTGGTGCATTATGCTGAAATTGTGCAGAAAAAGTCTACCCTCCGCCGTCTGCAGGCGGCTGCGTCATATATCATGAAACTATCATTTGAAGAAGAAAATGACGTGGAAGTTACACTGGATGATTCTGAACGAAAGATATTTAGCGTATCTCAACGACTTTTGAAAAAAGCATTTACGTCTATCCGCGAGGTATTGAGCGATGCGTTTGAGCGCATTGACGACATGCATAAAGAAAAAGGCAAGCTTCGCGGGCTCACCACCGGATTTTCTGATCTTGATAAAAGTCTTGCAGGACTACAAAAATCCGACCTTTTGATCTTGGCGGCTCGTCCAAGTGTGGGAAAAACATCGCTTGCACTTGACCTAGCACGTAATGCCGCACTCAATGCGAACGCTTCAGTGGGTTTTTTTAGTCTTGAAATGTCTAAAGATCAACTTGTGGATCGTATGATTTGTGCACAAGCCGGAGTAGATCTATGGAAAATGCGTACTGGTAAACTTTCTGACCGCCCTGAATCAGATGATTTTAATCGTATAGGGACAGCGATTGATCAACTCTCAAATGCCAAAATATTTATTGATGATACACCTTCCGCCAACATCATGGAAATACGCACAAAGGCACGACGACTAAAAAGTGAACATGGTCTTGATTTGATCATACTTGACTATCTACAGCTGATGGAGGGACGTGCTGGAGGCAATGATGGCAGGACACAGGAAGTCTCTGAAATCAGTCGAGGACTCAAGTCTATCGCTCGTGAGCTTGATGTCCCATTTATCGCCCTTTCACAGCTCAATCGTGCGGTAGAATTATCCAAACCGGCCATTCCCAAAATGGCACACTTACGTGAATCCGGCTCTATCGAGCAAGACGCAGATGTCGTGTTGTTTATCTATCGTAAGGCGGCAGATCGAAATTACCGACCTGATCAACTGAACGATCAAGATAAGTACACAGCAGAGATTCACATCGCAAAACATCGTAATGGTCCGACCGGTATCGTGAGTCTCTTTTTTGATGAACAACGCGCCTGTTTCCGTAATCTGGATAGACAACATGGACAGGAAGAAGCCGGTGTCTCCAGTGCGGATTCATTTGATATGTTTTCGTAAACTCATTGTCATATGGCATATCCTTCGCCACTTCGTTTTCTCATTGAACAATTTGCGAGATTTCCCGGTATTGGCGAAAAAACCGCTCAGCGATTTGTCTTTTTTTTATTACGTCAACCCCAAGCGGATTTGATACGGTTTGCCCGAGCACTCATGGAACTGCATGATTCTATTATCGTGTGTAAAGTGTGTTTCAATTACGCTGAAAAAACGCCATGTGAAATATGTGCTGATCCTGCCCGTGACCACGAAACCATCTGTGTGGTAGCATTTAGTCATGAAGTGAGCGCATTTGAGCGTACCGGCGAATACAGAGGCGATTACCATGTGTTGGGAGGTAATGTGAACATCCTTGACGGCATCACGCCGGACAAACTCCGTATCAAGGAACTGGTGGAACGCATCACTCATTCAGAAAAAAAAGTACGCGAGGTCATTCTCGCGTTTAACCCCGATCTTGAAGGTGAATCAACGGGTTTGTATTTATACAAACTTCTCGCGCCGTATGGGATGAAACTCACTCGTCTCGCGCGTGGTTTACCTCGTGGGGCTGATATTGAATATGCCGACGAGATCACGCTTGCTGATGCGATAAAGGCACGAAGAGAGGTATAAAAGTATTGACCTATTATAGACTAGACAAGCCCCAAACGGGACATTTTTTATATAGAAGTTATTTGAACTGTAGTAAACGGTTGACGATGGCCATTTTTACGACGATACCGTACTTTGGGCTTATATTTTATAATATCAATCTTTTTACCCCTCCCCTGCTCCACAATAGTCGCCTTGACTTGTGCATCACCGATAGTAGGTAATCCAAGCACTAAATCATTACCTTCTTCATCTGTCTTAAGCAACACGGTATCAAAGGTGATTTCGTTTGAAGGTTCGCCTTCAATTTTTTCAATCTTAAGCTTGTCCCCTTCCTTTACAATATATTGTTTTCCCCCTGTTTGAATGACTGCAAACATATGTATTTATAACAAAATTGATGTATTGGATCAGTATAGCAGGATTTGAGACTTTGTAAAGAGTCTATCTACAAAAAGGATCAAACTGACTGTCTTTCTCTATGAAGAGCAAACCACCCTAACAGTATCATAATCAACACAAGGATACCAAATCCTATCAACTTTTGGGTGCTTTGTAGAAAAAGAGCACTGATGCCAAAAATACTGGCAAAAGCATAAAGAACCAATACTGCCATTCGTTGAGATAATCCTGCGTCAAGAAGTCGAAAATGGATATGCTTGCGGTCGGCTTTAAACGGTGAACGTCGCTCTAAAATCATTCTACGGATAATAACCCACACTGCGTCCAATATGGGAATACCTAGGATCAGCATAGTTGTCGCAAGTTTTGCACCAGAAACAATAGCGAGAATTCCGAGAAAAAATCCTGCAAGTAGACTGCCACCTTCGCCCAAAAAAATTGAAGCAGGATGAAAATTGAATACCAAAAAACCAGCGTATGCCCCGGCTACAATAACCGCCAGAAGAGCGGTGGGAAAATTTACAAAAAAGAATAAACTCAACAGTGTGATAATCACTGCATTGATAATGGTCATACCAGAGACAAGCCCGTCCAGTCCATCAAGAAATTTGGTCGTATACATTACAACCATCAACCAGGCAAATGTGAGTAGATCTGACCATGCACCCAAAAAAAATGTTCCACCAAATGGTATTGATATCTGATCAATACCTATACCTCCTTTAACAATGACACAGGCCGCGATCATAGGAAAAAAGATCTGTTGCCATGGTTTAAGGTCAAATACATCATCAAGCATTCCCCCAATCACGAGCAACATACCAGCGCCAGCGATCAAAATAATATCCTGTCCGGCTACATGTGTACCGATGATCTGTGGCCATGATAACGGCGCATAAAGTATATATAAGATCACACTTACCCAAACCCCTACATAAATTGCAACTCCGCCCCACAAAGGAATTGGCCTTTTGTGAATTTTTCTTTCAACAAGAGGTTTGTCTGTAATATCAAAACGTACCGCAATGGCTCGTATGATTACAGTAGCGAGCATACTCAATATAAATGCCACTAATGCCACCAAAAAATACATCATACGGGCCGTATCGTTGATCCATTAGCTGTATCCTCCACAACAAAACCACGTGACGTAATTTCATCACGGAGACGATCTGATTCAGCCCATTTTTTTGATTTCCTTGCTTTTTCACGTTCATTTGCAAGGATTTGGATATCGGATGGCACCTCAAATGTCTTCAAATCTGGACGATTCACGCGTAAACCGAACACTGTATCAAATCGTAATATTTCATCATAAATTGCCAAATAATCTCTTGCCGATAGGTCTTTTTCTGTCTTGACACGTTTTAAAAAATCAAAAAAGACTGCCATGGCCTTTGGCATATTCATATCATCAGATACAGCATCGCTAAACTGTTGTGTCACTGATGTCAGTAAGTCAGATAGGTGTGTACTTATCTTTGAGCGAATAACCGCATCTTGCTTTTTTTCACGAATGGTCTGCACCAGATTGCATAGATTTTTATACCCTGCTTTTGCCCCGTCCAACGCTTCCCATGTAAAGTTCAATTGCTGACGATAGTGTGCCGACAAATAAAAAAATCTCAATTCAAGTGGGTCATATCCTTTTTTTATAATTTCTTCTATGGTAATGAAGTTTCCGAGACTTTTGGCCATCTTGATACCATTGACGGTCAAAAACGCATGATGCACCCAAAAATGAGCCAATGGCTTACCTGTCGCAGCCTCACTCTGGGCAATCTCGTTTGTATGGTGAACTGGTATGTGGTCAATACCACCAGTATGGATATCAAACGTTTCTCCTAAATATTTCATACTCATTGCTGAACACTCAATGTGCCAGCCAGGAAAACCATCTCCCCACGGACTTGCCCAATACATAGTATGGTTGGAAAAATGCCCGACTCGCTTAAACCATAATGCAAAATCATGAGGGTTTTTCTTATATTCTCCCGTTTGCACTTCCGCACGTACAGCTGTTTTTTTATCGTCCAGCTTTTGTCTAAATAGACGACCATAGGCCTTAAATGAGTCAATATCAAAATATACCGCCTCTGGTGTATCATACGCAAAACCTTTTTTAATAAGTGTTTGCACAAGTCCGATTTGTTCGGGGATATGATCAGTCGCTTTACAAATTATATGAGGACGCTCTATATTCAGGGCATCCATTGATGTAAAAAAATGATCGGTAAAAAATTCTGCAACATCCCATACCGTTTTACCAAACTTTATCGCGCCTTTTTCCATTTTATCTTCTCCTTCATCCTCATCAGAAGAAAGATGTCCAACATCAGTGACATTTTGAACATGTTTTACATCATACCCTGACCACTCTAAAATTCTACGTAAAATATCATCACCGACGTACTTTCTACCATGGCCAATGTGTGCAAAATCATACACCGTCATACCACAAGTATACATACCCACTTTCCCTTTTTTCATTGGGACAAATTTCTCTTTTTTATTTGACCCGGTATTGTATATTTTTAGCATATTATGGTTGTACTAATCCTTTTCCATTACCTACTGGATCAAAATCTAGGTTTGTTGTCAAGGGTGGACGCTTGAGTGATACCTTACTTTGATTCACGCTGTCCTGTGCAGATATGCCGGTATCACTAGTCAATGTCATTAATTTTTGGGCATAAAACGCTGTCGGTGTAATTGACAATGAAAATTGAGCATCCAACACAGGAGTGTTTGATGACACGTGATCAATGGTCCATGAGACGGTTCGTGTAGCAGTATCGTACGCTATCGTACCCATATCCATACGCTCTTGCCCCACCCATTCAACGTCCGATGGTAACACGGTAGTAATACGAACTTGATCGAGATCATGAAATGAATTGGTTATTTCCCAAATCAACACATAGGTTGTCATTTGTCCGATGATCGGAGGGAGTGGACCTGAACCAATCGGGCTTTGAGAATCACTGAAATATCTCGCCTCAACTTTGATTGCCAGATCGGAATTCACTAATACCTTTACCTTACCTGTCTTAATTTCTAATGTTTCACCGGTACTTCCAGCCCCTACATAAGGGGTAACGTGGTATGTGGCATGTGCAAAACCGGTAAATGAAAATTCTGCCGTTGAATCAAGCAAACCACTTTTTATCAAATTTTGTATTGCATCACGACTATGCACTGGTACTCTAAATGACAACTGTCCCGTATCACCTGGTTTGATTTGTTTAAGGGCGGATGTTCGATTACTTGACCACTCCAAAGTTTCATGACTAAAAGTCCCGGTGCCAATATTTTGGATTGCAGACCAATTGATAAATAATCCATCCAACATGGCATCAACAGAGACGTCAGTAAGTGTGTATTTTCCTTGATTTTCATAGTTAATCAAGACATTTAACATATCTCCTTGATTGACTGTTGTCGTTCCTTGCGCTTTGTTGATGCGAAATTGCATTACCAGATCTCCTTGACTCACCTCGGTGGAGAATCTCTCTTCGTTTTCCATTGTGAAATGTCCATCTTGATTAAATCCCCATCTGATCATCAAATCAGTTGTTCCATGTTTACTTTCTGAATCAAATTTTCCGTCAATTTTAAGATGCCCTTGCTTGCTTGTGGAATCAATGTTTCCAAGAAGTGTTGCCGATGACCAGCTATTATCCTCATCTATCTGCGGTGTTGTTTGATCTATCGTAAATCCCACTGGAAGATCAACGATTAACTGTACCGTATCTTTTTTGTATATATCAGAAAAATCATAGTATGTAATCTCATAGTGAGCATCATCACCGGGGTTTATTTCTGTAGGTCCTTCAATTGACGAATGTAGTAGTGATTTCTCTATCGTTACTGACATAACATCCTCCTGGATAAATGGCGAATTGAAGTTTGCCGGAGTATAATTGATACTTGCTTTCAGTTCTCGTTGATCTCCTTGATTACCTCGCCATTGTCCTTTGATCTGAATGATGCCGCTTTCTCCTGACTTCAAAAGACCTAATTGCCAGCGGTTATCATGCTCTGTATCTGTTGCGGGATCAGCAGAAATGATTGTAAATTCTTGCGGATATTCGGTGGTAATCATTACATTTGTCATTGGGTTTGCGTCTGTATTTTTGTAAGTAAGCAGATATGTGACCTCCTCACTAGACGATACAATACGAGGTCCATCTATCTTTATTGTTACCTTTTCCGGTTGAAATGCTTTTGTAGGACTAAATATACTATATCCTGACCATGCGGCACCCATTAACATAACAAAAAAAAGTATAACACCCACCGTCCACCACCCGCGTTTAGATGACGGTCGACTAATGGTGTTCATATCATCATTTTCCTCACCCAACCCCTCATAAATAGATTGAATACCACGAGATTGTTGTACGGCTGTAAATTTTTTTAATTTTGACATAGGTGTTATCTAGGGTTTAACAAAAGTAAAAGCAAAAAAGGCATCTGAGTCAAATGGTATGCTTTCCCAATGCCACGTACGATCATCGCTTTGTATAAGTCCATCATTGGGTTGTACCCAAGCCATACGGTATTGCAATGGAAGCACAATGTCTACCGAGAAATCCTGCACGACCGAGGCAGATTGACGCTGTAAAAGATGCACATATCCATATGATCCGGATGACATGCGCAGGTCATCGACAGTAAATGGCAATCTATAACGAATCTCCACTAACGAAGTCGTACCCGGCTTCGTCTGAATCCAATTACCAAAGACAGTCTTTCCGAATTCATCATTGGTATACATTCCTGCTATATCGAAGATAACATCACCTTCTATTTTTCTTAAATCGAAATCCTCATGAGATGTAGTCGGCGGGTTTTTAAATAAAGTAGGATCAGGTGCTTGGAATCCATCAGCGGACAACAGTCGTGAACCCTGTGGTGTATACAATCGCATGTAATCAACGTTGTTAACCCCGGTAAACAAATCTCCCTTTGCACCTGTATGTTGTCGCCAGATACGCATATTGACGTCTATCGTACCGTTTTCATTGAATATAATCAGCTCATTTATTTTTGAATGGATAACCGAGTCAGTCTTTCCACCCGCAATATTGGTATCTATGATCATTGCATAATCGCGCGGAGAATTTTTTACATATCCGCCAAATCCCAAATGTTGTAATAATGCCTGATCAATTTCATTTGATAGATACACCTGAATGTCGTTGTGTGACAACGCTGATAATAATGTTTGTATCAACGAAGCATACTCGTTTTCCGAGGATTGTATCAATCGCTCCATCACGATTGGTATCAAATCTGATAACAGTTTTTTTGGCTTATTTTCCGACCTGTCATAATCCAACTCAACCGATTTTTGAATCTCAAGTAAAAAGTTATCTTGATTTATTGTTTTTTCATACACGGGCATATCAATGGGTCCCGTGAGCTTCAATATCTCCTTACCCAGATTCGCATTGATGGCAATCACGCCATCAACAGTAGACCCACCAGAATGTTCATAAAACCATTCAAGTTTTTTTGCTGAAGTTGGAAAGTCAGGAAACCAGTTGGCATCTTGAAACTGCCATTGCGGATTGATAAGATGTAATGGATCAGGTGAAATAACATGTTCGGTCAATGAACCCTGCAAGTCATAGGAACCCCCTGGTGGTATCTCTATAGAGGTAATATTTCCCCTATCAATATCCACTAAGGCAAAACTGCCAATGAAACCACCTGTTGCACGTATTTCAGTATTATTTTGCAGTACAACAAGGTATCGTTTCTTTGTATCAGCACCCAATGCTTTGTGTAGTAATGTCAATGTATCATTCATGTCTCGTGCGGCAGATACCACAGCGGGGAGTTGTTGTTGGGCCTGTAGCAAAAGGTCGCGCTGATGTGATGACAAAATATCAGCATTGATCCCCGCGATCAACACCGACGCACGTTCAAGGTGTGGTAACGCTACGGTAATTGATTCATTCACTGTATCACTTAAGGACATCAGTGATCGTGGTGAGAAATCATCCATGTTCAATAACGGATCAAAAGCAGTGGTTAAAAATTGTCCTGATAAGGATAATTCTTTGCCGGCTTCAAGCAATTTGCGTCCATCTGATGCCTCTTGTCCGATCCCCGGTATATATCCTGCTATATCAAAAATAAATGGAGGTACAGAAACAATAGCGTTCTCGGCTTGAATAAACTGCTGGTAACTTTGTGAAAAATATGTGTGAGCGCCTTTTATATCTCTACCAAGTAACGCGTCCTGCGCTTTGGAAAATGAATCAAGACCACTCATGGCTTGTGACATGCTATCTTGTTTGATTATTTCCATTGCTTGAAGTGTGTGGAGCGCAGGAAATGGAAGAATAAATATGATAGCCATGACAGCAAAACCTGCTAAAGTTTTTTTCCAACCATGTGGTGGATGCAAAGGATGAAAGGAAATAAAAAAATACGTAATGATACTTGTACATGCTAAAAATGGACGTATAAAAAGAATATGAAAACTAAAAATAATTGCGCGAGCTATAGGTCGAACAGCAAAGGCAATCGTGTGCCAAAAAAATAGAAGTATACGATACGTCACGCCCGATGCCCACGAGATTGTCAAAACCAAACTTTTTCCCAAAAAAATAAATGCATGATACACACATGTTACCAGCCATGCACACAATAAAACCGCTTCCGCAATAGAAAGCCGACAAAAACGCAACTCATATCTATCCTTAAATCGTTGCCACGACGTTGTTGATGTTTTATGTACTGAAAATCCGTGCATATACAAAAATAAGCGGAAAACTCCACTTATTAGAGTAGCATGACGAGAAATATTGAACAAATTGCCACCTCTGCACTTCAGTACTTCATTTGCACCACTTTCAGGTGTGAAAACTCACCTTTCACAATATCAATATTTACTTGCGGAACATGAAAAAATTTTCCAAGAAAGCGGATCAATTCTTTATTTGCCTTGCCTTTATCCGCTGGTTTTGAAATACGAATCTTGAGCGTATTATTTTCTAATACATCATGCAATGCCGTTTCTCTTGCGCCGGGACTGACTGAAATTGTGCATGTCACTCTTCCTTTTTGGCTCAATTCTGCTTTTAAAAATGTAATGTAGGGATATTCCATGATTATTTTCCAAAACGACGTTGGCGTCGTGAAAATTCCACGATCGCTTTATCTAGCTCGTCAGGTGTGAAATCTGGCCAATGCACATCTGCAAAATAAAGCTCACTATATACGTTTTGCCATGTCAAAAAATTTGATAGACGTTGTTCGCCTGATGTACGAATAATCATGTCAGGATATGGTTGCCCATCTGTGTATAAATAATTTGAAAATTCATCTTCGGTGAGGGTTGTAGGATCAATCCCTTTTTCGTGAATGGTGCGAATAGCGTTGAGGATTTCCGCCCGCCCGCCATAACTTGCGCAAATATTAAAAGTCAAACCAGTAAAATCTTTCGTCTGCTCTGTCAAATCCATCATTTGCTTTTGAAGACTTTCTGGAAATGATCCAATTTCACCAATAAAACGTACACGAACGTTTTCAGCAATAAGCTCCTTTGACTGCTCTGTAATTGATTCTGAAAACAGCCCAATCAAATACGTGACTTCATCCGGTGTTCGTTTCCAATTTTCACTTGAAAAAGCAAAAACTGTCAGCACTTTGATGCCAATTTTTTGCGCATGCTTCACTATATTTATCAACTGTTGATATCCATGATAGTGCCCTTTAAAACTGGTCAAATCATTTTCTTTCGCCCAACGACGATTGCCATCCATTATGATTCCTAGATGTTTCACACTATGATCCGGTTCTAATATGTCCATAATAAAAGGAAAAACGATATAAATGGGAGCGGTAAGGACTAATTATACCTTGTCAGACCGGATTGTCAAAACCAAAAAAATATGAAATAATATGCAAAATCATTACTTTTTTAAATACTGATATGAATATAAAAGAATTTAGCTCTTTTTTTCATCCGCAATATAAAGAAATATTGGAGCGACACATCAAAGATTGTGCATCACAGACGAATGTTAATGTAATACACGAGACTCTTGAGCATACGCAAAAAATCGCCCTGGCAGGCGCAAAGTATATACGGCCGTATCTAGTATATCTAATGTACAACGCCCAAGGAGGATCTGATAAAAAAGATATTATATCATTTGCAAGTGGAGTGGAGATGTTCCACTTATTCTGTCTTGTACATGATGACATTTTTGATCGCGGACAAATGCGCCGGGGGATTCCAACATTGCATACACAATTTGCAGAACCCATAGCCGTACTAATTGGTGACTTACTATTGTCATGGGCACATGACGAATTTTCCAAATATTCCGAAGAGGGAGTGCTTAACAATATTTTAGCTCAAATGAAAAATGAAGTAGTTATTGGGGAAATAATGGACGTCCTTTTGGCAAAAGCCGATTATGCTACACATGCAGACATTATTAAAAAAACAGAACTAAAGACTGCTTATTATACCTTCGTAAGACCAATGCAGGAAGGAGTAGCATTGGCCGGGGGTTCATTTGAAAAATTAAAATGGTGTGAAGAATTTGGCAATGCTCTTGGTATGGCATTCCAACTTCGCGATGACATGCTTGATGTGGTGGATACCACTGGGTTAAAAAATAAACAAATGGGAGACCTACAGGAAGGTCAGCAGACATTGTTTACATATGCAATACAGGAGTTTGGTACTGAAGCACAAAAAATAGAGTTAGCAAAAATGTATGGCACGATACTTAGTGATGAAGAAATAATTGTGGCGCGACAACTTTTTCGTGATTCAGGTGCAATTGCTTATGTAGCTAAATGCACAAATGAATATTTTGACACCGCGGAAAAATTATTGGCCGACTGGCCATTTGATATGGAATGGAAAAAATATATAATAGATCTTTTGAGCTCTTTGCGTGAAGGTTTCGACGAAATGTCAGAACCAGTCACGTAAAGTATGTGTTAGCAAGGTTTTATATTTTACTCCCCTGCCAGACGTTCATGGATCATTTCTATGATCTCTTCAAGTTTCCAGTCGGATTTTACCAAATAGTCAAATGATCCGTTTTCCATCGCTTCTGCTACCTTTTCATTATCGCTTAAGTTGGTCAGTATGATGACGCGAGCATTTTTTCCCCATGCATTTTCACGGAGTTTTGTGAGCATCGTTATTCCGTCCATTATCGGCATGATGATATCCAGTAAAATCATATCAGGATGTTCAACAAGAGCGGCAGTAAGACCTTCTTGTCCATTATTTGCTTCCAGGACATTAAAACCTTCTCTCATGAGTCTATCACGAAGCGCGTGGCGCAGTTGTGCTTCGTCCTCCACAATGAGAACTTTATGACGTATAGTAGTCATATAACGATGATGTTAATACATTATAGGTTATATACTATGGAATATAGATGAGTCCGAATAGTAGTATGGCATAGCTCACGCTTCTATCTCTCATCCCAATCTTTTTGTTCCTTCCTTTTTTTTCATTCCCTTCAAAGGTATGCTGACAAAAAAAGTCGTACCGGGATTTTTATCATCTGGTTTTCGTCCTTTTACTGGTGATTGAAACCAAATCTTTCCTTTTGATTGCGCGACGATCGCCTTGGCAATATAGAGTCCCAATCCGGTTCCCTCCGCATCCTTCGCTCGTACGTTGTCGGCACGAAACAGCTTTTCAAATATCCTGTCCTGCTGTTTTTTAGGAATACCGTAGCCAGTGTCCGAGATTGTGAAAAGTATATCCTTACTTTTTTTATTTGACAACGCCAATGACATACTGACCGTACCCTTTGGGGGTGTATATTTCACGGCGTTTGACAAAAGATTTTGAAATACCATGTGCAAAAGTTTTGGATCAGTATCCAGTATCGGTAACGTTTTGGAAAATTTCTTTTTTAATACAATCTTTTTTGAAAAAATTTGTACTGCTTGTTCGTCCAGTACATCTTGAATTAATTTAACAAGATTTGTTGGTTGGGGTTCCACCATAAATGAGCCCAATTCCAGTCGAGACACATTGAGCAAAGCGTTGACCAGCGCGACCATACGCTGATTGCCGGTATAAATCTCATCCAAGTACTTCTTTTGTTCATTATTTAGTTTGCCTGCATCTCCGGCTAATAACATTTCTGCATACCAGTTGATAGTAGAAAGAGGTGTTCTTAGCTGATGAGAGGCCAAGGATACAAACTCTGTCTTTGCTTTATCAATCTCTTTGTCTCTCGTGATATCATGCTCCAAAGCGACAAAAAACTTGATTTTCTTTTTCTTATCTAATACAGGACTGATACTGATATCAGAAATGTAGATTTTGCCATTTTTCCTCTTATTTTGAATTTCATCTCTAAAAATCTTTTTTTGACGTTTAATAACATCCCACATGCGATTATAATATGAAGCAGACATCGGAGACTTCCAAAAAGCGCCCGCTTTTTTACCCATAATATCTTTGAGTTGATAACCTGTTGTCTTTTCTACTGCCTTATTGCCATATATTACCGTTCCATCGGAATCGGTGATGATTACCAAGTCAGGTGCATTTTCCATAGCCAAACGAAACACATCCGAACTATAAGAAACATGTTCGGACAAGCGAATCTTCTTGTCACGTTTCAGTGTTTTTTTCATCTCTCTGTTGGTAGTTTATCGTGTTACAGTAACAGTCGCGCTTTGCTCAGGAAACTGTGCAACTACGGTAATACGGCCATTAACAGATTTGCTTATTTTATACCCTGCACCGTTTGCATTGGTTTTTTGTGGTTCTTCCGGCATTGAAGTCAGATATTTTTCATCTGTCGTCAACACACTAAGATCAATTAAACTTGTACACGTACCGCCGGTAGCACAGATTTCTGTAGGAGTAGTAGTGATACTTGCCGGTAATGTCCCACTGTTATCAATAGTATACTGGTATACTGCGTTGAGAATAGTATTCACATCCGATCTTCGTTGAGCATTGCGCGTGTCACCTAATTGTTTACCGGGGTTGATGGCCAAAATCACGATACCTGCCAAAACAGCGATAGCCGCCACAACAAGCAATATTTCTAACAGTGTAAAGCCCTTTTGATTCTTTTTTGGAATAGGCATAGAGAAAATATCTATCGAGTTATTTTAATAGTCGCGCCCTGTTCAGCACTAGGGGCACAAACAGTCACGCGACTGTTGGCAGTCCTCACGATGTAATAACCAGTGCCATCACTTGACGATACACTGGGATCAATCGGCATGCTGGTCAAATATTTTTCACCGGTCGTCAAAACACTCAAGTCAACTCCGGCAGAGCACGTACCTGTCGCAGTCGCCTTGCAGACTTCATCCTCTGTATCAAGCGCACACGTACTGATCGGAATAGTGGGTAATGTACCATTATTATCAATACTATATTGATATACGGCATCAAGTATCGTACGAATATCTGATCGGCGCTGTGCATTTCGAGTATCTCCAAGCTGTTTGCTAGGGTTTAAAGCTAAAATAACAATGCCTGCCAAGATAGCAATTGCCGCAACCACCAACAAAATTTCCAAAAGTGTAAAGCCTGCTTCAGTATTTTTTTTTGTTGATTTCTTGTCCAATGGCATCGTCATATGCGTGGTAGCGTAATTACCAAATTAAATATCCTGCTACTTCTTTGGGCCAAAATAACATAATTAAAAATATAGCAAGCAGGATGCAATCAATAATGAATAGGTATTTTGCGCGTTTTGTTATCAACATATGAGAAAGTATACCATACGTAAAATATTCAGGGAACTTCTTGCCATGATGTAATGGTAATTGAAGGATTTACCGCAGTTATAATAATTGTTGATTTACGGACAATCGTACCGACCGTCCCGCTAGTCGTAACCGTACGATTGCCTCCTCCTTGACTGGTCACGGTATATATGCATGATCCGTGTCCCAGAGCCAGATTACCACTGCCGGTATATGCTGTACTATCAGCGATTTGCTGTAGCGCTTCTTCAGCACACGCATTGTTCAGCGCTTTTGCCTGATCTGATTGTTCTAAGGCAAAACTAGTGCGTGATGATCCCAGACCAAGCAATAAAAGTGAAACCGCGATTGCCACACCTACGGCACCTACTACTAAAACACTTATCAGAGTGATAAATCCATTTTTGTTATTATACCATGACTGTGGTGGCCATATAAGCATATCGTGGATAGTATTATGGTTGGCGAAGTGTCGCCGAACCGATAAATATCTTAGAATATGAATATTCATTGCGTCCCTCCGGATTGACGTGATCCAACGTAAACTGTATGCGCACTGTTCCGGGTGTACCAGTGTGTGAAAGATTTTGTACAGTAAAATTTGACGCTGTTACGCGTGTATTTGTAAGCGGTACGAATGCATTCGCGCCTTCCTTGATACGGAGAACACCGCTTGAAAGATCAAGTACTGTCGGATTATTCCCTGCCGTATAGGTATGTACCGATAGCGACGATGCGCTCGTACCTATTGTTGGGCTATCAACATCTGATGCATTGTGTAATACTTGTGTGATCTCTTGCATGACAACCACACCTTGTTGCTCAACGTCGGCTATTGTCTGATTTTTTATGCGTGCATGAAGCAATACCGACAAAAGACCGGAAATTGCCAGCAATATGATTGAAGCGATACTCACATAGAGAAGCAACTCCACAAGAGTGAAACCGGATTGTGTTTGATTTGTGGCAATACGCCAAATCCTAGGCATACTATTATGGTGTGGCACAACACGTATCCTGGCTGGAATCACCGGGATGGCTACTTGCGCAGATTGCGTCTCCTCCGGAAAGGTGAATCTCTGAATGATTGGTACATTGTGCTGTATTTTGTCTACATGTCGCACCACTGTATCCTTGTCCTAACGCATAATCACTACAGCTCGCAGGAGGAGATCCCCCACCGCTTAGCCAATTGGTGAGACGGGTGGTAAGTACGACACTTCCGGTGCGTTGATCATTTTGTGGCCAGGTGACCGCACTCACGACTGCTTTTCTGTCTGCATCAACCGTAGAAATCGTGATTTGTCTTGTAAAAATACCAGAAACATCTTCTGTACCTGACATAATCCACTGATTACTGGTAACACTCAAACCATAGGTACCATCAGTGAGACTATTAAACGTGGAATCACGAATATTGCGCACTGCCTCAAGTCCTTCTTCCGCCAACATCGTAGCTCTCGCTCTACTTCCTGCAAGCGCGGTAGCTTCTTGTCCGTACAGATACGCCCCCACAAGAGCGGTAACCAGTAATACAAACACAGCACTGGCGAGGATAACTTCCACGAGTGAAAAACCCCTAGTAGTTGACCATCCCTTTTGAATTAATTGTGATTGTTCGTACTTCATTTGAATTGGAAGTAAGTGTCGCGGTTCCCGTTGTACTGGGAACGCCGGTAAATTTTGTAAAAACAACTCCGGAAAGTCCGCTCGGTGTGACATTTGGCGATAAATCAAATACCTCATCATAGGAAGTATCCCTACTAGCATAACTCGCGCCTTTGAATATTGTGATACTCCCCGACTGAATATCCACACCCCAACTCGTATCACCATCAACTGACTGCGACAAAACATGTGCTCTTCGCATACCCTGTACTATCTCTGTTGTCGCGATATCAAGGTCATTGCGTACTTGAAACGTCTGATAAATCGGTACCGATGCCCCCGCTATGATTCCGATAGCAGTGATTGAAAGCATGACCTCAACAAGTGTAAATCCTCTATTGCGCATAGTTATTGTGTCTTAAAACCACCAATAAGACTATAAATCGGCAAAATTACCGCTAATGCGACTGCCACGACTCCCAACCATACGATGACGAGCAAAATAGGTTCAAGAATAACACTCAGATTTTTTGTAGACGTTTCCGCTTTTGCATCGTAGGACGCGCCAATCCTTAACAATACTTCTGACAATGTTCCTGATTGTTCACCTGCCACGATCAATTCTTGTATGGGAGATGGTACCAAACGCGCAATTTTTTTAAATGTTGTAAAACTCTTTCGTAAGGAATTACCGTCTCCTATGCTGTCTCTCATGTGGATATATAATGCGCGATACTGCGATATCTCTGTAGCGTGAGCAAGGGAATCAAACGCATGCGTGACAGGCAAGCCGGATGCAAGCAGTGTACCCAAAAGATAACCAAGCCGGGATAATTCCACTTCCTTGAGCAGACCGCTGACCCCCGGTAAAGCAAACAATATCGCCTGCCCAATAAATTTTGTCCTAGAAAATGAAAAAATAAAAAAGAATAGTGCGCCGATACCCACAACCACCGCAGGCACAACATATTGACCATACGCACCCAAAAATATTCCTACGCCAATTAAGATTTTTGTCACCAAGGGTAATTCTATTTTTAATTGAGAAAATACCAACGCAAGCTTAGGCAAAATAAACCATGCAACACCAATACCGATAATCACAGTCAACGACAGTACAAACATCGGATACATCATGGCTGAATGGATTTTTGAACGAAAGGAACGATCTTTTTCTTGCTCATCAGATACTATTTTTAGATTCTCTGACAATTTTCCGGACTCTTCACCTAGTCGGATCAATGAAATGGCATGACCGGGAAATAACTTACTTTTGGAAAGTGCCTTCCACAATGGCGAACCTGATTCAATATCAAGACGCATGTTTGCAGTGATATTTTTCATGCGACTAGAACGCATGTCTTTGCCAATCGCATCTAGCGCAGTCAAAATAGACATCCCGCCGGCAATGAGCATGCTCAAATTTTCAACAAAAAAATCTCGTTCTTTAGCAAGACCAAATGTAAAAAAAGTCTTATGAGTCCTCGTCGGTGAGCCCTTCTCATCCCTGTTATTTTTTGTCGGCGTTTTTTTTGCGGGCATAGTTCTATGGTTGTGGCGGTGCGGCGACACGAAGTAATTCTTCAAGTGTCGTCACTCCTGTTTTTACTTTTTCAATACCGTCCTCAAATAGTGATTTTGATCCTTCTTTACGTGCCAACGCCCAGATTTCCTGTGTCGAGGGTGTCTTCAAAATAAGATTTTGCATGGCGGGTGTGATATTGATAAATTCAAAAATAGCAGTTCTACCTTTGTAGCCGGTTTGGCCACATTCATTGCATTTTTTTCCTTCATAAAAGGTCATTGATTTTTTTCCGAAATAGTTTACAGCGATTTTCATCTGTGTAGATTTGAAATCACTGACAGATTTGGTGACAGTGTAACGACAAAATTCACATACCTTGCGCACAAGTCGTTGCGCGACTATCACCTCCATAGTAGAAGCAAGTAAAAAGGGTTCAATACCCATATCCAAGAGCCGAGGTATCGCCGTCGCCGCATCATTGGCATGAAAGGTGGAATACAACAAATGCCCAGTCAGCGCGGCGTTTACCGCTATTTCCGCCGTTTCACTATCGCGAATCTCCCCTACTAAAATAATATCAGGATCTTGGCGTACAATGGAACGCAAACCCTTGGCAAACGTGAGATTTGTTTGTGGATTGATCTGGATTTGATTGATACCACTCATCTTGTATTCTACCGGGTCTTCAATCGTGGTGATATTGAGATCCGGGCTGTTTGCCAATTTCAAAAGTGCATACAGGGTGGTTGTTTTTCCCGATCCTGTCGGCCCGACAACTAAGATCATACCAAATGGTTTATCCACTGCACTTGAAAGTACCTGCTGATGCGCGGGAGAAAATCCCAGTTGATTTAATGAAAGACCTTGCACGTATGCCGCCAGCAAACGTAACACAACCTTTTCTCCTTCTATGGTCGGTATGATTGATGTTCGCAGGTCTGCTACAACAGAGTCTTTGGTATATCGCAATGAACCATCTTGTGCCGCATAATGTTCGTCAATACGCATACCACTTTGTACTTTGATCCGGTTCAAAATATTTTCATAAAATTCTTTGGGGATACGTCCCGCTTCATGCAACACGCCATCAACACGAAATCGCACCAACACTTCCTCTGGTTGCGGTTCAAAGTGAATATCAGATGCATGATACATGAGCGCATCATCAAAAATAGCCTCCAAAAGTTCGGGTGCTACGCGATCATCATCTTCAATGATTTTGGAAAAACGAGTTTCAAGTGGTTTTTGATAATACAAAAAACAGGTATTAATATCGTCACTCAAGGCATACGCGATGCTCGCAATTTTGTTTGGAAATAACTGTTTGACAGCGACTAAAATGTCTTTTTGTGTTGGGTCATCGGTGGCGATGACCATGGATTTTTTGTCTTCTTTAAAAATCACGGCACGAAATTTTTTTGCCAATTCTTCCGGCAATTTTTGTATCTGTTCAGAAGATGGCGGTATTGAATTTAAATCCGCGTATGGCACTGATAACGACTCTGCGACCGCTTGTCCCAACAAGTCATTGGTGATCGCGCTGGATTGCAACAAATACTCCACCAACGAAACGTGGTGAGTTTTTATATATAATTCCGCGTTCAGGATGTCTTTATCAGTAACGTAGTGTTCTTTGAGAAGGATTTGTTTTATGGTCTTGTCGTCAAACTTCATAGTGAACGTTTATGGGGTAAACGTGTGTTTATGTAAAAAATTTTTGTACATGTTCCACGATGGACGCAATCGGTGTATTAGATTTGATAAAAAAATCTTTAGCGCCCAAATCTCTAGCGCGTGTTTCATCATCTGGTTGGCTAAGATTGCTTGAGACAATGACCGGTATATCTATCTTTTTGTCTTTCAATGCCTGCAGTACGCTAAAACCGTCCATTTTGGGCATGACCAAATCTAGAATAATAAGTCCGAACTCTTCCTTTTCAAGCAGAGCCATACCTGCTTCACCGTCAAACACTGCTATCGCATCAAAACCGGCGTGCGTTAATTTGAGTTCAAGCGCGCGCGCCATCGGTTTTTCATCCTCCATGATGAGTATCTTTTTTGCCTTTTCCATAGACGTAGACGTATAAAAAAATATCCAGAGCTGATTTTGAACATACAGCTATATAAAGTATACCAGTATAGTGTACTCAGGGCAATTTCCTATGGGGACAAAATTGACAAAAATATAAGGACATGGGATAACAGTAATATCTTTGACATTTTAATTGGAGGAAAAAAATGAAAGTTTACGATAATAATGAAAAAATCGTAAAATTTTTAGAGTCACACCTGAAGACAATCATTGGAACGAAGTTTGATGGATTGAATAATATAGACTTCACAATGATAAATATTGAATTCAATACCCTAAAATATAAAAATTCCATTGCTAAGGTGATGGAAATATTATCTAGTCATAATCTTCCTATCTCATTGAAGGATGAAGAGAAAGAAAAAGAAAAAAAACACTTCATAATTCTCTATGGTATTCGTGATGAAAGTTCATATGTGCTTTATGGTGATTTCCAGTCCGCACGATCACAACAGCGAATACACTACGTGAACTTAATGAACATGAATGCAGTAGAATACGTCATTTCTTCATACAACAATGGAAGTACTTTAACATCTAGTCCGATGTTAATAGCAATCACAAGACATCGAAAATTCGTAGCAGAATTGCTCAATCTTATGGAGCAATAAGAATATATCAACAACAGCTAATCCTTGCATAAATATCATGCAAGGAATTCTTTTTTTATAACGTGCCCAATAGTATGTAGCAATCGTCGCGTTTCATCAGTAATACCATCATACTACACCGAGTCTAGCCAAACGTCCATGCAAATAATGATATATTGGGCTCTAAGAAAATAATTTCAACCTCGTGTTCGTCATACATATCGCCAAAGTCAGTGAGTTCATACAACCGTTCGCCATCAATAGTCAATATACCGTTTTTAACATCTTTTCCGCTGTACAAATCATCCTTCGCTTTTCCATCAATGAGTACCTGCGCTTCTCCTTTTCCTCCGATGACGAGATTTGCCCGCGACGCCTTGAAACGCATTTTTATTACAGCATTTGCTGACTGACTGGTAATTTTTTCTGCCTCTTCAGACCAATCACCCCCCAGAGTCCATTGATTGAGCCCAAGAACGCTCGCGTTAGGAACAAAATTGTCCCTTCGCGCAGTACCAACATAGGTCTCTGGTGACCCAATCCCAGCAAAATCCACTGACTTTGCATTGATAATGCCATTTTTGACTGTTGTTGAGAGCAATGAAACAATAGCATCTTCTGTTTCATCATACTTCCCCTCACCAAAATGTGTATAGCGTACAAAACCATCTTGATCTATCAGATACTTTGCAGGCCAATAGTGATTGTTATACGCGCGCCAGAGTGAAAAATCATTATCTTGTACCACGGGGTACGTCAAACCAAAATCAAGTACGGCCCTTTGAACATTTTCAAATTTTTTCTCAAATTGAAACTCTGGTGCATGTACGCCAATAATGACCAGTCCATCGTCGTGATACCGTTCGTGCCACGTCTGCATATACGGTAACGTGCGGATGCAATTAATGCATGAGTATGTCCAAAAATCAATGAGTACGACTTTGCCTTTCAAGTCATTCATTGAGTTGATTGAGTCACTATTGATCCAGTGTGTCAGGCCGGCAAATTCCGGTGCATCAAAAAGATACGGCAGTTGGCTACCATCAGCACCTGGATTTCTAAATTTTTTTGCCTGCGGTTCACCCAATGTCTTATTTATCAAGCCCTCTTCAAAGCCAGAAACACCAAATCCTGCGTCCAAAATTGCAGTTTCAATTTTTTTCTCAAAACCAGTCATTACAGCCAGACCAACGAGAATCAAAAGTATTCCCATGGATCTTTTGAACCACCCTGTGGGATTTGTAGCCCATTCCAAGTGACTGATAAGTCTTTGACCAAAGTAACCGACGATACCCAGCGTAAGTATGATTCCAAGTGCATACACGAGGAGATAGACGACACCCACGCCAAAATTTACCGGCAATACGGTAGCGAGGATAACAAAATAAGTCGGTGAACAGCTTGAAAAAACAGGACCTAAAGCAGCACCGATTAAAATTGCACTTCCCACAGACTCGCCGATGCCAGCTTTTGCCAATCCACCTTGTGCACCTTGATTGAAACGTATCGCAAGAGCAATCCTTTCCCATAATTCGGGCCAGAGCAAAAAGATACCAAATATAAGAACTATTCCACCGGATATACTCGTCCAAAACATTTGAGGTATACCAATAAGCAATGAGGATGCTTTAAGTAGTAGCGTAAATACTACGATGCTCAAAGCAAGTGATGTTGTCACGATCAGCGGTTTCCACCAATTTTTTGAACCAGCGGTAGTCCCTATGATAACCGGAAGGAGTGGTAATACGCATGGCGCCAAAATCGTCAACATGCCGGCGATAAATGATGTACCTAATAAAAGACCATTCATGGCTGTGGGGTGAAATGAATGAGAGTAAGAGATTTCCTACCGTGCCATACAAAAACCCGTATAACGCGGGCTTTATGAATTTACTTGGTTTCTTTGTGGTTCTGGTGAACCTTGCAGGTTTTGCAAAACTTTTTAAGCTCAAGACGATTTTTGAGTTTCTTTTTGTTCTTATAGGTATAATACCCTATTTGGGAACAATTACCGCACTCCATTTTTATAAGATTATCCTGTGATCCCATATTGTATAGTTAAATAAGTCTGTCTACCATAGCACATAATAAAAAATTGTTCAAGTCTCACAAGACCTGATAGATAAGCCACTTCTGGGATTCGAACCCAGGACCTTCACTTTACAAAAGTGTTGCTCTACCACTGAGCTAAAGTGGCACATGTGCCCCTACGAGGCGGTCAAGTACGTCCACAAGAACGATAATGGTGGGCGGTGAAGGATTCGAACCTTCGAAGGCGGAGCCAGCAGATTTACAGTCTGCCCCGGTTGACCACTTCGGTAACCGCCCGTACTGTAATAAAACAATGGCCTATCGGCACATTATTTCAGCTTAAGTGTACGTAAAAATTTAAAATATGTCAAAACGACCCCTTGCGAGGCCGTTTTTTCAAGTGATGAAAATCTTTTTATTGAATCAATGGATCCAATGTTGCTTTGATCTGTTCAAACGGTACAGCACCAGGGATAGGAATCTTTTGTCCGCTGATCAAGATAACCCCATACGGTGTTCCTTCCGCGCCAGCGGCAATCCCCTCCTGACTTTGCGCATTCACTTTATCAGCATATTTTCCCGAGTCATAGCAGTCCTGAAACTTCTTTTGATCAAGTCCAATCTCTTTTGCAATTTCCGGTAGTTTTGCTGGATCTAATCCATCATTTGATGGTGTGATCTCAAACAAACGATCTACAAACTTCCAATACCCATCATTTCCCCCTAACTCTGCTGCGCACTCCGTTGCTTCAGCTTCTTTAGAAGCTTTACTGTGAAGCTGTTCAAGAGGAAAATTACGATATACTAGATTAATCTTTCCTGGATAGTTATCAACGACCTGTTTTGCGGTAGGATGGAACTTTTTACAAAATGGACATTCCAAATCCGTAAATACAACCATGGTCGCTTCTGCTTTCAGATCTCCATATATATGATCATCAGGCTGAAGACCTCTTATAGAGATAGAGGCACTCGGCTGACTTGGATTATCAGCAAGTTGAGACGGCGCTGTTCCAGAAGGCGATGGTGATGTCACATTTGCTTGTGCACCATCCTTATCTTTTGCAAGAAAAAGTCCAAGAAGTATAAAAAAACCGACAGTACAAATTACTAAAAACCCCGTTGCCAACCCCATCAAAAAACTAGATTTTGGAGAAAGCTTGTTTGTTGGCTGATCGTCCATAGTCGCATGAGTAAATATTTATAAACAAAGTATACTACTATTTTGAAAAAATGGGAATAACTCATAAGCCGACGTCGGGGCTCGAACCCGAGACCTTCTCCTTACCATGGAGATGCTCTACCAACTGAGCTACGTCGGCGCAAATACCTGAATACGGTACCGTACATCACGGATCTTGGCAAATGTTAGTATCCTATCCCTCTGATCCTCTCTGCAAGTTCGTCCAGTTTCTTATTGTCCGGATTTGCACGACGAAGTTGATCTAATGCTCGCTCTGCACGTAATCGTTGCTTTTGAATAATATGCATCTCTACGAGTGCGTCCAAAAGCTTTGGATTATTTTTATCAAGATCAACTGCCTCCAATATTTCAGACAAAGATGCTTCTTGATTATCTACATTCAGATGCACTTGGGAAAGATCATATAGATGTTTTGCAAGTTGAGCCGGTAGCGCACCTTGCTCATCAGGAGGCATGCTACCAAGCATATCCCGTTCGCGATTGCACAAATATTCCAAGACTTCACGTGCTTGCTCCCATTCTTTTTTTAACATATATACCTCACCCAGCCCGTCATAGGCATCCATGTTATTACTATCCAATGCGATAGCATCAATATATCGCTTCTCTGCTTCGTCAAAATGTTCTTGACTGATACATTCTTCTGCTTGTTCCATCAACGTACCGCTCACTTCTTGTTTGCGGAGAGATTCCTCCGATGAAGCGCTTGCTCCTCCAATAACTGCTGCTCGTCTCTGTTTGTCACGCATTTCAACTACCTTCTTTTGCAGTGACCCCATGCGCTGGCCAAGATTTTTTCTCAAAGCAGAAAATGGCAATGCCGCAACAGATGTCATTTTACGTGCAGTATAAAACTTACGCTTAATGCGTTCCGAAATAATCTTATTTTTGACGTTTCGCGCTCGCTCTTCCGGCAACGCAGCAAGATCAATGGACGCTAAAATGGAAAGTCGTGGTTTAACAATCAAAAAAATTACAACTACACAGGCAACAGACACCACTATTGATATGATAATTCCAATCATATTGAGGTATTAAGTGAGTGCACAATAGCGCAGAATCGTTTTGCGTGCAAACTAGCGCTTCCTACCAAAACACCACTCACATCACCCTGGGTAATATAAGAAGATGCGTTATGTTCATCTACGCTCCCTCCATACACGAGAGGTATGGCATTCACAGCATTGATGCTGTGTGTATGTAAAATATCTTTAATCATTCCGATTGCTTCTTTGCAGTCAGAAGGATCGCAGTTTTTTCTAGCGCCATGCTGATTTGTGCTAATTGCCCAAACCGGTTCGTATGCGATCACAATTTGAAAATTTTTATTGAAAGGCATGGCTTTCATCAGTGCAGAAAGTTGTACCTCTAAGATTTCCCGAGTTTTACCATTTTTTCGTTCCATCAATGTCTCTCCCACACACACAATAGGAACAAGTCCTAATTTTTTTTGTGTCTTTAACAATACCGCATATTTTTTAGCCACCATCTCATTTGTTTCCGCAAAAATTATTCGACGTTCCGAATGCCCAATGAGAACATATTTACACCCAAGGTGTGCCAGAGCAACGGGCGAAACTTCACCTGTAGCAGCGCCTACCTCTTCCCAGTAACAATCTTGACCCGCTAAAACAATCGGATGATCTATCTCATAGCCGATTTCATACAGCGACACAAAAGTTGGAGTCAAAACAATCTCAACGTTATCTGCTGGGGATTGTTGCATTATACCTTGAATAGTTCGTGCAAGCACAGTTTCTGCCTCCGGAGTAAGGTTTGCTTTCCAATTAGCGATACAAAGGAGAGGTGGCATAAATAATTGAAATTAGATGTCTAATGTCGTCAACTTTTCACCTGCATCACGGTTAGAGCTGATCAGCATCTCATGTAGCCGATTATAATCCGGAAGCTTGTCTAGTGAGGGTGCGCCCAAATGGCGTAAAAATTCCATACTAATGGCGTATGTCTGTTCATCACTCGTTTGATCTCCTTGCTGGATGAGTCCCGCAATAAGCAAGTTACGCAAAGACACTGCACAATTGACACCACGAATTTCTTCAATCTCTGGTTTTGTAACCGGTCCCCGATATGCTATCACTGCTAATGTCTCCAGTGCCGGCCGAGATAATTCACCAAGTGGTTCCTCTTTCTGTAAACGGGTGATGATGGGCGCTACTTCTGGATTCGTTCCTAATGTGTATGTCTCTCCATTTTCAATGAGTATAAGTCCACCACGTTCCGAAGCAAGCTCATCATTCAAAGCACGTAACGCATCAGTCACATCCTTTGAGCTTGCACCTGAAAGAGAACACAATCGCGCTAAGGTGCAAGGCGTTGAAGAAGCAAAAAGAATGTTTTCTACAATGCGTGTAAGTTTCATATAGATTCTTCAATAATAGCAACAATTGTCGTGACAAGCAAGAAAAAACACACCTGCTCGGTGTGCTTTTTCCTATGTTTACATCATCTTCTTTCTTATAAATGCTGGAATCTCAAGCTCATCATCTTCTTCTGTTACATCTCGTGCGGCTGGTAGATTGTCCTCATCTTCCTCTTCTGTATATTCCTCCAAAGGCACCGAAGTACGAATGGTTCGTGGTATTGGGGTATGATAAATTGATGCGGGACGAGGTATATGATTTGGAACTTTGCGATCATTCACAACTGATGGCTCAGCAGCTTTTGATGTCAACTTGTCTTTATCTTTATTTGGAAATCCTGTAGCGATGACTGTAATACGAAGTTCTTCATTCATAGCTTCATCAATAACTGCTCCAAAAATGACTCTCGCATCAGCAGCAGCCGAACTCGTGATAATTTTTGCCGCCTCATTGACTTCAAGCATTCCAAGTTCAGGACCTCCTGTTACGGTAAACAAGATACCTTCAGCACCGTCAATAGATAATTCTAACAATGGACTTGAAATAGCTGCCTTAGCCGCTTCTACAGCTCGGTTGTCGCCTGTTCCATTACCAATACCCATCAGTGCGGACCCTGTATTTCTCATAATGGCTTTTACATCAGCAAAGTCAACGTTAACTAAACCAGGGACGGTAATGAGTTCGGAAATACCACGTACACCTTGTTGCAAGATTTCGTCGGCCATAACAAATGCTTCCTGAAGAGTAGTTTTCTTATCAACAATCTGCAAAATTTTATCATTAGGTATAGTAATAATAGAGTCTACTTTTGCTGCCAAATCCTTCCAACCATCTTCTGCTAATCTTTTTCGTTCTGCTCCTTCAAATGAAAAAGGTTTTGTAACTACTGCAATAGTCAATGCACCGATATCGCGCGCCAATTCCGCTACAATAGGTGCAGCACCTGTTCCTGTACCACCCCCTAGCCCACATGTAATAAAAACCATATCTGCCCCTGCAAGTGCATCTCTAATTTCATTTTGACTTTCTTCTGCTGCTTTGCGTCCTACTTCTGGATTCATGCCCGCGCCAAGGCCTTTTGTAATGCTTTTACCAATATGCAATTTTACAGACGCTTGAGAAACATGAAGTGCTTGTATATCAGTATTAGCAACAAGAAATTCAACCCCGCGTATTTTTGTTGTGATCATCCTGTTGACAGCTGAACCACCACTGCCGCCGACGCCGATCACTTTAATTTTTGCAAAGGTCTCAATTTCTGGTCGTATTTCCATACAGTCATTCTAAAAAAATTATGGTGTGAGTAGTAATTTGATTCAACACCACAATCTTATCACCAGAAATGCTCTATGGCAAGAGAGCCTTGAACCATTTTTTTACTCGCCCTCGTAATTCTGAAGCAGATGACGCATTTATAGGTGAAAATGCGGTTCTTTTTTCTTGACGTTCCAAAAGATGCCATCCCCAAAAACATAACCCAATGGCTGTTGTATAACGGGGATCACGAAGTGATTCACCTCCAATGATGGTTGATTTCAACTGTGCCTGTGATGCTGAAAGTTTTAGACACCGTTTTGCACAGTCAACGATACCAGGTAATTTTGCACCACCACCACTCAAGACCACTCCCGCAGGAAGCAATCCACTTCTCCCAACTCGCTTTAATTCTGTTTCTACTCTATCAAATATTTCTTCAACTCGTGCTTCTAATATCTCGGTAATATATTTATGAGCAATGTATCCTTTTTCAGTGGGATCAATTAACGAAAGATCAATTTCATCTTTTTTTTGAATTTGTCGAGAAAGCAATGTCCCATATTCAATCTTTATTTTTTCCGCTGCTTCTAGGGAGACTCGTAGACCTATAGCAATATCTGATGTGATATGATCAGATCCTAGAGGTAAAACAAATGCGTGAAATATTTCTCCTTCCTCATAAATCGCGACGCTTGTCGTAGAACCCCCTATATCTACTAGTGCAACACCTAGTTCTTTCTGACGGCTTGTCAGTGTTGCTTCAGCGGTAGCAATAAGAGCAAAGACTAAATCATCAATCTCAATGCCGGCACGGTAAATACATTTTGTAAAATTTTTAATCTGCGATGACAGTCCCTGAACAATACGTGTATCAACTTCCAAGCGCACCCCTGACATACCTATGGGATCCTTGATCCCCTGTTGACCGTCAATGACACACGATCGTGGAATGACATGAAGTATCTCATAGTTGGGTGGGGTAGCGATGGCTTTAGCTGCCTCAATCGCGCGTTCAAAATCTTGTGGCGTAATTTCCCCGTTCATTTTCCCAACAGCGACAACACCTCGACTCGCTCGTGTTTGAATGTGGGTACCAGAAATACCGACCCACGCGGATTGTATCGGTAGCCCGATTGCCCGTTCAGCCTTTTCTAAACATCTACTTATCGATCCAGCGGCATCTTCCATGCTTGAGACTGCGTCCCTAGAAAATCCTTCGGTAGGATGTTCGAAAGTATGAAGAATCTCTACTCCCGCTTGTTCGTCACCTTCTGACGCTTGTGCCACTGCTACGCGAACAGCTGTAGATCCTATATCGAGGCCTGTAATAAATGTTTCATTCATAATATGGGGTTGTTGCCTGATAACCTTAATAGAAAATAGACTATATGACAATAGTGAACAAATTAATTAACTTGGGGATATAAAGAAATATGGTCACCAATAATGATGTAATGACTAAAATTAGCATCATTGCAGCAATAATATCCTTTATTGAACGGACATATTCTGACACCCTGGGCTTGATTATATCAAGCAGTCGTTCCAATGCACTATTTGCACATTCCATTGCTAAAATGCAACCTATTAACAACGAGACTATTGATAGTTCTATAACAGTAAATGATAGTAAAACACCACATATAATGGCCAAAATAGCTGCAACTATTTCAACACGAAAATTTTGCTCTTCACGCCAGACAATAAACAAACCATGACGAGCAAATCGTGCGCTATTTTTAAGTGTTGTAAATGAAATCATAGTTTATTACATTGATGTGAATGCTTTAGTCTCCAATGCACGCATTATTCGTCTGTCCTGCAATTTTTTATGATCATAACCATAGATATGAAAAATACCATGTATAACCAAGCGTGCTACTTCATCAGTTAATGAACTACCATATCTATGCGCTTGACGGGCTGCATACGGGATGGAAATAAAAATTTCTCCTTCTCCTGTTTTATTATCATGACCATAATAAAATGATAACACATCAGTGGTTCGTCGTAATTTACGATATCTCGTATTATACTCTTTCACTTTTGCATCATCCGTGAGAACAACGGTAATAGAAATATGTGGCGCTTTCTGCGCATTCAACGCTTTATTACAAGCGCGTAGACAATGTTGATACCACGCTTTTTTTTGCGGAAGAGTCGGATATGTTGTCCACTCATCCTCAATACATAAATGCAACATCGTCGCTAAAAAGACAAATCAGTAATCACAAAACCTCGAATCATCATCTGAAATACTGTACCGAAACTCATTATATTCTTTGATCCCAGATCATACTTTACAACATATACATATGGCGTTACGACGTTTCCTTGGTCATCCTTAGAAGTAATATAAACATTTAATCCATCTGAAGACATAACACCTGTCCATGTATCATATGACATGGTTTGTAATGATGAAGTGTCAACATTTGGTTGATATACAGTACTAAACCAATCCAATGCAGACAATTTTTCCAAATTATCTTGAGCGGTTATACTGACAAACTCTCCAGTAGCGGAACTAAAAATTACTTCGCGACGTGCGTTGTCCACAGAATCAACAACCCAACCTGATGGATATAAAAGCTTATATGAATACCCGGGATTAGTATAAGTCGCGGTTCCTGTTCCTGTTTCAAGCTTTGCAGGGGCTATACGAAGCGGATCATATAGAAAAGTGACTTCTTCACCATCAAGATGTCCATCCTGATCAGTATCGGGTTGTAATGGATCCGACTGAAATAACGCTTCTTCAGTATCTGTTAAATCGTCTCCGTCAGTATCAACACTTCCCACATAATTCAGTATAGGAGGAGTAGGCGGAGATGGAATAATTACGTCTGTTAATACATCAGGAGACTCCTCAAGCGAGCCCGTGTCATCTGGCTCAAGAATCACATCTTCTTCATTGGGTGCACTTTGTACTATCGGCTCTTCTGTTTGTACGGCAATCTCTTTTGAAACTGTTGCTTCACTTGCCGGTCTAAATTCAAACCACCAAATAGCAACTCCGGTGCCACACACAAATACTACAGTGGCTATAATCCCAACAATGAGCCCTGCGGGGCTATGTTCACCTGACGCCACCGAAGAAGTTCGGTGAGAAGGCATTGTATATACCGTACCATCAAGAGGATCGTCCATAGTGGGCACCTTCTTTGCTTCTTCAACAATGGGCTCTTCTATAAAATCAAACATATATAATCATGAAGTCTCAATTAGTCGGTAACACCAATAAACGACCAGTGCCCTTAGGGTCATAACCATTTTGAACTTCTGATCCATCAAGATATCCGTCACCGTCTGTATCAGCATTTAATGGATCAGTATGGTAAATCTCTAATTCCTGACGATCTGATAGCATATCGTTATCAGTATCGGGAAGATAAGGATTTGTGCCGTTAAGTGCTTCCTGTTCATCAGTAACCCCGTCTTCATCTTGATCCACGGTTGCTGGATCAATTACTGCCGGTTGAGTGGTTTCGTCCGTTGCTGAATTGTCTTGTGAATCATAGGGCATTGCTTGTTCATCTGTCGGGTTTGTTGATGAATCGTAAACGGGTTGCACTGGTTGATTTACAGGTGTTTGTTCACTTGACGGTTGTGATACTTCATTGGGAGTAGAAGAATTACCCGTCATACTCATAACTAACCAGATTACCAGTACAATAGCGACAATTACAAGCACCCCAGCCACGATCATAATCACAATTTTTTTATTCATACCGCCTTGTGTAAGCGGAGCTGAATATGGATTGTACGTCTTACCGCTTGCCGGAGTCGATTCTGTCACATTTGGTGATGATTTTAGTGGTTCAGTATCACTAAAAATATCCTGCACCGGTTCTGATGGCATAGGAGGTTGTGCAGAAGGTGTCGGTGGTGTGGACATCTGCGCAGGATCGCCCATATGCTTTGGTTGAGGTGTAAAAATGTCATCAGGCATACAATTCAAAATAGAAGTTAAAAGTCTATTAGGGTTTGGTAGTACAATATGGGTTTATTGTACTGAAATGCTGTGGATCTTCAAGATTCATACATATTTCGTATCCAGTACCATCTGAAGTCTTATACGTATAGATATGAGAATCTTTCTGCGCCTTAGCAGCATCTGTTCGTAGAGCACTTTCAACATCGTTCCCATATCCAAAGTCACCATTTTGTGCGTTCCAACATGTCTTTTGATCAAATCCGGAGGGACACAATGGAAATGCCTTGCCTTCTACTTTTGCCAGTGGGTCAGCGGGAAGGGCTACACGTAATGCGTTACCTAAGGTACTTTGCCAGGACGGCCATGCTGATGTTGATTGTCCTTTTATAAAACTTCCGGAAGCAAGGGCAGGATACGGTATCGCATTATTTTTAGCATATTTACTCAACAAATACTGCATATCAGCCATATCTGAGAGACGATGTAAATCTCTTCTCATTATATCAGGATTGGTATCATGTGCAACACTCATCACCAATTTCATATTTTGCAAAAGACTCGCAAAGATTTGTTGTGTACTACTTTTCGCGCCTACGTTATAGGAAAATGAAAGAATATAAAACACGTTATCCGTTCCTTGTATGAAAATGTATACACCCGTACTGTCACGAACAGCCTGATAACCATCAACGAGCGTTGAAGAAGGGCTTTCTTTCCCTGATTGATGTACGCGATACCATTGATATGCTGAAAGCATATCATTATTTTTCGCAATACGAACTGCAATGACATCACTATTTTTGGTATCTACAATATTTAAATCCCCTTTTGTAGAATCAGCAAACGGAAAAATAAATTCTTGCTGAAATATTCCTCGATCAGTACTATTGGGATCTACCTGTATCGGCGGCTTTAGTAAACCAGGGAGTAAATTTGTTGATGTATTTCCTCGGCAATAGTATGACTTAAAATTATATGCGGCAAGACCAGAAACATCTGTACTGTCAAATTCCCATAGTTCTGAACATAAGTAACTTTTAATTGGAAAATGCTCGGTCTTCACTGGTCCTTTTGTTTGGCACTCTAGCTCCTTTTGAGTATCCGTGATTTTGTCCGGAGGATCACATGTTGGATCACGTTGGGTCAACGTTACACTCATACTTGCATTACCACTCGTAGGCATTGCAGTCACCTCAAGAATTGATTGATTAGTTGCACCACTAAACTGAATAATACTGTCACCTGTTAATTTCCACTCATATGATTGGACTACTATTTCAGAATCATCATAGGACATACCAACTGCCTGATACACATGCTGATTTCCTGGTTTAAAAGGATTTTGATCTCCAATACCACAATCATTACCGGCACAACTGATAAAATCAACATCATTAGCGGGTAATGAGTCACCATTAATGTAAATTAAAACGTGATCCAAAGGTGCAATCTCATCTCCAACATCAACCGGAATCAAAGAACCGTCGCCCCCATTGTCAGGAGGTGTGCTGTTGTCAGGAGGTGTGTCGTTGTCAGGAGGTGTGTCGTTGCATGTATATTCAGTAGATGTGACTTCAATAGTATCTAATGTACTATTTTTATTTGTATCAAGTCCTGTTTCAATTTTTCTTCCTGCATATGGACAATTACTTCCTTTCGGTTCATATGTATCTCTCACAAGACTAAAAATCTGATTATCACCAGACCCTGAATTGCACGCGTATTCAGTAGAGCTCACTTCGCTGGAATCCAACGTACCATTTCTATTTGTATCAAGACCAGTATCAGTCCTGCGTCCTCCATTTTGACAATGGGATCCTGGTGGTTCATCACTGGCAGTAATGAGACGATTTATAGGTAACGGAGACGAACCACCATTATCATTGTCTCCAGACTGATTGGTTGGAGGAGGAGTATTGCACGCATATTTTGTAGAAGTGACCTCGTTAGGATCCAAGATACCATCTCTATCAGTATCCAGTCCTGACACTGTCTTCCTTCCTGCATACGGACAATTACTACCACTTGGTTCGTATGTATTTCTCACCAAATTATAGAGTGTATTGTTCCCGGAACCCGCATTACACGCATACGAGGTAGCAGTTACTTCTCTAGAATCCAGCACACCATTTCTATTTGTATCCAGACCGGCATCAGTCCTGCGTCCTCCATTTTGACAATGAGATCCTCTTGGCTCGCTGGTCACTCTTACAAGATTATTGAGGGGAAGTGTGGACGATCCTTGATTGGATGTTGGAGAAACGCCGTTAGGGGTAATTCCTCCCGTAATTTCAATATTATATTTTTTATTGCACTGCAACTGTGTCTTTGGAATAAAACGAACTTCTGTGCGGGCATCATCACCGATTCCAACAGTGTTAAATTCAAAATGTCCATTTGCATTTGGTACTATTCTCATCCTGCTGCGCGCGCTTTCCTCATTGATTACCTGATTAAATGTCACCTTAATAATGCTATTGCAATAAGCGTTAGGAGATTTTGGTTGGACGTCAATCACTGCCACCTTCTTGGGTGTAGTGGCACATTTTGCATTTACACAATTATTGGATGAACATTGTTGTGGACTATAACACTTTCCTCCGATCGGCAATCCTCCTTGAACACATTTAGACTCAAAACAGTTATTTGAGATACATTCGTTATTCGCACTACAACTTTCTCCAATTACCTTCAATACTGATTTACATGTACCTGAACTACACCATAACCCTTCCTTGCATTGAGTGTCCCATGTACAAGCAGCTGTTTCTCCAAGGTCCCCACGCACGCATTTATTCTCTTCACCACATACACCAGAACTACATTCTTCATTTTTTGAGCAAGATTCATTTAATTGCTTCAATTCACCTGTAAAAAAACTCCAGCGGTATGTACAAGAAATCACTGTGTTCACGCATGTACCAGTGGTTCTAAATGAACCATCACTACAACAAGTCCGCGACTGATCGCCTGCTGCTACATTACACCTGCCCACCTCAAACGGAACCGGATTACTCAAATTGTTATTTCCATCTACAACACGAATATTTCCTGATGTAGTCAGCAAGACAGGTGTTACTGCTTCTATGTATTTATCAGACCAACCACCGGGTTGAATCGTGGCATCACCTTTGTCAACTACGAGACGACCTGTTGTCTTGGAAAAATTTTCTCCGTAAACCTTCACTGCAATACCTGCAGGGCCGTTATCGGGTGAAACTGCGCAAATGCCCGGTGTGGGTGGTGCAGATGTAACAGTAAAAGTATTTGAGTATGATGCGACTTGGCTATCCGCCCGATATACCTTGATCGTATATTGCCCGGTTTCAAGACCTTGCGGTACCTTTGCGATCAGATAAGAGTTATGCCATGTTTGACCTTCACAACCACTCACGTTTGGTTTGTCTGACGGTACCTCAAGCCCGCGACGTACAAAAACCACTTTACCGGGTGTGGATCCAAAATATTGTCCTTGAAGCGTCATATACTGTCCTTTTCCACCAGACTCTGGCCAAATCTTTGAAATTCTAGGAGCCCCAATACTAACAGAATCCTCTGCAAAAAGCGCATATGGTGATCGCATCAATAAAAAACCTACTAGTGCAACTGCAATAACACTGCCAAGTATACCACCTATCGTCATCGTATGAATTGAAAAACGAAATTTGTTCATAAAAATTATTGCAAAGGACCCACGCAGGATGCAAAACAATTTTGATATATATCGCGCGCTTGATTATTTACTTCTGGAGAATAAGTAGTATCCTCTTTTAAGATATCATGCAAAATCTTTGAAACTGTTTGTTTTTTTTCTAAATCTAAATCACTGTCAACTGAATATTGCAATCCTCGATCAAGTATGATCGATGACTTGTTCAATGTACTCAAATCCATAATCTTTGAAAAATGAATTTCTATCGGTGCAACACGATCAACGCGACTTCCATTTCTGCCTGGTATAACAGAAACAATTGTCGGCATAGTCGTATCTATATTGTTATTTGTAGAGAACGACCATATATAATCATCCTCATTTGTACCCTGTGCGATACCATCCTTCTTGGTACCTCCCTCTCCCCCACCATCTAACGAATTTCCCTGGGTATCCACTATTCCGTCAGGTGGCGTTGCAGCAAGATTTGGAGCACTACCATCGCGTGGATTTTTGATGGTCGCGGTTTTGATTCGTACGCTAATATGGTCGCTGACCGGTAAGCAAAATATTCGTTCATTACATTGATTTGATCCACATACACTATCGGACGTAAACATCAATGTCTTATAATTATTATATATCCCAACACTTCCCAAAATGGGCTTTTGAGATTTGACATCAGTCAGCTGGATAAAACTACTTTTAAGTGCTGTCGGGTCAAGCGCCTTGGAAAACGTCATTTGGACCAAAGAATTACGAGAGGAAGAGTCCTTTCCTGATACAGGAAATACCGATACAACGTATGGTGGGTCGGTATCAATAGTGTTTCCAACGTAAAATACCCATGAATATGTACCTGTACCACCCAGCATGGAAGTGTGCTGACTGTTTTGAACCGATGACAAAATAGTTAATTTATACTTTGTTGATGGTTCGTCCGATGAACCTAAAAGCTCATCGGGACTGATCTTCAAGGTTTTTTTATCCTCACCAACCGTCACATGCGCTACGGTCAATTCACCTTGTGGTGCATCATCCGCTTGTAATTGTTGAATGGTGATGGCATCTTTTTTTAAAACTCCCTGACCATCACCTACGCTTGTTCCATTCACTTCTTCAATAAATGTAACCAAAATAGATACGTTTCTCGCAACATTTCGTTGGTCGCGCAACGGATAATGTTGTGCAATTTTGGATGAAGGTCCAAGAGAATCGCCAAAACCCCCTTCAATTTGAAAACTCTCCGGTGATTTTACTATTGAGGATTGTTTGGGGCTTCTTGACATAAAAAATGTAATCAAAGCAAACAAAAGTAGGCAGATTACAAGCGCTATGCCTGATATAAATACTAGTCTCTTTGAACGCTCAAATTCAAACACATCATCGCGCACACGTCGCATCTGAATAAACCCATATATTACCACACCCAAGGATACAATACTCCCGACAAGCCAAACAATCTGTAAAATTCGCAATACAGTAGACCCAGATCCAAGAGCAGATGATTCGGCGGCGTATACACCAAACGGGAGCACGGCAATTGCCAATACCCCCAAAAGGAATACAAATAATCTCTTTGCGACACGCATGGGTTCGTAATCTATTGTATGAGTTCGTCTATAATAGGAATTACGTCGTTACCTTGAGCACGAGCCCCAATTTCTTTCATAACAGCACCCATCAGTGGACCCTTCGTTACAGGACGACCTTGTTCCTTTATTTCATTATACACCTTTTGTGCGATAACACGAATCTCATCGGACGAAAGCGATGCAGGAAGATAAGACTGTACGATTGTGATTTCCTCTTTCGTGCTCGTAGCAAGATCAGTGCGCGATGCGGCTATGAAATCAGACAATGAATCATTTAATTTTTTATATTCTTTACGAATAACGTTTAGAACATCGTCATCTGACAATTCACCACTAGAATCAATTGCAGCATTTTTAATTGCTGCTCGAAGTTGTCGCAATACAACAAGCTCATGTGCCCTCTTTTCTTTCATTGCCACAATCATATCTTCGTGAATACGCGTTTCAAGAGGAGACATAAAAATGAAGCTATTAATTCAATTTAAGAATTGCTTTTGCGCCAGGAAACTGATCTTTGACTTTGCCGGTACGTGTAAGATAGTCTAGCTTATCTTGGATTTTTTTGCGTCGTAATGCAGTTTCTTTCAACGCGCGTTTATTTTTTCCACGTTGAAAAAAGCGGATTTTACGCGCCTGTAACACGCGACCACTTAGTTTGACATCACTAGTGAATCTTCGATAAAAACTTTCAAATGATTCCTTTGGTTTGCGTTTGACTTCAGACATGTAAATTCACCTCACTTTCATTTGGCTACAAATTAGATTGCGGGTCTTCTGACACAGACTCCATTTTCTTCTTTAATATAGGGACAATTTTTTTTATGTCAACTACTTCTTGTTCTCCACCCTCCATATTTCTGATAATAATCGTACCATCCAGAAGCTCTTTTTGCCCTAAAATCAAAGTAAAACGAACATTTAGCTTATTTGCAAGCTCAAGTTGTGCCTTTAAACTGTCCTTTGCAAATCCTTCAGCAACGGCAAATTCTTCACTGACTAAATTTTCATACAAGACCATAGACTGACGTTTTGCTTGTTCACCTAGTTGAGCAAAAAAGATATCAACAGGAGCACGAACAGGCAATACAGACTCATCACCATCATGTATCATTTGTTTCAATCGATTGACGATACGTTCTATTCCCAAACCAAATCCGCATCCAGGTGTAGGTCTTCCCCCCAGAACCTCAATGAGATTGTCATACCTCCCTCCACCTCCCAATGCCAATCCAGGGACTTCTTCTTCCTCTTGTAGAAGATAAAATTCAAAAACAGTACGCGTATAATAATCAAACCCTCGTACAAGATAGGAATTCAAGGAATATGGAATCTCAAGGACATCCAAAAATTCCAATACCTTTTCAAAGTGCGTTTTACATTCATCACACAAATAATCTACTATTTGCGGTGCACCATTTTTTATAGGTTGACATTGTTCTACTTTACAATCAAGAAGACGTAATGGGTTCTTTGTTAAGCGTCGTTTGCAATCTTCACAAACATGAGAACGTTTTGACTTATAATATTCAGTAAGTTCTTCCTTATATACTCCTCTACAAACCAAACATCCAATACTGTTGATTTGCAACATCACAGGAATAGACAATGTCTTATATAATTTATATGCGATTAAAATAAGTTGCGCGTCCACTGCCGGATTTGATTCACCAATAACTTCACAATCAAATTGATTGTGCTGTCGATAACGATCTGCTTGTGGCTTTTCGTGACGAAATAATGAACCGATAGAGTACATTTTAATAGGTTGTGGCATATTCCACATTCCATGTTCAATGTATGCGCGCGCGACGCCGGCAGTAAACTCTGGACGCATTGTTACGCTGTCACCTCCTAGATCAGTAAACGTATACATTTCCTTCTCAACAATGTCAGTAAGTTTACCAACACTGTGTGTATACAATGATGTTGGTTCCAGAATCGGTGTATCGATGCGTTCAAAACCATATTGTGTCGCAATCATACGTGCGGTATCTCGAATATGCTCCCACATTGCTTGATCAATCGGTAATACATCTTTCATTCCTTTTATCAATTGCGGAGTTTTGGACATGGTCTGCAACTGTATCGTTGGTGATACAGGTACAATGCTGGGCTCATCATCTGCATCATTTTTCTTTTTTTTAGGCATATATTTTTAAAAGTAAATGTTATTTGTAAGAGAGAATCGCGCTTGAGAGTCCGGACGTAACGATGTTGGTATTATATTGTGGTTTGAGAAAAAAATGAAACTTATCTATAGGCAGGCCTCGCAATACTACCCTGCCAACGATCGCCGATGGTTTGATAGGGCCAAATCGCCGAGAGTCATAACTTACTGGACGATTATCACCAAGGACAAAGTACTCGTCATTTTGTAATGTTGTACGTACGCCTGGAGATACGCCGTGCAGTGGGGTATACTCACTCTCATCCAACAAAATTCCGTCGGGATGTTCTATATTAAAAATTGTAACTGCATCATCGGTTACATCTACTGTTTCTCCCGGTAATCCGACAACACGCTTGATAAAATATTTTCTATCACCTTCATTATGTGCAAAAACGACTACATCTCCGCGTGCAGGTTTTCTAAAATGATAGGATATTTCATCAACCAATAAATAATCATTACCGTCAAATGTTGGGTACATGGACAATCCCTTTACATAAAAAGGTTGAACCACAAAAAGTCGAATTGGCAAAATGATTGCCGAGGCAATGATGACAATCTTAATCAATTCGCCTACATATTCAGCAACATGTCCCCACGACGTAGTTGATGTTTTTTTTAATGATGTAAAATCCATGAAACAATCACTATACAAATAGAACTATATAATATCGCGCTATCATACAAATATAAAGTATACTCTCGTAGTCTATGGTGGGCCCGAGAGGAATTGAACCTCTGACCTTTCGGATGTGAACCGAACGCTCTAACCCCTGAGCTACGAGCCCAAACCGGATTGCATCCACCTCTGTAGTGATACACCTATAATATCACGCAATATGTCGTATTGCAAGGTATACGCTTTTGGCCTATACTGTCTTAAGTATGAAACAGGTTCACATCAATCTTTTAGACGCATCAGTAGCGTCCTCGTATACTGCGCCAGCCATTGCACTTCAACCTCATAAAACGCGCCGTTCGCTGACGACAAAACTTCTAATTATCATGTTTGGTATCAGTTTGTTTACAAGTGGTGCCTCTGTTTTTTCGTACCAAACTTCTCAAAACAGCGAATCAGGCGTTGGTGCATTTGGCACATTACACCTTTTTGGCACATTGCTGAATTTTTCAGAACATGCGGATAAACTACTTGACGGAGAAAGAGATGGACGCATCAACATTTTATTATTGGGAATTGGTGGAGAAGGCCATGATGGCGCAAATCTCACCGATACGATCATGATTGCCAGTATTGATCCTCAAACAAGTCAAGTGGCACTAGTATCTCTTCCCCGTGATTTGTTGGTCAGTATTCCCGGATATGGGTGGAATAAAATCAATAATGCACATGCGTACGGCGAGGCACAACGGCCCGGATATGGTCCTGAATTGGCGGCACAAGTAGTTAGTTCCACATTGCATATACCTATCAATTACTATGTCCGCGTTGATTTCAGTGGATTTGAAAGAGCTGTTGACTTAGTGGGGGGTGTTGATGTCGTAGTAGATCAACCGTTCACTGATTATACATACCCAACACTAGACAAAAAATATCAAACGGTACACTTTGATGCTGGACCACAGTTATTGAATGGTATTCATGCACTGCAGTTCGTACGTTCACGCCATAGTATGATGAATAATGAAGGTTCAGATTTTGCCCGTAGCAAACGTCAACAAAAAGTAATCATGGCTCTCAAAGACCGAATACTTTCAAAAGCTTTTTTGCTTAATCCACAAAATATAAACGAGTTACTTTCAACATTGGACCAAAACGTCATAACTAATATGCAAACATGGGAGATATTAAAGTTAGCAAAATATGCGCCTTCAATTAAGTACGATAATCTCATAACACTTGTTTTTGACGACGGAGTGCCGGGATATCTTCACTCTGCCATCACTGATGAAGGTGCATATATTCTTCGGCCAAATGATGGGACATTTAATGCTATGAGTCTCGCAGTACAAAACATTTTTGATACTCTTACTACTGCTCAAGACAAGACAAAACTCTCGCCTACTCTTATTGTGAAAAATGGCACTCACATCACTGGCCTGGCATCAAAAGTATCTGATGAGCTCAAATTAGCCGGCTTTGACGTCGCATATGTGGGAAACTCTATTGATCAAACACAGACAAAAAATATTATCTATGATTTTACATACGGAAAAAAAGATGAGGCGCTTACGCGATTAAAGAAAAAACTAAATGCAAACGTGATTGTTGGTACGTCGCCAGAAACAGATGCAAATAGTGCAAATGTAGATTTTCTTATCGTCCTTGGCTCTATGATCTCCAGCAGTCAATCTAGTAACTAAGGCAATACTTGCAGAGTAAAAATACCATTATTTCCATCTTGAGTTCCTGCAATCAGGAGTGTTTTTTTATCCGACAACATACGAAGCGCTTCAACATGGTCAAATGTTGCGATGATATATCGATTGGAGGATGGATTATCACTGTTTTCAAGGGCAATGATATCGTGTCCACGGCTTACAAAAAAAATATACGGTATAGTTGGTTCAATTGTCACATCGCTGATGCCGTCGCTCTCTCTGGTGATAAGATTTTTTGAAACTGCATTTTTACTTATATAATATCTATTCATTTCAATATCATTATTTCCTACATAAGTATTCTCATCATATACCGTGACGTGAGTCATCTTCTCAAGATCTACAATATGAGGTACTGCGTCGTGAGTATCATATATAAATGATGACCCATCAGATCCTTTAATAAGTAAATCACTGGCTGATACATCGCCAAATATCGCTTGTTTGACAGGAAGATGCGCACGACTCTGTGCAGGTGAGTTGCTTTGTCCCGTTGCAATCATATCCACTGAAACTCCGTTGGTATCGCGTGAGAGAAAATATAGATTTGATCCGGAGACAACACAATCAAATACTTCTCTATCATGGACAACAATTTTTTGAGAAATATCCGGATGCACAATAATCCCCTTACCTCCACAACTGTATAAAATACCGTGATTATCGAATGCCAAATGATCAGCAAGAGCGATATCAATGCGTACACTGGGTGCCAAAGGATTATTTACATCATATCGATACCAGGCCACATCATTTTGTACAAATATAAATGCACCGTCCGGAGAAATTTTTATATTGGCTATTTTTTTCTGTGTTAAATCTAGCGTAGTCAACGTGTCAGTTTTGATGTTCAAAAGTGACAATCCTTGAGATGTTGAGACAACAAAAGATGATTTATTCAATGGAATCATAGTATCAACTGCGGACACATCAGTAATACGAGAAGGGGAGCTTTGTTTTAATAATACTATGTCGTTAAAAAATGCGGTCTTACCAACTTGTACCTCAATATCACGTCTAAAATCAAAATAAGAGTCTTTAGATAGGATGACATGATAAACACCAGGTAATACATAGGTAATACGCTGTGGTGTTTTAAATGGTTTACGAGGTAAAACACTTCGTTGCCAAAAAGAACCAGTTGTTGCAGTACCCAATGAGATACTCGCCCCTGAAGGATCTGATGATGCATAGATCACACCTGTTTTTTCAAACCATCCAGAGTCTATGTTGAAACGATACCCATTTGCGTACAACAAAAGTCCTATTGCACTAATAGCAAATGATAAAGCAAAGATAGAAAAAATGATTCGACGAATCCACAACCGCATAGATAATTGTATTATACCTCTCTTAGTTGTGCGCGTATATGGCTACGTGCACAGGTCGTTTTAACAAACGCCAACCAATCTACGTTTGGTTTTTTTCTATTTTTATCAGTAAGGATTTCCACCACATCACCACTTTGAAGCGTGCTATCTAATGATGCCATAGTGTCATTTATCTTTGCCCCGACACAATGCATACCAACATCCGTGTGAATACGATATGCAAAATCAACTGGTGTAGATTGTTCAGGTAGATTGATAACGTCTCCTTGGGGAGTAAATACAAAAATACGATCTCCAAATGCATCAAGTTTTAATGAAGACAGATATTCACTATCATTATCTACATTTTGAGGTAAGGAAATAATCTCCTCAATCCATTCCGTATCCTTTGTTGGAGTAGTCGCTCGTTTGCCAGACTCGTCATAGTGCCAATGAGCGGCAATACCAAATTTTGCTTCCTGATCCATCTCTCTCGTCCGTATTTGGAATTCTACTATTTCTCCGCCTTCACAAAAAATGGTCGTATGCAACCCACGATAGTTATTTGCCTTTGGCTGTGTTATGTAATCTTTGATGCGTCCCGGAAGTGGTTTCCAGTGTTGATGAATGATACCAAGCACCGCGTAGCAATCAGCAATAGTATCCACGATAATCCGCAATGCGACTAAATCATATAATCCAGAAACTTGCGTGCTATTTTTTGTCTGTAACTTTTTGTAAATACTGAAAAGATTTTTGACCCGACTGACGATTTGAAAATTTTTAATTCCATTTACATCTAGATCTTCACTCGCTATTTCCTCTATATGGCGCAAGTATTCTTCCTTTTTATCAAGTATTGGCTCTACTTGTGCGCGCAATGTATCATAACCCTGCGGGTCAACGTATTTAAAAGCTAAGTCCTCTAATTGTGTTTTAATTCTTCCCATACCAAGCCGGTTTGCGATGGGAACATAGATTTCCAGTACCTCTTGGGCGATACGATCTCTCTTTTCTACCGGAAGTGCATCCAGTGTCTTGAGATTATCCAACCGATCAGCAAATTTAATCACAATAATACGAATATCTTTTGCCATCGCGATAAACATTTTGCGTAGATTTTCCGCATATTTTTCAACACCTCTATATTTCATGAGTCCCAATTTTGAGACACCTTCCACCAACACTGCGACATCCTTACCAAACTGCTTTGATAACTCATCAATCGTAATGGATGTCTCATCAGTAATCTCATGCAAAAGACCCGCAATAATCGTCGGCGTATCCATTTGCATTGTCGCTAAAGTGTACGAGGTTGCCAAACAGTGTTGAATAAAATCCTCTCCGTTTAAACGCTGGTGTCCTCTATGTGCATCATCGGCAAATTCGTAGGCAAGCATAAGTAAGTCTTCATCAACATGAGGATTATATTCTTTTATTTTTGCAATGAGATCTGAAAACTGCATAAGTATAGTATACCGTGTTTGGTGTATGATAGAGAAAAATTGAATGAAAGTCAATGATCTTCATGTTCATTGTCCTATTGACCATATACATGAAAACCAGTATTATACAACCACTATAACTCTTAAATTTTTTATATGGATGACGAAATGGAAATCTTTGATCCATCAGGACCAATGATTGGCATGAATGTGCCTGATCTGACACTCAATGCCTACCAAGACGGCAAGTTTATGCCGATCAAATTGACAGATTATAAGGGAAAGTGGCTTGTATTGTTTTTTTACCCTGCCAACTTTACGTTTGTCTGTCCAACTGAACTGGAAGAAATGGCGGATCATTATGAAGAAATCAAAGCGCTGGGCGCAGAAGTCTTAAGCGTAAGCACTGACACCGAGTTTAGCCACATGGCGTGGCATGATTCTTCACCGGCGATTGGCAAAGTAAATTTTCCAATGGTAGCCGATCCCACCGGTATGTTGTGTCAAGAATTGGGCACCTATATCTATGACGAAGGACTTTCTTTACGTGGCACATTTATTTTTGATCCGGAAGGCACACTCAAATCATTTGAAATGAATGACAACAGTATCGGGCGCAGTGCTACCGAACTCATCCGTAAACTCAAAGCGGCAATCTTTGTGAAAGAGCACCCCGGGCAAGTATGTCCTGCCAGTTGGACACCGGGCGCAAAAACATTGACCCCCGGACCTGATTTAGTGGGGAAGATTTAGTTCCCTATGACGAGGAATGATCTTAAAGACAAGTACCATCGCAAGGAGTATCGCAAACCCGCACATGATGGACGCGATCCCGATATGCGCTTGCGTGACTAACACGTATACCACTGCGGTCGGCACCAAAAATGACGCATACCCCGCAATCATCCATTGCATCAAGATACTGTCCCCTGTTTTATGTTTTAAACCAATAAATAATTCAACGATCCCCCAGAACAAGATGCCGAGATAATACAGACCATACGTCCGATTCACAATACCGTCAGAATGAAACGCGACAAACTTTCCCGCACAGGTGACCGCATTGAGCGCGTCAGGAAGAATAAAAAACGCAATGGAAAATGCGGTAGCGAGCGCATAGGCAATCCATACGCTCATACGACCGCGAGAGTTTGTCTCCATGCGCACCAGATGCAACCCCAACGGCGGTAACATCGTGATCGCCACATGCCCGACGCGAAGCCACCACCATATGTCACCCCCCGTGCACATCATGTATTCTGACAGCTGAAAGATGCCAAGACAGAGAAGCACTGCCCCGACTCCGTATACAAAACGATCCCGCCTGTATCGTGCGAGGATATATACCGCAAAAGCAGTCTCAATAACAAACGTCGCCAGACTGACTGGCGGCGTGAAGCAATTGAGCTTGATGGAATTATCGGATTTCATGTGTATATATGATACTCCACACCGATACTTTTGCAACTCCGTCCAAGAAAGACTATACTATTCTCACACGAGCTAATTTTCTAAAGACTCATATATGTACGAACCGAAAAACTACGATCATCTGATCGGCACACAAGGGTTTAGCGATGTTATGCTCAAAAACCATTTTACGTTGTATCAAGGGTATGTGACCAACTTTAATAAATTGAATGACACGCTCGTCGCCATAGAAAAGGAAGGGCAATTTGGTACACCCATATTCGCCGAGCTCAATCGACGATTCAGCTGGGAATTTAACGGTATGCGATTACATGAGCTCTATTTCGATAACATGAAAAAAGACGGAGAACCAATGACCGATGGTGAACTGAAGAAAAACATCATTGCAGAGTGGGAGAGTATGGAAGCCTGGGAAAAAGATTTCAAAGCCATGGGCGCGATGCGTGGTATCGGCTGGGTGATTCTGTATCATGACAAGGAAGCAAAACGGCTGTTTAATGTCTGGGTAAACGAACACGATGTCGGCCACTTCGCTGGCTGTACTCCCCTTTTGATCATGGACGTCTTTGAACACGCGTTTATGATTGATTACGGCCTTAAACGCGCGGATTATATTGCAAGCTTTTGGAACGCGATTGATTGGAGTATCGTGGAAAAGAGGTTTGAGGAGTAAAGATATCTGGAATAGAAAAAAGAGACTCTAATTTTACGAGTCTCTTTTTTTATATAACTTTTTACTCAATATAAAAATGACTTTTTAGCTGTTCTTCTCTGATCCATTTCACGCCTGTTTTATATATCGCGAGTTGTGTACCCCTATCAAGAGAGCTGTGATTGGGAACAACAAGTGTTTCGGTGTGCCCACGTGTTCTACGCAGTTTGATATGACTTCCTTTTTAAGAAATGACGACAAAACCAAAAGAAACAAAAATAGCAACAAGCTCTTTTCCTGACATGACCCTCATTTTAGGCATATTGAGGCTGGATCTCAAAATTAACCAACACTCCAGGGCGCTGGTCAATGCCATATGCCTCCCTGTCTACTACATCTTCAAAGAAGAGCTCAATTGCCTCTTCAAGATTGTGAATCACCTCATCAACAGTTTTTCCTTGTGTAAAAACAGGTATATCAATGCACTCGCCCACATAGGCATCTTCGCCTTTATATATTTTCGCTTGGATGATTTTTTTCATAAAGACTCTGTATTTATCCATGAATACCATAGCAGATGTCTGGTTAATTTGCAACTTCCTCTTTCTTAAGACTTGTCTGCTAGCCTATCTTTAATGAAACCATTTTTCTTCATAAAATTGACGACCGGTTTTGCACATATTTCACACAATTCCTTTCCATTACTAAACCATCCTATGCGGACATATATCACGGCACCGTCGGAAATCTCTTTATGACAAATATCACACTGATGTGTCGTCATAGACAAGCATGTTAATGTTTAGAATCCAAACGTAGCACACGAAAAAATTGAAGGCAAATGGAGTTCCGCTGTAGGGAAAAAGGTATGAAAAAAGAGGCTTTTTTATGAGCCTCTTTTTTATACATCCTTTGGTTCGACACGTCTTACCTTTAACTTTTCAAACTCCTTGTCGTAAGATACCACCACGCCATTCTTGATTTCAAGTACCTGCGCGGCTATCAAAGTGTCAATGAATTTAACTGAATTCCCTTGATACAATTCGAGAGCTTGGAAAAAATCTCCCCCGTCTTTTATGCTCAAATACGACATTGCCACGATACCTCCCAATAATTCAACAACATCTTCTTTTTTGAGTTTGTAGAAACTCAAACATGTCCACACAAACTCTGCCAATACGAGTTTGGAGGTGGTTGCTCGAAGTGTCCCTTCCTGTATGCGCTCGAATAGTCTTTCACAGTCTTTCGCCATCGCTACGTCATCTTTGACGACAAACCGAAGAAAGATATTGGTGTCAAGGAAGTATCTATTTCCTTGCATATTTTTTCTCCATACTTGCCCGTGCTTTGAGCGGATTGGTGCGTTTTTTAGGAGTAATGCGACGACCGGACGAAACGAAGTTATTCAAGGGAATGAGACGCGCTGCCTTGTTCCCTTTTTCAATCTGCACAGCTACGCGACTATTTTTTCCTAAACGAAGCATATCCCTGATTTCTTTAGGGATCGTAATCTGCCCTTTTTGTGTAACGGTGGTATGGTAAGGCATATGGGTAAAGTAATACTTACTGTGTATTCCTTACTTATTATGAAACATCCACTTTTGCATGTCAAGCGGATCAATGAGAAACATGTTAATGTTTAGAACATTAACGTAGCACACGAAAAAAACTGAGGCAAATGTGTTACCCTGTCTCATCCAGTAGCCAATGATCGTTGAGTATACTTGTCCTTATTTTGTGGGTATTCCCATGTGATAACAGTCCGAGATATGACTGAAGCGTCGCTTCGTTAGAATCATGAGACAACTTTTTGAACATTCGCCGTCTTGTTGTCGCCCGCAGTACATGATGATCGGCAAAGTGCACCCAGCCCAAATAATCTACCCCTGACGCAATGGTACGAATGCTGACTTTATTGGGATGCAATGAAAGCTTGAGCTTGTCTGATAAAAAATCCTGTATCGGATCAATAGTGCGCTCGAGTATACTTCTATCCTGTGACAACAGAACAAAATCATCGGCATATCGGATATAATGTGGCACTCGCATATCGTGCTTGATGTATTGGTCAAATAAATTCATGTATATATTGGCAAACAGTTGCGATGTAAGATTCCCCAATGGAAGTCCTTTATCACTAGACGATTTAAAACTCCCGATTATTCTTGAAAGCAACCACAATATCTTTCTGTCAGGGATATAATCCTCCAATATACAATATAAAACGGCATGATCTATGCTCGCAAAGAATTTTCGTATATCACATTTGAGAACGTAACATGTACGAGTATTGTTCCTGCTTACCTTGCACGAGTAAGATGTAAATCGATCCATTGCGCTGTGAGTACCTTTGCCCACACGAGCTGAAAATGAATCAGCGATAAACTTTGTTTCAAAAAAAGGATATAATATACGGTGAAGAGCGTGATGTACCACCCGATCGCGCACCTGCGCCTTGTGGATTTCCCGTGATTTTGGATCATTGATATAAAAACGTGTATACGCGCCATGCATGTACTCACCTGACAATAGCTCCTCATGCAACGCATTGATGTTTTCAAACAGATGATCTCGAAACGCGCGGACATCCCACTTGTTCCGTTTCCCACATTCAAACTCGAGCCACGCTTCAATCAAATTGTCGTGCGAAATAATATCTTCAAATGTATGTCCCAACAATATTTTCATAAAAATCCATTAAGGAATCCCCCCCCAAGGCGTCACAAATTCCTATTTTGCAAAAAGCCGTAGAAACATACAAACTATGGCATTTGTTCTTACAGCAGATGCCTCGTCTTACTCGATTTAGTCTTGGTACAAAAATCGACATATTGTTTACCGACACGTTACAGCTCATGCTCTCTGCGAAATACGCACCACGAGAACAAAAGCTGGAATACATACGAACATTGTGCACCAACATAGATGCCATCAAATTCTTTTTGCAAATCGCGTTTGAGCTCAAGGCATTAAGCGCTAAAAAATATTCCAGTGTGTCCATACCTCTGGAAGAGATCGGAAAAATGGTCGGCGGGTGGAAAAAACAGCTGGAAAAAGAAAATCCTGCCACAAAAACTTCATGGCAGGAATGATACGAGAGAGTTGCTCGAACGCAAGGAAACGATAGTTGTCATTCCAATCACCAGCCAGCTTGTTGAGGTTGAGCTTACGCTTGTCGTTGTTCCTGTTCAACACAGGAGCACACAGATCACCGTTCTCATTGCGAAAATGCACGGAATATCATCTTTGACACCACCCTTTGACTCGCCATCTGGCACATTCTCGGGGTTGAATCGTATTCGGGGCATTTCAGCCCGCCAATATTCCGCACCAAGTCTCTTCGTAATCGCGAAGCAATCGGGCACACGCTGTATGGTAACAAAAAACGCCATACATTCCGGCTTCCCAAAAAGCTCCAGAGTTCGACCGCCATGAAGTCGTAACGACATGGATACTTCTCTACTTTCCAAAACTCAGTATATCACGCTGAATAAAAAATCCCTTAATAGTTTGTTCTATCAAGGGAAGATAAGGGTCTAAAAATTCAAATTCTATTTCTAAACACTGAGGGACCCAGAGTCTAAGTGCCTTCCGAAGAAACCTGCTCGAACGCAAGGAAACGATAGTTGCCACTCCAATCACCAGCCAGCCCGTGGAGGCCGAGCAACCGCCAGTCGTTGAGCCCGTCCAACACAGGAGCACACAGAACACCGCGCCCATCGCGAATTTCAATACCCATCAAACAAACGATTGGATATTTTAATTGTTCATCGGGGTTGTTTATGGCGTACTGTAATATTCTGGCAGGAGTAGCCTTGATCAAACCTTTTTCTTCGATCTTTTTTTCTGCATCTTCAGTCGAAATTTTTCCCAGATCAAGGATACGGACTTTTAACATTTCTACACCGACAGCTGGATCTATCGGAAACGTTTTTTCATTGATGTGACTGTTTACATAATAAAAATTTACGATTTTGATTTGATCGGAAAAACTCTTGTTGTTATCAACTATTATGAGTCCAGAATTATCAACTTTCTTCGAAATTTCATTCAATGAACCGACAATAATTTGAGCAACCTTTTTCCTGCGGTCTGTGTCTTTCAAATACGCGTCTATGTGGTCATCTGTACCACCTTCATCCAGAATATCATTAAAGATAATTTTCACTACCTCAAAGATCTTTCCGAACAGTTTCAGATAACCACTTGTTTTTTTAGCCATTTTAATGTACTCCTATTTTCGCCTACTCCTTGCTTTTCCCCTATTTTAGGGTTAGACCTAGAGCTTGCACTTATATATAACAATACTAAGATACTTGCATATTTTACCGATTTTGTCAAGATTATGACCACCAAAAGCTTATATTTCGAAAGTGAACGAGTATTATTGAGTATGAGAAAGAGCTGACAGATATACTGAAGGGCTGTTTGATTTCTCTTTTAAAAATTTTATGAGCGAGTCAAGTGTTGGGAAGAAAAGTTGAAACGAGCGAATAGAAGTGAGGAGGGAGACTTACCTACTCGTTACCACCACCGTCGCCGAACGCTTTTTAAAAGAGAAATCAAATACCCCGCTCAAGCAGGACAAACACTCCCTATCTCCCCTTCACCTCAATCCCCACCGGACAATGATCTGATCCCATGATATGTGGTAAGATCGCCACGCTTTTTATAGACGGTAAAAATGATTCTGATACGCAAAAATAATCTATCCGCCAGCCAATATTTCTCTGACGTGCCCCTGCCATATAACTCCACCATGTGTACTTATCAGGACTCTCATCAAAGGCGCGGTAACTATCTACAAACCCAGCAGAGACAATATTATCAAATCCACCCCGTTCTTCATCAGTAAATCCCGCATTACGACGATTGCTTGCTGGGTTAGCCAAGTCTATCTCTTTATGAGCAACATTGAGATCTCCCCCAAAGATCACCGGCTTTTTTGCTTCCAGATATTTGAGATACGCCAAAAAATCTCGATCCCATTGCATACGATATGATAGGCGTACGAGATCGCGACGTGAGTTGGGGGTGTACACCGTCACAAGATAGTATTGTGGAAATTCAAGAGTGATGACTCTCCCTTCTTGATCATGACCCGCGATACCGATACCATGCGCCACGCCGATTGGTTTTTTTCTACTAAAAATGGCAGTCCCCGAGTACCCTTTTTTCTCCGCTGAATTCCAATAATGATGGGGGTATTCTTTCAAAATCTCATCCACCTGCGATTGGTGCGCTTTTGTTTCTTGGATACACAAAACATCGGGTGCTTCCGCATCCACAAAATCCAAAAAACCTTTTCCGAGAATAGCTCGGATGCCATTTACATTCCACGAAATAATTTTCATAATAGTTTATTCTTCCTGTTTCTCGGGAGTGGGTTCGCCATCAGCACCTGTAGGTTTTTCCCATGACGCGTAGGTGCACTCCGGATATTTATCGCATCCATAAAACATCTTACCGCGTTTTGTTTTCTTTTCTACAACCTGACCTTTACCACAATCGGGACATACGATACCCAGTTTTTTCAAACTCAATGAGCGGATGCTTTTGCATTCAGGATATTTACTGCATCCCAAAAACTTCCCAAACCGTCCTGTCTTGATGACCATCGGCGCTCCGCACTTATCACACGGTTCCGCTTCTTCAATCGCTTTCTTATCTTCCTCTTGTTCTTCTTTGGATTCAATCGGCTTGGTATTTTTACATTCCGGATAGCCGGTGCAAGCAAAAAATCTTCCAAAGCGACCAATCTTACTCACCATCGGCTTACCGCATTTATCACATACTTCATCGCTCACCTCTTCCGTGAGTTCCTTTTTTGAGAGCTCTTTATCTTTTTCTCCGAGTAATTTTTTGAACGGGGTATAAAACTCGCGAATGACCGGTACCCAATCCTTTTTACCATTTGCGACTTCATCGAGATCATCTTCCATGCGAGCGGTAAACTCGTAATCCACGATCTGTGGAAAATGCTCCATCAAAATATCATTCACCAGCGTTGCCATTTCTGTCGGCTTAAGGCGTCCTTCTTCTTTGATGACATATTTGCGCTCCACGATCGTGCTGATCGTCGGTGCATAGGTGGATGGACGACCAACACCATGTTCTTCAAGTACTTTGACCAGCCCTGCTTCACTGTATCGTGCAGGTGGTTTGGTAAAATGCTGCTCTGGATCAAATTTTAAAAGATCAAGGGCGTCATCTTTCTTCACAGCTGGAAGCAGTACTTCTTCTCTATCGGTCTGATACACGCGGGTAAATCCATCAAATTTTTCAATCTGACCGGTAGCACGAAAAACATACCCGGTAGACTTCTTACTTTTGAGAGTATCAATATCAATCGTCGTCGCTTCATATAGCGCATCCGGCATCTGACTCGCCACACTGCGTCGCCATATCAGGTCATAAAGCTTGAATTGAGCGTCAGTGAGGTGTGCTTTCACTGATTCAGGTGTTCGCGACACGAGAGTCGGTCTTATGGCCTCATGTGCCTCTTGAGCGAGCTTGGATTTTGTCGCATATTTCTTTTCTCCTTTAGCATACTGTGTACCGTATTCAGATTTGATCACTTCTTGTGCTTCAGACAAAAACTTCTCGGAAAGGTTTACCGAGTCAGTACGCATATAGGTGATATATCCACCATCTTCTTCCGAACCTGCTTCAATACCTTCATAGAGTTGTTGAGCAAACATCATGGTCTGCTTTGGTGAAAATCGTAAGCGACGGTTTGCGTCTTGTTGCAACGTAGAGGTAGTAAACGGCGTTGGCGGTTTGCGTGACGTATCTTTCATCGTGACTTCTTTGACTGTGTAGTCCGCGCTTTCCAATTTTTTTAAAATATCTTGTGCATCTTTTTCATTTGAAATCTCAAACTTATCAAGCGTCTTTCCATCATAGGCGTGCAAACTCGCATGAAATGAAACCGTGGTCTTGTCAGCAACATCAATCTCAATAGTCCAATATTCTTGCGGTACAAACGCTTCTATTTCCTTTTCACGTTCCACAACCAACCGCACGGCGACGGATTGCACGCGTCCGGCGGATAGACCTTTGGCTACCTTCCTCCACAAAAATGGCGAGAGTTCATATCCCACCAGACGATCAAGCACACGACGCGCTTGTTGCGCATCTACCAAATCAAGATTTATCTGGCCTGCGTGTTCCAAGGCATCCATGACTGCCGTCTTTGTAATTTCATGAAATGCAATACGCTTGATCTTATCTTTTGGTACTTTCAAAATCTCTTGCAAATGCCATGAAATAGCTTCCCCTTCACGGTCTTGATCAGTTGCGAAATAGACATCATCAGACGCTTTGGCAAGTTTCTTCAACTCGGTCGCGCGTTTTTGATTTGCTTTGGGGATAACATAATGCGGGGCGAAATCATGTTCAATATCTACCCCCATCTCGCTTTTTGGAAGATCGCGAATATGACCAAAAGAAGACTCCACGCGGTAGTCTTTGCCTAAAAATTTGCTGATTGTTTTTGCTTTCGTTGGAGACTCAACGATGACCAAATGTTTCATAGCTCTTTGTTATTATATCTTTACATAATACATACTTCCGACGTTTCGCACTACCCCTCGCATTTCCAGCATCAGCAGTGCGCTACTGACTATGTGGCTTTCACGCTTACATATTTGGATGAGAGTGTCAATATGGACGGGATCACTGCTCATGACCGCCAGTATACTTGCCTCAACCTCATTTTCCGGGTTACTCTCGGGTCTGGCGTATTCTTTGGGCAATGATAAAAACTCAAACGTGTCAAAAATATCTTGTAGACACGTGACAAGCTTAGCACCTTTTTTGATCAACATATGAGGACCTTCGGAAAGCGGATCAGTGAGCGGGCCGGGTAAGGCAAACACTTCCCTATTTTGTTCCAACGCACACTGCGCGGTGATTAGCGACCCTGATCGTGCCAGTCCTTGAGCAACCAAAACACCAAGAGACATACCGGCGATGATACGATTACGAAGTGGGAAAGAATACTTGGCAGGATGCATACCGGGTGGTGATTCTGATACCACCACTCCGCCGTTTTCTATAATACGATGCGCCAAACCCAGATGATCAGCCGGATACATACTCTCGTCATCAACACCACCACCCACTACAGCGATAGTCGTACCACCGACTTCTAGCGTGCTTTCATGCGCTAACGCGTCCACGCCATAGGCAAGTCCACTCACCACAACAAGACCGCTTCGTGCCATATCATGCACCAACGGCGGTAAAATATTTTTACCATAGACACTCATCTTGCGACTACCTACCACGCCAATACCGTGCCACGGTTGTTTTGGCCATGTCCCACGATACCACAGCTTCTCCGGCGCGCCATGTATTTCTTTCAAAAGTGGCGGATAATCAGGATCGTCAATACTGCATACCTTGATGCCTTGTTTTTGTTCTTGCACCTGCGAGTCAACGAGCATGGAACCATGATAAAAAATTACAAACTCAATTCAAGTCCTTTTTTGATAGTTTCAAAAACTTCTGGAAGCGCTTTTTTTTCTGTCGCAGAAAACTTACCCAAAACAAACTTTTCTCCTGATATTGTCACTGGTCTTTCAGATGCGACACCAATACGCATACGACTAAATTCTTTCGTACCGAGCAAATCAATTATATTTTGCACACCATTGTGTCCTGCCGATGAACGGTTGTGACTTATTTTTATTTTTCCAAATGGGATATCTAGTTCATCATGGCTAATCCAAATGTCTTTTGTGATATCGATCGTGCGATGATAGGAAAGATATTTTTTTACCGATGTGCCGGAAAGATTCATGAACGTCAATGGCTTGAGAAATGTTATTGACTCATGCTTACCATCATCCCTTGTATATTTTGTTTCGTATGCGATATAAGTCTTGTCTTTTGAGATGCTTGGTTTTTCGATACGGCCTTCTTCCAGCCATTTTTCCATCAAATAATCTACAGCAAGAAAGCCCGCGTTGTGGCGGGTCGTTTCATACTCTGTGCCAGGATTTCCTAAACCTACGATAAGTTTCATGCCGATTTCTTTTTACTTTTTTCTTCGGTGACGACCATGACGGGCGTCCCTTGGAAACTATACAACTCGCGAAGACGATTTTCCAAATACCGAAGATACTCATATCTAATACTAGCACGGCTGTTGACAGAAAGTATAAACGTCGGCGGACAGCCCAGTCGCTGTTTGATGCCAAAAATGCGCGGTCGTTTGCGTCCCATCGGCCAGATCGGCGGTTGACGTGTCATTGCTGTTTTGAGAAACGCAGTGAGTTCTTCTTGTGGAATTTCTTTCTCGCGCTCTTTCTGCACTTCAATTATTATATCAAGAATTTTCTTAACGCGCTGTTTTGTGAGGGCGGACACAAAGATATCCGGCGCCCATTTTATAAACTCAAAAAACTTATGAAAATATTTTTTGTACGCATCACTACTTTTGACTGTCTTTTCTTCCACCAAATCCCATTTGTTTACTACCAACACGATACCCGCACCGGAAGAGACAGCAATATCAGCAAGACGGCTTTCCTGTTTTGACGCGGTAGTCATGGCATCCAGTACCAAAAGTGCTACATCTGCTTTTTCAATATTTTTGATACTGCGTTTAACTCCTTCGTATTCTATACCATGCTGAACTTTGCTTTGCTTACGGATACCGACGGTGTCGATAAGGATGATTGGCTGATCTTCGTACACAATAATAGTGTCATGCGGTTCACGAGTGGTATGGGCGATAGGACTGGCAATGACGCGTTCTTCATCAAGAATCGCATTGAGCAAGGATGACTTACCGACGTTTGTACGACCAACGATAGCAACTTTGATCGGTGCTTTTGTCGGTGCGGGTGTAGCGACGCGTTTGAGTAATGGATGTACTTCGTCCAAAAGGTCGCCAACTCCTCGTCCGCTTGCGGCTGAAACACTATATCCGGAACCGATACCCAGTTTGTTCCAATTTTGTGAAGATAAAGCAATGTGTTCTTTTTGTTTGTCTATTTTATTGATTACCAAATACACAGGCGTCTTGGTTGCTTTTTGGATGACTTTGAGATACGCACGGTCATCAGGATGGATGTCTTCTTTGCCATCTACGATAAACAAAATAACATCTGCTTTTTTTAGCATGGCAAGCGCGTGGGCATAAGTTTTTTCCTCAATCTCATCAGTAGGCTTTGGCACAAAACCACCGGAGTCTGCCACCTGAAAGGTAAAATCACGCCAGTTGCCGATCCCATAGTTCACGTCACGCGTAGTTCCCGCGTCAGACGAAATAACGGCCTTTTTCTCTTCTATCAAACGATTAAACAGTGTTGATTTGCCAACATTAACCCGTCCTACAAGAGCAACAAGCGGGTATGGATTCTCTTTTTGTATGGTGCGGACTGGCATATACGAGCATTAAAGCATGAAATTGGGAGAAAAGCGAGAGGAAAGAGGTGGTGTATCTCGAGCAGGGTATTTGGTTCTTCTTTTAAAAAGCGTTCGGCAACGGTACTGGTAATGAGTGTGTTAATCTCCCTCCTCACTTCTATTCGCTCATCTCAATATTTTCATCGTACATTTGACTCGCTCATAAAATTTTTAAAAGAAGAACCAAATACCTGCCATCTTACGTCACTCAAACCCCGTCTTATCTTCGCAGTGTTCCCGTGACTCAATAATCCCATATATGACTGCATTTGAGCAGGATCATTCTTTCCTGCTTTGATATGACGGAACATCCTCTTTTTTGTCGCTGTCCTCAACACTCGATGATCAGGAAAATGTACCCAACCGAGGAAATCAACACCCGATGAAAATGTTTTGAGAAAAAGCTTGTTGGGATGAAGCTGAAGATGTAGCCGTGAAGATAGAAACTCCTGAATCATCGGGACGAGTGTCTCTAACCATTCTATGTCAGATGACAATACCACAAAATCATCAGCGTAACGTATGTAATACCGAGTGTGGGCGGTATGTTTCATAAACTGATCCAATTCATTCATATACACGTTGGCAAACACCTGTGATGTAAGATTGCCCAGTGGTAAACCGACACCGCGATGAGTCGTATGGAAACTACCGATGATGCGATACAAAAGATCAACAATCCGAGAATCGGGTATTGATAATTTCAATATATCAATAAGTACCTCATGCGATATAGACGCAAAAAACTTGCATATATCGCACTTGAGTGCCCATGCGGTACGAGTATGATTCCTTGAAACGACATATTCCATAGAACGGAATCGATCAAGCGCTTTATGCGTTCCCTTTCCATCTCTGCATGAATACGAATCATGAATAAACCGCGTATCAACATACGGATACAATATACGATAAATTGCGCGATGGAGTACTCTGTCACGCACCGACGCCTTATGTATCTCCCGTGGTTTTGGATCATTGATGCGAAACGCCTGGTATGCACCGTGTCTGTATCTATTGGTCGCAAGGTCATGATGCAGTATAATAAGATTACTCATGAGATTCTGCTCAAATTCAATAACATCACTGCGACAGGATTTTCCTATACGAAATTCTCGCCATGCCTCAAGGAGATTCTCAAGAGAAATAATATCTTCATACGTATGAATGAATTTTCCGGACATATCACTAATGTTACCCCCCCCCCGAGGCTTTTACCAGTCCTGCAAAAGATAAAGTCAGTATATATCCTCTGGCATGGATATTATCAGGTACTGCCAAAAACTCATCGTTACAGTATTGGGCTTCGCATTGATACTTTATTCGTAGAGCTCATTGAAGCCACCTCCATAGCAGGATTCCTCTCTCGTGAAGAAAAACAACCACTCGTGCGCATCGCTATCAGAAAAAATGACACCATAAAAATCTTTCTCATGGTGCTCTGGGAAACAGGATCACTAGAAACAAAACGATATGTCACACTTTCACTACCCCTAGAAGAAATCGGCAGAATGTTGGGCGGATGGAACGGACAACTACAAAAACAAAACTCTCCCGTCATTGCGAGGGGAGAGAAATGAAGAGAGTTGCGACGGGCAAACAACAAGCGATTGTCGGGATTGAGCATGTTGTCGGGATGAATGTAGTTCGTGTTGAGCCAGAACTCACCATCGTTGAAATTCACGTTGAACACGTTGGGATCGCCATCGGAGTCCGTAATGTATACCATGCCATCTGTGCCACTGCCTTATGATTACTCACAAAGCTGTATCGAATCTGCGATCAATAATCGCCCAGCATAATATACCAAGTATCTTCGTTTTTTGAATAATCTCAATCACCACACTACCCCCAATCGTAATCAAGGATATTCTGGATGAAGGGATACTGGCTTCGGCCGCGGGAAACCATAATCTCCCGCACGATTCACCTAGCGCCACAATCAGTATACCCTTAATTTTCCAAAAAAATATTCCTCGCCATAATTATGGTTTGGAATATTATTCAATATTAGGTCTAAGAGCTCGCTTCGCGAGCAAGTAACAAAGTGCAGAAGAGTTAATCCTCCAAAAACTAAGAGCTACTTGCGACGGGCAAACAACACGCGAGCGTCGGGATCGAGCATGCGGTCGGGATGAATGTAGTCCGCGTAGAGCCAGAACTCACCACCGTCGAAATGCACGTTGAACACGTCGGGAGCGCCAGCGGAGTCCGTAATGGTATCCATGGCGAGAATAGCCCAGTTTCTGTCGTCTTTTTCTGCTTTTTTCAAAACGACTTCTATTCCGCCCCGTGGTGGACATTTCCCAAGACCTTGTCTGACTCCTTCAGCAACAACTTTGCTGTACAGTTCGGGTGCTGTATAGCCCAGTTCGGAAACAAGGACTTCAACTATCTCATATTCCTCTTCCTTTTTTAAAGGATAAGGAAGTTTTCCAAGAAGCTGATCTGCATATTTTCCAATCCTGATTTTCTTTTTTGTTAAAACCTTTTCAACTGCCTTTTTGTCTTTGTACGCAGGAGCTGAAATGGTCTTGCCCAAAAAAGCAGGCTTAGGTGATTCTTTTTGTTGAATCGTAGTCACAACTTCTCCATCCGATCGGTTAACGAATTTCCCCTCAATATAATCCTGTAATCCACCAATTAATCCTTCTGGATCAAAAGCATACCCATTTTTTTGACGAATTTGACGTAAAATTTCGCCCAATTGCCCTGTAATCGTGTAATACTGTTCGCCTGTGACATTGTTTGCCATGACAAACTCCTTTCTTTCTTATAATAAAAGGTAATTAGTGGTGTTCGTAACCATACGATAGTAAAATATCCGTATGGCTCAAGGAAAAAACAATGTATTCAGTTGTGCGGCCAACTTTTTGAGAGGAAGGAAGTGTGTTTTTTGCGGTTCATTTAAGGTGAGTA
>JAUYIE010000005.1 GCA_030688365.1 bacterium
TACTCACCTTAAATGAACCGCAAAAAACACACTTCCTTCCTCTCAAAAAGTTGGCCGCACAACTGAATACATTGTTTTTTCCTTGAGCCATACGGATATTTTACTATCGTATGGTTACGAACACCACTAATTACCTTTTATAATCATACCGTATTTCTTGATCAACGTAAAATACAAGACAAATGTCTATCCAATGCAATCTTTCAAAACTAATGAAGCGTTGCACCAGGACGGACAACTGTCGCTGGTGTAATAAGCACTGGGCCATCTTCATCATCTGATGCCAAAAGCATTCCCTGACTTTCAAGTCCCATCATAATGCGTGGCGCAAGATTAAGGACTAATAATATCTGCATACCAATGAGATCTTCCGACATATAGCGTTTGCCAATTCCCGCCACTATCTGACGTTCCTGCTCTCCGCAATCCACGGATAGTTTTAATAATTTTTCAGAACCCTCAACCCGCTCTGCTGATTTGATTGTACCAATACGCAAATCAATTTTTACGAGATCGTCAATACTAATCACTTCCTTTTGTACAACAGTCATATGTTTCAAAAAATTATATACAAACAGCCTAGCATACATTAACGACGAAACAAGTTTTGAGTAATTTGATGATCTTTTATGGTATTTTTTGCCTGTTCCAACACTGCATTCTCAAATGAGAATAATTCTACCAACAATACAAAACCAATCGCTGTAGCTAAAATCAGTGGCCATGATGTCACCCACACTGAACGGATGACAGACAGTGTGAGCTCACGTTCCTTCTTCTTTCGCTGGCTGTACCACAAGAGAATAATGACTGCACCTATTCCTACCGCAGCCAGATTCAAAAGACTCCAGTAGTTAAAATCACCTAGTGTCCAAAAAATAAACTCATCGACGACCAACCCCATTCCTCCCCCAAACAACAAAACAGGGATATAGCGAGATCGTAACTGCCGTCCTATAAGAAAAAAAGATAAAATAATGACAATAAACCCACTGACAAAATGATGAATATGATAACCACGAATAATAATCCATGGAAAAATACCGTGTGAAACTAACCAAAACAAAATACTTCTCATACCCAAAATCGTAAGCCAGAAGGACACAAACACCCATAAGATGTTATGTGAAGTGAAGGCAGAAAGTTTTCGCACTTGAGTAAATTTAAAACGCATAGTATCCTAGCATATACACAGACTTATTAATAATACCTTATTTTATGGAAAAAGACCCGATGTCACCCGACGTAGAGGATTCCACAGTACCCGTGAGTGAAAAAAAGCACGTACCGGTTTTTATTGGAGTCATCGTTATTTTACTTATTGCAGGCGCAATATATTGGTTTATGAGCGACACAGTACAAGCACCACAAGAGGATCTTATGAAGATTGATGTCCAATCACTTGATACTGATAACGCTATCCCCGTGACAGCGTCTGATCAGGAATCAATACTACTGCCTAATATTGGTGAAGAAAATCCGCCACTAGATATTATGACGGATGGCAACTCTGATGAGACAATGATATCCGATGAATCAAATGTACAAATTATTAATGTCATAGCTGCAAATTTTTCATTCACTCAAAATGAAATACGTGTTAAGAAAGGCGATACAGTAAGAATTAACCTCATAAACAATGAAGGCACGCATGACTTTTTGCTTGATGAATTTAGTGTAAAAATACCACGACTTCAATCGGGAGAAACAAAAAATGCAGAATTCACTGTAGATAAGACAGGCACGTTTGAATACTACTGCTCCGTTGGCAACCATCGTGCTTTGGGGATGAAAGGAACCTTGATTGTTGAGTAGATTTCCTTCTTGTATATCATATTGCAAATCAATTGGTTCCAAAAAGAAAACTCCCCGTGGGGAGTTTTCTTTTTGATTACGAGTCTTATTCTGTTGCTTCTTGCGTCGCACGCATGACATTGACTGCATTCATACCCTTTGTTGACTCTTCTTTATCAAAGGAAACGCGGTCTCCTTCGTGAAGCTCGTCAAACATAACATCCACAAGGGAGTTAGCATGGAAAAAGATGTCTTTTTCCTCACCGTCAGGGGTGATAAATCCAAACCCCTTATCGGTTTTCTTTTTGATTACGCCTAACATGTATTTGTAAACAAATGATTTAGATGCAAATTTAACTACACTTGTGATGTTCGCTCGACAACGCCTCTCAAAGATAAGTTTTTGCTGACATCATTATACCACAAAATTTGCAAATCGTCAATAGAAACGTTGTGAATACCTTTAATTATGGTTAAAATATGGACGTTTTTCCCTTTTTTCCACTGTGAAGTAATTGATACACCGCATATATAATCCAAAAGACCACAACACCGGATGTGTTTGCAAACAAATCCCACCAAGTATCAAATGAAGTGATTGTAGCCAGTCCCGCTTGTGCGACTGTAAACTCAAAGAGCTCATTTGCTACTCCCAAAGCACTTACTAGACAATAGAGACTCCACAGTTCTATCCACCAGACAGACCTCCACTTGAACTCTCGCTTTATATACAGCCACAGCAAACCGGTAAATACACCTCCTCCGATGAAGTGAGTAGAAAATTGCGTTTCTTGTCCATAAATAAGTGGCGAAGGCAAATACCATGAAACGGAAAAAAGCAAGCACGCAACCCCTAGCACCCACCTCGCCTTCGCTGTTTTTCTCAAGTACCGTGAAAAGAATATAGGTAGGAAGGTAAATAGCACGACAGGAACGACGATAGAATAGATGAAAAAAATCATAAAATAACAATAATCATTCTACTGTCACGGACTTTGCGAGATTGCGAGGACGGTCAACGTCCAGACCACGAGCCACCGAACAGTAATACGCAAAAAGCTGAAGAGGAATGACTGATAAAATCGGTGATAGTATTTCATGGACATGCGGTATACGTATGACATCAGATGTCAGGAACGATACATCTGTATCCTCACTGGTCATGATTACAATCGGACCCTTACGCGCGTTGATTTCCTGAACGTTGGATATCATTTTTTCATAAACACTATCCTGCAAACAGATTGCCATGGTAGGAAAGTCAGGTGTGATAAGTGCGATGGATCCGTGTTTCAGCTCTCCGGCGCCACATCCTTCCGCGTGAATATACGATATCTCCTTCAATTTTAATGACCCTTCCATCGCAATGGGGTAATTATACTTCCGTCCGATAAAAAAGAAATTTTGATAGTGTGAAAACCGTAATGCTATTTCTTTTATATCCTCACGTGAGGATAAAATCCTCATGATTTTTTCCGGCAAATTCGCAATCTCGGTGACAATCTGCTTTCCTGCCATCAATGAAAGATCTCTTTGGCGACCAAGAAAAGTAGCAAGCAGAGCAAAAACAACCAGTTGGGATATAAATGCTTTTGTTGAGGCGACACTGACTTCCGGTCCCGCATGATTATATACCCCCGCATTTGTTTCACGCGCAATAGTTGAACCGATCGTATTGACAATACCGATTGTCAAGGCACCTTTCCGTTTTGCTTCACGTACCGCCTCCAATGTATCAGCAGTCTCCCCTGATTGAGATACCGCTATAACTAATGTTCGTGGCTCAATTACTGATTTTTTATACCGAAATTCAGAACCCAATTCAACCACCGTGGGAATGCCCGCCAATTCTTCAATCATCATCCTTCCAACCAATCCTGCATAATATGCAGAGCCACATCCTACGATAACGACATTTTTTATAGACCGTAGATCTTCGCTTATATCCTGTATGCCACCAAGTTTCACCGATCCCTGTTCAACGAGCAAGCGCCCCCTCATGGAGTTTTCAATCACTGTCGGCGCTTCCATGATTTCTTTAAGCATAAAATGCGCATACCCGTCTTTTTTGACCGTTTCAAAATCCCAATCAATGCGTGAAATTTTTCTATCCACATTTTCTTCTTTCAATGTAAACACTCTATGGCCTGCACTTCCAACGACTGCAATATCACCATCATTTAAATAAATAATATCACGCGTGTGTCGCAACAATGCGCTTGGATCGGATGCGATAAAATATTCATCAAGGCTCAATCCTATCACCAAAGGACTACCCATTCGCGCTACAATCAATTCGTCGGGCTTATCCTTACACGCCACAGCTATACCGTACGCACCTTTAATACATTTGAGCATTTCTACAACTGCGTCTTTAAAATTTTTGCCATCATTTAAAAATTTTTCAACCAAATGGGCAATAACCTCTGTATCAGTTTCTGAAGAAAAAGTATGACCCTCCTCCGTTAACAATTGCGAAATCTCACGATAGTTTTCAATAATACCGTTGTGTACTACAAACACACGTCCGGATTCATCAGATTGAGGGTGTGCATTGTGTTCACTCGGTTCGCCATGTGTCGCCCACCGAGTATGACCAATGCCTGCAACGCCGTTATATTCGTTTGGTATTTTCGCCTCCAGATTATCTATGACTCCGACTGATTTAATACACCCCACTCCTTGCACATATACGCCCGCCGAATCATACCCGCGATATTCCAATGATCGAAGTCCATCTAGCAAGATAGGTACAGCGTTATTTTTACCGATATATCCGACGATTCCGCACATACGAGACTTTTGTTATGGATAGTATCTTTAGACTACACGCATTTATAAAAAAAATAAATCCCACGCATTCCTTGAAGGGTGGGTCCAATTGGATTATTTAAAAAATACCAATTGGAATTGTGAGAAAACTTTCGGTCACCGGTACCTTATGATCCTCAATAATCTTAATCTGATTGATGTCCCCGTTGCATTGTGGCGATATTTGAAGGTGAGCCAGATTTACTCTGCTCAAGATCCGACTAAGAAGTGTGTTATTTCCACACCCTACCAATCCCCACCGCTTGCACTGTTCACAAATCCAGATTTTTGTATGGCACTCATGCAATGCCCACCAGTCGCTTCCATTAAAACATGCGACAGGATGACAATCTGTGTCTTCGTAATCATCACATAAAAATTGTTTCATTTTCCACTGCCCACAGATAACCTTAAGCAGGGCAAAACACATCTTGTCTCCGTGTATCACAACAGTATGTTTGTGAATATCCGGAAGCGTGACTAAAAAGTGACGAAGGGCAAACAACTGGTATTCTCGGGCCATCTCCTGCATTTTATCCACCAATGGCCATCGATATAGCTGATAGCTATCTTGTTCGTCATTCACAATATTTTGTCCCAGTGAGACAAAGATCAATGTTTTATTTTTTCTCATGGTTTGTCCCTCCTGACAGATATATAAAAGTACGATTTCATCACCCTAAATGTTTAACACGCTTTTGTCAACAGGTAACGTGTCTGTTTAATTTTAACATATATTGTATTCAGAAAAGAGTTCAAAAATCAAAAAAAACGCCCGAAGGGCGCATTTCTGCTGACATATACACAAACCTGCGAGACATGGATTCGAACCATGATTCACGGCTTCAAAGGCCGCTGTCCTACCATTAGACGATCTCGCACCGACTCATGACTTCTAGACTACAACCACTACACCCTTAGATATCTCCCTATGGCAACAGCACTACTGATCACATTGAGCACTACTGAAGCCAGAAGTTCGTATCCGAATATAGTGAGGAAATTATTACTGAAAAAAGCCAATACGTCAAATGCTTGGCCGTCAAAATAACTACTTGCGTATGGTTGCAATATACCCAACAACGGATACACAATGATGACAGTCGCGATAATCGCTATAACGCTGTAGATAACGCTTTCAAGCACCAACGGCGCCCGGATATACCAGTTTGTGGCACCAACCAACTTCATTATGCCGATTTCCTCTTTCCTCGTATAAATAGTAATGCGGATAGTGTTGTAGACGATGAGCACTGCAATTGCTAAAAAGAAAATATTTATAATCCATCCCACTTGTTGAATACGCTGTTTGATGTTACTCAACGTGCTGATGACTTTACTCTTATCATCCAAATTTGTTTTTTCAATAATCGGTTCGTATTGTGATTGACTGATAATCTGGGTGATTGCCGGATAGTAATTGATATCTTTGGCCTTGATCAACAAACTCGCAAATAAAGGATTTTCTTCAAACTGGTCAAGAGAATCCGTTACAATCGTATTCCCCTCTTTTTCTTGTTTGGCTCGAAATTTTTCAAATGCGATCTGTTTTGATATATATACGGCGCTTTCTACATATGAATTTTTTTCTACCGCATTTTTTAACACTAATATATCCGGTTCCGATGCGGTTGTTTTAAAATTAACGGTAATATTGATGCGATTCTCAACTGCTTGAATGGTCGTGTCCACCAACGCATTGGTAAAAATAAAAAAATTCACGGAAAGAAACGAGAGTGTAATAATGGAAATAGTAACGATGGAAAGCCAAAAATTGCGCCAAAAGTTTTGAAATGCAAATTTTACGACTCTGTATAGATGAAGGAACATAGAATGTTATAAAATATATTTCCCCGTTTCTTTATCGCCTTTAACTTCACCGTCTTCAATGGTGACAACGCGCTTTTTTAACATATTCACTATATCTCGATTGTGCGTTACAAATAAAAGTGTCGTACCAAACTCATTGATTTTGGTAAGTAAATCAACAATGCTTTTTGCAGTAATAGTGTCCAGATCCCCCGTAGGTTCATCCGCTATCAATATTTTTGGGCGATGAACGAGCGCGCGCGCAATAGCCACTCTTTGTTGCTCACCACCAGAAAGCTGACGTGGATAGCGATGTACTTTTTCTTCTAACCCTACGATCTTAAGTACTTGAGGCACGACGGTCTTAATGCGAGAAATGGGAGCGCCACATACCTCCAATGCAAACGCTACATTTTCATGTACTGTTTTTTTAGGAAGTAATTTAAAATCTTGAAAAATAACGCCAATTTGACGACGTAATGTCGGTACATCAGCACGGCGAATTTTTGTGATATCCCAATCACCAATCATCACACTTCCCTTTGTAGGCCGTTCTTCGGCAGTCAGCAGTTTTGCTAATGTTGTTTTGCCGGCACCACTTTGTCCTACAATAAAAATAAACTCTCCTGCTTGTACTTCAAGGTCAATATTTTTCAGTGCGGTAAAATCAGGGGGATATATTTTGGAAACACTTGAAAACCGAATCATAGAGCATTAAAAAAGTTTTTCTATACGAATATGAATCAATCCTGCTCGAGGATCTGCTATTTTACTAAATGCAGTTTTTACAAGATCCAAAATGCGAGTTTTGTCAGGATTGTCCCACGTAGATGTAGTGGTGATACCGGTCACGGCTCCCGTATCCAAATTAGTAACCTTTAAGTGTGTCCCTACAGGATATAAATCAGTCGCACCACCATCAGTATATCTACGATCAGCATACCAACTGCCCGTACCTTCGTACATAGCATCTGGCTCCGTCATAACCGCAATCTTTGCATACGCAAGATGGATACTGGTTGTCATAACTTTTGTAATACGATTCATGATCGATGGTATCATGATCCATTTCTTTTTTCCTCCATCCCAATAATACACGTGTGGACGATAGCCCTTATCATCCCCATAATGTAGTGAAAGTTGCAATGGGTATGCATTGTTATAAAGATGGTCGTCATCAACATCAAACTGACAAATCGGACTGATTGCTTCTAGTGTCTGTCCATTATCTTCATTATCACGTGGATCAGAGACGGACGTTATAGCAACATGACCTTGTATTGCTATAGGTACTGACATTTCAAGTATACAGTCCGCACTGGTAATAGAAACATATTCAGGCGCTAAGATAGTTTTTTCACTAGCCACGACAGCAGTAAACAAAGATGAAAACATTAGTAGACAGACTATGATAGTGCCCCCTATCCTATAGTTGATCATTTTAGTAATTTGAGTTAATATAATGCGTGTTGTATCTGCGATCCTCGCTTGAGGTCTTGTCGCGGGATTAGTTGAATGGTACAACGCGACCTTCCCAAGGTTGAGGCACGGGTTCGATTCCCGTATCCCGCTCCACATGCCGATGTAGCTCAGTTGGTAGAGCAATGCTTTCGTAAAGCAGAGGTCGTGGGTTCGACTCCCACCATCGGCTTATCACCAATGTAGTATATCATTCATTATTATTGTGAGCAAAAAAGTAATCCCACCATTTTGCAGGATTGCTTTTTTGTTTTTCCACAGAAACTCCCATACTTGACGTAATATCAGCATGCGATGTGATACCGGATGTCGGCGATACCGTATGAAATGATCTGGAATCACTTGATTCTTTTTGGACTGAAGCACCAGTATCATTGAGTACGACAACTTCTTCACCAACTTTTTGCATTCCCAATTTCAACCGTGCTTCTTTTTCTGCGAAAAAATCAGTTCCCAAAAATTGGTTAAGTTCTTGCAACCTATTTTGTGTACTCTGCAAATCGCTCACTTGTTTTTCAAATGTTTTGATGTCACTTTCTGTCTTACTCCGTTTGACCATCACCTGTAGAGTCTGGTAAGCAAAAAAAATCGATACTACAATCACCACATACAACAATATTTTTGAAGATATCAAATCCATTGGTCGCTGTCCTGATAATCGCATTCCAGAAAAAAGATGATGAGATGGTTTCATATATTAAAATGAGAAAACACTTTTGGATCCGTAGGTGGTGATATCGGCGAGGTATGATATGAGCTGACATCGTGTGAAAATGTAGTATGTTTACCAATAACCTCCATGAGTTCCTTTGGTCTTACAATCTTTTCAATTAAAAAGGGATCTGTAGCTGATTTCAAAATACATTCTACACTCCCAACATTACTTACTGAATTTACCATCCCGCGTCGAATATATCTACTACGAACAATTTCCTTGTATGCTACTTCTCTGACCTCCTTTTTCCAAAACCCTTCACGTTGGACCACGATAAGTCGCGCAGTGGTGGTAATACAGACGCTTCCTAGCCATTTAAACACAGCACGCCACCCGGTAAGGCCACACATCGCCAAAATTACTAAAAAAAAGCCAACACCCCATGGGCCCGCTCGAAAGAGTGGTGTCATAAAGAAAAATAAAATAAGCACAATGACACTATCTATCAAAAAAAATCGTATCGTTGAACCCTTTTCGGTACGAAAAATCTGTACCACTTCCTCGTGATCCTCAAGATTTACAGTTTCCCAAAGCGTTATCATACGAAATACAGTATATCACATTCCTTCGTCAATGACATCAACCGCTTGTACATCAATCGCTAAGGCAATAACGTATCAATTAATACTTTTTTTGGTCCTTCTAAAACAGTAAAAAGGAAACGATCAGTTACACTTTTGCGCATTTTAAACTCCTCGAGTGGCATAATGGTATATTTCAAATCTTGATCGATTTCTTGCTCTACTCGCTTGAGTGTTGAATCCCATAATGTTTTATTAACCGTGCCCACCAATAAGATATCAACAGGTGAATCAAGCAATCCTACAAAAAAGCCAGTTAAAATGCCATATTGCACTGTTCCCATTTGATCGATCACCCTGGACAAATCACGTTCAACAATAAGCGGACTCTTTTCAAAGAGTGCTCGCAATTCTTTATATAAAACAAACGTGGGATCTACGCGGTAATATTTCTTGGCCTGTTTATCGGCCTTATCCTCGAGAACACTCTCTTTTACCTCAGGTGCTATACCACCGAACAGCAATCGAGACATACGATTTGGATCATCAAGATCCTTCATACCTCGCTTGGCTTCCTCTTCAGAAACAGTAATGATTAATCCACAGTCCTCCAGGTTAGTCAATTCTCGACGTACCGAGTTGATCTGAGTATCAATCACGCGAGTCAGCTCACGAATATAAAACGCCTGATGTGGGTTGGTTAAAAAAAGTTTCAGTAGCTTTGTTCTTGTACGTGATCCAAATAATTGTTCAAGCATGTTCATAGGGTTTGGAAGGAATAATCGTATGGATACAATTAGTATTCATGTCTTTGTTGCAATAAATCGTTCTTATAGTATACTGATTCTTGAAATCCGTAAATAGCACATGCATTGTATGCCCAAAAAAACAAGCATAGCGACAGCCAAAATATCAATTCCAGGGACTCAAAGCGATGAGCTCTGTTATCTTTTCTCTCAGCAATTGGATGAACGAGACCCTCATTCTGATACAGTGTTTGGAATTTTTCAAATCCGAGCATCAAGTGAGGCCTATCATAGCATAATTGAACACATCGTCAAACACCTCTTAGACTTCTATTATCGTGCTCAAGAAAATAAAGCAACCATGCATAATGAGCAGGCAGTTGGCGCTTCTGAATTTCTCTTTGAAAATGCCTTGCAATATGTGAATGATCAGGTCGTCAATATGATTGATGAACTACACAATTTTCCACAAGGACATGTGGCGATTGACCGAACGCGTATTTCCTTATTGATTGGCGTGATATCAGGCGATGAACTATTTTTAACGAGTGCGGGAAATCTTGTGAAAGCGTATATGCTGTATCCTGTCAGTCGTAATGGTGTTTTTTCACATTATTCGGCCGTGACAATTTCAGATGATGAAAATCAAGAGCGTTACATTGATGCAAAAAAATTATTTACAAATGTCATAGCGGGGACATTTGCCATTCCAGGCAGTACGCTTGTGGTAGCCAATGCACGATTCAATGACTACATACCTGTTGATCAGATCAAGCAAATTGTAACGAGTTATCCGTTTGATCATATCACGAAATATCTTTATAATTTACTCGGAAAAGCAAACGAAAATGCCGATTTTAATGCATTGTTTTTATCGCTACAGAAATCCGAGGCAACTGACACTTGGGGTGGTCGTCATCAGACACGATCTGATGATTCCATTAATGGTCTTGTAGAACAACAACGAAATACACAACATATTCTTTCACCTGTAATAGCAATGCATATAAAAAAACAGGTGTCTCATTTTGTTGATCAGTATATTATCAAAACAGCCAAAGTTCTTCTTCAGCGCGTTAAGGAAGTTGATTACAGAAAACATGCAAAGACAGCGCGAACATGGGGAAAACATGTGTCTATTCACGCCAGAAAAAGTGTCGGCCACTTGAAAAAAAATTACAAAAATCCACTGCCCGTTATCAAACATGCAGCATCAGCAGTTTCGTCATCGCAATTTAAGACTTCAGCAATTGTCTTTCTTAAAAAATGGTCAAAGAAGATTTCTCATAATTGCATTGAATTTTATTCATCTTTGAAAAAAAATGGCCCACGATACATCATTAGCTGGTTTAAGGGCTTAACGATGCTTTCCAAAAGTCTGTTGGTATTGGCGATTATCTTTATTTTTTTATTTACAACGAGCATTATAACCTTACAAAGAAAGCGGGTAAATGAATCAACGCAACATGCGTATTCTCAACAAGTGGTGAGTATAGAAGAAAAAATTAATCAAGCAGAATCTAGTATGATATTTTCAGATGAGGAACATGCTATTCAGCTGTTGGCCCAAGCGCAGGATGACCTTACAGGATTGTCCAGGACATCTCCTGATAAGATCAAAACTGCAGATGAATTACAAACTCGTATCACGCGTGCTACGCAAAAGATTAATAAGATATATTCAGTAGAATCTACGATGGTAGCTAATTTTGATGGTCAAATACCCACACTAGACAACATTTCTATGCTTTCCACTGAAAACAAAACTATTGTCTACAATACTGAAAGTATTTATCTTTTGTCTTCAAACGACGGCTCTGTTCGTAAAATCAACACACAAGCAAAAATACCTAGCATTGGGTGTGGTGCATTTTTATCTGATGATCTAGTGTATTTTTGTGGTAAAGAAGGTGATCGTCTCTACGAGTTAAATCTAAAAAATAATGAAACGAAACAAGTAGCTATTTCACTGGCTAAAAACGAATCATTACGACACATTACCTTTTATAGTGATCGGCTCTATGTCCTTGATGATACATCTGAGATAATATACCGCCACAGTAAAACAAATAATGGTTTTGGAGATCCTACAATCTGGTATCGGGGTGCCAACGCCACATCTCTGGCTGATGCGCGACAGATTTTGATTGATGGTGTTGCATATGTATATGAAGTTCCCGCAACACTCCTTCATATTTCAGGTGGAAAAGTTGTACCATTAGCGCTGACTGGAATTGAGCCGCCCCTTACCTCTATAGACAAATTTTGGATATCTGAAAGATCTACGTCCTTATATGTGCTTGATAAGACAAATCAACGAATCGTCATTTTTGATAAAAAAACTTTAAAAATAATTGGCCAGCTCACTAGTGATATTTTTTCAGAAGCAGAGTCCTTCAGTGTATTAGAAACTAAAATGAAAATTTTTGTTTTGACTTCGCATGGTGTTTATAGTATTCCTTTGGATTATCTGAAATAGTGTTATACACAGGGTGTACCAAAAAATTGAAAAATTTGTGATATACTATATACATAAATATAGCTCATTTAATTTTTAAAAAACCATGCAATGCCAATTTTGAAAAGAAAAAAAATGCGATTGCCCATCACGTCACTGTTCAATGCAGTGTTAATAATGTTTATAATCATTAGGGCTACACTATCAGTAATGGTGCAACCGATAAACAGTACAACCAATTCTTATCTAAGTATCTTGCTTGCTGGGTATCCCACAACTGGTTTTGTCGCAATGTTAATCATTGCACTGGCTATTATTATGTGGAGTGCGCACCTTCTTCAAATATTTTGGAATAGATTTTTTGCAGATATGTTTTCACTTCGTGATCTAGAATATCAAGAAGCACTGGCAATCATTTTAATGATCGCCGTGATCATTCCATAAGAGTATAATAAAAAAGCCCCATCCAATAACGGAATGTGGGCTTTTTTATTATCTGTGTACTTATTGTAATGTAACTTTTGCGCCTGCCTCTTCCAATTTTTTCTTCATTTCTTCAGCTTCTGCTTTAGCAACACCTTCCTTTACTACTTTTGGTGCTGCATCAACGAGATCTTTTGCTTCCTTCAATCCTAGTGCAGTAATTTCACGGACAACTTTGATAACTGCAATCTTTGTAGCACCTGAATCCGTGATCTCAATGTCAAACGCTGTTTTTTCTTCAGCGGCTGCGTCTCCTGCACCACCATTTCCTGGCATTGCTGCCATTGCCATCATTGGTGCTGATGCTGATACCCCAAACTTTTCTTCTAACACTTTTACCAATTCTGCCAAGTCAAGAACTGAAAGTTTTTCAATACTTGAAACAATATCCTTAAACTTCGCAGGTACCTCCACACCTTTTTTTTCTTCATTGATTGTTTCGTCTGCCATATAATTATTGTTCATTAAAAATCTTACACGTTGGTCTTTTCACTCATTGCATGAAGCACAGTGACCAGACCTCTTAGATTACCCGCTAGTACATTGACTATGCCAGAAACTGGCGCATTGAGTGAGCCCACAAGCTTAGCAAGTAGCTCTTCTCGTGAAGGAAGCGTTGCGAGCTGATTCAATGATAAAGTATCAAGCAAACGATTACCTGGTGCTTCTGACATCATCAAACCCGCTTTCATGCTAAATCCCTCATGATCTTTTGCAAATCGCGTAAAAAGCTTTGCAGGTGCTATTTCATCCTCCATACTAAACGTCGCCGCAATCTCTCCTTCAATCGTACGCGGAGTGACTTCAGTGATCCCTGCATCTTCCAGCGCCTTTGCCAAAAGTGTTTTTTTGGCGACCAGACAACGAATACCTGCTTGGTCACATTGTGTACGCAGATCATTAGCAGATTTCACGGTCAGTCCTTGCATATCCACAAAGACAATTGACTTGCTTTGAGGAATATAGTCATTGATACGAGCGAGTATGGCTTTCTTTTTCTCTCTGGTTGTTGCCATACGACTGTATATAATTAAAAAAACTGTGGTACGACCACAGAAAGCTCTCCCACTCGGGAGAAAGAGTATATACCCTACTATCGGCATTATTAAGTCCTGCTTCGGGCAAGACACCTATAGTCTTTGGATCGTGAAATCAATATACAGCGATTTTAAAATAATGTCAAATCGTTCCAATATAATATAAAAGCCCCTAAATATTCGGGGCGATCAATTGATATATTTTTGCGTATTTACACTTACTTAATATTTTGGAACTGTTCCCTTAATGACAGTTGATACACCAAAATTTGGCCCATATACGTACTGGACAACCAGGCATGGAGCTCTGGAGAAATATATTTCATATCCAAAATATCATCATCATGAGCCAGAACTGTAATATGCGTCTCTTCTGATAATGTTTTGATATTCTGTGTCAAACACACCAACATATCTGCAAGCCAAGATATCACACGTGATGAGTCTTCATCGGGATAGGTTTGCCTATCATCGCGAAATATCCATTCATTTAAATACGCTTTTTTTATTTTCAAAGCATTAAGAAATAATGGCAAGACCGATAAAATACCTCGTTCATTGACTGATAGTTTATTATTGGTCATAGGATCTATATTTAGCATAAGGAGTTTCATATAGTTATATTCTTCAGCCGATGAAATATTTAACATCAAACAAATAAAAGATAATTTTCGGTATCGTAATGCTTTCTTGGTTGCTTTTCTGTCTTGTATTTTTTTTGATATGAAATCCCCTAGCACATCAAATATATTTATGTTCATTTTTTTCTCCTTTTTTTCTAAATGATAGATCTGTTGGTTGTAAAATAACCTACTGTACTTTTACAGTACTCTCGCTGTTTTGTCAATGGATGAGTATTAAATGGTTGAGCATTATGGGGCGATGGATGGCAAATACTTCCTCTTATTTGCCAAGTGTTCTTCGTATGTTTTGCTATAAATTGCGTTTCCTTGTCTATCAGTCAAAAAATAAAGATACGGTGTTTTTGTATAGTAAATAACCGACTTGATGGATGCAAGACCGGGATTATCAATAGGACCTGGTGGTAAACCTGTATGTTTGTAGGTGTTATATGGTGAATCTGATGCAACATCATCAAATGTTGGTTGTGCCATACTTTTTCCCGTTACGTAATTCACCGTTGCATCGGAGCCCAAAGTCATACCCAGCGCCATGCGTTTATAAAAAATACCCGCTACAATAGCACGATCTTCATCTGTAGCTACTTCTTTCTCCACAATCGATGCCAAAGTAATTACATCAAAAATTGTCCGTTTTTGTGCGACAATATCATCACGCATCTGCTGAGTAAACTTGATATCAAAATTTTCGAGCATGGCGTTTATAATATCATCAGCAGTGGCATCTGGATAAACCCGATACGTATCGGGAAAAAGATATCCCTCCAACGTGGCGGTCCTTGGTAGATCAACAAGAAATGGATATTCGTCTTTGGGTACTTGCTGTGTAGCTTGTAAAAAGGTTGCCCCAGCCGGATGCCCTTGTTCTTTTAAATACTCACCAAACCCTGCACCGGTAAGCCCTTCACGAAATGTCAATGTCACTTCCGGTACGTATTGTGGTTTTGTCATAGTATGTACCACCGATGAAAGTGTAACCTTACCTGCGAACGAATATGTGCCTGCCTGCAAATGTCCATCGTTACCGGTAATAAAAAGATAAACACCAGCTAAAAACGGATTACTGATGATATGATTATCATGAAGAAAAGCCAAGGTTTCAGAACCACGCTGCCCTGGGGGTACGACAACTTCTACTTCATGTTGGATGGAATGTGGTATAAACCAAACATACAGCGCATAAACCCCATACAATACTATGATCAAACTTCCGATAGTTAAAAATCGTCTTGCAAAAAAACGAAAAATGGTCATGAAAACAGTCACTAATAATCAATGCGCAATCAATCGACGTCCGACAAAATAGACTAGCATACCGCTAAATATACCAACAATCATTCCTCCTACAACATCAGTAGGATAATGCACGCCCACGTATATACGAGAAATACCGATCAACAACGCGATAATATATGATACAATCCCCCATTTGCGATTATGCAAAAATACAACAGTAGCAAGAGCAAATGCCACAGTAGTATGATCAGAGGGAAATGATTTATCAAGACCGGATTTTTCAATCAGTAAATGTACTTGTTCGTGTGCAATAAATGGACGATAACGAAAGGCCAAAAAACCTATCATTGCATTAGTAAATAACGCAAAACCACTCGCAAGTGCACTTTCTAAAATCATTCGTAGGCGATGACCTTTTCCCTTTATCAACGCAACAAGTAAGATCATGACAAAGATCGCCATTTCAGCGAGAAATATGCCTACTGAATCCAAAAATGGTGACATACCTGCCAGATTATTGATTGCACGAAAGATGATGTAATCCATATAATTTAAACTAAAATAGGGCACGAACATCTTTGACTGTCGCCAAGATGACAATAAGTATAAGCAAGAAAAACCCTATCAAGTGAGCGGTATTTTCCGCATTTTTTGGCATCGGCTTTCCGCGAAGTTTTTCAATTATGGCAAATAATGCTCTTCCCCCATCTAATGCCGGAAGAGGAAGAATGTTCAAAATTGCCAAACTTAAGGACAATTGAACCATAAACAGTAGAATATACGCAAAACCTTCCCGCATTGCAACCCCTGTATATGCCGCGATGCCGACTGGACCTGAAAAATCGCTAAATACCATAGTCTGAAATGCATGAATCAAGAACACAATGATGGTGTAGATCATCATTGCAACCGCTGAAAATGCAACGGGAATTGATTGAAAAAATGAATACGAAACTATACCACCATCAGTTAGAGCTACTCCAAGACCAGCTTTTTGCACAGTAATCTCGTTCCCATTCTCGTCTTGTGATTGGAATGCTATTGTCCCAATTGTTGGCGTAACTACATGTTCCTCTTTTCCTCTTTTCAGTACCATATTTAGTTTTTTACCCCCGCTATCAGACAAATATGTGGTAACTTCACTGTATGTAGAGAATTCATTTCCGTCGATACTGATAATCTTATCATTGGGTTGTATATCCACCATTGATGCTGCTGTATCAGGTAAAACACTTGTGACTACAACAGCGCGATCGCGAATTGTGCCTGTACCATCATAATCAGTCACATCAGCCGGCATACCAATGTTAAAACCAATACACATTAATATAATTGCCAATAAGACATTCATTCCCACTCCAGCTGACAAGATAATAAGACGTTTCCATATAGCTTTTCCCGCAAAACTATCCTCATCTTTTGCATCTTCGCCTTGTTCCCCTTTAAGACGCACAAAACCACCCAAAGGAAGCCAATTTATAGTAAACATGGTCTTTTTACCCTGAATTTTCGCTGCGCGAGGAGGAAAACCAATCGCAAATTCATCTACATGAACACCAAAAAGTCGGGCACTAATAAAATGTCCCCATTCATGCGCGATCACCAATATACTGAGAATTAAGACAAATACAATTATCGTCAAAAAAATCATCATAATTATATGGTAATGATTTCTTGCTCTTTTTTATCGCCAATGTCCTGCATTTTTTTTGTATAATCCTTTGTTATCAAATCAAGCTGTTCCAATAGCTCATACCGGTCATCTTCGGTAATCTCCTTATTTTTTTCAGCTTTCAATATTGATTCTTTTATTGAGTCACGTATACTCCGCAATCCAACGCGAGCCGTCTCAAGTTTTGCATTCATTACCTTTACCATCGCGTTTCTACTTTCTTCTGTCATTTCTGGAAAAATGATACGAATTGTCGTTCCTTCATTAACAGGATTTACACTAAGATTTGCGTTCGAAATCGCGGTTTCAATACTTTTAATCACGGATGGATCCCAAGGAGAAATCACTAAAGAACGAGCATCAGGCACACTTATAGAAGCGACTCCTTTTAATGGAGTCATGGATCCATAAACATCAACCATAATGTTCTCAATTAAAGTGGCACTTGCCCTGCCGGTACGAAGTCCTGAAAGCTCTTGTTTTAGATGCTCGACACCTTGAGAAAATTCTTGTTCATGCGCTGTAATCAATGTATGCATAGATGGTGTGTTATTTAAAATATGGTGATGGAGGTGAATAGATGTTTGTACCTAAATAAATAGTAGCGGTATTATACGGATCAAACAAGAGTTGAGACGATGATCTATTACTTGGCAATGGACGAGATATCCAGTGTGCTCCACCATCAGTCGTACGGTAAAAGGTAGATTGTGTTGCATACACAATTTCATCATCATTATTTGGGTTGACAGCCACGGAAAAAATCAAAGCACGCCCCGATGGAGTAAGCAATGGAACTTTCTCCCATGAATCCCCCATTGAGCTAGTTCGATACATTGTATCGTCATTTACAAATAGTAGTCCTCCTGTTTTTTTCAATGTCCCGACCCACCGGAACACTGGCGAAGAAAAATCTCTTTTTAAAGGCTCTGACACATCTTCCCATGACAATCCCTTATCCTTACTACGAAAAATACCTTTTTTACGGGTTGCCACATATATCACATGTGAATCAAGCCGATCAATAACCAGATCATCAATTTCTATGTTTGGAAACCTATATATTGCTGTCCATGTATTTCCACGATCAGTGCTTTTGAGAATATCTCCCTTTGTAGTCGTTAGATAGACAATTTCTGGTTTGATCGGATCTGTTTCCACACTTGTTAGCGAAGTCATTCGGCGTGTTTCATCATAACTGATTGTCCATTCCGTACCACACTTGGTCGTTTTATGCAGCTGTGTAGGCGTCAAAACATATAAGACACACCGAGAATCAGCGTCAAGTGCTATATCAACGACTTTTTCATTGGGTAGGGTGTTTGTCCATGTTTCCCCGGCATTGGTACTGGTAAAAAGCCCCTTTGCAGTCGTCCCCGCAAAAAGATTGGCTCCGTTTCGTGGATCTACCTTTATTGAAAGTACTTGCTCGTTTCCAAAACTCTGTTTTTTCCCATCCATAGTAACAACAGAGTGCTTTGACACCCATGTCTCCCCACTATCAAGAGTTTTCCATATACCACCTTGTGGCGAACTGCCAAATTTCAAGGTACACCCTGCACCAAGAAGTAATATGGCGGAAAACATGAAAATTGATAATAAAAAACGATGCATATTAGAAAAAAAGATGTTCGGAAGCATTTTGAAATGTTCCAATTTGTGCCGCTGAATGTACGGCTATATAATGATTATTATATGATATGAATAATTTTTTTTCGTCTTCTCGCGTGGAGTACGCCATTTGTGATAATGCAATTTCTACATCAACCAGAGCTTCTTCAGTCAATGCCGACGAGACTGCTAACTGTTGGTATGCGGGAGACGTAAACTGTTTTACATCAAACTGCCCTACTTCATCAGGACTACGTAATGCTATACCTGGCAGACCACATGAATGCATCACTATCCTCTCGTCAACATTCATACCACATTTTTTCATATCTTCTTGCATCACTTTTAAGGGTATCTGACGAAATCTGACAACACATGCACGAGATAATATCGTCGCAAGCAATCGCGAAACTCTATGAACAATCAAAATAAAAAGGACGCGCGCTTTTGGTTCTTCCATCACTTTTAAAAGCGCATTGGAAGCACCCTCCGATAGATGATCTGCACCATCAATCATAATGATGTGCCATGCTTCAGTATTTTTTGTATACAACGATCCGGAAATACATGTGCGTATTTCATCAATACTGATTATCTTGTGTACTCGCCGCTCCTCTTCCCATGAATTGATATGGTGTACCGCCGATACAGGGTGTGCCTGTTTCATCTGTTGTACAAAAATATCCGCAACAGTACGCTTTCCCACATGCTCTGGGCCTGCAAATACCATACATTGCGGTACTATATTCTGCTCTAATACATGCTGTAGATAGCCGATGCTTATTTTATGACCTATGATGGATTGCCAGTCATTCATATATGGTTAGTGTAGCAGGTTTTGGAAGAAAAGAGAATATGATGAAAATGACAGGTGTATACACATCATCACTTCAAGTCAACAGCTCCAATGTCTTTTTTGCGCATTTCTCCCAACTAAATCTCTTGATATTCTCAAGTCCTTTAATAATCAAATCTTGCCTCAAAACGCTATCATTCATCAGTCTGTTCAATTTTTCTGCTAAGTCTTCACTTGAATGAACATTATGATATAACGCTCCACCACCTCCCACTTCAGGTAAACTTGCCGTATACGAAGCAACAACTGGCACGTGACAACTCTGTGCTTCAATGATTGGCAATCCAAAACCCTCATAAAAACTTGGGAATGAAAATACAGCAGCATTTCGGAGTAGTGCGATTTGTTGATCCTGATCTACCCACCCCAAAGATAAAATATCATCCTTATATCTACTGTTTATTATTTTTTCTTCAATCGCGCGTGTAGCGAGACGAGGTTTACCGGCAATGACCAGTTTCAAATCGGGAAATCGTTCCTTCACTACGGAAAATGCATCAATAAGAGTCGGCACATTCTTTTTGTGTTCAAGCGGAGAAATGGTCAAAATATAATTTTTGGGTATCAAGTCCCATTGTCTTAATACCAGTGCATCAGCGATGGTTGTACTGTCACTTGCCGGTGTATACACACCAGCATCAAACCCCAAAGGTACCACGACAATACGAGTTGGATCAACATGATAATATTTTATAATCTCACTCTTTGTAAACTCAGATATTGTAATAATGATATGAGCTCTTTTTACAGCATTTCTTGTCGTCCAATACAGATATTGCTGGCGTTTCCATTCATAAATATCCTTATACGGTATAAACCCGACATCGTGAATGGTCGTTATTATTTTTTTTGATTGAATTAACGGAAGGGCATCTGCTGGTGAAAACCAGACATCAGGTCGTTGATGTCCTGATGCAAGCAAATTCCATGTCAATCGCGTTTGTGGCCAAAACCATTTTGTTGGAGAATGTAAAATTTTTTCTGTAAAATTTTTAGGAAAAAAAGATTTTTCATCATCCGGAAATGGATTCGACGTATATAAAATATAGTTGTTCATTGTGTCCTGCAAAGCAAACTGATGCAACAGATGATAGGTATACCATTCTACTCCTGTCTTTTCCTTGCGAGCGGCAGGAGAAGCGTCAATGCCAATAGTCATATTATTTTGTCGCTAAGATACTGCGCTTATACGCATCCAAGTTCTCTAAAACAATACCCGTACCTTTGGCAACACACAAAAGCGCTTCGTCAGCGACATACGCAGTAATACCGGTTGCGCGAGTGATCAACTGATCAAAATTGCGTAAAAGAGAACTACCTCCCGACATAATGATTCCTCTATCAATCACATCAGCTGCCAGTTCCGGTGGTGTATCCTGCAACACTGCCTTGACTGCTGAAACAATACCATCAAGTTCGTGCGATATAGCGTTGGTCACATCATCAGAACTGATAGTGATCGTTTTTGGTAATCCTGAAATGATATCTCGCCCCCGCACTTGCATAATCAACTTATCTTCCATATATAGCGCCGACCCAATGGTAATTTTTATCTCCTCGGCAGTACGTTCACCGATAGCAAGGCCATATTTTTTACGAATATCCTCCACAACAGCCGCATCAAACTTGTTTCCGCCAATACGCACTGAATTGCATGCAACCACCCCACCTAGTGATATGACTGCAACCTCGGACGTTCCCCCACCTATATCAATAATCATGTGCCCCGACGCATTACCAATAGGAATATTCGCACCGATCGCTGCTGCTACTGGTTCTTTAATAATATATGCAGCACGAGCTCCTGCTGCCAAAGTAGCGTCAATGACCGCACGACGCTCTGTGGAAGTGATTCCCGCAGGTACTGCTACCATCACCTCGGGACGAAACAAGCGAACCCCACCTAATGCTTTATTGATAAAATATCGTAACATCGCTTCCGTCGTCCGATAATCAGCAATAACGCCGTCTTTGAGCGGTCGTGATGCTACGATAGTATCTGGCGTACGTCCCAACATCTCCTTCGCTTCATTGCCCACGGCCAACACTTTTTTATCAGCAACAGAAATCGCCACCACAGACGGTTCATTAATAACAATACCCTTTTTGGGCATGTGAACCAGTACGTTGGTCGTACCCAAATCAATACCAATTTTTTTGTGTAGCATAGATCAAAGGTTCACGGAAAAAAATCTATCAACGCGGAGGTCAGATTGTAACTGGACGCTCTTTATATCTATTTTTGTATTGAAAAAACCTGTAGGTGAATATTCCTTAATAGGTTGTTGAAATGTTAGTTTCGCTTTGAATTGTTGATTGGTGACCCCTGCTTGTTTTTGTGCCAACAAAGTATAATGGCCAGATCGTACCATATCTTCAATGTGTGATGGCAATTTGTACTCCACGCTGAAATGCTTTGTGGTACGCGGTTCAACCACAATGTAGGCGCCAAAATACGTCTTGTCAAGTTCTTGACCTACCACGACAGTACCCACCTCATCAGATAATTCCTTTTCCATCGCACCCTGTGAGCTGATAAACGTACTACCATTGGGTACATAAATACGTACCCAATCACGGTACCGTGTTGTAAACCATGTAAATGAACCATTATTGGTATAATATAAATCAACCCTTCCTCGCAGTGTACCGTCTTTTTGTTCTATCACTGTGTAATCAATATGTTTGTCCATCACCGTATCTGTCTTGAGTGAAATCATGTTACTATCAGCTACCATGACAAAATCACCGTCTGTCTCTTTAAATTCACCGGTCCAATTTTGACTACGTGCAAAATTTTGCAACACAGGATCGTTTAGATACACCATGACTTGTCGTTCCTGCACTAATCTTTGCATTGTAGCAATAACCTCTGATAAACGTTCGGTGGGCAACTTGTACAACCTTTGTAAAATTCTATCAGATAGAGTGCCAATAATTTCTTTTCGATTTGATTCTGTCACCCCTCTTTGGTAATACCCTTTTTCAACTTGATATTGAAGTTCTGTCTCAAAATTTTCAGCGGTAAATACTATACCTTCCACATCAATAGGACCGACAAAGCGCAATAAGGGAACGATAAAATCCTGTGATACTGCAATCACTCCGTCTAGATGTTCTTTACCACCTTCTTGCTCATAAAACCACATCGCTTTTTTAGCAGATTCACTAAAATCCGGTGACCAATTTGAATCGCGTAAAAACCATTGATTTGTCTTAAAATATTTTGCGATTGGCAATGGAGGTGCCACTTTCAGAGATAGAGCTGCATCATCAAGATTGTAGATATTGTCAGTTACAAACTCCTTTATTTCGCCGTTGTGCAATTTCAATATTCCATAATTACCAATAAATCCTCCACTTCCGCGCACTTCAGCATTGTTTTGCATCAAAAAAAGATACGTTTGTTTTTTTGGATACCCTAATAATGCAGGTCCCATATCAAAAAATGGTGAAAATATTTCAAATGCACTATTCAAGACATCAATCCCGTCAGTCGCTCTTTTAATAGAATCATCAAAAAAAGGATGCAAAATTCCCATATCCATATTGTGCAGTGCACTCTGTTGGAGTAATAAGTCAGCATGTACTGCACGTAAATGATCACTTTCTTTTTCAACAAGACTCAATATCAATCCTTTTTGCTCTTCAGACACATCGCGTAACGAATATATGGTATCTCCACCCCCTAAAATATCAAAAAAATCATTAGCAATTTCAACCCCTTGTTGTGCATCTATTATTAAGGACTGGCCTATATGGATGAAATTTAGAGTCGATTTATACGGTGTGTCAACGTAGGGAATGTGTGATAACAAAGTCAAATGACCAAATATTTCATTAAGTTCCTGTGTTGAATTATTCAGAACGTGCAATGCAGATGTTATACCATCCAAATCTCTGCTTTCTATTAGTACATGTATTGTGGATAATGAGTGTTTGATCTCCAAAGCAGTATGATAGGCGCGATACGCATAAAAACTGACATACAACAAAATGCTTATGATAAACACCACAAGCAGACTGGTTATCATTTTAAATAGTCGCCATGCAATTGCTCGACGTCTATAGTACCTATGTGAAAAATGTTTAGGCAAAAGATTCATAACGATGTATTGATCCCGTGCTTAAAAAAATATTTTATACTACTCATGATATGAATGCGCGTGATACTCTTAAATATGTCCAAAATACCACCACCAGCAGACTCACGATGATATAAGTGTGTCATTGTGGCATTAGGTAAATAATGCACTGCCTTTCCTGACTTCCAAAAGGTTCGACATAAATCCACGTCTTCCATATAGAGAAAAAATTTCTCATCCATCATACCTACATCCTCATAATCCTTTCGACGAACACATAAAACCGCTCCCAACAACCAGTCTACCGATGTTGGGATATCCAAGGAGACGTCGCGCATGAGAAAATGTTGTAAATGACGTTTCCCCAGCCATGTGCGTGCGAATATAGTGCGACGATACATTGGCGTCAAAAGTCTATAAAAACGATAATACGATTGCTGAATAGCGCCATCTGGATTATGCAAGCGTGGGCCAACGATCCCCACGTCAGGATGACTACGCAAGTATCCAACCATTGTGTCCAATGATCCTGCATGAGGAGTAACATCAGGGTTGCAAATAAGGATGTGATCACCGCTTGCGCGCCTGGCACCCGCATTATTGGCCCGCGACAAACCGACGTTTCTCCCCATTGATATATAGTGTACAGCAGGAAAACGTTCTTGTAGAATCGTCTCAAGACCTCTACCGGGAGAATTATCCACAACAATGATCTCCTGCGACAAAGAAGTATGCAAGTGTGTAAATTCCTTCACACATTCTCGGGCAAGTCCTTCCGAGTGGTAATTAACTATAATGATAGAAACATCCATAGAATTATTGCAAAAATTTCATGATCTCATGATTATTGACAAAACGACGAGACATGATCTTTGTTCGTTTAGTTGTCATTTTTTTTCGTAACTTCCACATATCCTTTATTCCGGCTAATGTTGCCCGTTCCATTACAAGCAAATAGCATAGTTTAGCAGTCTCATATAGGGTAATAAAAGGGAAACATCGGGCAAAGACACCTCCGCTTAGATTTTTTTTTAACATATACCAATGATTCCGATACGACCAATAATTGACTTTTTTGTTGGTTCGTATCAAGGCATCTCCCTTTGTCCGAAAGTGATATGCGCGCGCACTGGGTACACAATACGATGTCCAGTTGCGCCAGTGCAACCTATACGCAATATCCACATCCTCTTTATACATAAAAAAATCCTCGTCAAAGTATTCATGTCTACCATCTATATCAATGGCGATATCTTCTAGCGCTGTACGACGATACATAGCGCACGCACCTGACGGACCAAATATCTCAAACGGTTCACTCCATGACACAACATGTCGTTCATCTTTGACATTGTGGCTTTTTTTGATACGAATACCGCATGTGTCTATATCTTCTGTCTTTTTAATCCTGCCATCCCCATTCCACTGCGCGCGTTGCAAAATTCCACTTACCGATGCAACAGCCGGATTATTTTCTAAAAATACAACACACTCACGCACGTAATCCGGCTCAATAATCATGTCTTGATTAAACAACATGACGTAGTCTGATTCACTTTGACGGATCACTTCGTTGTGCCCTACTCCAAAACCATTATTTTTTTCAGATAGTATCAGCGTGGTATGCGGTGCATGTTTTTTAATATATGCGACTGACTCATCTGTTGATGCATTGTCCAAAATCACAAGTCGTACGTCTTCTTCCAAAAGCGCATTCAAGGTGGGTAATGCGTATGGCAAATAACCAACCGCATTGTACGTAACCATGCTTATCGTAACTTTTGCCATAAATCCTTTATTTTCGTGCTTTTTCTGTCACCCAAAATCCTAAATATCGTCCAAAAAACATACGAGTCTGGGCATCAATTGCAGGTAGGGAGCTTAGCACAATCAATGTAATTGGCAAGAGTATCCACTGGGCGATCATATATATCATTTTGTGTGCAGAATGAGTTTTTGGGCGAGGAGGTAAGGCAATGATCGTGAGTATAGCAATAACAATCACCCCCACCAATGTAAGGTTCAAAAGATTTTCAAGTATAAACGGCGCATTTTGCGCGAGTGCTGTTTGAGAAACCTCACCATGAGCAAAATAAAGTGGCAAACGACCAAGTGCAAAAATCAAAATTGGAGCCGTCGCCCATGTATACATACCCTCCAACTGTATCCACAAATATTTGATCCTTTTTTTTAATGGAATCAGATTATCGTGCCAAAATCTCGTTACCATAAACGGAAAATGTTCTACTCCCCACGCCCACCGTCGTTGTTGTTTGTAGAGATTGACCAGACTAGCCCATTGGGTACGTGCTTGCACGGTATCCATGTTAACGGGCACGTATATCGGTGTTACTGAATAATCTCCATGATACCGCAAAAAACATTGCAAAAATATACGTGAATCCTCACTGACAATATCATTTTGCCAAAATCCAACATCAACCAATGCTTTAAAACTCATACTGTGTGAAGAGAATGTAAAAAGACGATCAGGTCGAGCAAGCTCTGACAACAACCAAAATGTCGTACCAAATGCCGCCAAACGCATGGGTGCTGATGATTCCCAGATATTGTTATTATACAAAACGACAGGTTGGTAACTGGTACGAGTTGGATGAGGATGATGCAAATACGCGTGAGTAAGAGCAGCAAAATATTGTGGATGCGGATTTGTATCAATATCAAACGTTGACACGATAATATCTTCATAGGGTATATTGAGCGTATCAATGACCTTTTTGACGTGTTTTCCTGCATAATTGATGTTCGCTCCTTTGGAAGCCATTTCGCCAGCAACATTGTCAGGGTGGAGCGTCACAATAAATTTAAAAAACTTTGGTCCGTATTTTTTCTTCATTTTTTCAGCAATTTTTTCAAAATGCTCTTGCGCCCGCGCTTCACCTGCAAGTACAACGATAAATCGCTCCATTGAATAATGGCTCCTTAAAATAGACTGCAATGTGGTGTCAACAATCTCTTCTTCCTCTTTTGACATTGGTAAAAACAAAAGATGATATATATTTTTCCATTTTTTATTATCTTTCGTCAAAGTATCAAACCAATCCACTCGTAATGCCGACATAAATTTCCGCCAGCCATAGAGTAAAAAAATAAGAAAATAAACGACACGGTATAGCCAGAGAAGATCAAACAGTATAATAAAATAAATTACCCACAGTGGCTGAAAAAAAGAAAAAACAAGAGCACCAATAAAGGTGCCCCAGAGTAAAAATCCCGGTACCATCTCCAACAACCGATATGTACGCGTGCGGGAATTCATGATCGTTTATCAGCTATTTGGTTTTCTTTGCTTTCTTGGATGATTTGGCTGATTTTGTAATAGGTGTCTTTGTGTCTATCATTTCTTCCAATTCAAGTCCGTTTTTAAAATCTTCCCAACGATCCTTTAGCGCTATTGCTACATCATTAAGATATTCCTTGCCAATTTTTGAACTCTTTGAAAAATCCTTGACTGACGCCATTACCATATCTTCGTATGCGCCACGTGACATTTTTTTCAAATTTTTTGACTGTACTAAAAACTGCTTAGAAAACGTATCAATCAACTTTTTGACATCTTTATGTGTCTTTTTTCCTGACTGTGGCGCCAAAAACAACGTCGCAACTCCAGCGATCAATGCCCCAAATGCCGCTCCCTTCATAAATGGCTTACTCATATAATATAAAGTTATGAATGTAAAGGTATTATAGCACTATTTCTATTTTCCGATATAGCCCCAATCTGCTTTTGTTCCCTTGATTCCTTTTTTGTCCATTATATAAAAATAAGCACTCAATCCCGCCTTAGCGCCATCACCGGCGGAAACGACGATCTGTTGAAAATCAACATTACTCATGTCCCCTGCTGCAAAAAAACCGGGTGTCAATGTGTGTGAATCTTTATCAATGGGAATACGTTTTTGTGAGTCCAGTTGCACAAATGATTCAAAAAAACTTGCGTCAGAATCATATCCTATCTTAACACAGATAATGTCTACAAGGAGCGGACACACTGTACTTTCCTGCTCGTACGAAAGTGATGAGATTACTTCATCTCCATCAATAGTGCGTACCTCTGCATGAAAAATACATTCAATAGTTGGGGTATCTTCCACTCGTCGCACAAGGATATCTTCTGCACGAAAGCTTCCTCCACGATGAATGATGTATACCTTTGTGGCGGTTTTTGCATGCAACAGCGCTTCTTCAAGAGCAGCACTACCTCCGCCAATCACAGCAACAATCTTGTTTTTTGTCTGATCTTCAAGGATATCTGTACTACTATAATACACGCCATTACCCAGCCATTGTGTCTCATCGGCAATACCAAGATGTCGGGGTCGCTTACCACTTGCCGCAATGAGTGCGGTGCTTGTCTTTGAATGCTGACCCACTTGTATTGTAAATATATCACCATCTTTTGATACGCCATGGATATCACCATACAAAAACTCACAACCAAATCGTTCTGCTTGCTCTTTCATAATGCGTATCAAATCAGGACCTGAAATACGTCCTACACCAGGATAGTTTTCAATTTCATACGTAGTGGCAGTCTGACCGCCGACTTCTTTTGTGACAATCAGTGTTTTCATGCCGCGTCGGGCCGCGAAAATACCGGCAGACAGACCAGCTGCCCCGCCTCCCAATATGATAACATCCCATTGTTGTGTTGTTGTATTCATAATGTAAAACCCCGCCACAAGGGCGGGGCAATCATCTAATTATATTCCTCGTCATCAAATGATTCCACCTCCTCTTTTTCTTCTTTCTCCATTTCTACAAGCGGTTGACTACAAATTTCGCAGGTTCCAGACTTTGGAAAGTCATCACCGCACTGTTCGCATATATATCGTGACATAACGCGTCAAATGAACATGAATAATTATAGCGCTCTTGATCGTGCGAGTTCTACAAGGAAACGAACACCCGTGCCACTTGCTCCTTTAGAAAGGAATTGGCCATCACTCGTTGTCATTGTAGAGGCGATATCAATGTGCGCCCACTTTTTAAACGACTTTGCAAATTGATAAAGAAACATACCGGCATTGATCGTCCCTGCGCTTCTTTTCTGTGAACCAGCATTAATCACATCCCCAAATGTTCCTTTCACTTCTGATTCATACTCTTCCCACAATGGTAATGGCCACATATAGTCTCCCGCTCTTTCTCCTATTGCGCAAATCTCTTGAGCAAATGCATCATCAGGAGTAAGCACAGCAGACGCGGTAGTACCAAGTGCTACGACACACGCCCCTGTCAATGTCGCAAGATCCACAACCAATGCAGGGTCATAACGTTTTTCAGTATACGTCAATGCATCCGCCAGGACAATACGTCCTTCTGCGTCTGGTGTCAAGACTTCAATAGTTTTACCTGACATTGACTTGAGTAAATCACCGGGACGGTAGCTTTGTCCGGATGGCATATTTTCAACTGCAGGACAAACACCTACAATGTTTACTTTTAACCCTAGCTTTGCGATTGCACAAACTGCGGAAATTACCGACCCTGCACCGGTCATGTCCATGTGCATCTCAAGCATACTACCAGAAATTTTTAAATCAAGTCCTCCACTGTCAAAAGTAATACCTTTTCCTAAAAAAACAAGTGGTTTTTCTTTTTCATCAGCACCATGATATTCCAAAACGATCAATCGTGCATCTTCCACGCTTCCCTTTGATACTCCTAAGATACCACCCATACCGAGCTTTGCCATTTCCTCTTCACCGATGATGTCACACGTGGCACCAGAATCCTGTGCCAGCTTTTTTGCTTCTTCTGCTAATATTGAGGGGGTCATATCACCTCCTGGAGTATTTGAAAGATCACGTGCATGACTCGTGTAAACACCGATTATCGCACCCTGTTCTATCTCATTTAAGATTTTTTCTTTCTGACTTGCGTCCACAAGATATGAAAGTTCCTCTACAAAAAACCACCCCTCTTGTGGTGTCTCTTTATACTTCACAAATTCATAGTTTGCCATCTCGGCGTTTATCGCGAAACTGCGCATTCCTTCATGCCGTTCAACTTCTATCGGTAAGGGTAAGGCCGAATCAATAACAGCCGATGTGATATGCAAACTACGCATGCCCTTGATAAGCGCACGTATTGCTACATTATATTTTCTTGCAGTATATTTTTCACGTTCGCCAAGACCTAATAAAAGAACAATCTTTTCTTCCTGCGCTGGTAATGTGACCTTTTCTACCTTTCCCAATGTCCCGTCAAAAGAAGAAACGACCTTCTTTATGTACTCGCCTGATTCCGCGGACAATGCAGTAAACAACGATCCCTTTTCATCCACTGATTCACCTTTAAAAATAGTTAAAATATAGGTTAAAATCGTTGTTTCTTCCAAAGAAGTGATTGCCTGATGTTTCATACGTTTTGCCGTCAAAAAATAATATTTCCGAGTATAGCAGAAAAGAAAAAAAGATACCAGTGATTGGGTATCTTACAAATACATATCTTTTATATTTACAGTCGCATGGATGGAGAACCCACAGACAGAAGCAAAAAAGATAAGGGAATTCTTTTAATTTTTTTATCATTTCCAATGAGCTCAATCACCACTTCTTTTGTGCTGTATAGTGATAGAGCAATGATTTCAAGCGCTTCTATATATGCACCTCCTGAAAAAAAATCCGGATACACATGAAAGGTAACCATAGTGCTACCTAGCTCTATCGAGCGTACCAATCGCGTTTTTTTTAGCTTGCCGTCGACGACCTCTTCTTTGCAAATTTCCGTCAATGATACAATCGTGCATTGGCACGTAGGCAATTGCGGAACGCTTGAAGTAGAATGTGATAGTAAATATGTATCAATAACGTAGATAAAAAATAAGGTAATTTTTTTGAAAAAAATATCAATAGCTCTATCTACTCTTCTCTTTTTTATGTTTTTTTTCTTTTCTATCCGTTTGTGCCAAGCGTCTACTTTTTGTATCTGATCCCTATACTTTAATATAGCATTGGCATAATCCTCATGAAGTTGCCATGCACGCACAGGATTCGCTACAGGATCACTCATCTCTGTGTTTAGTGGACAACTTTCATTGCTATGATTCTTTAAAACCGACAGATCTTCTGCACATTCAACAGAAAGGATATTGTCTTTCTTAACTATCGTCAGGACAGCTTCCTGTTTAATAAAATTTTTAATGTTCATTTTTCCTTTCCTCCTCTCAAACAATATATATATACGAGTAATACAATCTATATCTTTTCTTGTCAAGCCATATGTATATAAACACAAACTATTTTAATATAGCATCCACTAATTCTTGTACGCCAGTTTTCTTTTTCACAGAAAAAGGGATGATCACATGACCACCTACCACTGTTCGGATGGTCTGCATGTGTGTATCATATTCTGCACTTTTTATCTTATCCACTTTATTTGCCACCACGATGATATTTTTATTTTTTTCTTCAAGACTGTAGAGCATCTCTTTGTCGTTGTCAGTGAGTCCAATCTTTGCATCAATGATAAGTACGACTGCTTTTTGCTTATAGTGTGATGTGAGTAAATACCAAAGGATACGATTTTGTATCTTTTGCAAGGTCTGCCATGACGCTTTTGCATAACCATATCCGGGCAAATCTACCAGATAGACTGTATCGTTTATCAAAAAAAGATTTATTTCCTTCGTACGTCCCGGCGTTGAACTCGTACGCGCCAGATCTTTTTTGTGGGTAATGGTATTGATGATACTGGACTTGCCGACGTTTGATCGCCCAATAAAAGCAACTTGAGGGATATCACCCTCAAGTGCCTCGTCGTTATCCACAATACCTTTAACAAATTTCGCTGAAGTGATAGTCATATGTGTATCATAACAAAAAACCTCCTTTTGGGAAGTTTTTGGGTAAAAAAATGGCGATTGATTTAATCGCCGTGCTCCAAAAAAAATTTCAGGACTGTTAGACCTTATATGGATATATCCACCTTGCATGTTCTGGCTCTTCTGTCTCACCGCGACAATGCGCGGCAATGTTGTCAGATTGTGTATTGTAATTGGCGGGTCCTGTCCATAATGCCACCTCCCAATTTTGTTTACACATGAATATCTGACGTGGATCAAGAGATTTTAGAATCCTACAGTATTCAGTGTGCTTCATTTCTCTTTCATTATGTAATTTCTCAACAACTACACTGTTATACTTAAAAAGATCCCTACGAATATACCTGTTTATATCTAACATATCAGTGATTTCTTTCTTTGCCTTCAAATCTTTAAAAAACTGAATCCCGACATCATACCCAATGATTATACAAGCAATAGAATCTTTCAAAAACACGTGAGATATGTCACGTATACGCGAACGCATACTCCAGTCGCAGCTTTTTACTTTTTCACACTCCTCCAAAAAACGAGCTTGTTCGTTCTTTAACGCAGTAAAATAGTCCTGCATGTTTCTGATTCCATTTTCCGGCCTTGTCAATTTACTTTCCATTTTCCCCCCTTTTTTTTTCTAACGTTATATACGCCAGCAATATAGATTTATATACCGTACTACAGATCGTAAGACAGGTCAATGTGATAGAAGTGACTTCTTTTTTTGCATAAAAACGCTATAATATGGACATACTTCACACTTTCTTCATTGGTCATTATATAGTCTGGAAATATGAAAATACTTGTCGTAGAAGATGAGCCAAAACTAAATAAAGGGCTTACAGAAAGCCTCCATACTCGCGGATACGCAGTGGATCAAGCATTTGATGGTGTAGAGGGCGAGCGTATGGCACTGCTTGGTACTTACGACCTTATCGTACTTGATATCATGATGCCAAAACGCGATGGGCTTGAAGTGTGCAAGAATCTACGTGCCAGTGGCAACACCACTCCAATTCTGATGCTCACTGCCAAAGATACAGTACGTGACAAAATCACAGGTCTTGACATAGGCGCTGATGATTATTTAGTCAAGCCGTTCTCTATTGATGAACTTACCGCGCGTATCCGCACTCTTCTTCGCCGTCCGCTAATCATTGCAAATGATGTCCTTACCCTTAACGGTCTTACTCTTGACACCCGTTCACAAACCGTCAGTATAGATAAAAAAGTGATAGATCTCACCTTACGCGAATATGGGCTACTTGAATACCTTTTGCGTAACAAAGATTCTGTATTGACGCGCGATGATTTGTTGGAACATGTCTGGGATCGCAATTTTGATTCCTTTAGTAATGTCGTAGATGTCCATCTGAAAAATCTTCGTAAAAAACTACCACCATTGTATGCAAAACGCATTAAAACTGTTTGGGGCAAAGGCTACCGCCTCGTTTAATGAACATTTCCGAAATTCATTGTGGAAATTGACTATCTTATACACGGTCGTGATTGCGACCATTCTTGTTGTGTCTAGCGGTGTCATTTACTCTGCATTTTCTCAAAAACTGGGCCGTCGCTATCAAGACTTTCGACTTATACCACAAAACCGCCCACTTGGTTTTGAAATAGTTCGTGCAACTATTCCAACACAGGCAGAAGTGCAAGAAGAGCTCATATATTCCTTGATACTGGTCAATGGTATTTTGATTATCATTGCAGGTATCGCAAGCTATTGGCTTGCACATATCACCCTACGCCCTGTCAAAGAATCATACGATGCTCAACGCCGTTTTTTTGCCGATGCATCTCATGAACTCCGTACGCCTTTGAGCATTTTAAAAATTGAATTGGAAAATGAACTAGCAAAAAATGCAGTACCCGTCACACAGCAGGAAAAAATAAGAAGCCATTTGGAAGAAGTAGATCGTATGAGCACTCTCGTATCTGATTTGCTTGTACTTTCACGACTCCATGATCAAGACAATAAAACCAACGTACAGCGTTTTACCATTAACCTATCCGCAATGGTGCGAGATATCCACAAGCGCCTCCAACCACTTGCTAGTCAACATATCGTACACATGACATTACACGAAGCTAATAGTGATATCACCATTTCTTCTGACGAACAAGCTCTATCGCGCGCCATCCTCAATGTCATCAAAAACGCGATTATTTATAATAAACCAGACGGGATGGTCACCATCACGGTATCAACAAAAGAAAAAAAAGCACTTGTTGAGATCGTAGATACTGGTATTGGAGTTTCACCCGATGATCTTACCCACATCTTTGAACGATTTTATAGAGCTGACAAAAGCAGGTCGCGCGCCAGCGGTGGTAGTGGCCTTGGACTCTCTATCACTCGTTCATCTCTTGAACAATTGGACGGTAGTGTTGACGTAAAAAGTACACTTGAACAAGGCACTACCGTCACCCTGACATTGCCAGTATAACACTTCATATTTTCTTCATCATAGTGTTGATATAATGAGTGTATAATTCTTAAAGCAAAAAACCTATGCAAAAACGCAGGTTCGCGAAGTCGGCGGCGGTCACTGCAACGGTCATACTTGGCCTTGCCGGTAGTGGTGCAGGAGTCTTGTACGCGGCAACGGCGACAGGAGGGGCATCACCGGGCAATGCACTCATCACTGCAATCGCCCAACGCTTTAATCTCAATGAAGACGACGTAAAACAAGTTTTTGATGAACAACGTGCACAAATGCATGAACAAACACAAGAACAACGTCAAAATATCTTGCAAAACCGACTGACCAAAGCAGTCGCCAACGGCACCATCACACAAGCACAAGCTGATGCGATTAGTGTCAAAGAGCAAGAAATAAATAATCAAATGGATGCTCTCAAGGATAAAACTCCTCAAGAACGTCAAAGCGCGCTAAAAGCGCAACACCAAGCCCTCAAACAATGGGCAACAGATAACAATATTCCACAGAAACTCTTTCCATTTGGTGGTCCTCGTATGGGATATGGTCACCAAGGATTCAAAGGATCTTCGGGACATAACGAAGGAGAGGTACCACGCGAATTGCGTCCTCGACCAAGGGTACAGTAATTCAAACGGTATGCATCGTGCAAGCATGGCATAAAACAAACTCCGAGGGCAGAAATGCCCTTGGTGTTGTTGTTTTGAATAAAAAAAATAGGAGTAGTAAGACTCCATTGATTCAAAATTAATAATTTTTTTAGCTGGAAGGATCTTTTTGATGCTTCACTGGCTTTTTTGGGGGCGAAATGAGGTATTGGAAAAAATCATCCATTTTATCTGGAAATATATTTCCAGCATTACTTCCATCCAATATCTCCACAATACTTTTTTTTCTTTCTCTTTCTTCTGTCATTTTTTACTTTACCTTTCGATCGTTACCTTGCTTACTCAAGGTTTCGCTAATATAATATAAAAATAGTATATGTAGTCCGGTAACCGATGTCAAGAATATACAATACACGTATTAAAAAAGCATTCTCATATATGAGAACACCTTTTCGATTGGTGCAATTAATATTCCTGATAATCTTTTGTTGCAAAACGCTTGTTTACGCGTTGTGCAACGGCAGACAGAACATCCTTGTCACCTTGAGAGAGTTTGTTATATCTCTCTCCCCATTTTTCTTTTACAGCATCTTCAACTCTATATTGCCGATATCCTGGTCCATGTCGGATTAGGTACCCATATTCACACAGTTCGTCTATATGATGCCCAAGCTGTGAGTTATACAAATCAGAATCATATTGCCACTGATGAATAAATGTGGGTATGTTTGTTATCGGATTTCTCTTCAAATCGACAAAGATTATCTGCCATATTTTGTCATGTGGCATCAAATCCACATTATTTACACTACACTGCCCCATATGGTTATCGCGTAGTAGCAACACCATATCAAAAAAATCCTGTAACATTGATATTCCCATATCAACCTCCTTTTTATTCCCCATTGAATAAAATGAACAATATCGACAACCCGAATATAGCACAATAGGTTATTTTTGCAAGCTAGGACGGTAGTGGACTTAAATTTTTGGCACCAAGTCACAAAACCAAAATCCCTTTGTAACAACGTTTAGAGGTAGTCTGCAATCACTGCCTGATTTTACCTCAAGTGGTTTATATACATGTTCACCAACTAAAAAATGGATTTTGTTTTTGAATTCAGGGAAAAAATGGGGTTGGGTTCAGGCGGGCTCCAAAACCCTCAAGCCCCCAAAGGGGGCGAAAGAGGAGACATATACACAAACCTGTCTCTCCTGAACGAAATCCGAACTTTTTTTCAAAAAAATCCAGACGCGGAATTTTAAACTGGTGACATGGCGGAATTCCCCCCACACCCCCCTTCCGCCATGTTTTTGTGTAGGACATTTTTTTGGCTCGCAAGAGGGTAATCAAGTCTATCTCTCTAATTTTTTATTATTCTCTTTCTCAAGTTTTTTCTTTTCTTTTTTCAATTCTTTGATATGCCGTTCGGGAGGTAAATTTTCAGGTAAAATGCCACCAATATCCTTGATCGTCTGTCGTACTTTTCCGCCAACCATATTGTGAGTATTGATGGCATCCCTCTCCGAATCAACCTCATCTTTTTTAAGCTTTGAATCGGTTTGGGTAATACGAAAAAGATTTGCCGCCAATTCGGTCGAACCCGATCTGTCTAGTAGTTCTCCCTTCTTAATCCCCTTTCTTATTTCAACATCACCAAGAGGCATACCATACAGACCACTATACCCTGCATCATTGAATACCCCAAAGTGGGTCACGCCTGCCTGTCGAGCTGTTTTTGCCAGCTTTTTGTTCTGATTACTGACCTCGTCACGAATAAATAATCGTTTTTCGTTTAGACTCATCTCCTCAAATAATTCTTGCTTTCTTGTCTGTAGAGCAAAGTATGTCTGCGCAAGTGCAATTTCCGTTTTTGACGGATCGCCATTTTGAGCTATCAAATAACACGCATAGCGATCAAGCTTGTAATCATCCACTTTTCTCATGGTATTTGAACCGATCGAGACCATTTTGCTGATATCAGCAAAATGGTTATCCACAGCCTGTCCGCTCTGAATACAAGCCCGTGCCGCTTTTGCGATAACTTCTGCAAAATTTCTCCATTGAGCATAATCAAGCAAGCTCATCAATTCGCGAGCTGTCCAATACTCAATCCCATTCTCGTCAATTTTTTTAATGCTCTCAAAATCCTTGTGTGGACTTGAGGGCAGTAGCTCATGTGGCATATTTAGTATTTGACTATGAACTATTATTACATCCGATGGTACCATGTTTAGATAACAAAGGATGTTCCCGTACTGGCAAACAATCAATATTGCGTTCCCATTTGAGTAATCTACTTTTCAACACTACCGAGTCTATATCCTATTGTTCGTCCCTTCTTACCTTCAGAAAAAAGTACTGTGGGGCCTCCAGCAAAGAACTCAAGTGGCGCAAGTTTTGAAATCGCTTTGAACAAATCTAAGCTAGTGGAATAAACCAATTTCTCAATTTCAGGATTATACCCATCATAATATACTGCCACCTTTTTGGGACCTTCCAGATTTTCACTATCAGGATATTCTTCATTAACTTTATATTTCTCATACCTATCATCCAGTTTTTTAAATACCATACTACGCCTAGCGTAAGAAAAGGAAATTATATTCTTTTCTTTATGTAAAGCAATATAGATAGGCAAAAGCATTTGATCATTCTCAATTATCAATGTTGTCTGTCTATCCCCATCACACATCTCCTTAATAATGTCATCAGAATTAATGAGATTGTCATTGGGAATTAATTTCAATTTTTCGATTGAGGGTATTTCTATATCTCCTAATTTCTGGTTTATATCCCGCATGGCTATTCTAATATCTTTATAGGCAACGAGACCAGTTTTTTCTCCACAGTGTTCTTTGAAAACCTCAATTATTTTAGAAGCTTCTATGTCTTTCACGTTTATTGCGACATCGAAATTACTAAATGATAGAAACTTCTCCAATTGACTTTCGTGAGACTCATTCTCACGACCCCATAATGTAGCATAAATTTCTGCCATTTTATCGGTATCCAAGTCGTCACCATTTAAATATAAATATCTTCCATTGTCTTCAATCACATAATCTCTAACCTTTTCAAGTCTATCTACATACTCCTGCGAAACCTCGCCTTCAATTTTCAAACCGTGCTTGTCTGTATCTAATGCATTTACATTATTAGGTTGTTCAAATTTTGGATCCATAAAATTTAATATTAATAATGTTCAGATATTACTATAAAACCTAAACGACTCATGGCCATCATAAAATAATCTTTACTCACACTATGACATAAACTTGTGTTTAATACAACAGTCCTAATTTGGATTAGCGCAGTCATTTCTTTCTTGCAAACTCTCCTTAAAAAGCATATCGTTAGTAATATAAAACCATGGCGGAAGGGGGGCGTGGGGGGAATTCCGCCATGTCACCCATTTTAGAATTCCGCGTCTGGATTTTCTTGAAAAAAAGTTCGGATTTCGTTCAGGAGAGACAGGTGTGTGTATATGTCTCCTCTTTCGCCCCCTTTGGGGGCTTGAGGGTTTTGGAGCCCGCCTGAACCCAACCCCATTTTTTCCCTGAATTCAAAAACAAAATCCCATGGTTTGTTGAAATCCACTTTCCACCTATGGCGGAAACATCCAAAGCGACATACAACATAATTCATAGCCTCCAAGCGATATGAATACGTTCTTTCTCTACGCTCGCAAGTCAACAGATGAGCCAGATCGTCAGATATTGAGTATTGAAGCCCAGATCACCGAGCTTCGCGAATTTGCCCAACGAGAACATCTTGATATTGTGGATACATTTATCGAATCCCAAACAGCAAAAGAACCGGGGCGTCCCATATTCAACAAAATGCTTGATCTCGTAGAGAAAGGTGGTGCAAATGGAATTTTGGCGTGGCATCCCGATAGACTCGCTCGCAACAGCGTTGATGGGGGGCGCGTAATTTATCTCACCGACACGAGAAATCTCACTGACCTCAAATTCCCTACCTTTTGATTTGATGCCACGCCACAGGGCAAATTCATGCTCAATATCGCTTTTGGACAGAGTAAGTACTATGTGGATAATCTCTCGGAGAATGTGAAACGAGGATTACGGCAAAAAGTACGGCGTGGTGAACAAGTTGGGCGAGCACCGATGGGATATCTCAATGATCTTGTCGCCAAGAAAATGATACCCGACCCCCTACGCTTTCACCTTATTCACAAAATGTTTGAACTGTATGTGACTGGTAATTATTCTTTGAAATCCCTCCGAGAGATTATCTTTGAGAAAGGACTGATGAGTGGAACAGACAAAAAGCTCTCTATTTCGATGATACAAAAAATACTCACCAATCCGATGTATTATGGTGCCTTTCTTTTTAACGGAGAGCTTTTTGCTGGCACTCATGAGCCATGCGTGTCAAAAAAACTGTTTGATGGAGTGCAAAGTATTCTGACAAGCAAAACAAACCCCAAGAAGCGAGGCGAGAAGCAGTATCCCCTACGAGGATTGTTTGTATGCGGTGAATGTGGGTGCAGTATCACGTCAGAAACGCATAAAGGACATGACTACTATCGATGCACCAAGAAAAGGGATGCAAAATGCTCACAGAAATATATTCGAGAAGAGCTTCTCGCCCAGCAACTATCAACAATAATTCAAAACGTTTCTTTGCCAAAAGATTGGACGGACAATATACTTGAGCAACTACAAACGGAGAAATCGGATACCGCCCAATCTGATGCCCTATTCGCTCAAACAATTAAGGATGAGGTAAAAGTATATGAAAACAAGCTTGATACCTTGCTGGACGCACACCTTGAGCAACTCATCACGAGAGAAGAATATACCACCAAGAAAAACAAAGTATTGTCTCAAAAGATGGACTTAGAGCAAAAACTAAAGGATTTTGAGCGAAAGGGCAACGCATGGCTCGAACGTACTCGTGCGTTCATAAATGCTTGTATCCAAGCGGAAAATGTCGCTTTGGATGAAAATATTTTTGCAAAAAAAGATTTTCTGAAAAAACACGGCTCGAACCACCTCCTCACTGACAAAACGGCTTGGGTGGATTTTCTCGCACCATGGGATTTTGTTTTTGAATTCAGGGAAAAAATGGGGTTGGGTTCAGTTGGGATTCAAAACCTTCACGCCCCCAAAGGGGGCGAAAGAGGGGGCATATACACACACCTGCGGGACATGGACTCGAACCATGATACCATCCTCCAGAGGGATGTGTCCTACCATTAGACGATCCCGCAGGTCTATGTACATGTTATGACTTCTACTCTCGTATACATCCTTTCACAATCGCGACTTCAATAGGCAGTTGTGGCAAAGAAAACCACCGCGCATCCTTTTGTGCCGCCATCCAATGACTGACAAGCGCGAGGATATCTCTCATGCTAAGCAATGTCGCGAGTTCTGTGAGACTTTTTTCCGTCGTTTCATCCGTATCCACAAGATTGGTCACATTATTTTTATATAACATGATATTGCGCAAGTACTCTATCATATCCCCCACAAACACATCAAGATCAACACCATTGTCAATCAACTCCTGTACGATAGCCAATGCTTGTTCATTGCGCTTATGACTTATCGCATCAGCAAGTCGACGCACAGCGACGTGATCTGTGCGTGGCAACAGCGCAGAGGCAAAATCGTACGTGATCGTATCCCCCAGTGAAAATATCTGTCCCAGCAAACTTTCTGCATCCCGCTGGCAACCTTGCGAAAGTCGCACAATCTCATTGATCACCTCTTTTTCAACACTCTTTTTTTCTTTTTTTGCAATAAGCATCAAGCGGGCAAACATCTGCTTGGCAGGAATCTTTTTAAAATCAAACCGTTCGCATCGGGAAATAATAGTAGGCGGTACCTTATGCAACTCTGTCGTAGCAAGGATAAAAACAACATGAGACGGTGGTTCTTCAATAAGTTTGAGTAGGGCATTAAAGGCAGAGATGGAAAGCATGTGCACTTCATCAATGATAAACACCTTATTCGTAAGTTGCGTGTGAGCTACTTTTGCCGTTGCAATGATGTTATCTCGAACATTATCAACGCCAGTGTTGGATGCGGCATCAATCTCAATAATATCTAAACTTCGATGCTCCAAAATAGAAAGACATGGTTCACACTCATTGCACGGCTCTGGGACGCCTGTTTTACGTTTGATGCAGTTGATAGCGCGCGCAAACACTCTCGCAGTCGTGGTCTTTCCCACTGCGCGGGGCCCAGCAAACATGTACGCATGTGCAATACTTCCTCTACTGATTTCGTTTTCCAATGTCATCTTGATGGGCTCTTGCCCTATGATATCGGCAAACAACTGCGGACGATATTTTCTATAGAGAGCGCTCATGGCTAAAACTTTTTAATAATATTTTCTACCGCAGCCCATTGTGTTGACTTATCCCGAGGGATCAGGATCACTACTTCATCACCGGGTACGCCTTTGAAATACGTAACGCTGGCAGTCAGCACGCGCCATACCTGTCCTTCGCCTTTTACCACAAACGTATGTGTTTCCTCATCTGTTTCCAGTATGCCTATCACTCTGCGACGTGCAATCGGCCCTATTTGTTTATAAATAAACGATCCATTGTGACTAATGGTCAATTTTAGTATATCACCTTCTACGAGTTTTGATTTGGAGGCATAGTTGGGTGGTATAGAATACTGTTTACCATCCGGCCCGACCATCCCCTGCCCGTCAAACATTCCTTCAAGGATATTTCCCTCATCGCCGTTGTTATCAATATGTGCCGGTGCAGTTCCAGGATGAAAAATATGCCGTGTCGTATCAATCGCCATACCAGGTACGAGTTGTGAGAGTTGTGAAAATCGTGCAGCATCGTGAGTACCCATAGGTGTACCATCGCTTGCCAACTCTTCACTCAACAAATCAATCGCTTTTTGTGCGTTCTTTTTTATATCTTCAAGTGTGTGTTTTAAAAGTTCCAAACGCGGGTGTGCAGAGGGTTGTGTTATAGAGGCGGGAGCGACAGGAGTGGACGGATGAGCTACGGGATCTACAGCATCTGTTGGTTGTATTGTCACTTCCGTGTCGCTTAGCATCTCTTTTTCTATATCAGAAAGCGCATCATCAAGACTTTTTTCGCTTGGATGTTCAGATGAGACGACACTGGGAGTGGTAGTTGGTAAGGGGGTAGTTGGGGGATCATTAGGTGTTATGTTACCCAGATTTTGCTGTTTCGGAAAAAACCAGAATGGATCTGACATATCTTTTTTCTTTATATTTTAGTCTGTTTTTGTTTATTGTTTTGATCCTAGCATTTTTTACAATGTATTTCAAGCCCTCTTTTGGTCTACTCCTCTTCTCCGCTCTGATCGTCCTCATCTTCATCTTCGTCGTCTGGAGTCTCATGTTTGGCGCGCCGTAAGATTTCACGCTCCACCAATTCACGATCTCTCCCATATTTGAGTTGAGATAGCTGACCGATCGCATTTGCGATTTCGTCGTCACCGGCAGTTGGCGCAAACGTACGCATATTAAACGGGCGCGCAGCCGTTCCATTAATCAGTAAACGCACATACGCGTGTGTACGCTCTATATTTATTACATCAAACTCATTAAACACAGGTGCCATTTGTTTTGCAATCAATTCGGCATCATCCACACCCACGCGAAAGTTGACAATCGTTCCTACGTTTCCAAATACTGCATCACGAACTTTGGTATCGCCAGTCTTTGGTGTAAGTTGTGCAATATATTGATGCCCGATAGTCAAACACAGACGGTATTTACGCGCCTCTGACAAAATAATCGCAATGCTGTCAGTGATAAAATTTTGAAACTCGTCAATATACAAGAAAAAATCTTGACGTTGCTCCGGATCCGCGATATCACCACGCGACAATGCGGCCATGGTTATTTTACCTACCATAATCAATCCTAAAAGATACGCGTTAAGATCGCCCAACTGCCCTTTGCTCAATTTCACTAACAAAATCTTTTTTTGATCCATGACCTCGCGCACATTAAATGCGCTTGTCTGTTGTCCAATGATCGGACGCATGATGTCATTGGATACAAATTGATTCAATTTTGAAGTAATATAGGGCACCATATTGGCAAGAGCCGCTTCACCGCCTGCTTTTTGCGCTTCCTTTACCCAAAAATCACTCACGACGGAATTTTTACATTTTGACAACTTATATGATCTAAACTCTTCATCAGCCAACACTTTTGAAACTTCCATAAGTGTAGACCCTGACTCGGGATCCTCCATGATTAAAAGTAACGCATTACGCAAATATTGTTCAAACATCGGCCCGCCAGTGGCTCGCAAATCATACAGTTTATCCAAAATCATCACAAACTCATTGATAACGAACGTTTTTTGTTCGGGATATTTCGGATCAAACTCCAAAAGATTCAGCCCCTTAGGACGCTGGTAATCAGCAGGATCAAACAAAATCACATCATCAGCTCGCTCCGGTGGTACCAGAGAAAGAATATGATCAACCGCTTCACCATGAGGATCAATAAAGCAACAACCTTCTCCATTTTTGATATCCTGAATAATCATGTTTTCCATCAATGTTGTTTTTCCCGAGCCAGTCATACCGATGACATACGTGTGTCTACGACGATCATCGCGAAGCATGTGTACTGGCGTTGCCGTACCTCTATATACATTTTCTCCCAACAATACCCCTTCCTGTGGCATATTGACGGGAGGTGGAGCACTGCGTGATTTGAGCCAATCAATATTGGGTGTCTCGGTTGTACTTAATGGCAAATGAAAAATACTCGCCAATTCCTCGGCATTTAAAATAAAACAATGACGCGCGTCAAAATGGCGATAAATTGAATGTTCCACCATTGCTGATTTTGGTATCCTCTTATTTTTAACCAATGCGATATTTGATTCCGGGCCAGTATATTGCGCAAATGAATTGACTACATTGTATACTTGCATATCTGCCAATTCTTGTGTTTGTGCAGATCCGATAATACGTATATTCACTTGAAAGCCCGCCTTTGATCCTTTTTCCTCAACTACTTTGACTAATTCTTGTTCTAGAGGAGACATACGATATTCAGGAGAGGGATGTGCCGTGTTTTTACCTGTTGATCTTAATATGTCTACCGTGGTACCCCCTGCAGTATTTAAAGCACCCCATGCAATATCGCCTATTGAACCGACATGTGCCGCCTGCATCGCCTCTTTAACACTTTTTCCTTTCTGCATTTCGCGAGCAAATGCTTGTCCTTTTGTGCGCCATCCTCGTGGAGCAGTACGGATAGTCATTTGCAATATGATACCTTGTCCTTGTCCCGCCTTACTCAATGCGTTGGTCAATGCATTGAGTGGGTCAGAATCCATTTTGCGATACGTCCGTAATGGAAAAACCCAATGCCTGTTCAGCTGCAATGTAGCCGCTGCGACACTGCCATGCGGTAAAAAAATATTATAATCCGGCGTTTCTTCAATCTGCGCCGAAGGATATTGGGCGAGCAACTGTTGTTCAAAAAAACTTTGCAAATAATCGGGAACAATAGCAAAAAATTTAATAAGTCCGTCAATGGCGACAATTTCAAATGTAATTTCATCTTCCCGACCCAAAAAAAATGCTTTAAATATATCGCGCGATCGCATTCCACCAAGACCTAAATACAGAGATTCAGCAACGGCTACCACTTCTTGATATTCTCCCTTTCCTCCTTTATCTTCTTCTTCTCCCTTTGACCCCTCCTTAGAAACGCGCAATTGAAAGACTTTTTTATGCAATGCATTGTGCGCAATATGCTGACGAACAAGAATCGCGCGGATTATCATCACAACCAAAACTATTACAAGACATATCAGGATTGTCCACCAGAAAGTGGCAAAGAGGATATTGGTGGCAATAAGGTTGCTGATGACGTCCATAGTTTATTCTTTTGTGTTGAGAAATAATATCTTCTCGGCTTTAATTTTTGCTTCCTGTTCCAAAAAATACTGATTCACTCGCGGAATAAGCAACAACCATCGTCGGATCAATGATACGAGGTAATCAATTTTTACCTTCACGTGAGCTAAAAGATATTCAATACGTGAAGCAGTCAGCTCACCCTGTTGGCGAAAGGTCAACTGACGATCTGGTTCAAGCTCTAAATACAAAGAACGAAGATCTTCTTCAAGTATCTTCTCTATGTTATGTCGGAGGGGAGATTTTGTTGTGGCTACCAACGCTGTTTGTTGTGAAGCAACCGGCACGATCGCCGTAGGAGGCGACTCTTGATTTACTGACTGTTTTTCTTGTTGCGGTATCTCTCGTTCATCTGCCTTTTCTTGTTTTGGTATCATCAATTCAGGCGTTGGCATTATCTCCGGTATTTGAAATGTCTTTTCACCCACGGGGCGAGCGGAATCAGGCATACACTAATGACTTATTTACTTCACTTCCTTTCGTCGCATTAAAAGCATAGCGAGTATGGGACCAAGCATCCAGATAGAGCGGGAAAGAGATGAAGTAAAAAATTGAGTTGAGATCGCACTGTTAATTGATTCTTGTGGTAAAAACATCAATACACTACTCATCAACAAACCTACTTGCAATGCACTTAACAAAATACCGTGAATCCATGAATGTCCTCCTTCTGCACGCAATGCCATATTGTGAGAAAATAAAACATACAACAACAAAAAAGTGCCGACAAAAATGCCAAGCTGATACATGAAAAATTGCGATGGCTGAACCGCCGCAAGCCAATCTTTGATTGCAGGGGTGAGCATGGTAACCGACAATGCGGAATAAATACTGATAAGCACTACCGTCAATCGTTCACGACTGGCAAAGAATGAATATAAAATCACTGCCAGAATATAAAACAAGATTAAAAAGGTATCCCAGCTAGGATTACTAAGATTAACAAACGACGAATCAACATTTACATTTACAAATGATGCAAGCATGGAAATAGTAACTCTCTTTCGTTATACATACAGTATACCACGAACAAGAAATATTATGGACAATGATATCCACACCTTAATATACGATCAATAAACGTAATTTTTCCGTATCACCTGATATCTTTATTGTATTTAAACTACTCGGATTTCCCGTAGCTCCCCACATCGTATGCGATCCATCCAAAGTGATGTGCTCGGTATTTTCATTGGAAACCACATCAAATATATGAGGATCAATAGATAGATTCTCTATGTGTTTTATTAAATATAGTGTTTCGGGTACTGTGTCTGATATCTCCGCATCGTGATGTAATGTATCACGAATACCATTTTCTTCGTCTCCAAATGTCAATCCAACGATTGCGGTCAAAGCAGTGGCATATTTCGCTTTGCCATACGCGTGGGGAATTTTTATGTGATAACCGGATGCATCATGCACTAAATAATCTTTCAACGTATCATGATACACAATACGCGTATATTCTGTCGCACCAAGCCGATCAAGCCCTAATCCTAGATATAAACGATCTATAGGAGTCAACGTTGGATTATTGAGCAGATTCACTTGTTCTTGGACATAGGGCTGTCCCAAAGACGCGAGACCAAAGGCCGCTTGTGCACGATCTGATGCTGTCGCATCATAAGAAAAATATACTGATTCAAAATAGGCCGTCAATGTACTTTTTGGAAAAAATGAGACATTCGCATACGCAATCAATGCCAATAACTCTGTCACTGAAAGTTCATCATTGGGATACCCAAAACTATGCTGATTATTCACTGTTGTATTGATTTTTATTTGTGAAAATGAAGGATTTCCCAAGCCGTACGTTTCAAAATAAGAACGTATGATAGCTTCGTCTATCTTGCTATGAAGATCGCCATACGTGTAAAAACCCATCAGAGCTCGTTGCCATGTTGCTGCTAATTCTGCCGGTACTACATACGCGTCCATATTCACTTGAGATGGCAGTTGATCAAATGGTATCGCTTCATCCAGACCTAACGATATGACACCGCGATAGGTATTCATATCTACTGTGGTAACCTCATTTTTTCTTTCAAAAGGATACATACCAAAATCATGAAGCGCCATCTGTTGTTGTACCGTCAATGAAATCCTCAATCGATCCGGAATAAACGATTCAGGATTAGATAATGATGCGCCGGTACTTTTTGTAAATGTCTGAAAACGGAGCGCGATATCATGATCCAAAACCGAACCACTTTTTTTGATAGGCATACCCTTTTTTAACGTAACAGTATACCATGTAGAATCCTGCCAAAACTTTTTTGGAACAAATAAATATTGATTAAAATGCTGTGTAATCGTTCCTTCCATTGCCGGTTGAATATTTAAAAACGTACTCATCACCATCGGATCAATATTATCAGTGCTCATAGTCAATAAGATCGGACTATTTACAGAGACATTGATTGCGTTATCGCGTGGCATACTTTCCCGAACATACAATGATCTCTTAACTTCATACCCCCATTGATACTTTCTTAATATACGTACTTCGTTTTGCACATAAAATGTGTCTAATGAAAAACGATACAATGTTCCGTCTTTTAGAGGGATCGTTGGTTTTATCTTTATTTCCCGAGATGATTTTGAGATCACATCATAATCAAATGCAGGCGCAATAGCCAAATGAAACAAGACCGTATCAACGTCCATGTCTGTTTTACTTGTCAAAACTATCTCGGACTGTGCACCCATCCCCATAGCATCAAATTCAACAGGATTTAAACCAAAGTTGTCTTCCCCGACTGATGAAGATACGATCACCTCCCCCATCGCTTGAGGTGAATTTTCATCAATAATTGTAGTGTCCACAACATCCGTTGGTGTGGATTGTTCTAGATGCGTCGTCGGCCATTTTGGTATTAAAAAAAGAAGACGTGATCCTCCTATAAACACACCTGCTACAAGCACAACACAGATCGCGCCTACGATTGATATAACCACAAGATTTTTCCTCCACCATTGATGCGGAATGAGTTGAGGTGCAGGCGTCCGTCGCGGTGGTAATGAAGAAATCGGTGACGGCATGGGTACGTAGAAAAAAGCGTTTTAAAGTTTCTCATCACGCAGTTGTTCCAACAGTGCACGTTGTTGACGAGAAATATGTTTGGGAACGATAATGTCGGTATGCACCAGCAGATCTCCTCTGCCACTTCGGTTAGTATACGGCACTCCCAACCCGCGTAAACGAAACATCGTCCCATTTGCAGTTCCAGCAGGGATCTGTACTTCATACGCACCATCTGGTGCTGATACGGTAATCGTATCACCCAGCACCGCCTGTGTAAAGCTAATGGGCACACGCACGACCAAATCATTTCCATGACGCGCAAAAATCTTGTCAGGACGTATGCGTATCGTGATATAAATATCTCCGGCTGGCGCACCGTACAATCCTGCGTTTCCTTGTCCACCCAATCGCAATGTCCCTCCGTCGGAAATCCCAGGAGGAATATTGACTTCAAGAGTAGATCGCTCTTTCAATACACCGGGGCCGTTGCATGTACGACATACATGCTTTGGTTTGCGTCCTTGTCCTTTACAATCCGGACATTTCGTACTCGTTTGAATATTCCCTATAAGGGTGCGGTGGATACTCATCACCTGGCCTGATCCTTGACATCGTGCACATGTTTCAATTGGTGAACCTGGTTCTGCTCCTCTTCCTTGACAATGCCCGCACGACACGGTTCGCGCAACCGAAATCTCACGTTTTGCACCAAACAATGAATCGTTAAAATCCACGATCATTTCAAACGCCAAATCTTCCCCTTTTGCCACATGTTCTTTCCGACGACCTCCACCAAATCCAAAAAAATCTCCAAAAATATCACCGAGGTCTCCCATATCAAAATCAGCGGTGTTAAACCCATATCCACCGGTATTTCCCCACGCTGAACCCGCCGCACCTCCTTGAGAAAATGCGGCGTGTCCAAATTGGTCGTACTGTGCACGCTTCTGGCTATCTGAAAGTACTTGATATGCCTCATTAAGCTCCTTAAACTTTGCTTCATCGCCTCCTTTTTTATCAGGATGATGTTGATGTGCAAGTTTACGAAATGCCTTTTTTATCTCATCATCAGATGCAGTTTTTGAAACGCCCAGTATGTCGTAATAATCTTTCATTATTCGTCTTTCTTCGTAAATTCAGCATCAACGGCGTCTTTTGGTGGTGTTTGCGTATCTGTACCAGATTGTCCTTGCTTTGATGGGTCTTGATGAGAAGAATCTTGCGCAGTTGTTCCTTCAGCTGCCTGTCCTTCGCCAGTGTCTGGTGTGCCTGCTGGAGGCGTTTGCTCTGCATACATTGCACTTCCCACTTTGGAAAGAGCTTCATTAAGCTGGTCAGTCGCAGATCCAATCGCATCAGCGTCTGATCCATCTTTGACTGTTCTAAGACTGTCCATTTTTTCTTGTAGCGGCTTTTTAACATCTTCAGCGACTTTTTCACCATGTTCCTTCAATACTTTTTCCGCCTGATATAACAGACTCTCCGCATTATTTTTCTTTTCAATCAAATCGCGTTTCTTTGCATCTTCATCCGCATGCAACTCTGCTTCTTTTTTCATACGATCTACTTCTGCGTCAGAAAGTGATGTGGAAGCGGTGATTGTGATCTTTTGCTCGCGTCCTGTTGCCTTATCTTTCGCAGAAACATTGAGTATACCATTGGCATCAATATCAAATGAAACCTCAACTTGTGGCACACCGCGTGGTGCTGGAGGAATACCATCCAAGATAAACCGTCCAAGTGTTTTGTTGTCACCTGCCATCTCTCGTTCTCCTTGTACGACATGGATCTCAACAGAAGTTTGATTATCACCTGCTGTTGAAAATGTCTGTGACTTTGAAGTTGGGATAGTTGTATTGCGTTCAATGATTTTTGTTGCAACTCCTCCCAATGTCTCAAGTCCGACAGAAAGTGGTGTTACATCCAAAAGCAAGACATCACGCACTTCTCCTTGCAACACACCGGCCTGTACTGCAGCCCCGATTGCTACTACCTCATCAGGATTGACGGTAGAGTTTGCTTTCTTTCCAAAAAAGTTTTCTACCATCTGTTGAATCAACGGCATACGGGTCATACCACCAACCAAAATAACTTCATTGATCTGACTAGTACTCAAATGTGCATCCTTGAGTGCATTACGACATGGTTCAAGTGATTTTTCTACCAAATCCCGAATCAGTTCTTCCAGCGTAGAACGCGTCATAGTCAATACAAGATGCTTTGGACCTGATGCATCAGAGGTGATAAAGGGTTGATTTATTTCAGTTTGAACGGCGGTAGAAAGTTCATGTTTTGCTTTTTCCGCTGCTTCTTTCAAGCGTTGAAGTGCAAGTTGATCCTTAGAAAGATCAACACCGTGCTCTTTCTTAAACTCATCAATGATCCAACGAATAATGCGTTGATCAAAGTCATCCCCTCCCAAGTGTGTATCACCATTGGTTGCTTTGACTTCTACAGTATCGGCCGCTACTTCCAATACAGAAACGTCAAATGTACCGCCACCCATATCATACACAACGATCTTTTCATCTTTTTTCTTGTTAAAACCATATGCGAGTGCGGCAGCAGTAGGTTCGTTGATGATACGTTTGACATCAAGACCTGCAATACGTCCCGCATCTTTTGTCGCTTGGCGCTGTGAATCATCAAAATACGCAGGAACAGTAATGACTGCCTCGGTGATTTTTTCACCAAGACGTTCTTCGGCATCTGATTTTAATTTCTGCAAAATCATTGCGGAAACTTCTTGCGGTGAATATTCTTTGCCACCCATCACCACCTTGAGCGCATCCCCGCTCTTGACAATCTTATATGACATCAAGGAAAGATCTTTTTGTACTTCCGTATCCTCAAAACGACGACCAATCAACCGCTTGACTGAAGCGATCGTATTGTCTGCGTTTGTCACTGCTTGACGCTTGGCAAGTAACCCTACCAAACGTTCGCCTGTCTTGGTAACCGAGATGACTGATGGTGTCGTACGGTTTCCTTCTTTGTTCTCAATAACACGTGGCTCTCCTCCTTCGATCACGGCCATACATGAGTTAGTAGTACCGAGATCGATTCCGAGTATCTTTGGCATATCAACAACGCTGATTACAATTTAATTTGGTGAAAACCTTTTGATGATAGGTTCTCGATTCCGGAGACATCATCGATCCCTCCGGCGTTTGAGATCCCATCAGCAATATATTATCTAGATTTAAGTGATTTTTTGACGGTAATCTTCTTTGCTTTTGCTTGTGGCGCTTTTGGAATAGTGATTTTTAACACACCATTTTCAAACTGCGCGTCTGCTTGATCACCTACGACATGAGTTGGTAGAGCGACTTGACGATAAAAACTGCCACTTCGCACTTCTTTTCGCCAATAATCCTTGTCATCCACTTCTGATTTTTTTTCCATACTTCCTTTGATGGTCAGCACATCGTTCTCAATAGAGATATCAACATCATCGGAATCAACGCCAGCAAGCGCAGTTTCAACGACAACACTGTTATCATTTTGGTACAAATCAATGTCGGGTGTAAAACCGCGACGCGTACCTTCTGATGCGGGAAAATCGCGCATCATGCGATCAAAATCCTCATCAAATGGCCATAGAGGCGACCAACGAACTATTGCCATATTTTTCTCCTTATTCACCACGCCTCAAAGTGCGAGGTGAATTATGAATTAGCTATAATTTTATTGATAACAACCTTTGCCGGTAGCACGACCTTCCCATAGAGAGTATATCCCGCATTCACCTCTTTCAAGATAACACCTTCCTCTTTTGACGTATCTGATTCTGTACCGACCGCTTCGTGCTGTTGGGGATCAAACGACTGACCTTCCAGACTAGTAACTTGCTCTACACCAAGATTTTTCATTCCTTCTTGCAATTGCTTGTATATCTGATCTATTCCTGCCACCCAATCCGACCCCTTCAAATCAACAGGAACTTGATCAAATGCTTTACGAAAGCTTTCCATCACTGGAATGACCTGTACGACTGCTGTCAATCCTGCAAACTGAGCTAACTCCCGTGACCGTTTCTCTTGTTCATTTTTATAATTTATATAATCCGCTTTTGCACGTTTCCATCCGTCCAGATAATCTTGTGCTTCTTTTTTGGCTTTTTCAAGAGCTGATTGCGTCTGTGCGAGCGTCGTGGACTTTGTAGGAGATGATGTGATGTTATTTTTCGCCTCTTCCATAGATACTTATGTATTAATAATACTACGCGTTTCTTCTAAAAATGCCTTATTCAACGAGTAATTCATTCTCATAGGCCCCAATATTCCCAAAAGACATACCATATCGTTGAGAGTATACCGCATCACAAGTGTACTGCAAGCAGGGCCAAAACAACTTTGAGAGCCAATATATACAGATACATCATCTTTTTCGTCGTTTAGGACTTCCTCCAGCACGCGATCAAGGTGATCAATCAACCCTGTAATATCAGCCAAAAGCTCTTGTTTGCAGAATTCCGGTTTACTCACAAGATGAGACAAACCAGTATAATACGTATCATTTCGGCCAAACGCGATATATATCATCTCACCCGTATTTTCCGCAATATATTGCGCGACTGCTTTAAGATTTTCACGATTCATAGACGGAATACGATGCGCAATCTCCTGTGCCAGTTTTGGCGACAATGAAGTCATACCCAGTGATTTGACGTATGCTTGATATCCTTTTTCACTCGGTATGCGACCCGCAGAAGTATGCGGTTTTTCAAGATACCCTTCTTCTTCAAGCTCTGCCATGATATTTCGTACTGTCGCGGGGCTCACACAGGGATTATGTACCCCCGCCAAATAACCGGAGGAAATGGGTTGTCCGGTTGAAATATAATGCTCAATGAGCTCGTCCAAAAGTGAAAAATGCCGTAAATTCATAGTTAGCACTCTCGTTATTTGACTGCTAACTGTATATTAAAAAAAAATAGGAAATATGTCAAGAGTTGAAAATCAGACAAAAAAAATGGCTCACAAATGGTAAGCCAAGAATTACACATACGCAAGACCTGATGAAAACATGCTATCAACATATTCTTCATCATTATTATTTTTTTGAAATAACGGATCTTGCGCAAATGCTTTTTGCGCATCCGCCCGCGCGGATTTTAGATACGTTTTACCCCACACAAAATTTCTTTCATGTGATAAAATTTTTTTGTACTCTGGTATGGTTTCCAAATAACCATGCTTTTCCCAGACTTTATACAAATCAGCTAACAATTTATTAATACTATGAACATCTCTCCTTTTCAGGCGATGTGACATAGCTTTTGCATATTCACTGGTAAGTAACTCCGGATCCAACGCATATTCATTGTATTCCCTAAGGCACCTCTCTTCTTGCATATCCAGACGATATGCATGAGAAATAGCACAAATGAACGATGGATTGTATGTTGGCATAAGCTCTTGCTTTCTACAGCTCGCGTATATTGCCTGTCGTAAACAGCGCGGAGTAGGATTTTTTGCCTGAATTACGTGTTGAAAAATTCTTAATCTATACCGTACCTCTTTTTCCGGTATATCATACTTTAATCCAAGCCAGAGAATTTCTTCCTCATCACTTTCGTATCCTTCCATATATTTCTCTGGAAACATTATCAACAAGAACGTGCCCCGATAATTCTCAGGAATATTATTTTCTCGTGATAACCTCTCAATCTCTTGCCGAATCTGTTTTTTAGTTACCTTCCTCTCCTGCATCGTGTTCCCCCTTTTATTATAATAATTTTTAATATACGATTCGCATAGTGTACACACACTACAATAAAAAAATAGTTTTGACAAGGGAAAGGAATCCTTGACAATCAGTACCTATAGAATACACTAGCCATTAGGAGGTACGTTGAAATGAATAAAAAGTTGATTGAAAAATGGTTTCCAACTATAAGCCATTTTTTATACGATTTTGATGATAGAGTACAGGTTCAGCCAGTTTTTATAGGAATCATACTTTTTTTAGGCACAGGACTGGCCTTTGCTACACTTTATAGAATCCGACCAATGGAAAGACCATACATTATGATGTTTTTTTGGATTGTGATTGTATGGTGCATCTATCGGGTATGTGCTGCTCTAATAGAGATGTGGCAAAATAAAAAAGATAAGAAAGCATTCTTCGATGGCCGAAAAAAAATTGGCATCGTAGTATTTTTATCAATTATATTAACGATTATTAGTGGACTCATATATCTACCATACATCTCTTAGACGTCCATTAATAATCCTGTATTAAAAAGAGAACCTCTTAAATCAAGAGGATTTTTTTTACCCTACCTGCTCAAATGGTTTATTTTCTTCAATCGCCTCCAAAAATTGTTTTGCGCCAAGACCATCATGTTTATCAGCACGCAATATTTGTGTATAGAGTTCTTTCGCTTTTTCCATTGCACCGGAACGGTAATGCAGGTGCGCAAGCCCAATCAATGCACGCATAGCCGGTCGATCTTCTTTTTTGAACCAATCCAACCGTTTTGGCCACCGCCCTCCTTCATAATATTGATCAAGTAGATATTTTGCTTCTCGATACCATCGTGTCGCTTCAAAAAAATCTTTGTGCATGAGATTGACTGCCCCCATACCGTTGTGCGCTTCCACCACATCCAAAACACCGATCTGTGGATCGTCCTCATTTTCCAACACTTCGCGAAAGTGTTCTTCAGCCCTATCAAAATTGCCGATCTCATACGCACCCCATCCTTCGGCAATCAGATGGCTATATTTAGTGGTAAGGAGAGCTAAAAGCATATACGTTTATTATAGCATTTTTTATGACATCATGCATTGAATACAGTCCTCTCTCGTGTATACTGCAATATTATATGAAAATAGTAGATAAACAATGGGTCAAAGACAACATAGCCACCATCCTATCGTCTCTCAAACGAGGTGACATTGTCATTTATCCCACTGATACGATTTATGGCATCGGATGCAATGCTTTGAATAAAACAAGCGTCCAAACACTTCGTTCATTAAAAAAGCGTCCAGAAAAGCCACTTTCAATCATTGCACCATCAAAACAATGGATTGAAGAATATTTTGTCGTACCTTCTGCTGGACTTGATGTATTACCTGGCCCCGTTACGTTGATTATAGAACCTCGTGACCCGTCATTTTTTCCAAAAATCCTCCACCCGGACACTGATAATATTGGCGTACGTCTCCTTGATCATTGGTGGCAGGACGTCATTACACAACTTGGCTTCCCGTGTGTCACCACATCAGTCAATGTTTCTGATGAACCACACATGATCAGTGTTGATGACATTCCCTCTTCTTTTCGCGAACACGTCGTATACTGCATCTACGAAGGCCCGATCAACGGTGTCTCAAGTAAAAAAATTTCGCTTTCTACAACATAAACAATCTCTGCCGTATTGCTTCCTTATATACATAATACCTGCGTAACACCACATACACTGGCCATTTTGTAAAAAAAATCTTGATGTCCCGTTTGCCGTGCATGAGATAGCGTATGAAAAGCAATGGGATAAAAATCAGCGCGGTCAGTATATAGATATAGTCTTTTGGGTTCACTATAACGCCATATTTCACCGGTGGACCAAACACCTGATAGTGATGGGGATATTTTTTCTTTAGCACCGGCCATACCGATGCATTGACTGCCGATCGTAGCAGTGATTTCACTGTCCAATCCATCGCTTGGTGAGATACGATAGCGTTTGGTACTCGTTTGAAAGAAAAACCCTTGCTCACAGCGCGGATAGCCATTTCTGAATCTTCGTTGTTATAATCAAAAAAATCCCCATCAAAACCGCCACATACATCAAAGACTTTTTTTTGATACGCAACATTGCACCCCATCGGCCATTTGGCATCTTTGTTGGAAACCAATCGTTCAGGAAAATATCCTCTGTAATCTTTGCTCACATAAAAGGTTTGCCCAATTACAAGGCCTATATTTTCATTTTCAAAACCACCCACCAAAGCAGTAAGCCAATCCTTTGTAACCACGCAATCATCATCAGTAAACGCAATGATATCATATCGTGCGTTCGCTATACCTGTATTTCTTGCCTCGCTCAAACCCTTGTTGTACGCGTGACGGATGACACGAATTTTTTCATTTGAAAGACTGTTCAAAAAATCAACCGTATTATCACTTGATCCATCATCTACAACGACGATTTCATACTGTGAAAAATTAATATCCAAAAGTGCCGGAATACACTTTTTTAAGTATCCAAGCCTGTTGTATGTACACACAACGATTGAACACGATGTCGTATCCATGCGATTATTCTTCACCAATAACGTTGACAACGGTACCTTTATAAGGTTCGTATTTCCCAAGTTTTATATCAGACATAGGGTGTATAAGTAAATAATTATAAGGGTACTCCTTGAATATAAAGAAGACAATGCATACTATTGCTTTTTTTCTTGACAGGTGAACACTCGTTCACTTATACTGATACTACTATGAATAAACATTTCAAAAAAATCGCTAACTTCTACAAGAGACATCGTCGTATGCCCAGCTATAGCGAAATCATGAAAAGCACAGGCATCAAATCAAAAAACGCGGTGTTCAAGGTCATAGAAAAGATGGTCACCGCTGGTCTTGTACAAAAAGATACCACAGGTAGGATTATCCCCCTTCCCGCACTTTTTTCTATCCGTGTGTTGGGAACCGTTACCGCGGGATGGCCGTCCCCTGCCGAGGAAGAGTTGAGCGACACCATGAATATGGATGAATACCTTATTGACAACCGCGATGCGACCTACTTACTCAAAGTCAATGGAGATTCCATGATAGACGCAGGCATCATGCAAGGAGATATGGTGCTCGTAGAGCGAGGCGTCGCTCCTCATCATGGCGATATCGTGATTGCTGAAATAGATCACGAGTGGACCATGAAATATTATCAAAAGAAAAACGGCGCGGTCTGGCTGGTGCCTGCAAACAAAAAATATACACCAATAAAAGCGCAAGAAGAGCTCAATATTGCCGCGATCGTCAAAGCAGTCGTACGAAAATACTAATCTATCCTCCCATGGCATCATTTTCTCGCGCTATTATTCATATTGACGGCGATGCATTTTTTGCCTCCTGCGAACAATCCCGTAATCCCGCGCTTGCCGGCAAACCAGTCATCACCGGCAAAGAACGTGGCATCGCATCTTCCATGAGCTATGAAGCCAAAGCAAAAGGCGTCACTCGTGCCATGCGTCTTTTTGAAATCAAACAACTCTGTCCTGATGCGGTCATCCTTCCTTCCGACTATGAAACCTACAGCATCCTTTCAAAACGGTTCTTTGATATTGTGCGCAGGTATACCGCCGATGTGGAAGAATACAGCATTGACGAATGTTTTGCCGACTTGACAGGCCTTGATACCGTACGCGGATGCTCATATGAAACTATCGTACAGGATATCCAACGCGTACTTTTTGATGAGCTAGGATTTACGTTTTCCATTGGCGTGGGCCCAAACAAACTCATTGCAAAGATTGGCTCAAAATGGAAAAAACCGTTTGGCATCACCGTCATTTCCAAAGATATTATTGACCACCATCTCGCGTCTATACCCGTCGGAAAGATTTGGGGTATCGGACCACAGACCACGTCCTTGCTTGCCACACGAGGCATATTCACCGCACTTGAGTTTAAACAAAAATCAAAAGATTGGATCACTTACCACCTTTCCAAACCGTTTTATGAATTATGGCTTGAGATGCATGGACTTTCTATCCTCCCCCTCAATATTAAAGAAAAAGAACGCTATGACTCCATTCAAAAAGTAAAAACATTTACTCCCCCATCATCTGATAAAAAATTTATATATGCGCAACTTTCAAAAAATATTGAAAGCGCGTGCATCAAAGTACGAAAATACAATCTTGCTACTAAGGAAGTGTATTTTTTCCTCCGCACACAAGAGTTTCACGATGAATGGCAAAAGATAGTCCTCCCGCGCTACACTTCGTTTCCTCATGAGATCATCAAAGCATGTGAGGTGCCATTTAATCGTATATTTGACTGTCGCGCTCAATATCGTTCTACTGGTATCACTATGACAAAGCTCCTACAAAATCCGTATGCCCAACGTGATATGTTTGGGGAATATGTACAACAAGAAAAACTCGCACGCCTCTATGAAGGCGTGGATGCTATGAGAAAAAAATACGGTAAATATACAATATTGCTCGGTTCAAGTCTGATGGCAAAAAAATTTTCGCGACATCTGGGCGCGCGCGGTGACGCACCGGCACGAGCACATACACTTTTTAAAGGTGAGACCCAGCGCAAACGACTCAACATACCTATGTTTATGGGTAAAGTGAAGTGATTAGTCACGTGCAAATACGATCGGTATTTCTAATGCATCGTCATGTTCCGGCAATCCGGATGGATTATCTTTGCGCAGGATGAGTGTCCCTGCATCACTATAGACATCCTTGTCCACAGTAAAAGTCAATGTGGTCTCAAATGGCACGAACTCCGTAGTCATCCAATCTCCTTTTGCTTGCGCGATACTGTGCGCGATGATCTTACCATCCCAATCAATCAGCACGACGGGAAAACTTGCCTCAAAAAACCAAGAACCACGAGCTTTACCTTGCACTATCAACGGACTGCTGATGCTTTGCCCAGGACGAGGAGACGCAAGTTGAATAAGCTCATCGTTTGTTGTTTGGTCCATTTCCAAGACATGATCTTTCTCAATCGGAATGACCATTGAGACAGGATCAGTCGCTAGATGTTCTTCTGTTTCTCTGGTTGATATATAAATAAAAAAACCGAGACAGCAGAGTAATAAAAAACCACCAATAATCAAAATCATACGCATAGTTTTAGACATATATCACCACTGTACTCCTCGTAAGCAATTTTGTATAGAACTGTGTTTATTCATCTTCCTGTGGGCAATTGCGGAGAACCAAAGAGATACTAGGTGGGGAGATAATTGGTTTGAGCCGACTCCGCAAGGGAAATTCATGTTTCAAGTGGCGTTTGGGCAGAGTAAATATTTTTCAGATAGTCTTGTTGAAAATGTAAAACGGAGCTCGGTCTTGTAAAAAGAAAGTGGGAACATGAGGCAATTTCTTCAAGAGGAGACGTTGTTCAAAATCTTAAAGTTAATATTAAAGAGACAGGTACTCTATTCTTCTATCAAATACCAAATATCAATATTTCATTCTATCCCTATCAACAGGGTTACCAAAACAGCAAAATGGACAAAGACAAAACCCTTTCAATACATTGGGGTGAACTCTGGGATTTTACAAGGGAAACAAAGGCGGATTTTGAATGCAGGGGCGGGGCGTACGCGCCAGATGGCGCGATGGATTTTGAAAAAAATAATCTTGTAACTCTTGGTAGTCCCACGGGGAATCGAACCCCGATTTGGTCCGTGAGAGGGACCCGTCCTAACCGTTAGACGATGGGACCATGTGTTATGACCACTCTGCGCTTTGTCGTACGAGAAGCTCACCTGCACGAAGTGGCTCGGCCATGATTTCCTTTGTGATGCGTTCCATGCGCATACCTTGCGACCCTTTTATCAAGACTACATCACCTTTACGCATAAGATTTTGTACATTTTTTTGCGCATCAATTGACGTATCAAACCACGAGATAGCGCTTTTGTCAACGCCTGCCTTTTCTGCTGATTGGGCAATCATACGTCCTCCCACACCGACAGTCACCAGCAAATCGATTCCCAGAGATGCCACCATGCGTCCCACTTCTTTATGCGCCCCGTCAGTCAAAGAACCAAGCTCAAGCATGTCGCCTAGCACCGCAATCTTTCGTGCAGTGGCAACCAAGCGAAACCCCGCCAATGTTTCCAATGCGACATTCATCGCCAACGGTGATGCGTTGTACGTATCATCTATCACCAATGTACGCTTGATTCCCGGTAGTACATTCATCCTTCCTTGCGGACAGGAATACTCTCGCAATGCGAGTGCCGATTCCGTCAAGGAGAGATCATACACGATACCGACACATACAGCGGTAGCGACTGCATAGACATGTTGCATGCCAATCATATCAGTAAGCTCTACATCGGCCTCTTGATCCTTATATAACAACTTCACCACCATGCCGATCAACTGTCGATCGTCAGGATCAAACTCTGTATGTTGATGCACATGCGCGATGCGTACGTCCGCACGGTTTGCGGTTCCAAATGTCATAACGCGCGCTTTTGTTTTTTCAACTAACGACATGACACGCGCGTCGTCGGCGTTTAAAATAGCCCACGATTGCAATTGATGCATATTGCGAATCAATGTTCCTTTTTCCTCCACCACTGCTTCCAGTGATCCAAATTTTTCCAGATGAGCCGGCGCTATGGTCGTGATCACACTGACTTTTGGTGTCGCGATGTCCATCAGATACGCGATATCGCCGGGCTTATCAGCACCCATTTCTAAAATCAGCATCCATGGATAATTTTTTGCATAATGAAACAGTAATCCCAGTCCTTTCCACAAAAGTAATAACCACCCACCGATAGAACGCCCCGCGCTTTGTGAACCCAATACCACCAGTGGTAATCCTATTTCATTGTTATAGTTCTTCACCGACGCGCGCACCAAATAGTTTGTTTTCAACACAGTAAAAATTGCTTCTTTCGCCAACGTTTTACCAACACTGCCGGTAATACCAATGATCTCGGGCTTATATTTTCGTAATACGGCCCGAGCAAGGTTATAGAGCAATTGTTGGATAATAGTTTTCATCGGTTATTTGATCTTATGAGAAGCCGCGCTCGTGCGATCATAGGGTACTTCATAATATGTAAGTAAAAATTTTGCCAAATCGCCAAACAATGGAGCGGCCGAACTTTCCGCCCACGTCACATCTCGTGGACGATCTATTTTTACTAACATCGCAAATCGCGGATTGTTGACTGGCGCATATCCGGCAAATGAACCAATAGTGACGCCTGACTGATATCCTTGCCCATCTTCACGTGGGACTTCCGCTGTCCCTGTCTTTCCCGCCACATAATAATTTTTTACTCCTGCTTGTGTACCATGTCCTTTTTCCACGACATTTACCAACATACCTCCCACCAATGCCGCGGTACGAGACGACACAACTCTTCCACTACATACACCGTTATCTGCTTTTTCTTTACACATTTCCTTTGGTTGAGTTTTGACTTTTGTTCCGTCTGGTTTTATCACCTCATCAACGATATATGGTTGCATCATAACGCCTCCATTTGCAAGCATTGCAAATGCGTTTGTGATTTGCAACGGTGTCATAGTGATACCTTGACCAAATGATGCAGTGGCCAAGTAAATTTCCTGCTTTTCGTTCAAAGTAGATATATTTCCACCCACTTCCGTATCCAACTCAATACCACTGGGTACGCCAAATCCAAAAGATTTAAGATACTTTTTAAAATCATCAAGTCCGACAGATTTTGCAACAAATGCTGCACCTGTATTGAGTGACTTATCAAGCACATCAGTCATTGTTTGAATCCCGTTTGCTTTCCTATCAGAGTTACGAATCGTATATTTTCCGAACACCAACTCACCAGTATCATTGTAGGTAGTATCGGGACTGACTTTATCTGTATCAATACCGATAGCCATGGTAATAGGTTTAAAAATAGAACCCGGCTCGTAGGGGGTAAAGATGGCAGGGTTGGTGAGTGTAGTTAACGGGACTTTACCGTATTCACTTGGTTTAAAATCCGGAGTGCTACACATGGCAATAATAGCACCAGTCTTTGGATCCATAATCACAACGGTTCCCCCGTCCGCACCATGCTGTGTCACCCACGTATGAAGTCGCGCGCATACAGTAGTTTGCACTGTCCGGTCTATCGTCAACACCAAACTACTCCCGTCTACTGCCTCGGTTACATGTTTTTTACCAATGGGAATCAATGCCCCCACGACATCAGACTCAAACTGTAATGATCCTTCTCGTCCTTTTAAAATGTCGTTGTAATATCCCTCCAACCCATATTTGCCGGTCGCAGTATCTCCTTTACTTACATAACCAAACAGTTGCCCGCCCAAATCAGGTTCCGGATAAAAACGATATGTCTCGTTAGTATAATATAATCCCGTCAAACCCAATGCTTTGACTTGATCTGTTTGTTCATCAGTAACTTTCCTTTTTATAATCACGTATGGGTCATCTGACCGAGAGAGTTTCTCTTTCAAATCATCAACATCCAACTGTAAAATGGATGCTAGAGTGTTTGCCATACCTTCTGGATCCGAAATAATACGCGGATTTGCGCTGATGAGATTATATTGCCGATTGGTCACCGCGGGAAATAATTTTTCCCCTGCTACCTCCATAAGATACGGTTGATCGGAGTTTTCCGCTCCTCGTTCTCTTAAATAAATATCGCCTCTATTAGGATACAACTTTTGAAAAAAGATATGTTCATTATCTGCCAACGCTTTGTACTCGGTATAGCTCAACACCTGCAAATTAAAAAGTCGCAAACACAGAAGTGATGCGATCACGAGAACAAAGCCTCTAAATAAGGTCATTCTATCAAAAGAAAACTTCATAAATTGGCTTAACGAGCAGAAGCGACGGGTTGATCAGTTGATATAAAATCAAGTGTTGATGTAGAAACCAATTTCATACTATCCATACGCTGACGTAAGGTTGCCATAGATTGCTTTTCAATGGCGCTTAACTGTAGTTTTTCATTATTTTGCGTCAAAGTATCCACGGTGCGTTGCAATTCTTTTATGCGATATCCTTTCGTTGATAAACTGTTTATCTGCACGAGATACACTATGCCAAGTACAGCGCTTGTCAACAGAAACATTGCATTAAGACGCTTAAGTTTTTCCCGCGAAAGAGCTGCTTTGTGCAGACTCACAATCGTGGTGGTGATTTGTCGAGCTTTTATTTTATAAAACGAATGTGACATTGCATGGGTATTTAGTATTTGAATTTTCGCTACGTCCAGCTATTTCCACTCTACTGCGCGAAGTTTTGCGCTCCGTGAGGGTGGATTGGCGAGGATCTCTTCTCGCGTTGGCGGTACCACCTTTTTTGTTAAAACAGTCGCAAACCCGTCCTTCCCCCACTGCCTGAACACATTTTTTACAATGCGATCTTCCAGTGAATGAAACGTGATGACGACGATCCGGCTTCCGGTGTGTAACAGCGTCGCAAGACTTTCCAACGAAGACTGCAATACACCCAGCTCATCATTGACGACGATACGCAACGCCTGAAACGTCTGCGTCGCCGGATGAAACTTCCCTCGTCTGGGCAATATCGTTTCAATGACATTGACCAGATCAAACGTCGTCTCAAACCTCTTTTTGCGCCGTGCTTGCACGATAGCTTTCGCGATACGTCGCGATGCTTGGTCTTGCCCATATTGAAATATCGCATCAGCTATGTCTTTTTCTTTCCAGCTGTTGACGATATCCATGGCCATCAGATCTTGTTTCGGATCAAAACGCATATCAAGTGGCTCATTCTCTTGGAACGAAAACCCTCGACCGCTTTGACGAAGCAGGTCCATTGAAAGACCCAGATCGTAGAGAACGCCGTCTACCTGACCAAACCCATGCAAGGTAGCCAAGGAAACAACATCTCTAAAATTGCCCTGTACAAGCACTGCTCGCTTCCCATATTTCTTGAGTCGCGTCTGTGCCTGCACTATCGCATCTGGACTGGCATCAATCCCAAGGACTCTTCCTTTAGGACCGTTGCATGTCAAAATGCTTTCCGTATGCCCCGCTCCACCGAGCGTGCAATCTATATACGTTCCATTTGAAAGAACTCGCAAGTACTCAAGCACTTCTTGTGGCATGACCGACCGATGAGTCGTCATACTCCCAGCTGTCCCAACTGTTCAGCAATCTCCCCGCTCTGCTTTTCCGTCTTGGACTTATATGTTTGCCACACTTCCTCAGACCATACTTCGATGCGGTTATAGAGTCCCGCAACGACGACTTTCTTCCCGAGATGTGCGTATGCTCGGAGATAGTCTGGCAAAATAATTCGACCTTGTTTATCCAACGACACATCCATCGCACCCGCAAGCATGAGCCGGGCAAATGCACGTGTATTGGCTTGAGTGATAGAAAGATTGGACAGCTTCTCTGCCAACTTTTCCCATTCTTTCACGGTATACAGAACAAGACAGTCATCCAAACCCTTGGTAACCACCGCACCTTTGGTAAGTTCCTTACGGTACTTGACTGGTACGGCCATCCGCCCCTTTTCATCCACCGAGTGGTTGTATTGCCCTATAAACATAATTAGGAGAGAAACTGGCTTAATACAACGGTTACGTAGCTAAGCACTACGTCCTTTGAGTGGACTAAAGAAAAGGCGAACTGCAACATAGAAACGCCGACCTTTATGCATTATTGAGGTTTCTCGTGGTTTTTATGGTGAACTATCCCCTGATACACCGGACTTATCCCCACTTTTTCCCACTTTTCACCTCATGTTTGGTATTATACACCACTTCAAGAAGTTTTTCTAGGTATTTATGCACAGGGGCACATAATTATTTTTTGGAAAAGAAAAAAAGCATTCCGGAGAAAGCTTCTAAATTCATATACTTCATTGATTATAAAAAACCTACCTGTTTTTCATTTACTACCACAAACTTGTCGTATTGGTTATAAAGTACATTGTATTTAGTGCATATCAGGCCCATTCTCCAATCAGACTTAACTATGCACACGCACACCAAAGGCGGTTTATGCAATGTTTGTTCCAGACAAATAAGCATCTTACCTTGGCATTTACCAAAATGCATCTTCAAAAACAAGAGAAACTCACTAATTGTTGCCGGACGAATCTTGGTCTGATCTATCATTTTCAAAACCGAACCAGGCAATAACTCGAATCCTGTATGTGCCCATGACATTTCCAATGCACTCCATTCTATTACTCTCTGCCGAGAAAATATCTTGGACGTAATCCACTTTGGAATGTCCATACCCATCATTCTCAAGTCGTTCAGTAATAAATCTACTGTTACCACCCTTTCAATAAGGATGATATCATACCATTTTTTAATTTTTACCATCTGTGTGTCTAGACTCACCTGCCACCTCACTTCTCTCACAAAATACCTTATCAAGAAGAATACGAGATTGCACGAGCCAGGTCAAGTAGCTGTCTATAAATTCAGTAATTCATATTTGATAAATCTTCAAGCGCTTTGAGTGCATAAAATTGCACCTTATCAGTTATACCATCCCTATTGCTCTCCAATTCTTCTTTTGTAAACCATCGGCATTCTTCAGTAATCTCTTCAGCCGACAACTGTAATACATTAGTTTGTGTAGTAGCAAAATATATAAATGCAATATGTTCATGTATGTCATTGATATGATGTCTTTCTAAATATTGTGGTGGAATGAGCGATTGATCATAATCACCAAAGGCGGGTTGCCTTCCTTCCTCTGTGTGTAGTATCACATCTAACCCAACCTCTTCCTTGACTTCTCGCACTGCTGCTTCATTGGGGTCTTCGTGTAATTCAATGTGCCCGCCAACGCTGAGCCACATCTTATATTTGTCATGTTTTCTCAAAAGTACGGTATTTTTATACACAATGTATGTCTCAACAACAAAATCTATTTTATCATGGATATGAGGCATATATCTTCAAATTCCTATATATCGAAATCGTGGCACGTCTTGTCCATCAATCACAACATTTTCCAAAAACATCGCTTTTGGGCGCACCCAAAGAGTATTTGCCTCCATACCTTTCACAGGATCGGGGTGATTATAGACAACCATTTCTTCAAGTGTCTCACTGTGCAACGCGAGGCCAGTTACCTCAACAATAGTTCCTTTATAGTGCTGGTACTTTCCGAGTTTTATATCTTGCATAAAAATTTTTTGACTAGGAATTCATACTATCTTTTGATATCTCCTTCAATACCCATTGTTTCACATTTTGAGCAGCTTTATAGGCGTCCTTTGCATCGCCCCAATGAAATTCTGGAAAATCGCCGGGATAACGAGTTTGGACATAGTACCCGTTTAAAAAAGTAAGATCTTCTTTGACCTCCTTCATAGAAGGTAAAAATACCTCTATTGTGGTAGCAATAGCAACAAGATCATGAATTTTTGGAAAAGATCGATCAGCAAAGACGAGTAATCCCTTTAAATACTTTTCTGCGATCTGTTGAGATAAAAAACACACCGTGCTTGGCGACCCATGCTGTTCTTTGAGAATAAAACTGGCAGAAAGGTCATCCTCGTCAGCCTTTGCAAACCACTTTTGATAGAGATTATTTTGCTTTTTTGGCATAGAGTATTTTGCCTTTTTTAAGGATATCACCAACAAAAAAATCGCCCATATCCATACGTTTTTTTACCTGGACAGGAGTCATGACAATAATATCAAGGGCTACTTTCCGTCCCCACAAAGCCCCGTCAATCTCTCGCGCAACCTCACGTGTCGATCTCGTTGTTTTTTTGATAACTACGAGATCAATATCACTGTCTTTATGTGGTTTCCCCCACGCGTGGGAGCCAAAAAGTATTATTTTTTCAGGGTTAAACTCACGAGAGATAATCGCTGTAAATTCCTCAATTGCTTTTTTGGGAGACGTTGAATACATATAGGTCTATAGTATAACAAAAACCACTTTTCTACAACCCATATTGCTCTACTGTTACATCGTCATCTTTTTTATAACCTCTTCCAACCTGCGCGCATTGCAATGTCCCAACATCCCTAAATATGACTGCCTTGTACTCTCTAATCTTTCTTTGGTGATACGTCCAAGCTGAAATTCATGGATTCTTTCAATAAGCTTGTTCATCATACGCTTGCGGGTAAGTGGCCGTACGATGGTATGATCAGGAAGTGATATATATCCTAAGAAATCAATTCCTTGCGACCATTTCCGGATGCTGACTTTTTTAGGATGTAGTTCGAGACACAATCGTTGTGATAAAAATTCCTGCAACCTCATAATCAACTCCCCAAGCCACACTTTATCGTGACTGATTATCACAAAATCATCGCAATATCTGATATAATAGGTTGCCTTTAATACATGCTTCACAAACTGATCCAACTCATTGAGATATATATTCGCAAATAGCTGACTCGTTACATTTCCGAGAGGAATCCCTTTCCCTTTTGACACTTCAAAGCCGACAATAATTTGCTCCAATAGCTTCATCACCCGATCAGTACCCAACCTATCCCATAATAACTCCAACAGCACATTATGATCGACTGAATCAAAAAATCTCCGCACATCGCATTTGAGCACATACACCGGCCGTGTTATATTGTTACTTTCCTTCCTCAGGAAAACACGTAATCTCTCTATTGCGCGATGCGTCCCCTTTCCTAGACGGCATGAATAGGAATCGAAAATAAACGAGCGATCAAATAGTTGGTATAATATTCGGAAGATAGCATGATGAACTAATCGATCTCTCACCTGCGCTTTGTGGATATGTCGTATTTTTGGGTCAGTGATGTAAAATGGGGTATAGGCTCCATGGCGATATCGCCCAATGAGGAGTTCTCTATGTAGTGGAAATAGATGATCCTCAAGATGCAACGCAAATTCATGAATATCTCCCTTACCCCATTTGCCACGCGAAAATTCTTGCCACGAAATCACGAGATTTTCAAGACTAATTATTACATCAAAAAAACTTGTATGGTAACCCCCCCCCACGACTTCGGATCGGTTCCTGTTGTCCATAAAGCATCAGAGTGGTACAAGACCATTTATAAATTCTCCGCAAAAATCTCCAAGAAAAATCGCTTTGGTATCTACTTGCGAATAGAACAGCACTCGCTCGAGCTCATTGACCTGCTTCTTGTCGCTACTCTTGAAAGTAAGGAAAGTAAATCTCTCCCTCTTCGTCGCGCCCGTCTCAAGATAGAATCCCTCAAACACCTCTTGCGGATATGTTATGAGCTGGGGATCATCGACATCAAATACTATATAAATTTTGAATATCGTCTCCAGGAAATCTCAAAAATGACCAATCGTTGGCTACAGTCTTTGAAATAGCACACAGAGCCCGCTTGCGCGGACTCTGTATTGGGCATTTTAGGAGACTACCTCACGGAGGCGCAAATTGTCATTGTAGTTGTCAGTGTTGTACCAGTTCACCTTGACCTTACCATCGTTGAAGTTGACGTTGGGAACGTTACCGTCCACATTGCGAGAACCCGCACAAAGTGTGTAATTTTTTACATCGAGATGTCTTTTTTTCTCCCAATATTTCAAAAGCCCAAGTAAAAGACGTTCCCTCACCGTTACACCCTTAATGCTCTTTTCCTTAGCCTTATCTGCCGAAATGTTGGCATATTTTCTGTTAGGCTCAATTGAGCCTTCTACCCAGACAATCTGCATACCTTTAGCAGGATCACGCTCAAGATCCGTCACAACTTCATCTAAAGAACGTCCTCCGTATCCGTAAATGGTAATTTCGATCTTTAATTTGGCATATCCATCCAATATTTCCTTGTGGGTCACACCCTCAGGGATTATTACCAACTGCCATCCTTTTCCCCGAGGACATTCAGGGATCATATTTTCATCAATGTCGATGTCCCTATTAAAAACATCTTTAAAAAACTTTTTTTGTTGAGTGATAACATCAAAAATATTTTCTGGATTCTCTGCTGCTTTTTTTTGAGATTCCTGATTCGAGGCAATAATTTTTTTGACCTTTTCAAGTTTATCTTGAGGAAGTGTCAAAATGTCACTATAATCAATTCCTATCTGCTCTAATGCAAGAGCAACAGAATCGGCAACGGCGATGATTTTATTCATTATTTTCTCCTATTTCCGAGCTACGCTCGTTTTAAAATTACAATACGATGAACGGAGTAAAGCATATTTTACCATTTTTGTCAAGAATGTTAGGGACAATATGCCATAAATATAACAAAAGACTCCCTATTCGGATAACATAATTTATGAGGATCGATCAACTACTGACCATTAGGTGTAATCATTTTCTTTGACAAACTTATATTCGGCTCTCTCCCATACTCCGGCGTGACCACATTGCCGACGGGAACTTTCTTGACCTCAATTATACCAAGCGCGACGGTCTGCGCAACAGGTCGATCTTCAATCATAGGAATACCAACCACAGGGATCCCTAGTCCAAACGACAATGTATTTCCAACAACAATCCCACTCCGCAGTGCAGAAAACGCCCCAGGGCCACTGTTTACCACAATACCCTTAAGCGATTCCAATGTCACCCCATTTTCTTTCAAACCTTGCTGAATGCCTTTGAGTGGATCCATATGACCGTTGCCTCGTATATTTATCAATATATGATACTGGCACTTCTATATGTTGGTATGCTTCTGAACCAGGTGCAATTATGCGACATTTTGGGATCTTTATATCCTTTGACAAGGAAACTCTGTCGGCTTTATAGGTAAATAGAGACCTTTCTGCCTTAAAGAACGACACCGATCTAACCAGCTATGACCCGGTTTTATATCAATCTTGTATCGTTTTTTACCCAGCGAGAGTGTGGGAGAGACTCGAATTAGTGTATTACTTTTCATTATTTCATCCCCTATTTTCAAAATGAACTAGATATCTAGATAGTAAGGTTTTACGTCAATGTAGTCAAACCCCTATTTCGTCATAACCAAAAATACGATATACGCAACATACAGTCCAACCATCATGATCCCCTGCCAACGTTCCACGACATGTCGTTTCCCCAAAAACATTATAATAAACAAAAGTGCACTGGCACCGATAGTCATCAAAATGTCACCATTTGAACTATCATCAAATGGCAATGGACGCACAAGAGCGGAAAAACCCAATATCCAAAATATATTAAAAATGTTTGACCCGACGACATTTCCAATCGCAATATCTGTTTGTTTTTTAAATGCCGCGACAGCAGATGTGGCAAGTTCTGGCAAAGACGTACCAATAGCGACAATCGTCAACCCGATCAATGACTGACTAATATGAAAATTTTCAGCTATTTTAACCGCTCCATCAACAATCCATTTTCCTCCAACCACCAATCCAATCATGCCCGCTATGATAAACAGAGTTGATTTGAAATACCCCATTTTCTTGATTTCAATCTCATCCTTTTCCCCTGTAATCTTTGATATACCAAAAGTGTAGTATAGAAATATCAATAATAGTGACAGCAACACTACGCCATCAATCCTGCTTAATCCAGAAAAACTTCCACTATCAATCAAGTTATCGTTGACTAGGACTCCCAACAAAACCGCCGCTAGTAGACCGAGGGGAATTTCTTTCCATACAGTATTTTTTTTCGTTGCTAGTGGATAGATGATCGCTGCAACACCCAATATCAATAAAATATTAGCAATGTTGCTCCCCAAAATATTACCAATAGCAAGTTGTGTATTACCTTGCGCACTTGCAAAGATGTTCACGATAAACTCCGGCGCCGACGTACCAAACGATACAACAGTAAGCCCGATGACAATGGTGGAAATTTTTAACTTCTTTGCCACTGACGAAGAACCGTCCACCAACAAGTCAGCCCCTTTGATGAGGATGTAAAACCCGATTATAAACAAAATATATGTGAGCATATCCTCTTTTGTTTTGATTACATGATCTTTGTGGGATCGTCGTTTATAATAGTATCATACATAGCCAAAATCTCAGTGGAAAACCACAACTTTGACAAATAGGGAAGACTTATTTTTCTTTCGTCACAGTTATATTCGGTTCTCTTCCATATTCCGGCTCCACAACATTACCAATAGGTGCACCCTTACACGCCATGATACCGAGTAACGCAGTCTGTGCACTAGGACGATCATCGGGCATCGGAATACCAACAACAGGAATACCGAGAGCAAACAAAAGCGTGTTCGCTACAACAATACCACCTCGCAATGCAGAAAAAGCACCGGGACCACTATTTACGATGATTCCTTCCAGTGATTCCAATGTCACACCATTTTCTTTTAGTCCTTTTTCTACACCTACCAAAGGATCCATGTGACCGTTTCCTTCTGGTACGACAGAGACAACACTTTTTACTCCTGCCTCATCAGCAAGGGCAATCCACGCTTTATCCTTATATGCCGTGTTTATAATCAAATACATATTATTTTTGTTTTGCTTTCCTTACCGCGTGCGGAAATGCAATAGTAGCTGTCACGATCCTACGCCATCGTCGTATTGGCTGATTGATAAGGCGAAATAACCATTCAAGCCCCAATGCGCGCATCCAGCGTGATGCACGTGGCACGACACCCGCCACATAATCAAGTGCTCCCCCGACACCAATTGCAATCTTTATAGAAGGAAGTTCTTTGAGATAGCGTGCAATCCAGATATCTTGTGTCGGTGCACCGTACGCGACCAATAGCACGTCAGGTGCCGATGTACGTATCTCATCCAGTATTGTTTCCATTTCTTCTTGCTTAGCAAACTCCGCAAAGTACGGTTCACTACTGCCCTGCTTTGACACGCCACCACGCATTCCCACAATTTTCAATTCTGGATATGCACGACGAAATGCCAGACCGGCCTTTTGCACGACTTCATCAGAACGCCCGCCGAGCAAATACATTCGTTTGCCATATTGCGCACACAGTCTTGCAAGATCCCAACTAAAGTCCGTCCCAGTGATACGCTCTAGTTTCCCTTGCGCACCGTAAAGATATTTTGAAGCTTTCACAATACCCTCACCATCTGCGATAGCGATATCAGCATTGCCAAGCACAGTGGCAAACGTCGTATCGTGTTGCGCCGCCATAACGTATTCTGGATTGACGGTCACGATATGATGAGACGAAGATGACGAAAACCAATCCACACACGTTTTGCGCAGTTGATCCAGTGAGATCTGGTGTACGTTGACCCCCAAAATGTCTCGTGTTTGAAATGCCATATATAAAGACCCTATCAAATTAAAATCGTCCTATCAAGAAAAATACCACTTCCCCTATTTTTTCTTAACCTCACCCATAAACCGTCGAATAAAAAGCTTTACGATTTCTGTGACAACAAAGTACCCGACGACCAAAGCCCCGACGACAACCATATTATGAGTATTCGGGGTAGTAAAACCAAGCCAATCGTGTCCTATTGTGGTAAAGGGTAATATGATGGTGAGAAATACAGCGACACCTGAACTCCACACCAACACAGGCGCTGGAGCTCTAGCACGCCATATAGGATGCAATGTTCGTATAGAAAACAGTAATACGAGTTCGGTAAAGACCGATCCCATAAACCACATGGTGCGCAGTATCTCTTTCCCGTGTCCAACAAAGTATCCAAAAAAGGCAAAGTCAAACACCGTACTTACCAACCCCAATATAAAAGCCACAACCAATATATCGCGCACGTGGTACCGTTGCGGTCGTCGTTGTGCCACTCCCCCATCTCTATCGGCTGCAATAGCAATCATCGGCCCATCAGTAAAAAGATTGAGAAGCAATATCTGCACCGTCAGCATCGGTAAATACGGTAATGTCAACGTGGCAAATATCAGTGCATAGAAATTTCCGAGATTGGATGTCAATGTGGCGCGGATATACGTAATCGTGTTAGCAAAAATATGTCTTCCCTCTTGTATACCGTCAATAATCGGCCCAAAATCTTTGCTCGTCAAGATAATCGGTGCACTATCCTTTGCCATTTCTGATGCGTTATTGACCGCCAACCCGACATGAGCAAGACGTAATGCAGGCGCATCATTGAATCCATCACCCAAAAATCCAACAATGTGTCCTTGTTGTTTGAGATGTTCTATCACTTCAAGTTTTTGCAGTGGCATCATGCGCGCAAACGCGACAGGTTTCTCAAACACAAGAGCTTGCGCCCTTGCATTCATTGCAGAAAATTCATCCCCCGTAATCACGGATGTACGATCTTTGATTAGTCCCACTTTTTCTGCCACATACCCCACCACATCTGGTGCATCACCACTGACAATCATTACTTTGATTCCCAAACGATGTGCTTGTGCCAATATGGCTTTGACATTTCGTTTCAACGAGTCTTCAAATGAGATCATGCCGACAAAATCAGACTCCGCAATCATGTGACTATGTGAAATATGTTCACCCCGTGCGATAGCGACTGCCACCACACGTCTCCCTTTTTGACCTTCCTCTTTTAGCCAATTCTGTGCACCCTCACGCTCTTTTTCAGACAATAATAAAAAAAATATTTCAGGGACACCTTTGAGAATATGAAGTTTTTTGCCATGTTCAAGGATCGTCGTCTGCTCGGTCCGCGTGATGGGATCAAACGGCGAGGAGTATTCAATCATGAGTCTCGTACAACTCTCTCGCTCTTTTTGTGTCATGTCTTTGACAAGCGCATGAGTAAACGTATCTTCTTTAAATCGTTGCGTATCGCTATCCCATGCACTATATCGCGCCCACGACAGTACCTCTTTCTTATTCCCCCAGATTGATGCGACGGTCATCTTGTTTTCTGTCAACGTCCCTGTCTTGTCCGCACATAGTATATCCACGCCACCCAAATCTTCAATCACGGACAATCGTTTGATGATCACACCCTTTTTCGCTAAACGTATCGCCCCACGCGACATCGAAAATGTCGTCACAAATGGCAAAGCTTCAGGTACTACACCAACAACCAATGCTATTCCAAACACCGCCAACTCCACCGCGTTTGTTTCGTGTTGGAATAAAATCTTAAGAATGACTAAGAGAATGATCGTAATAGAAACAACTGCAAACAACATAGCACCAAGTCGTTGGATACCATGTTCAAACTCACTGGGCTCGTGCTTGTTATTTGTTTTGGAAAAAAGTGAACCCGCAACGGTTGCATCACCGATTGCCGTCACCAAAAGCGTCCCCTTTCCCGCAACAACTTTTGTTTGAGAAAAACCGATATTGCTCGCTTTAAAATAATTCGTCGGCGCACGCTTTGGTGTTTGAGTATTTTTCGTAATAGACAACGACTCGCCTGAAAGTACAGACTCATCAAGCTCCAGATGTTGAGCGGAAAGCCACACACCGTCAGCAGGTAGTATATCGCCCGGCCCGATAATAAGGATATCCCCTACAGTTACTTGTTCACTGCCAACGATTGATACCGCGCCGTCACGGAGTACTCGCGCATGACGCTGGATATACTTTCGTAAGTGACTTCGTGCTTTGAGTGCGCGCATTTCTTGAAAAAATCCCAACGCGACATTGATACACACAAAGGCACCAATCATGCTTGCTTCTATAGTATCGCCGATGAGCGCGGACAATAGTGATGCAATGATCAACAGATATACAAATGAAGATGTACATTGATTCCACAGGATATGATACCAACGCGACTCATCTTTGCTGACACGATTGGACCCGTATTGATTACATCGTTTTACTATATCCTCTGTCGCAAGGCCGTGCGGAGAAGTTTTGAAATACTCAAAAAGCACGGACGGATGACGTGTCGCGACATGTGCATATGATAATTGTTCTGGAAAAATTTCCCGTTTCACACAAAAAAATGGTATATTCATTATTATACCGCAGATGATTCACTATTGACATCTTTATTGGATGTTATATAGTGACATTAGCAGTCACTCATACAGAGTGCTAAATCAAAACTTCACTATCCTATGTGCATATGATGAACAACAAATTCACAACACGAGCCCAGGAAACATTGCAAGCCGCGCAGATGTTATGCGCGGATAAAAATCATCAAGAACTTACTCCTACTCACCTTCTGTATGCATTGGTCAGTCACGCGGAAGGCGTTGTCACCAGTATTTTGCAAAAACTTGAAATATCCGTGACAGATCTCAATGAAAAACTGGATGGAGAACTCCAACTACTTCCCCAGGCCCCATTAGAAATGGGAGGTCAGGTGTATGTATCTCAAGAATTTGCACGAGTGATGAGTCAAGCGGATCGTGAGGCAAAAAATCTTGGTGATGAATATATCAGCACAGAGCATATTTTTCTTGCATTGATCCAAGTCCCATCTGTCGCACAATATATATTACGAACGATGAATGTAGAGTATGATTCAGTATTAAAGATACTTTCAGAAGTTCGCGGTAGTCACAAAATCACCGATCCTGACCCAGAAAGTAAATATCAAGTATTTGAAAAATACACGATCAACCTCACTGATCTTGCACGCAAAGAAAAACTTGATCCTGTGATTGGAAGAGATGAGGAAATCCGACGTGTGATACAGGTGCTTTCTCGGCGTACAAAAAATAATCCCGTCCTTATTGGTGAAGCAGGAGTAGGAAAAACTGCTATTGCCGAAGGTTTGGCACAACGCATCGCATCAGGTGATGTGCCGGAATCACTAAAAGATAAAGAGCTCTTATCGTTGGATATCGGTGCGTTGGTGGCTGGTACGAAATTTCGCGGAGATTTTGAAGATCGACTCAAAGCAGTGTTAAAAGAAGTCAAAGCAGCCGCAGGTAAAGTCATTATGTTTGTGGATGAATTGCACACATTGGTCGGTGCCGGCGGTGCTGAAGGTGCTATTGACGCGTCAAATCTCCTCAAACCGGCGTTGGCTCGCGGAGAATTAAGTATGATTGGGGCTACCACCTTTAAGGAATATCGCAAACACGTTGAAAACGATGCGGCATTTGAACGCCGATTTCAACATGTATATGTATACGAACCAAGCGTGGATGACACGATTGCTATTTTGCGTGGCATCAAAGAAAAATACGAAGTCCATCATGGGGTACGTATTACCGATTCAGCAATCATTGCTGCAGCACAACTTTCACATCGATATATTTCTGATCGATTTTTACCTGATAAAGCCATTGACCTGATTGACGAAGCCACATCTGCTATTCGCTTGCAGATAGATAGCCAGCCGATTGAACTTGATACGTTGAAACGTAAAGTCATCAAACTTGAAATTGAAAAACAGGCATTACAACAAGAATCAGACACCCACTCAAAAAAGCGCCTCAAAGAATTGCAAAAAGAACTTGCGGAGATCAAAGAGGAATCCAATCATCTAGAGTTGGCATGGAAACACGAAAAAGAACTTATCACGAGTGTGCGTAATTTTCGTAAAGAAATAGAACAGCTCAAACAAGAAGCTGATATTGCCGAGCGTCAAGTAAATCTTTCTAAGGTAGCCGAAATCCGTTATGGAAAAATTCCACAATTGCAACTAGAGATTGAAAAATCCGAAACAAAACTAAACTCACTGCAAAAAGATCACCGTTTTCTCCGAGAAGAAGTGACGGAGGAAGATATTGCCGGCATTGTCCAACGTTGGACTGGTATCCCTGCCGTACGTATGCTCCAAAGCGAAGCGGAAAAACTCGCCCATGCAGAAAAATATATTGCACAACACGTTGTCGGACAACATACGGCAATCCAAGCGGTTTCAAACGCTCTGCGTCGCTCTCGTGCCGGCCTTTCAGAAGAAGGGCGTCCTATCGGATCGTTTATTTTCATCGGCCCTACCGGTGTGGGAAAAACAGAACTCGCTAAAACGCTGGCAAATTTTATGTTCAACGACCCGACCGCATTGGTACGCATTGACATGAGTGAGTATGGTGAAAAACATTCTGTCGCTCGTCTTATTGGTTCACCTCCCGGCTATGTCGGGTATGATGAAGGTGGACAGCTCACTGAACAAATTCGCCGTAAACCATATAGTGTCATATTATTTGATGAAATCGAAAAAGCCAATCCAGAGGTATTTAATCTTTTACTACAAATACTTGATGAAGGACATATCACTGATGCCAAAGGACGAAAAGTCAACTTCAAAAACACCATTATCATCATGACATCAAATCTTGGTGGTGATCTAATCCGCTCCGTAGATATGGGCTTTGCTGAAAATGAGAAAGCAAAAGCACGAATTGACGTGAAAGATATGGAAACACGTATCCACCAACTTCTTCAACAACAATTCAAGCCCGAATTTCTTAACCGTATTGATGAAGTTATCACCTTTCACCCTCTTGATGAAGAACACATCAATCATATCGTGGAACTTCAACTTCGCAACGTCGTCACACGCCTTGCCAAACAAGATATCACTGTCAAATACTCCAAAAAACTCGTTGAGTTGCTTGCAATACGCGGTTTTGACCAATACTACGGCGCGCGCCCCCTCAAGCGCGTCATCCAACAAACCATCCTTGATCCCCTTGCTTTACGTATTGTAGACGGCGAAATCAAGGAAAATGCAAAAGTAAAATTGGACGCCAAAGATGAAAGTGTTGCCATCACCAGCGGATCGTAAAAAATTCTTGTTCCTTCTTTTCCACTGTGCTATACTGCTACTATATGAAGCATCACGCTTTTTCATCAAAAAAACGTCAATTTAGTAACCGTATAACATCAGTTGCAGTCGTCGGTATGCTTATCCTCACTTTGCTGACACCGTTTGACACCTATGCCGCTCTGACCTTTAACCCTAATAAAATCATCTCTGATGGTGAATTTTTTGATGTCAATTCCATGACATCTGACGAAATTCAAAATTTTCTCGTAGAAAAAAAATCCGCGCTTGCTTCAAAGATATTTCCCGATGTAGACGGTCTAGTCAAACGAGCAGCCGACATCATCCAACGTGCAGCAAAAGAATATAATCTGAACCCAAAAGTATTGATCGTATTACTTCAAAAAGAACAAAGTTTAATTGAAAACCCTTCACCACGCCAATATAGTTATGATTGGGCGACGGGCTATGGCGTATGCGATAGTTGTTCCCCTACTGATCCTCGTCTCCAGAAATTTAAAGGATTTGCAAACCAGATAGAAAATGCAGCATTTCAAAAAGTGTATTACACCACAAACCCTGAAAGATTCAATTTCAAACTGGGTTTTGCCGCAGACATAGACGGACAGTTGGTGATACCGGAGACAGTCGCTACCGCTGCACTATACAATTACACACCACACCTTCATGGCAATGAAAACTTTTGGAAGCTGTGGACGCGATATTTTGGTAAATTTTATCCCGATGGTCTTGTAGTGCAAGAGGAAGGTGCCGGTGCGGTCTGGTTGTTGCAAGGTGGCAAAAAACGACTATTTGCCTCCGCAGGTGCACTTTTTTCACGATATAGCAAAAGCCAAATCATTCAAATTAAAAAAGGTGACTTGGATACATACGAAACGGGTGATGTGATAAAATTTGCACAATACTCTCTTCTCCGTTCACCAAAAGGTGCTGTATTTTTGATTGTTGACGACAAACGGTATGGTATCACATCAGGAAAAGTCTTTAGAGAAATTGGATTCAATCCTGAAGAAGTCGTAGAAGCGACAGATGCAGAGTTGGCAGATATTCCTGTAGGCGGATTGATTACCCATACTAATGACAACCCTCGTGGACAACTATACCAGGATAAAAAGACTGGTGGCGTGTTCTTCGTCAAGCAAGGTATCAAACATCCGATCTGGGCGCGCGAGATACTGACGGTCAATTTTCCGTACACAAAATCTACACCAAAATCACCACAAGAGTTGGACGTACTCCCTACTGGCGCCCCGGTACTCTTTGACGATGGTACACTCATCACATCAGCCGAAAGTAGCGCAGTCTACATCATTTCAAATGGAGAGCGACGTCCGTTTGCTTCAAAAGAAGTATTTGAAACGCTTGGCTTCCAGTGGGACAGTATCGTCAACACCACCGATCGCGCACTGCATTTACATGCACAAGGTGATCCTATTGATATAGGTATTGACTCATCTCCTGTAACGACTGCAACCCTTCCATAACCATATGCCTCTTGTATACGCGGCGGTTCTTCCTCACACTCCACTTTTGGTACCTGCAATCGGCAAAGAAAAACGCGATGCATTTACCAATACATTATCGGCATACAGCAAAGTCCGCGAACACCTTGCATCTCATAAAATTGAGAATGTTATTATTTTGGCACCGCATGCACAGGAAACAAAACCCTTTTTCCAAATACAACATAGCATCACGTATAAGGCATCCTTTGAAGAATTCGGAGATCTTGTCACAACCAAAAATTATAGAGTAAATCATGTCTTCATCGATTATCTCAAACATTATTTTGAGGGTACAAACATACCATGGGTATACCACACGGATGAACAAGCTGAATATGCCGCAACAGTGCCCCTCCTTTCGTTGGAAATAGATAGAAAGATACCCATAACCATAATCTACCCACCCACATCTTCTGATCTTTCTGCTTTGTATCGTACAGGCATCTCCTTGTATGATGCGATTGCCAGTCATCACGCCAACATCGCTATTATTGGATCTGCAGACCTTGCACACACACTTTCTAAAGATGCTCCGGGGGGATTTCAAAAAAATGCAAAAGCATTTGACCAACGTATTGTGAGTGCCTTTGAAAAAAAACAATTTGATGCTTTACTGACCACACCAGAGTGCACTGTTGACGAAGTTAAGACGTGTTCCATGCCTATTTTGGCTATGTTATCGGGCATATTAAAAAATCTTCCCTACGAGCATCATACGCTTTCATACGAAGCGCCGTTGGGTGTGGGTCATCTTGTTATGGAATTTACAATATAACTGCCATGTTACACCAAGTATCCGTCATACCATCACTTAGACTCCCCAGACAGCTGGGTTTTTTTGACTATACCTACGATGACTCAACAAACGAAAAAATTAAAAAAGGCCAATTTGTTACCATACCTTTTAAAAATCGAGAATGCACTGGCGTTGTCATGAACATTGAAAAACTTCATACAAATAAAAAACAGGTACAACTTAAAAGCATTTCTACTATTCGTCATGATCTTACCCCACTCCTTGAATCAGAAATATCATATATTCTCAATATTTCTAGACACTACTGTGTATCGCCTTCCACCATGTTGCATTTGATGTACCCTCTGACACTTATAAAATTAAGAAAACGGGCAAAAATAGAAAAAAGTACCGATAGTATCAAAGCACGACATCAACTCCCATTAAAAGGAAAACTGCAATCTGTATCATTTCATTATCAGCACATGCACGAAGCGAGTGATTATTACAAAGTCCTCGTCCGTACTGCCATCAAAAAAAAGGAACAGCTTATTATCGTTACGCCCACCTTGCAACGAGCGAAATATTTATTTGAACACTTATCTCAATATAAATCGTCAATAACATTGGCAGAAAATGAAGGTATACGGGAACAACGATCGGTACGTACGATGGCACAGCGCGGTGACAATTTGATTTTTATCGGAGCGCGTTATTTGTTGGGAATCCCCTACTCCACTTTAAAAACAATTATCATAGACCAAAGTGAGCATCAAAATCACAAGCTTCATTTAGGAAACCCGCTTATTGATAATAATGTTTCCGCTGTTTTTAAAGCATCGGCGTATCACGCACGTATCATTTTCTCATCGTGCGCGCCACGGCTGGAAGAATTTTCTTTTATCCCCTGCACTCATCCAAAAAGACATACAGCGTTTGCGCCGATTGTAATAAATATGCATGATGAATTCCGTGGCGGTAACGTTGATTTTATCAGTCAACGACTGCAAGAAGAAATCAGTAGTACACTCTTTGAAAAAAAATCCGTTGTATTGTATCTCAACCACAAAGGAGGAGGAAAATCCGTCGTATGTAAAGAATGTAAATATGTTTTTATCTGTCCATCCTGCCAACAATATCTGCGTTTTAGTCAAAAAAATACACAATTACACTGTTTGACGTGCAAACACACACAGATAGCTCCTGATCAATGCCCACATTGTCATGGTGTATCATTATTATTTCTCGGACTTGGTATTGAAAAAATTGCACAACGACTCTCACAACTTTTTTCCAAAATACCCATCTTCACTTTGGACAGCGAGACCACAACCGCGCATCTCTCGCCCAAACAACCCTCAATAATTGTTGCAACATCTCGTATCCTCTATGATACAACTGATTATATTTCTTCAGCTGGTCTTATTGCATGCATTGCAACAGACCCTATTGTATCCATGGAACAATTCCGCGCGGTTGAAGGGCAATGGCAAGAATATGCACAGTTTTTTTCCATGCGCAACACAGAGGCGACCTGTCTGATACAAGTATTTAACACTGACGTACCATTTATCCAAACACTAAAACTTCTTGATTATCATTCATTTGCAAATAATGAACTGGCCATGCGAAAAAAATACCACCTTCCTCCTTTCACTCGCCACATCTTATGTACCTTTAAAGGTCGTGAAACAGAAGAAAATACCCAAGTAAAATCACTATGTAACGCGTTACAAGAAACGATTGACTTTTCATCAAATTCTACTACAATAACTCTAATTCCAAAATCATCAACACGACGATCTAGCCGCATTTTAATACAGATCACCGCACCGTATGATTCGTTATATGTTACTCCAGAAGTCATCCATGCAGTCTTAATGAAATTATCAGCGGATTGGATGATTAATCCTGATCCGCGTATACTATAATTATATGAAAAAACTCGCACTCGTACCTGCCAACGTGGCGGTATTACATGAAAAAACAAAAAAAATACCGCTTGCAACAATCGTACAGGCGGATTTTCAAAAATTGATTGATGAGATGATCTATACGATGTATGAAGAAAACGGCATCGGTCTTGCGGCAACTCAAGTGGGAAAAGATATCGCGCTCGCTACATTAGTACCTGACCCCCATCGTTTTGATTTTTACAAAAATGGATCACGTGAAGCCATTGTTATCATAAATCCAACCATAGCCAACACATCTATTCGCTCCAAGAGCGAAGACGAGGGTTGCTTATCAGTCCCCGGTTTTGTCGGTACGGTCAAACGACATAGTGCTGTCACCGTACAGTTTACCGATCGCGATGGTACAACGCAAACAGTAAAAGCAAGAGGACTTCTTGCACATGTTTTTCAACATGAGATAGATCATCTCAACGGCACGTTGTTTCTAGATCGTGCGGAAAAATTATTCAAAATTGAACACGCCTAGATATATGCGCATTATTTTTTTTGGCACTCCAGCATACTCGGTCGGTTTTCTTCATAGTTTGATTTCCGCCGGCATGAAACCGATCACTGTTGTGTCCCAACCTGACCGTCCAATAGGTAGAGAAAAAGTAATTGTAGCGACACCTACAAAAGAACTTGCGCTGGCAAACCATATTCCCGTTTTACAACCCGAAGACGTCAACGATCCAACATTTATTTCAGCGTTAAAACAACTAACACCAGACTTGATCATCGTCGTCTCTTTTGGACAAATCATTTCTCAAGATGTCATCAATATACCTAAATACGGCTGTATCAATGTTCATCCATCATTATTACCGGCTCTACGGGGTGCCACACCGCTTCAGAGCGCTATTTTGCAGGGTTTATCCGAGACAGGTATCACTATCATGCTTATGGACGAGAAAATGGATCATGGCCCCCTGTTGGCCCAAAAACACATTCCTATTTCCATGGATGAAACCTATATTTCGCTTACTGAAAAAACTATAGATCAAGGAAGATCATTGCTTGTGGATACGATTCAAGACTTTGTCGATGGAAAAATCACACCCCAAACGCAGGACCACGAAAAAGCGACATTTACAAAAATGTTAAAAAAAGAGACTGGCAAAGTAACCGGTGAAAAATCAATCACTGAAGTACGTCGTATGTTGCGCGCGTTGTATCCATGGCCAGGATTGTGGTGTGAATACAACGGCAAACGTATTAAGATACATTCTATTGGTGAAGACACCATTACCGATCCACCACACCCTCCTGGCACCCTTTTTACTCTACCTGATTACCCACATTCGTTGTGGTACCAGTTATCAAACGGATCTATTGAACTTGTTACCGTGCAACCTGAAGGAAAAAATAACATGTCCGGCGAAGAATTTGCCCGTGGTTATCTACGCCCAGAGTCTCAATTTTAAATCGTAGATTTTTTTGGCGCTTTCCAATAGACCGAACGTTGAAACTTCAGATTGCCGTCTAGTTTTTGAAATTCCTTATTGTGAAAATTATAAATTATTGGCTCTCCCCAATCAAAATCCAGATTCGGAATATCCTTTGAAGATATATTTTCAATGTATTTTATAATAGCTCGCATGGTGTTTCCATGACTGGCGATGATTATATTTTTTCTTTCTTTTAACAATGGGGTTATCCTTTTTCTAAAAAAAGGAATGACGCGACCATACACGTCCTTGAGACTTTCACCCCCAGGTGGACGATCAGTATACCCGCGCCTCCATGCCAACACCTTTTTCTTTCCAAATTTTTTACTGGCGACGTCCTTTCTCATACCCTGTAACTCGCCGTAATATCGCTCATTGAGTAAGCTTGTAGCGTTTACCAATATCTCATCTCGTGCAATATTATCGGCAAAAAGGAATCGTTTTTTCTTCTTATCAGTAGGATGAAGAAAAATGGCACCCTTTTCCTGTTCCGCAAGGATAATATTCAGCGTATCTTGCGCGCGCTCCAAGTGAGATGTAAATCCCTGATGAATTGTTAGGTGTTTTAATTTTTTCGCACAGTCCATCGCTTCCTGCACTCCCTTTTGGCTTAACGTAACGTCAACCCAGCCGGTAAATCTATTTGAAAGATTCCAGCGAGATTGTCCGTGACGCACGAGAATAAGATATGACATAATAAAAATTATTATACCATATCATCAAATACTCGTCCTACCATGATAAGATATGCGATACCCAAAGGATGATTAAGATATGGTGTAAAAAAATGCGTAATCGCAAGTGCAATAAGTCCCAACCATATCCCCATACGCCATGCATACTGCATACCGTTTTTCTCAATGACGGTATTTTTTATCGCTTTCCATCCTCGATACAATATATGAAGAAAAAACAGTGCATAGACAATAAGACCAACAAGACCAAGTTTTAACAAAATATCTAAATATCCCCACTCAAATGCGTATGTCGTATATGTACCACTTGGATCATTTTCAAGTACGCGTGGATCTTGAGAAATATATGTCAACGTTTTACCAAAACCATATCCGATGAGCGGATTGTGTAGCACTTCTTTGCTCATAACGGGCAATAGACTCCATCGCGAGCCTACCGCTGCTTCACTTTCAAATCTTTTTTTGACAGAATTGACCCCCACATCAGTTTGAGTTGCAAAAAAAGGAATTTTTATCACTCCAATGATGATCACAAGCGCAAATAGCCCCATGCAGACCCCTTTACCAATCAATACCGCATATCGTTTCCACGATATTCCTTTTGCCGCTAACACTGCCAATACGACACCACTGCACACTAACGCGACACCAAGACTACGAGACTGGCTAATAATAATTCCACTTACAATAAGTGATCCTACCCATATCGCCCTGCCGGTATACCGTGGCATATAGGGAGACTTTCCTTCTCCACCCCATCGTACATACGCAAGTATACCAAGAAAAAATGGCAACAAATATATCTGACTTTGCAAAAACGTGCGATAGACGTTTTGACTGACAAGAGTGATTTCTCCCACACCCGTATCTCGGACCCAACGATACACTGCCGTCATCAAATCTGACCCAATACCTGGATGCGACATCAAGTACACCAGTGATAATGTCTTTGTTATTTGCAAAGCGATAGCAACACATATCAACCGCGCCATTTGTTTATAACCTCCTTTATCCGCAAACGTGTCATATAGCACCGGCGCAATGAAAAAATAATACCATGCGTTTGCATCTGCAAAGACTGATGAAACATCATTACGCGCCCAACCATATAATGTCCCTGCGATAATAATGACCCCCATAGCGACATACCACCAACGGAATACGGATTTTCTCATCGTCAAAAATCCTGCTGGAAAAAACGTCTTGGTTTGTATTGCAGAATATACATATTTTAAAAACCATGCGAGGCAAATCCCTATGAAAATGATAATACGCACATTGATCGTGTTGTCCCCGATTGACCAGGCAAACAAACCGCCTTTTGAGCCAATGATGAGTTCTGCCAACACGACAAGACCTGCATACGGCAAATGATATAGCCCGAGAATTAATGTCAGTGTCCCCACGATCCAAAACATCATGCTATTTATGGTTGGCACTGACCATCCAACAAACGACAGCACTTCAACACCGGCAATCAGCAAACTTATCCACACCCAAAATTGGAGATGTATTTTCCTATACTTGCGTACTGCCAATGACGGCTGATTTTTTAACCATACAAACACAAACCCTACCGGATACATGATAGCAAGCACAAGCCATGCAAAAAATCCTTTGTGTTTATACATATACGTCTTGCAACTCGCGCTATAATTCCGAAATCGCGAGAGACTAGGGTATTGTGCAAAACTTGATCCCCCTTCATGTATTATTTCCGCTGATGGCGTATACATAACACGATTATCACTTTCCTTAATACGTGCACAAAGATCCACTTCTTCAAACCAAACAAAGAATTTTTCATCAAAAAGACCCACCTTTTCCAGCACCGACGCGCGTATCATCATGCATGCACCCATGATTTGCGGGACTTCTTGTTCTTTTTCATAATCAAAATCATGCCAAAAATAACGTTGTACGATTGCGAGCTTTGAAAAAACAAATAACAGCTGTGACCAAAATGTCGGCAATCTGCGTACTGACGGTTGTATACTGCCATCGGGATTCAGGATCTTCGGCCCGACAACCCCTACATCAGGATGTGTATCCAAATACGCAATCAATGCATCCAGCGTTTCCGACTTGATTTGTGTATCGTCATTGAGCACCAAGATGTATTCTCCCTTTGCATGACGAATACCCTGGTTGTTGGCGGTACTAAAACCCTTGTTTTCTTCATTAGCGATAAGGTTGACCTGCGGAAACTCCTGGCGTACCATGTCAACACTGCCATCTGAAGAAGCGTTATCCACAACAATCACTTCAAGCGACTCTTTTGATGGATATGCAAAAAGAGACGCGAGGCAATAACGCAAATGTTCCCGTACGTTCCAACTGGCAATCACAATGGAGAGTTTCATATACTGGCAATCCTACGGTATTTGAGCGGTTTTGTAAATAAACAAATAAGCTTACCGGAAGGATCTTAGTGTCCCGCGTGATAAGCTTTAAAATTTTTTAAGTTAGACGGCCATGACGATCGAATGAATGCCTAACGAATCTTTCTTTATTCTTTTTTTCACTGTTATCAGCATCTTCGCTGACAAAAGTAGTAGACTTGCTCAAATTTTTACTAATCCGTAGGTCATTTTGGGCAATTATATCCCTTAACTCCTCATCGGTGAGCGGGCGATACTCATAAACTTTTTTAAAATTTGCTGTTTTTTTCATTCTTACCTCCCGGTAAAATAAAAATAAATATCTTGACTATACTACCACGATAAAGTATTTTGTCAAGTGGATAATAGACGAATAAAAAATATGAAAGAAAATGGCCTCTATCTCATAAATAAACCCGCTGGCTCCACATCTCACGATATGGTATCAAAAGCGCGTCGTATCACTGGTGAACGGCGCATCGGACATGCAGGCACGCTTGATCCTTTTGCTCAAGGATTGCTTATTATTCTTGTCGGACGAGAATGGACCAAGCGCCAGTCAGAATTTTTGCACATGGATAAAACGTATGAAGCGACACTCATTCTCGGTGCAACCAGTGACACTGAAGATTGCACAGGGATTATCACACCACAAGAATGTAATCCCCTCTCTCTGCATGACATCCAAAACGTGTGTGCATCTTTTATGAAAACATACGATCAAATGCCGTCCTCTTTTTCCGCAAAAAAAATTAACGGACAAAAAGCGTACGATCTCGCCCGTAAAGGAATCGTCCCAAATCTAAAAACACAATCTATTACTATTCATTCACTTGAAATATTAGACTACACATGGCCAAACCTCACTGTCCGCGTTCATGTATCAAGCGGTACATACATACGCGCACTCGCACGTGATATCGGTAATGAGCTTGGTTGTGGCGCATACGTAGAAAACCTCAAACGTACTTCCATAGGACCATACAAACTAGGGGATGCAATGCAAATAGATATATAAAATCCCCCAACGTTATAACTTGTGTTTCTTTTGTATCACCTTCATCGCCGTCTCATACTTTTCAATCGCTTTGATGTGTATACCAAACTTTTTCCATGGTATTTTATACATAATTTTTGGCATCCATGTACTGATTCCTGTTCCCGCTTTACGTTGCACTATTGTAGCAAGTACATCATCTACAAAATATCCTGTATGACCTTGCTCTAACATCGTCAACCATAAATCCCAATCCTGAAATTTTTTGATAGATTCATCAAACCCGGGAAACTGCTCTCGTCGAATCAATGCAGAGGTGTGTATATATGGTTGACGGCGTAAAAAATCAGCATCAAATGGCCGTCCGGGAAACAACTTCACACCCCAATAGAATGAATAATATGCATACGAAGCGTCAGGATGAGTCTCCAGCGCGCTTACGAGAGTGGAAAAGGCGTGAGGCGCAAACTCTTGATCGTCATCCGCAAACATCAGATATGCACCCTTACTATGTCTAAAACCCAGATTACGTGCCACAGGCGCACCTTTATTTTCTTGTTTAAAATAATGAATCCTATCCCAATATGGCGCCAGGATGTTTTCTGTATCATCTGTACAACCGTCATTGACCACAATAACCTCAATCTCCTTATAATTTTGTGTAAAAATAGCGTCCAATGTTTTTGGAAGCTGATCGGCTCTATTGTACGTTGGAATAATAACAGAAATCATAGCTTCACTCTATCAATCACATTGATAAGATTACGCGCCTGGATGTTCCAAGAAAAATCACGTAACACTCTTTCTTTACCGTATCGTCCCAATACATGTGCATACTCTGGATCATCAAACAATCGCACAATCGCCTGTGAAATAGACGATACTTCTCCTTGTCGCACAACAATACCACTCTGACCATCTATCACCGCCTCCTCCACGCCCCCTGTTGCGGTTGCGATGACAGGTAGTGCAAATGCATTTGCTTCCAAATAAACAATACCAAACCCTTCCACATCTCCTGCGATATCCACAGGAGTCATCACAAATACGTCGGCCTGACCATACCATGCCCGTACTTCCTGATCAGGAAGTGCCCCCATAAATCGTACAGAAGTTTCCAGTCCCAATTCTTTCACCAGTGAATGTAATGTTTGTTGATACGGTCCGTCTCCAACAATCACATAGTGCGTATCAGGGTATTTTTTTAAAACTTCGGGAAGTGCTTGGATGACATACTCATGTCCTTTGCGAGGAACGAGCCGGCACACAGTCAGCAATGTATGTCCTGTCTTATATTGTGTACTCTGTGACGATGTAGCCGTTGGAGTATTCACTGGGCAAGGGTAGACATATGAGATACGCGACGTAGATACATCCAATGACTCCAATGCGTTTGCCGTGTAATGACTATTGACGATAACAGCTGATGCTCGCGACAAAATAGATTTCATCAACCAACGTTTTCGTGTAGATTTCTGGTGCACGATATCCATACCATGACAAGAGACAACGTATGGCAATTTCATAAAAAATGAGAGGATCCATACCGCGGTTCCTACTGGTAAAATCTGACCGACGATGACAACATCAGGTTTTTGAGTCTTGATCACACGCAATAAATTTATTATTAAAACCACCCACGCAGGTCTAAAAACACGCGACAAAAATGGCAAGCGGACGATTGGATATGAGGTAGACATTTCTTGTACTCCCGCCGGTAACGGTGGAGCCATCACAACAAAATCAGAAGATCCAATCGCATGTGCTAACTTCATCCAATAATATGAAACGCCACCCACGGATGGGAAAAAATCAAACGTTATGAGGAGAGTTTTTTTCATAAGCAAGAGGTTCATCTTTCTGTAATATTGAATGCGTAACGTCTCGTATTTGACGCAATGTGATACCACGAAGTAATAATAGCAACAAACCATATACCATAGCACCAACCATGATACTTCCCAGTGCATGCATAATAGATACCACTTCCTGTTTATTTATAATGTGTGAAAGAACATACTGATTGATTACACTCCCATATAACCGTTCAATACCAAGGATAACACCCGCCATGCCGGCCGATGCAATCAACATTTTTATAAACGAAGACAATAAAAATTTTATACGACTTCTCCATAACTTCCATGTAAAAATTACGCTCACCACCAAAATAAAGGTATAGGTAAAAGCTGATGTCCACGCCGCTCCGACTTCCTGATAACGAGGAATCAATATCAGGTTTAACATTACATTTAAGACAGCGGCAACAGCCATTATAATACCATTTTGTTTCTGTCGATTGCTCGCTGCTTGTAATGATCCAAGGGGGAAAATAAGAAATGCACTTACTAATGCGATAGATAAGATTTGCAATACAGGTACTGATTGTACATATTCACTCCCCCCTATGATAGAAATAAAATACGGTGCTAAAACTGCCAATCCAACACCGATAGGAATCACCAACAACATCAAATAATAGGTTGCCATAGCATACGTGCGTCCCATCTGATGTTTATCGGTTTCAAACTGCGCACTCATTGGCGCATATACCGCTGCTGCCATTGCAGCCGGGATAAATTGAAGAGCTAATACGATTTTATTCGCGGCAGAATACCATCCCGCATGTGCATCGCCTGCCATGCGAGCAAGTAAATTGATATCAATGTTCGTATATATACGAGATGCAATAACACCGACTGCAAACGGCGCTGACCAGATCAAGATCTGTCGCATGATGACATGTTGATATGACAAACTAACATAAATGTTCGCCTTCTTTCGCAGTAGTATTACAGCATAGAAAAAATTAAATACACTTGATAATACAATCGCGACAATCAATAAATATAGAGGCCCATGCAACAACGCTACTGTTGTACCCATCCCAACCATAATACCAGTAACAATCAATACGCTGCTAGATTCAAACTGTAGACGTTGAAGACCCCGAAATACTGCCCAACAAGGTGTGGCAAGCATATCAAACCAAGAAGCGATTCCAGCCAGTGCAACCAATAATATAATATGAGATGAGTCGCCTATACCCCACAAGACTAGTAGTGTAGCACCATAGACTATCAGTCCGACAACCATGCGGAAAAGAAGCGCTTGCCCCAAAAGAATATTTGCTTTCTCCGGATGACGTGCAACTTCGCGAGTGAGCACTGATGAAATACCCAAATCAACTGCAACAGCAAACAATGCAGTAAACGCTAATGCGGCGCTATACTGCCCTTGTCCTGCCGGCCCGTACATGCGAGCAACAATGATAAAATACCCTAAGGTGAGGGCTTTTTGTATGATATACGCCATCGTCAGATATGACGTATTTTTTGTAAGTCGCTGATGTGCGGCCATATGAAGGATCAAAGTACCCTCTGCCCACTGACAGAAAGGAAAAACCTCATAAACAATAAAGGTTTAACGCTTTGAAAATTGCGGTGCGCGACGTGCGCGAAGCAATCCCGGCTTTTTTCTCTCTTTCACACGCGGATCTCGAGTCAAAAATCCTTCAGATCGAAGTGTTTTTCTAAAATCAGGGTTATATTCCAAAAGTGCGCGTGAAATACCGTGTCGTACTGCTTGAGATTGCCCGTGAATACCGCCACCTTGAACTTTGACTGCCACAGCCATGATTTCCTTTGTACTGGTTATATCCAACGGCGCGTTAACAAATGACTGCATTTCAAATGTGGGAAAATATATTGCAAGTTCCTTACCGTTTATACTGATGTCTCCATGGGATCCTCGCTGTAAACGGACACGCGCTACTGCTGATTTTCTACGACCGACAGCAGTATATACATCACCGGCCATCACAGAAACCGCCGAATCATTTTCTTCGGTGGCAACTTTTTTAACTGTTTTTTTCTTTGCCGTTGGCATATCGTAAAATTATACTTCAAGTGTAAGACGTTTTAACATTGAGTTCCGCAATTTAGTCCTTGGTAACATACGACTGATAGCCATTTGCAATACTTGCGTTGGATTACGTCGTACTACTGCTGCCATATTTTCCGTTTTCAAACCACCAGGATGCCATGAGTGATGATGATACAGTTTGTCATTCATCTTTTTCCCCGTCACTTTGATCTTTCCTGCGTTAATTATTTTTACAAAATCTCCCTCGTCAAGATGCATCTCAAACGTAGGTTTGTGTTTACCACGAAGCAACACGGCGACGCGTGAAGCAAGACGACCGAGGACTTGTCCTTCAGCGTCAATCACGTGTATTTTTCGTATCGTATTTTTTCTTGAAGGAATCATATTTATACAAATTCAATGTGCGCCATTTGAGCACCGTCGCCCTCGCGCGCACCTGTTTTGGTAATACGCGTATACCCACCAGCACGTTCCTTATATCGTGGACCGAGCACCTCTAACAATTTTTTCACTGCATTTGGCATGGAGACATATCGCATGAGTTGACGACGCGCAGCAAGATCATTGGGACGTGATTTTGTCACCAAACGTTCAACATATGATCGAATAACCTTTGCTTTTGCTTCTGTCGTCTTCATTTTTTCGTGTAATATAAGTTGCGCTGCCATGGTTTTGAGCATTGCAGTACGGGGCGCCTTTTTGCGATCTAAAATTTTCGTCTTATTTCGGTGTCTCATAATGTGGCGATATTAACATGCTTTACACAGGTTGTCCAGTCATTACTCGTCTTCGTGCTTTTTTGGACGACCACGCTTTTTTTTGCCATCTTCATCATCTACATCTGCCTCTTCTGTCTTCTCTTCCTGCTCAATAATCTCTGGATTTGGCATTTCAAAAGTAGATTGTAGCGCCTCAACACTTTCTTCCGGATCTTCAGGTAGATCAGTGCGTGCCACTCCTGGATTGAGAATCATCTTAAACTGGCTAATCAAAACTTTACAGCTTTGTTCCATTGCATCTTGTGCAGTTATACTACCATCCGTTTCTATGGTCAATATGATACGATCAAAGTTCGTCATCTGACCCACACGAGCGTTTTCCACATGCAACGCAACGTTGCGTACGGGGGTAAACGTCGCATCAATCAAAATAGTCCCCACTTCAGGTTTTTCTCCTTCATGCATTTCAGTAGAAAAATATCCGTGTCCTTTGCGCACGGTAAGATCCATCTCAAGTTGCGCATTTTTATTTGTTAATGTGCAAATGTGAACATCAGGTGTAGAGACCTCCACTTCATGAGTCCCTTCAATGTCCGCACCAGTAACTGCTTTTTCACCTTTTGCATGCAAAGTGATTTTCACCGGTTCATCGGTGTGTACATTAAACTTCAAACGTTTCAAGTTGAGAATAATGTCAACAACATCTTCTTTGACGTATGGCAATGTTGAAAATTCGTGGTCGGCTCCTTTGATCTTCGCAGCGATGACAGCGCCACCAGACAATGAAGAAAGAAGGACACGACGTAGAGCGTTGCCAATAGTAAGACCATAGCCGGAGTACAAGGGCTCTATCGCAACAATCATCTCATTGTCTTTACTGCCTGGCTTATAATCAACGCGTGTAGGCAATAAAATATGTTCCATACAAAAACGTTATAAGTAAATTATCGTGAATAAAATTCAATAATTGATTTCATATCAAAAAGACCTTGTACCGTTTCTTCAGTCTTTGGAGCATCAACTACTTTTGCTGAATATGTTCCTGGCTCTGTCACCAACCAACTTGGTAGATTCTTTTCTGAAAGTTTAGGAAGCAGTTCCATGAAATAACTGTATTTCTCACTGCGCGGTTTGATGGTAATAACACTACCGGGCTTAACAAAGTAGGAAGGAATATTCACCTTTTTACCATCTACAAGGAAATACCCATGACCCACAAATTGACGTGCCTGTGCATGGGAAGTAGCCCATCCGAGTCGGTAAATAACATTATCAAGACGCATTTCTAAAAACTGCACCATAATATCCGCTGTGTTACCCACTTTACTGTTGGCACGGGTGAAATAGTTGGCAAACTGTGTTTCAGAAACGCCATAAAACTGTTTTGCCTTTTGTTTTTCACGCAACTGGATACCATAGCCAGTAAGACGTGGCTTTGAATTTTTTGCACCTGCCTGGCCTGGAGGATAATTTCGACGAACTATTGCACACTTTGTAGTATAGCAACGATCCCCTTTTATGAAGAGTTTCATGCCTGCTCGGCGACACATTCTACATTTTGCTCCAAGTACTTTTGCCATATTATATTATACCCTTCTTACTTTCTTAGGGCGACATCCGTTATGAGGAATCGGTGTCACATCTTTAATAGAAATAATATTCAAATCATTTGCATGCATTGCACGAATCGCTCCTTCACGCCCTGAACCGACCCCGCGAACAAATACTTGCACATCAACCATACCATACGGCTTGAGACGTTCTGCCGCTGCTTTTACAATCACCGATGCAGCATAAGGAGTAGATTTTTTTGGACCTTTAAAACCACATGCACCAGCCGAGGATGTTGCGACCACATTTCCGTTTAAATCGCAAAACGTAACAATAGTGTTGTTGTAGGTTGCTTGTATATGCGCTTGACCTGTTGCTACTTGATGCACCACCTTCTTTTTCTTACTCTTACGTTTTGTACTTGATACTTTATCAGATTTTTCTGATTTTACGGTTGTAGCAGAAACATCCTCACTTTTTGATTCAGTGGGCATACCTGCCAGTATGGATTCTGTTGTTTCTTCGTCATTCATACATCAATATAGATTAGGTCTTTTGTGCTGACATTTTCTTTCCCGATGTAGCAGTCTTTCGTACATTTCCACGTACAGTGCGAGAATTTGTTTTTGACCGCTGTCCGCGCGCTGGCAGTCTTTTGGCATGTCGGCTTCCTCGAAAACTCCCAATTTCTTTTAGACGTTTGACATTACCTTGCACTTCGCGTCGTAAGTCGCCTTCAATTTTGTAATTTTTTTCAATATATTCACGAAGTTTGTTTGCAGTAGTTTCATCTAGATCCTTTACGCGAATGTTTGGATCAATCGTAAGTGTTGAAATAATAAAACGCGAAGCGGTAGCTCCGATACCATAAATATACGGCAACGCATATTCTATTTTTTTATTTTGAGGAAGGATTGCTCCTGCAATACGAATTACCACAATGCTGACTATTAAAAATTAGCCTTGACGCTGTTTGTGTTTAGGATTTTCACAGATCACTCGCAAGCGACCTTCACGACGAATCCTTCTACACTTTAAACATATCGGTTTGACTGACGCTCTGACTTTCATAACTAATATCTATAAGTGACACGCCCCTTAGTTAAATCATAGGGGGTCATCTGAATCTTTACCTTATCCCCTGGGAGGAGACGGATACGGTTCATACGCATCTTACCCGAGAGGTGCCCCATGATTTCATGGCCATTTTCCAATCGGATACGAAATGTTGCCGCAGGAAGCAGTTCAATGACCTCGCCGTCTATATCAAGAAAGTCCTTCCCTTCGTTGGCGCTTTCGCTCATAATTCGCGTAAAAATAATAATAATCTCTGGTGCTTTAGAGATTATTAACTAAAGCCTAACTAATAATACCCAAAAACCCCCAAATTTGCAAGTGCGAATGGACTTTTAAGGGATTTTACGCGGTAGGGCTATGATATCATAAGGAGAAAAGGATGGCAAGAGGACGAATCTCTACCCCACCGACGCACGTATCCTTCTGACTCCTGATCCACTTGATTCTTCTTTAGCGATCTTAAAAGTGCCGATTTCACCGGTATGCGTGACATGAGGCCCGCCACAAAACTCTTTGCTATATGCGTCTACAATCGTGTCCCCTACATAATAAACACTGACCTTCTCCGGATATTTTTCTTTGAAAAAATATAAAGCGCCGGTTTTTTTCGCTTCTTCAATGGGTAATTCTACCTTTTGCATTGGCATATCTTTCTTGATCACATCATTGACCTCATCTTCCACTGTTCTTATCTCTTCAGGAGTCAGCTTATGATCGCAATTAAAATCAAACCTGGTACGCTCTGGCGTGATATCCGACCCCATCTGATGCACAGAATCTCCCAACAGATGACGAAGTGCTTGTTGCATGAGATGGGTGGCCGTATGAAGACGCGTTACGACTTTCAGTTCTTCTTCATTTCCCGCTTTCAGTTCTCCCGTATCCAAAAGTAATCCGTGTCCACCAAATTTTTTCTCCGCACCGGCGCGTGAGATCTCTTGATGTTTTTCAAACGCTTTACGAAATTCACCATACTCCACGTTTTGTCCTTTTTCCCGTGCTATCTCTTCGGTAAGTTCAAAAGGAAAGCCAAACGATTCGTATAGTCTAAATGCTATCTCTCCATCTAAAATAGGATTTTTATTCACTTCCTTTAATCCTTGCGCAAGAGTCGCAGTAAACTTTTTTTCTTCTTTATCTAGCTGTTCCAAAATCATTGCCTTTTTCCCCAAAAGATCCGGATACTGTTTCGTATACATTTCAATCACCACCTCCGCCACCTGCGGGGCAAATGGCAACATATAGGTAAACGGATAGATTCGTAAAAAACGTACCGCCCGACGGATGAGGCGTCGCAGGTAATATCCTTGTGCTTTATTTGACGGCTCCACACCAGCCGCAATCAACATAGTTGCCGCTTTGAGATGATCTGCCATGATCCGATATACACGGGGGATACTCTTGTAATCATTTAATCCCTCTTTTGCCTCTACAATCTGCTCAATACGTTTTATGATGGGCGCAAAACTGTCCGTCATAAAAATATCTGACTGATTTTGTGATGCGGCAGTAATACGCTCAAGCCCTCCTCCAAAATCCACATTTTTTGAGGGGAGAGGTTTAAAACTTCCGTCTTCCTGTTTTTGATACTCCATGAATACATTGTTACCGATCTCAATGAACCGACCGCAATCGCAGTTTACATGACAAACCTTGCCAAACTTCGCCTCGTCATGTTGACCTATACCACCAAAATCATAAAACATTTCTGAATCAGGACCACCCGGCTCCCCTGCCGGCATATGCTCCGGCTTGCCAGACCGTGACCACCAATTTTTTTCTTCATCATAATAAAAAATCCTCCCGTCTTGCATACCATCTTTTTCTGCATGTTCCACATCTTTTGCGTCTATCCCTACACTTTTAAATAATCCTTTCCATATCTCCACGGATCGCTCATCGCGACCAATCTGCTCATTTCCCCCAAACACCGTAACATATATATTTTTGGGGTTGATACCGATTTTATTCACTAACAAATCAAACATCCATGACAGTTGTTCATTTTTGTAATAATCACCAAACGACCAATTGCCCAACATTTCAAAAAAAGTCGTGTGGCGATTGTCTCCCACTTCTTCAATATCGGTAGACCTGAAACATTGCTGTGAATCAGCAACACGTGTCCCGCCCTCATGTTTTTCACCAAGTAAGTACGGCATCATTGGTTGCATGCCGGCAATGGTAAAAAGTACTGTGTAGTCATCAGGCAACAGTGATACAGACGGCACGATAGTGTGCCCTTTTTCTTTGAGATATTGCAAATATGTTTTTCGTACTTCGTTTGAATTCATAGTATTTCGTTATATTATCAAACCACCACCTAAGACTTTTTGTCCTTTATACATCACGAGTGCTTGACCAGGAGCGATAGCGCGTCGTGGTTGTGTAAATAGTGCCTCGTACGTCGTCTCATCAATCTTATGGACCGTACATATCCCCAACTCCTCTCTATAACGCACCCGCGCGGTACATTTCAAAGGAAACGTCAGTTTCTCCTCTATCCAATGTACCCTAGCAAACTTTAGTGAACTCTTAAAGTGCTCTTTTTCTGTAGCCATCGGCACAACGTATACGATATTTTTCTTGATGTCCTTATCAAGAACAACATAACTTTGGTCACCACCCCTAAAACCAATCCCATGACGCTGACCAATAGTATAATACCACGCGCCGTCGTGCTCCCCGACTTTTTTGCCATCTGGCGTCATGAGCACCCCTTTTTTAGGTTTAATCTTACTTTGCAAAAAATCCTGCATTGAAATCTTACCAATAAAACACACACCTTGGCTATCTTTTTTGTCAGCCGTCGGTATACCCCATTTTTTTGCCATCATACGCACGTGTGGCTTTTTATAATCACCAACAGGAAACAGACAGTGTGCTAATTGTTTTTGCGACAAACCCCACAAAAAGTAAGTCTGATCTTTGTTGGTATCTACCGCTTGTAACAGTTGTGCACCAACCGTGGAATCTCGCTTCACGCGCGCATAATGTCCAGTCGCGATAAAATCTGCCCCCTCTTTGAGTGCGCGATCCAGAAAGGCACCAAATTTGATATAGGTATTGCACATAACATCAGGATTTGGGGTACGGCCTGCTTTGTATTCAGTTATCATATAATCTACCACGTCTTTGTGATACTCCTTACGAAAATCCCATTCACGAAAGGGTATATCAAGATGTGCCGCCACACTGATAGCGTCTCGACGATCTTTTTGCCACGAACATTCTATCGCTACGTTGTCAGACTGCCCAAGTTCGGTATCATATTGACGCATATATACACCAACAACACGACATTTTTGTTTTAACAAAAGTGCCCCGGCCATAGCAGAATCCACTCCACCGGAAAGCGCGACATAGACTAATGATTTTTTATTGTCATTTTTACTTGCCATATAAAAATCACTCTAACAAATATTCGTATAAAAAAATAGGTACACTGTCTCATAATTAGACAAAAGGCCTGGTGGCCTTTAGTGTTGCCTTTTAAGAAATGTACCTCTCTAAATTTTTTTGATCCCTTATTTTGTCGGGATCTGCGATACTCCATTTGGCGCGCTATGACCTGCACCATTATAAGTATTCTTTTTATCTAATTGGATCACCATTATGGCGATCAAAAAAGAAATAATTAATACAGGCAACGCAACACCCGATCGCGCCATCGCCATGTGTACCCCTAAACTTTTTTGCATTTTTTCCTCCAAATATATTACATATACAATCAACTCATACTACACTGTTATTCCCCATTTGTCAACTAGGGCGCTATCAGCTACCCTATACCATATCAGTCATTATGAAATTTAAACTATTTTTATTGGTTATATTGTTCATTGGAGGGCTGACTATTGCCGGCTATTTTTTGCCAAACCCCGTTAGATCATTTTTTATATCTCCTATGCAGTCAATCACCCTAACAACTCCAGATGGTGTCATTTTGGCAGGGAATTACCTCGCTTCCCGCGAACCAAAAGGTGCAGTGCTACTTCTCCACATGATGCCTGCCACCAAAGAAAGCTGGGAACCACTCCAACAAGCACTAGAAAAAGTGCATATCTCAAGTCTTGCTATTGACCTACGTGGGCATAGACAAAGCACCAAAGGACCTGCTGATATAATACTAGACTACAACACATTTACCGATCGTGAACACCAACTCACTCGCAACGACGTCACGACCAGTATTGAATATCTCGTGAGCCAAGGGTTTACCAAAAATAAAATCGTTATCAGCGGGGCCAGTATAGGCGCAAATCTGGCAATACAAGAGCTTAGTCAAGACCCTGAAATCAACAGTGCGATTCTGCTTTCCCCTGGACTGGATTATCACGGTATTGAAACAGAACAGTATGCGCGCAGTTTGGCAGATGTACAAGCGCTCTTTACCATTGCATCTCGGGATGATGGATATTCATTTGACTCCAGTCGCAGACTCTATGATGTTGCGACAATAAAAAAAGATATCGGCGAATACGACGATATCGGACACGGCACGACAATGCTTGAAAATAAACCTGAATTGATTGATACGTTAGTCGCATGGATTGTAGAGAGGATGCAGTAAATATCCCCCTACTCCAGATCCTCCTTCTTTTCCCTCATAAAACTCCACCACTCTTCAGTGATTTCAATCAGCGCCTGTAACGGCAACTCAATCATGATGTCAAAAATAAACACAAATACATTGACCCGCGATACATTGAACGATAACCACCTTCCCACTTGCACGATCGGCAACAAAAACGGATCAATAAACGCCACCCATAATGATGCTTTTGGTTTGAGAAGATACAATTCTGTCACGGAACGACGTAAAGTCACCCCGAAGAACGTAATCAGACAGAAGAAAAGGAAAAACACTACACCACTTGCGCCATTGAAATGCAACGAATGCAATATCTTTGCAAGCAATGCAAACGATAGAAAAAATAATGCGAGATACAAAAGAGAAAAAATCACCCATAGAACAACTTTTTTCTTCTTTTCTCCGATCTTTTGGGGCACGAATATTTTTCGTGGTTCATCTTCATAAACGATTTCGTTGACTGCCTGCACTATACTGTCGGTGTTATCTTTATTGGGAAATTTTGCACTTAAAGTGATAACTGCAAGAAGTGCTGGCGGAAATAATACATTGATAAACAGTGGACCCCACATAATAAAACCAGCATGCAAAAGATCATACGGCAATTCAATAATCAATCCCATTGTTATTTTCGTGATGAAGATGTAGACAAATGCGCGGATCGTACGGACATGCAATTTCCGCTTATATACATTGTAAAATCCATCACAAATACGACGTATCTCCTTTTCTAGCGCTTCTTTATCAGCAAAAATCGCTTCGCCATTACTTCGCAATACTGTGACAAGGACAACAAACGGTATACGAAAACGACGATACGTTCCCATAAACTTTTTTTGCAATGGATGGCGAATATGAGTACGTATCTTTTTTCGCAGATCATAGCACTCCGCCGCCATCTGATCCACTGGCATCGAGCCAGGTTTCGCCCAGTGCGGTGCCAATTTTTTAAGCAAAAAATATTCAAGTCGATGCACATCAGGTTTGAGCAAGATGCGATACACTGATATATACAGTTGTACACGTCGTGTTTTCTCATCAACTGTCGCACCCAATATGTTTGTCGTCGGATCCACCATCTGATTCATGGCATGCACCAATGATTCCAACTCCTGCGTCGGTGCAAGCACTTCGTCAATCGCGCATGCCGCCATAAACAACACCCAATCTTGATCCTTGTCAGTAAGGATATGACGCATACGCAACTGATCCAATACACCAAGATATTGATCCAGAACTTCCTTTATCTTATGTACGGTAGTGACCGGAATGGTCTGATTCCGAAAATATCGAGAACGCACCAATTCCTTCACCAACCCCATCGCCATCTGTTCAGTTGGTTGTGTCAAAATGAACCGACGACCTAAGACGCGCCGTATCGCATGCTGACGTACCAAATGTTCATCACGATATTCAACAATACCGCGTATTTTTTCATAATAAAAAGCAATGGCACTGACCGCATCATTGACGGTGACACTACCTTCTTCTGATGCTGTGATTTCTTCTTCTCGTACACGAGTAGAAAGAAACGAAGTAAATACGCTTGAAAATGCCATGCTACAATTTTTTTAATACTTCTGTGATGTTCTCTATTGTGAAACGAATATCACTGCGCGTTGTATATCTGCCGAGTGAAAAACGCACACCACCTCGCACCCGATCTCCATCAAATCCGCACGCTTGTAACACATGTGAGGCCTTCCCAGCTTGCGCAGTGCATGCAGCACCGGTGGATACGTAAATTCCTCTACTATTCAAAAACAAAACGATTGCTTCACCGTCATATCCCAAAAATGAAATATTCGCATTATTGGGCAATCGTTGTGATTGAGAACCATTGACAATGGCGCATGATACACGCGTGCATATCCCTTTTATCAACATGTCTCGTAAAACAGTTAATCTCCGTGTCTCCTTCATAGCATGTTTTCGTGACACCTGCAATGCTTTCGCCATACCCATGATACCTGGAACATTTTCTGTGCCACCACGCATACCAAACTCCTGATCGCCTCCCCACAACAAAGGCGCCATGACCGTTCCCGCGCGGACATACAATACGCCAACACCTTTTGGGCCATATACCTTGCTTGCATTTAGGGTCATCAAATCAACATGAAGACGTGCAGTATCTATATCACAATACCCACCCACCTGACATGCATCAGAATGAAAATATGGGTACGAATGTCCAAAACGATTCCGTGCTGATCGAATTTCTTTTGCAATTTCACGAATAGGTTGGATTGCACCAATTTCATTGTTTGCATACATGACAGAAACTAACACTGTGCGCTTTGTGATTGCTTTTCGTATCGCTTGCACATCTACAATTCCATCCGAATCAACCGGCACAAAAGAAACCGATACTCCCCGCCTTTGTAACTCCTGTGCCGCTTGAAATATAGAGCTGTGTTCAATACGAGAAACAATCACATGTGGACGGGAAATCTTAGTTGCAGCGATTACAGAAAAAAGTGCCGTATTATTGCTTTCCGTTCCGCATGAAGTGAAAATGATCTCACGAGCTCGCGCGCTAAGTATCTTGGCAATATCCGCACGCGCAGTTTCGACTGCGGTATGTGCTGATTGTCCCATACTGTGTATTGCGGAAGGATTACCAAACTCTTGCGCAAAAAATGGTTCCATCACCTTTTTTACATCTGGATCAATCGGTGTTGCCGCTGCATAATCAAGATAAATATTTTTTTTCATACTCTAGGCCATTTTTTAAAAACGTTTTGTATGATGATGAGAAATCTGGTCAAGAGACATATCATCATCGTCTTCTTCATCATTTGATGCGGGCGTTGGTATAACAACCGTCGGTGCAGGAGAAGTCGGTGGTATAAGAGGACGGGTAGGCGAAGTAATACCCTTTTCTTTTTCTTCTCGTACGATCGCAAAACAATCACGACAATACACTGGTCGAACGCCATCGGGTTGAAAATTGAGGTACACGGTTTTCGCACAGCGTGTACACGTCCCTGAATACGGGCGTTCTGGAGTTGGACCCGTCGGTTCCTCAAACTTTTTTATTTTCTTCTCGGGTTCAAGAGCGCTTGCCTCTTCATTCAGTGTTTCCGCCCAGCGCATAATCTTTTCTTCAACGATATCTTTTGGCGTTGCATATCGCTCACGACTCACGCTTATCACTTTTTCCATATTATGACTTTTTTCTTCTTCACCCCACGGTGGTAATCCTGCCGCTGAAAATGGCTCGGATGCGATACCGTCTATCATGAGTTTAAGAAAAAAATTATATTTTGGCAGACTGACAAAATCTTCTTCTATAAAACGCGGAGCAAATTCTTTTGCTAGATATTCGGCATCTGTCGCACCAACGCGAAAAGAAACAATCGTTCCAACGTTCCCAAATACCCCCGCACATACTTTTTCATCCAACTGCTCTATATATTGATGTGCCATAATCAAATTGAGTCGATATTTTCGTGCCTCTGATAAAATACTCGCAAAACTTTCCGTCGCGAAATTTTGAAATTCATCTACATATAAATAAAAATCTTTTCTATCATCTTCTTTTGGTACATCAACACGCTCCATTGCCGCCATTTGAATTTTGGTAACCAACATTCCTCCCAACAAACGACTATTATCTTCTCCGATTCGCCCCTTGGAAAGATTTACAATAAAGATCTTCCCTGAATCCATGATCTCACGAATACTGATTGTCGATTTGACTTGCCCGATGATATTGCGAATCACCGCCGCAGACAAAAACTGTCCGACTTTATTTTGGATAGGCGCAATTGCCTCCTGTGCAAATTTTTCTGTATATTTTCCAAATTCATCTACCCAAAATGATTTTACAATAGGATCTTTGATGTGCTCAATGACTTTCTTGCGAAACGCCTTATTGGAAAGCATTTGATTCACTGCCAACATCGTACTATCTTTGTAATCCAAAAGCGCAAGGAGAGTATTATTCAAAATATATTCCATACGTGCACTCCACACATCCGGCCATATCTTTTTAAACACCCCCATCATTGCCGATGCTACCAAGTGTTTTTGATTTTCATTAACGGTCTCAAGGATGTTAAATGCAACAGGATATTCAAAATCAGCTGGATTAAAATATACGACATCATTCACACGGCTTGATGGAATAAAATCAAGCAATTTTTCTGCGGTATCTCCATGCGGGTCTATGTATGCCAGTCCATGACCTTCATATATATCATCCATCACCATATTCTCAAGCATGACTGACTTTCCCATACCGGTTTTTCCTATCAAATACATGTGTCGTCGTCGGTCATCCCGTTTAATACCAAAACGTCGCCGTTGATTACGGTAATTTGTTTCGGCAAATACAGTGATGTCGGGACGTTCGTCGTACATATGATTGGGAAAGATTATGCAAAAGGAAGATTATCAGGTACGTCGGTTTCTGCAAAGGTTTTTTGCCGTTCAGGCTCCAATAAAGGAGTATTTACGGTCGGCTTTACCCTCTTTGGTTGTTGTGAGTCTACACTGTCAGGACGCATTGGTAGAAAAAATGGCGGTTCCGCAGTCTTGATCTCTGACCGCTGGATCAGTGGCACCTTCATATCCATCATAGGGAAATGCCAGAGAGTCGCAAGTTCTTCAGTATTTAAGATGTATGCAGTGCCTCCTGACATGGAACGATTGACAAAGGCCTTAAATGTCCAATTTTGATTTCGGATAGATGCATGTTTACGCCAAAAATAATCATACAATCGCTTATTATATTTAAAGGGTTTAAAACTGTTAATCAACGGCGAGCCAAACTGTCTATACGCCCCCAGAATACCAGTGGACGCTCGTCCTTTGTTAAACACTGTTTTAGGGGCAATGTATGCAATACGTAATTTTCCAAAATATGCCGGTTTGGATGCTTTTATTTGAATTTGTTCTACTGCCGATCGTTCTCCTGGTGATAGGTGCTGCATTTGAGATGCTGCTTCAGTTTTTTCCGCTGATTTTACTGGCACCCCCGCGCCAACCGCGCCAGGTGTCAACTGTGTCAACAGTATATTTGCGAGATCTCTACCAGTTGCGCCAAACTTTGCAAAGTGACCTTTTTTCGCTTCCGGTTCCTTGGCGCCTATCAACGTGCGCACCAACTGTGCTGTTGTTTCTACCCAGGTATCATCTGTCGCTTGTAATACTATCTGTATCCACACTTCCTCACCATCTTTGATGGTACCCAAAAATTCAAATAACGAATTCAAAGGATCTTTAAAAGTCGCATCCAACGAATGTTCAAACGCCGTATATGTTTTGAGAGGATATTGGTGTGGCCGTGCCAATCCTACTTCCGTCCCCCACGTTTCGTATGTTTCATCCGGATATTGTTGAGGTACGTGAGTAGTATAATCCGCAACTTCTACTACTTCTGCGTCAGGATATTGAGCATAGATCGACGCCTCAATCACATCACGAAAAGACACAGGTGCATGAATAAAATACTGGATAAAGCCTCCACGACTAACCAACTCAACAGAAAAACTCTCCCCCACCTTTCCATCCCAATACTTTTCTTTCAATGTTCGAGACCCCAGCGCAGTCCCAGTCAAATGTGCAAAAATATTTTCCACCGCCTTGGGTGTTTGTTCTGTATTGCGAGGAACACGGATAGCTAATAACATCTTTGGTATTCTCGCGCTATATGAGCTCTGTATCTCATGCATCCACATATACCATAGCCCTTTAAAAATCACATATATCCATATCAAAAAACCACCATGTATAAACACATACCATAGTGTCGAAAAAGGACTGGAAAACTGCGCAATAAAATCACTAAATTGTGCCACGTCAAGAGTGAGCTCCATACAAGAAAGTATGGCACCAAATTACAAAAAAAACAATGTAAAGAAAGTAGTTTACGTGCGGTGTTTTATTCGTCGTGTGTAATTATGCCACACAACCAATAATGGTGAAGCGACAAAGATAGATGAATATGTACCTACCGCAACACCCAAAAGGAGCGCCAATGCAAAATACTGCAACGTTTCTCCTCCGAATAAAATTATAGCCAATAATACCAAAATAACTGTCGCAGACATATTTAACGAACGCATGATTGTCTGATTCAGCGACATACTCACTACATCCTCAAATTGCCCCCCACGTTTAAGAAGATTTTCACGAATACGATCAAAAACAACGATCGTGTCATTGACAGAATACCCCAATACCGTCAAAAATGCCGCGATAAAGGCCGCAGTGATCTCAATACCGGCAAACTGTCCCAGCACTGAAAAAATACCAATGACAAAAATGACATCATGAAGCAAGGCCACGATAGCAATCACGCCATATTTCCAGGATGCAACCGTGTGCGACACCTTACGAAATACGTAACTGATATATGCCAAAATCAATACTAATGCTATACCGATGGCCCATGTGGATTTCGTACGCAATTCATTACCAATCACCGGCCCAATAGAATCAAAACTGTTTTCGGTGAGATCTCCTGATGCATGCAACGCATCAATGATGGCCTGATGTATCGGTTGATCCACTTCTTTAAAACGCAAGATGACTCCTTTTTCACCTGAACCTTTCACATCAACATCACCAATGTTGAGGGGCTCTATCTGACTTCTGATTGTATCCAAAGATGGAACGTCTTGAGCGTATTCTACTTCAAGTATACTTCCACCGGTAAAATCAATACCAAAACGTAATCCCCATACGGAAATAGCAATCACTGCCAATACAAACATCACGGTAGAGAATGTGAGCCAGATGCGTCGAGTTTTGACAATATTTATCATAGAAATACAAAAATTAGGTAACGGGAATGTTCTTCTTAGAAGGCCCGCCAAACAACCATGTGTGCTTACCTATTTTCCATCCAGCGGTCAAACGTAGTAACTGACGTGATACAGTAATGGCAGAAAATAGACTAAGTACAATACCAACTGACAAGATCAATGCAAATCCTTTAATCAAACTGGTGGTGAATGCATACAAAACAATTGAAGTAATCAATGATGAGACATTACTATCACGGATAGAAGTCCATGCACGTGTAAACCCATCACGAATTGCAGATTCTAAAGTCTTTCCGGCACGAAGCTCTTCTTTCATACGCTCAAAAATCAAAATATTTGCATCCACTGCTATACCGATAGAAAGAATAAAGCCAGCAATACCCGAAAGCGTCAACGTGACGCCAAATACCTTCAAAACTCCAAGAGTCAATGCGCTATAAATACACAAGGCAATAACAGCAAGTACTCCTGGAATGCGATAATATACAATCATAAATAACGCCACCAGTAACAATCCAATACATCCTGCAAAAATACTTTTTTGGAGAGATTCAACCCCCAAACTAGCACCAATTGTTTTTTGACTGATTAATGACACTGGCACCGGCAATGCACCGGCATTGAGACGTTGCGCCAGCAACTTTGCCTCTTTGTTGCTCATATTACCTTGAATCACTGCACTGCCTCCAATAATTTCGCCATTGACATTAGGAGCGTACATATCTTGATCGTCAATTATGCTGTCCCCATTTGAGTCAATGATTGATTTTCCATCTAAGAAAATACCCAGTGGTTTTCCAATATTGCGTTTAGTGATTTCTTGAAAGAGTTTTGTCCCTTCATCATTAAAATCAAGACCTACCTGTACCTGTCCGCTTTGTTGATCTGTCGTGACAAATGCTTTCTTCAAATGTTTTCCTGTCAGACCTGTTGAGAGAAAATATTCAGGTGGTGGCAATATATCTGCCGGTGTTTTTTTTGTAAAAAGTATTCGCGCGATATGATACTCACTGACAGGACGTTCCCCCGTCTTCAAAATTATATGAAAACCAAAATCTGTTTCTACGACGTCTGATATTTGATTATCTGAAAGTGCAAATGCTGCGGTTTCAAACGGTGGCACCATCATACCCATTGAAAAATAACCAAGATTACCACCGCCAGGCGCTGAACCAATATCATCCGAATTTTTGGTTGCTATATCGGCAAAATTTTCCGGAGTCAACATTTTTTGTAATGTTTCCGCCAAGGTCTTTGCTTCATCCTTTGTACGATCTTTTGTACATCCAGTGGTATCTTTGTAACAAATCAAAATATGACTTGCCGACATCTCATGTTCGTCTGTATCACGCTTTTCAAGCAACTTCACAATCTGTTCACTATTTGGCGATTCATACAAGGTCGGTGAAATCGTACCAGGATCAATGGCTTGTACAAACGGAAGCAATCCCGCATCTTGACTGTTATTATTAACCCATCCAATATCTCCTCCATTTTCTTTGGTAGCAGAATCTTCTGAATATTGTTTTACAATGGCGCTAAAGTCAGCATCTTTAACAAGAGACGCTTGAAGCGCTTCTTTTGCACGTTGGTTTGCAATATTATTATAACCCTCCATTTGAAGCTTTTGATCTTCTGTCAATTCCGTCGCACGATCGCTTCCTAACGCAGCAGGGTTTTGCTCTTTAAACTCCAACAATGTGCGTTCCCCGATTTGCGCAATAGTCTTTGCAGGATCAGAAATACCGGCAAGTTCTACAATCACCCTATACATACCATTAGTTTTGGAAGTCTGGACGATGGGCTCTGATACACCAAAAATATTGACCCGTCGTTCTACAACATCCCGAACACCTTCTAGCGCTGAACCACGGTCTCCGGACGCAATGTCTTTCATATCGGCCTCATACACCAAATGCGTCCCTCCTTGTAGATCAAGGCCAAGACGAAAATCACGCGGTGGCCATGATGACCAATCGATCGCCGGTAATGTCAGTGATATACCCTTTTCATGGAGACCATTATTGATATAGTCACGATTTGAGTTGTACCACCCCATGCCATTATAAAGAGTGACAACAAGTGCCAACATTACCAATGCAAAAATGTTCCATCGAAGCTTTCCCCGCCCTCTCGGGCGAAACAGTCGTCCAATTCCCATAAAAACATTCATTTATTCACAAGTACACAAAAGTATAGCTGGATAACTATACTTTTGCAATAGGCACAAATAATAATGCCATCAAGACAGAAATTACACTGCACTGTACGCCTGTACAGTTTCACCCACAAGGTGATCAAAATTGTAGTTCACCTTTACGTGAGCACGATTTTTCTTCGCTTCAAGAGTAGCGTGTGTCGGTGTTGCAAAAAAATGTTCAAGTTTGTGTGTAAGATCTTTTACATTTTTGTTGTGAAACGATGCACCAACCCATGGTACCACCTCTTTATTTTCTGCAATGTCAGAAACTAAAACCGGAGCTCCATAACTCATAGCTTCAAGTAATGCAAGAGATAGTCCTTCTTGCTCTGATGATTGTATAAAAAGCGCGGTGTTGCTAAAGAGCTCAGCTAACGTATCACCTTGCTTTGCACCAAGAAATAAAATATCCTTATCGCCTTTTGCTTTCTCTTTCAACTCCTTCACATAGCCATCAGTAAATGAAGACTCGCCCACAATTACCAACGTGGGAAGTGTAACACCTAATCCCTTAAGTGCCTGATATGCGTCAATCAAATAATGAATACCTTTATGCCGTACCAGTCGAGATACTGATAATATATATCCTTTATGGGTCAAACCGTATCGCACGATCTTTTTTATAGGGCGACGATGTGGAATAGTAACACCGTTTGGAATATAGATAGCTTTACGTCCGTATCGTGATGCAACGTACCGTTGCAAAAGTTTTGAAACAACAATTGTTTTGTGCGTCATCGTACATGCGACATATTCTCCAATACGAAATACTACACGTGAAATCGGTCCCCATTTTGCATGATAATAATCTTTACATTGAAATGTTGCATACACTTTTGAACGCGGGGAAAAAATGCGAGGAATCCACGCAAAGATGGACGGCCCTATCCCGTGATAATGGATCACATCCGCTTTTTGAAACAGCGAATGAATGGTGCTCAAAAAAACATGAATCACCATCTCAAAATATTTTGATCGAATGGTAGGAAGATACACAAGTGTGATGCCCTTATAGTCCTGAACAAAATTTGCATTCAGCGTGTAATTTTTTCGACAATAAGCGACGACCTCGTGACCTTGAGCCACCAATCGTGTCGCCAATTCATCTACTGCGCGTTCTACACCGCCGATATGAGCGGGTAATCCCTTTTGTCCAATCATCACAATTTTCATAAAATTTTCCAATAGCCCTATATTTATAATAAAAAATGGCTATTTAGTTGACGATATTATAGCACAAAATCAACTGTTCGTCAAGGGTATTTTAGAGCTTTTCATTATATTTACGGTTTTTTTTGAGATTTTATGGCCTTTTTATACAATTCCATAAGTTTGTTGTAGTGATCCAAAGGAAAAAGGTTTTTTTGCACCCATGAACGGGATTTTTGACCCAATTGTTGAGACACGTGGGGATTGGATAACAGTATTTGTGCCTTTTTGGCCATATCTGAATAGTCACCGGGGATAAAAAGGAGTCGATTATCAATCATATCCAATACTTCAGCAATCCCGCCGATCCGCGCGCCAAGCACTGCTTTGCCCATCGCCATCGCCTCTGTCATAGAGTATCCGAGTACTTCATACCATATAGAAGGCATCAGCACTAATGCGGATTGACGAACAAGCTTTTTGAGAGCAATACCTTTTACAAATCCAAGAAAATCAACCCTGTCACTTATCCCCTCCTTTATACAAAGTTGCTTAAGGTACTCTTGTTGCGGACCCACACCTGCGATCTTCAAACGATAATCGCGCAGTACCTTCATCGCGCGAATAGCTGTATCAAATCCTTTCTCTTCTGACAAACGTCCATAACACAAAAGATATGATCCTACTGTCGTCGCCGGAGCGATCATTGTCGTATCAAGCGGATAGTACATAGTGACAATCCGTGTTTTTGGCATACCATATTCTACTAATAGATCTTTCACTGCTTTAGATGGGGCAATCCAATAATTCACCCCCTTGTCATATATATGCATCCACTTATGAATATACATTTCTATAGCAGTCAGTACGCTCGCAAAAAATGATCGTTTTGTACAACGATTAAATACTTCCCTATAAAACATCCCTCCTTTGCATAATGTTTCAATCTTTCCACTGCAAAATAGCTTGTAATTTGGACAAATCAATTTGTAGTCATTTACGGTTTGTACAACAGGAATATGATACTTTCTACATACGTCCAATATAGATGGCGATATTTGATGATAGATATTTTGTATATGTACGATGTCGGGTTTGACCTCTCTGACCAAACTTTCAAACGTTCGTTTTGCTTCATGTGAGTAAATCATCCGCATCGCTACGTGTATTTTTTCCCTTAATCCTGTGGGATGTTCAAAGTCAATAAAAGACACAAAATATTTACTCCAGGGAGTACGCTCGTTGGATGGATGTTGCATAGCAAACGGGATCACCTCATGACCGTGTTCTTTCAAAAGATCTATCAAATCAAACAAATATGTAGTTGATCCGTCTCTGCGATAAAAATGTTTGTGTGCGATTATTATTTTCATACTATATCTTTTTCCATGATTGCCACTGCATCTCTGTGCTATATACGCGCATGGTTGATGTAGGATATATCAACAACTTCACTGCGAGTTTTGTCTTCAATAAAAATCGTAAGCATGTATATCTCAATACTTGTGTGGAGTGCCATAATTTCCAAAATGACAATATACTATGCGCCTCCAAAATATTTGCGTACGTGTATCGCCCGACGTCATGACCAAATGAACCGCTATGAATATGGGTAAGTACTGCAGACGACAGATACCACACCCTATACCCCTGATTCTGTATACGCAAACATAAATCCACATCCTCAACATACATAAAATATGTCGGATTAAATAATTCAGTATTTTTTTTCAACGCGCGCCTTCGTATCATCATGCATCCACCGCTTACCCACGATACCCCGTGACTATGTTTAAACATATACGCAGTCAAAATACCGGGCATCACTATTTTTCCAATAGGTAATACTCTATACACGAATATTTGCTGAAACACCTCTCGCCAAAATGTTGGACGATAACCAAAACTGCCCTGCATAGAACCATCAACATTACGCATCTGCGCACCGACAATACCAATATCGTCACGTGTGTTTAAAAACGAGACCATTTTTTTTGCGCATAAGTTGTCAACAAACACATCAGGATTTACCAGCCATACGTACGCCCCTTTTGTACATTTATATATTTCATTATTTGCCTTACCAAATCCTACATTTTTTTTAGACATGACAAACGTGAACTTTTTTTTATATTTTTTTAAAATATCTATCGTGTCATCTGTCGATGCGTTATCTATCACAAACACCTCGTTGTGTATGTCTTTTAGAGATACAAAAAGAGTATCAAGGCATTGTTTTATATACCTACTGTTATTATGAGTAACAATGATGACAGAAAGCAAAGGTTCTTTCATGAGCGTACACGAGAATATGCAACGAAAATCCCAATGACATACCAAAAAAGTATACCATAGATCAATCCAATGATCGTTACTTCAAACATTGAGTTGATCGCAACCGTGAGCAATACGCCAGACAATGTTGCCCACATGATGAGATTTTTTTTACGTCGTGAAAAATATCCATTACGATACAAAAAACTTAGTTGATACAACAGATAACCAAAAAGTGCTAAACCTACAAGGCCAAATTCTGCAGTGTACTGCACAAAGATATTATTCGCCTCTCCATCATAAAATCCTGTATGATCATCATACGCAACCTTCAGATTTCCCGCACCCTGTCCGATCAAAGGACTTTCCAAAAAGATCTGCCACGCTGTTTGTAATTCTAAAATACGAAACCGTGTACTCGCATCAGATAAGACGTGAGTGAATCGATTGGCCACCAACGATACACCAGTTGCAGGTGCGACTTGATCCGTCAAAAGACCTTCAGCACTTCTTATGGCAACCAATATGGTTGTGCCAGGAAATATTTTTGTAGGTAAATACGTGATGCCTGCATACAATACTATGGCAGATAGTGTCAAAGCTATAATTCCGAGGAAATGTTTTCGTATTAGTAGAGTCATACATGCAATCGCGCATGCAATCGCAATGATTGCCGCCTTACTCGCTGCAAATAACACGGCTACCACAAGAAAAATGTACACTACTGCCATAGTGATACGTTTCCAACGTTGAGTAGCAATGGCAAATAATCCCAACGTAACAGGTATGGTAAGTGCGATCATTGCTACCACTGCTGACATCGCCCCCAAGGGCGTTACAAGAAACGCACGGTTCATATACAAAAGATCCCCGTAGGGAATACCAAGAATGATATAGAGAACAAAAACACCACCTACAATCGCAGGTATCACCAGTGCTGACAGTGCTGTGATGCACTGTCGCTTTGTTTTAAAAAAATTGATGACAAGAAAAAAAATCGCATATTGATACAACAATACGCGTATCGCAATAATCCATTTATCAAGATTATTCACCCACAATACCGATAGAACATTGAGGATGAACAATGCAATCAAGGTATAGCCGATTGGTGTGATATTTATCTTTGCAAATTTCCTTGGCGAACTCAAAAGATACACAAGATACGCAATCGTCATCAGGGCGATGACTATCTCACTCAATGTGATCTCATATTGAAAACCAAGTACAGGGATCATAATGCATTTACCAAAAATGAAAAGAACAGGCACCGCAAGAAGCGCGTACCACATCTTTGTTTCAAAAAAATGATTGAGAGAGAACGCTGTATTTTTTCGTTGCCGTCGTTTCATATTGCATATAATTATACCACAAATTAAAATAGATTCAGTTTTAGTGAATCTATTTTTAATATTATTGTGCTACGTCCTTTCTACGTAGCATTAAATGTTATGAGTGCTTCCGGAACACTCCGTCCATGTATCCAATATCATTGGCGTGGAGTGCGGGACCTGCGGTCCCGTTGAACAAGAACGCACTGCCATCGACCTGGCTCGGATTTAGCCAGGCAACAATTTCAGCAGTGGTGGTATTGAATACCACTATCTGTCCAAATCCGCTCCCTGTGGGTGCGGTCAAGGCAACCGAATGGTCGCTTCGCATAAAAACGCCTGTGGTCGGCGGACCATTTGAATAGGCGTAATACGCGACGACCAAATCTTTTGCGACCAGTGCCGCATGCAGATTATCAGGTCTGCCATAAAAAGGTGAATCCGAATACATCCACCATATATCACGATTCATGTTCGTGATAGTGATGGTGCTTGTTTCCGCACCTTCCATTGCCGCCCTTACTGTCGGAGCCGGTGTTGCAGACGGCGTTGCTGAAGGCGTGGCACTCGGAGTTGCAGACGGCGTTG
>JAUYIE010000006.1 GCA_030688365.1 bacterium
CATTTTGATCATTAATCAAATATCTTATGAAAAAAACGTATCCAATTATCGGAATGCATTGCGCATCTTGCAAAGCGCTTATTGAGGATGTCGTCGGCGATCTTGATGGTGTATCTTCGGTGATGGTAAACTATGCGACCGAAAAGATGACGGTCGAATATGACGAAAAACTTGTCTCTGTTGATCTACTTAAAAAAACCGTGGCCACTGCAGGTTCGTATCAATTGGTTGATACATCTAAAGGGAAAACACTACTTGTCCGTGAACCAGATCCACAAAAAGGTGGATCGGTTCAGGATTGCACCTCTCCCTTATTAAGTCACAAGATTGAGGATGAAAAGCACCAAGGTAATGAGTTGGACGGTCAACATGATCAAGGTATGACTCTCGATGAGGAAATGCGTGCAAAGCGATATGACAATCTAAAACATACAGTGATGTGGCTTGGGATCGGATCTATCCCATTTGTCTTTATCATGATTTGGATGACTATGGGATTATCTCTTGGTTGGAAGATGCCGGAGATGATTTTTGGATCGCTCTCTTTTGACAATCTTGGTGTTTCAATTTCGCTATTCAATCTTCTTCAATTTTGTATCGCCACCCCGATACTCTTTATTGGAGGAAGGGAAATATTTCAAAGTGCCCTGAGCGCACTCAAAGTGAGAGCGTCAAATATGGACACGCTTATTGCAATTGGCACAGGAACTGCTTGGATATATTCTTCTATTGTGACATTTTCCCCCCATGTGTTTTCGAAGATAGAAGGTGGCACCGAGGTGTATTTCGAAGCCGCAGTCTTTATTATATTCTTTATTATGTTGGGGCGTCTGCTTGAGATGCGTGCCAAAGGTCAGGCAAGTGCAGCGATCAAGGCGTTATTACATTTACAAGCAAAAGAAGCGACCGTCATTCGAAATAAAAAAGAAATTGTTATTCCCATTGATGAAGTTGTTGTCGGCGATATTATCATCATAAAACCAGGCCAAAAACTTCCGGTTGATGGAATAGTTACAAAAGGAGAAACAAGTATTGACGAGTCTATGGTAACCGGCGAATCACTTCCTGTCGAAAAAAATATTGGCGATGCTGTTATTGGGGCCACCATAAATACATCAGGCTCGTTTCAATACAGAGCAACAAAAGTTGGCGCAGATACATTACTCTCACAGATTATCCAGATGGTTGAGGACGCTCAGGCAACTGAGGCGCCGATTCAGAGACTTGCTGACAAAGTGGCATCGGTGTTTGTTCCATCGGTCATATCGATTGCTTTTGTCGCCTGGATTTTTTGGTTATTTATCGCTCCTCAGTTTGGGATTATTTCTGGAAGTTCTTCACTTCAGTTTGCAATATATATCGCAATAACCGTTTTGATTATCGCCTGCCCCTGTGCGCTTGGTCTTGCAACACCAACCGCGGTCATGGTGGGAACGGGTATGGCAGCAGCACGTGGAATACTCATTAAAGATGCAAAAGCTTTGGAAATTGCGCATAAAATTGATACGATTGTCTTTGATAAAACCGGAACCTTGACGTTAGGAAAACCCGAAGTACAGACGTTTGAGGTTGAAAATAAATACATACCTCTCCTCTACTCAATCGAAAAACAATCACATCATCCGCTTGCAGAAGCTGTCGTAGGCAATATTAAAAGTACTGGATTCCAGGTCAAGCCTGGAATGACAGTGGATACATTTAAAGATATTTCAGGAAAAGGTGTGCAAGCTATCGTTGACGATAAAAAAGTCATTGTCGGAACAGAACGATTGATGAATGAACAGAAAATGATCATCCCTGAAAAATTCAAAAGTTCTCTTCTTAATTTGAGGAAAAAGGCACAAACGATCTCGTTTCTTGCGGTTGATTCGACTGTTGTTGGAGTAATTGGTATTGCGGAT
>JAUYIE010000022.1 GCA_030688365.1 bacterium
CATGCCACTGCAAAAGATACGGAGCCATCGTCTCTTTGTGTTCATGAGTGCTGGCTCCATATACATAACTTACTGTATCACCAAAACTAACATGTACCGCCATAGCAATAGGCATATCACCAAGACGTGCAGTAAACAGACTGATATACGGAAAAGTTGTAAATAATGTTTTGTAGTATTGCAGTGGGTGCACGGAGATACTATTTCGTTTGGCTGTTTCTTTGCTTAATTGCCACCATACCTCTATTTCTTTTTCCGTAATGTCCTCAAATGATGTTACCTTGACTTGAATATTTTTCTTCATCGCAAGATTAATATTGTATCGTGTCTTTTGGTGCATGTTTGAAAGTAATGTTTGTTCACTTGTTTCAAGATCAATGATGCGAGTCACCGCAGGATCTACATCACGAACATGTTTCATTTTTGAAGATAATTGTGATACTATATCAGAAGGTTCCACACGAGTAAAAAGCGCACCATTTTTCTGTGCCCATTGAAAAAACTCATGCCACCAATCCTGCGTAGGCGTACCAACAGGGCCACGTGGACACATAAAATAAAAAAAATTACGCATAAGCGGATATTTAATTGCCAAACATTGAATATCATCGTCAAAAGAACCGACCAAATATCGCACTTCTCGACCTAACGCATGTTGGAATAGTCCCCACTCATACGATTGCAAAAACTGCGTATGCGAAGATGTAAGACATCGTTGATTCCACTCTTTTTGTGTACCGGAAAATTCCATTTATCCGTTACTTAATAATTTAAGAGCTGTTTTTAATCTTTCTTGCATGCCTACCACTTCAGCAGACATCTCTCCCATGACCGTATGAGCGCTTTGTACTGAATATCCTAGCCCAACCAACGCGTCAATCACATCCTGATCTTCTTGATATAACAGTTGAGTACCAGGCACACCAACAAAATCTTTTGCTAACCGTTCCCTCAAATCTACCACGACCCGCTGTGCTGTTTTTTGACCAATACCCGGTACACGTTGTAACAAACTTGCATCTCCATTGATAATTGCATTTCGCAAATGCACAGAAGATGCGACATTGAGGGCTGCAATAGCTGTTTTTGGACCCACTCCACTGACTGAAATCAATAAAGTAAACAAATCCAAATCTTCCGACGATATAAAACCATATAATTCATGCGCGTCCTCTCTGATGTGATCGTGGATATAGAGAGAGATCGGCGCCCCCACCTCCAATTCATAAAATACCGCAATAGGCGTATAAACAATATATCCCACTCCTTGCACGTCCAATAAAATTGTTGGTGGTGTGATAGAATGTACTCTTCCATTTAGGTATCCAATCATACATCTTTTTCCAAAGCCACCCGGATGTTAGATCCATCAAGTTTAAGTGGCGACATGTGGTCATCACCCGTTACTATTTTGATTGACGTTGCTAGGACTTGTCCAAGTAGCCCTTCGCTATGCGTATCAATCAATGATCCTATATCTTCATCACCAGCGACTGTAACGATAATTCTGTCTTGTATAGTCAATCCTTTTTCTTTTCTTAAGGCATTGATTTGACGAACAATATCTCGGAGAAGTCCTTCGTCTTTAAGTGTCTGATCCAAAACCGTCTGTAATCCAACAGACTTTGCTTCGTCGCATACCCAGCCATCACCATCGGGAATCTGTGTAGCACAGGTAACTGATTTTACATTTACTTCATCTGCAATGATTGCGCACAATTCCGTCCTTAATTCTTGATTTATAATCAAAGAAGCGAGTGGTTGACGAAGTTTTATTCCTGCACCGGAACGCAACGCGTGAGTTTTTTCAACAATCTGTCGTACTGCATCCATATCACGATTTAATGTTTCATCTATAAGTGTCGCGTCAAACGTTGGCCAGTCACACAGATGCACAGACGAATGCGTTGTCTCAATTTTGGTATAAATCATATCAGCGATAAACGGTGTGACTGGCGCAATAACTTTTGAAGTTATAACCAACACACGATGTAGCGTTGCCATGGCCTTTTCTTGTTCAGCAGAATCCTCTGATTTAAAGCGATCACGAGAACGACGGACATACCACGTAGAAAGATCATTGATAAACTCTCCAATCAAACGAGTCCCTTTTGTAATCGCATAGTTATCATACGCCATTGCCACATCACGTGCGAGTATCGCCATTTTCATATCAATCCACCTATCCACCAAGTCATCACTTTTCATTTCAGGATCAAACGATCGTGTTTGTCTATAAGTATCATAAAACGTATAGACATTCCACAAAAGAAGAATAATCTTCCTAAATGCGTCTGCTTGATCTTCATCTTTATAGTTAAGATTTTCCGCGTTCATGAGTGATGATGCCATCAAATAATATCGCATTGAATCAACACCATATTTATTTATTAATTCTATTGGCGGAGTATAATTATTTTTTGATTTTGACATCTTTTGTCCATTTCGCGCCGCAATAGTACCAGTTGTCACCGCATTGCGAAAAGCAGGTCGGTCAAATATACCGACAGACAACACGTGTAATGTATAAAACCATCCACGGGTCTGCGCAATATATTCTGAAATAAATTCCGCGGGAAAATTATTTTCAAAAAAATCTTTGTTCTCAAATGGATAATGAATGCTTGCCCACGGCATAGAGCCAGATTCAAACCAGCAATCAAATACTTCAGGAATGCGCTTGGCAACCCCTCCACACTCACACTTAAATGTGACTTCATCAATGTCCGGCCGATGTAAATCGCCAATTGTATGCCCTGCCCTCATCTCCAATTTTTCTAATGAATCAAAAATCTCACGTTTTTCGCAGGCCTCACATTCCCAAATAGGCATCGGGTTACCCCAATAACGCGAACGAGAGATATTCCAATCCGGTGCTGTCTCCAATCCTTTACCAAATCGTCCGTGTTGGAGATGGTCAGGATGCCATGAAATGTCTTCATTTAGCGTAATCATACGATCTTTGATATCTGCAACTTTCACAAACCACGCAGGTTGTGTTTTATAAAGTAATTTTGTCTCACATCGCCAACAAAAAGGATATGAGTGCATGATTGACTCAACCTTCAATACATGACCACGATCTACAAGTGCATCTAAAATGTTTTGATTAATATTCCATGCCATTTTACCTGCCCAAGCTTTCACTTCAGGTACAAAGCGTGATTGAGAGTCCAATGATTCAAAGAAATCAATATCTTGATCTTTACCAATCCGATAATCGTCTTCTCCAAACGCCGGTGCGATATGCACAAGTCCAGTCCCGTCTTGCGCAGAAACAAAGTCACCCGCTAATACGGTAAATGTACGTGGTCTTTTTGGAGTAAAATAATCAAATAAAGGTTCATACGACCGCCCAATCAATGTAGAGGCGGGAAAAGAATCTAACAAATGATGATTACCAAACATTTCTTTCAAACGCGGATATAATTCTTTAGCAACAATATATGTCTTGCCGAAGTCAGACACTACACGGAGATATTCCAAATTTGGAGAAATAGCAATCGCTGCATTTGCGGGTAATGTCCATGGGGTCGTCGTCCAGACTAATAGATATTGATTTTCCACATCTTTCAGTTTATAAGCGACATACACAGATGGGTCTTTCACATCGCGATAACTATTATCCATTGCGATTTCAAAATTGGAAAGCGGAGTTTCACATCGCGGACAATACAATGAAATACGCGTGTCTTTATAGATCAAACCTTTTGTATATAGTTGAGAAAAGCCCCACCAGACTGATTCCATATAAGATCGGTCCATTGTCTTATAGGAATCCTTAAAATTCACAAACCGTCCGATTCGGCGTACCATTTTTTCCCATTCTTTATCAAACTTAAGTACCGAGCTTTCACATGCATTGTTAAATTTATCAATACCGTATTCTTCTATTTCTTTTTTTCCGGAGATACCCAGCTCTTTTTCACAAAGATTTTCAAGTGGTAAACCATGACAGTCCCACCCCCAACGGCGCAAGACGCGGTATCCTTGCATTGTCTTATACCGCCCGATCAAATCCTTAGCAGTTGATGCGAGGATGTGTCCATGATGTGGCAATCCCGTCGCAAAAGGTGGTCCATCATAAAATACAAAATCTTGCCCACCCTCTCGGTTGGCAATACTGCGATTAAAAATATCTTCCGTATCCCAAAAATTCAATATTTCCTCTTCTTCATGTGAAAAATTCATCATACGCGTAAATAATTGCAATCAAGTATCAAAATCGTATATGCTCATCCTACGCTGACAGGAAAGAAAAATCAAGTTTCCCACACTATCCCTTCTCCTTCTATTTGTAAGATGTGATATAATAGAATCATTACCATAATCGCATCTTTATGCCTAAGGTTCCCCCTTCTCGGAGATCAAAACGCACACCAATGCGTAATGTTGACACATGTATATCGGAAAACTCTTCGTCAAACTCATCAGACCTTTGTGCTCCGGTCCATCGAGATCATATTCATTGGGCAATATTTATTGCCGTGTCATTATTAGTAACCGGTGCAATCATCTATGTAGGCCGTCCTGACTCAATAACAATCAAGGCATCCGGCGCACCCGACACAAGAGAAACTACCGAGCAAGGACAGCGAAGTATCTTTGGTACAGTGGCAGATATAAATACTGACTCTATTACGATAAGTAGCATTCGGTCTACTGATACAAGTATTGCGTCTAATACTGTGTTTACCATCTTCTTTGATGTTGAAACGCGATTTGTTTACCACCCGGTAGTTAGCACCGATAACAACCAACGGCGATTTGGATCGCAAAAAGGATCATTGGAAAATATCAGCATTGGTATGTATGTATCAGCAGTCACACTAGACGAGATTGTTTCAGGCATTCCACTCAACGCAACAGAAATCGGATATTCGGAAGAAAACCCCTTTAGCCCTCTTCAAATTGAAGAAGAAACAGTTTTACCAGATACAGAAGAATCCATTCCGGTAGAAGCAGATCTCCAAACACCGACTACAGAAACACCACAAGAAGAGGAATCAGCTTTAGAACCACTAGACCAAGACACTACACCAACAGAGACTATAGAAACAATTCCAGTCGTAGAAGATCAGGATGAAACAGCTGTTGAGGAAACACCCCCAGTAGACTCAATTTCAGAGGATCTGCCTGCACCCATACTACCAACAACGGAAGAAAATCAAGACGAAACACCTCCACTTGAATAATATAAAATTCAGTAATCTCTTTATTTTAGTGTTACATGTATGAAATCAATAACTGTGAGATATCTTTTTACATTGATCATTGGTATTGTGATCGGTATTTTATATTCGAACTTTGTTCCACATGCTACTAGTGATCCTTCATCCCAAAAGACGGCCAAACAAGTAAGTATATCTACCTCTGAACAACCAATTATATCCGCAAAGGGAATTATCCCAACTGACTCTCTAGGGGGTATAGTGACCAACATCAACGGAGATGCATTATTGGTTCAAATTGCTGATCGCGATGACTCTACTATTTTTACAAAACAGCAAATCCAACTTTTTCCCGATACTAATATTCAACTTCTTGACCCTGCTAATCCTTCCACAATCAAAAAAATATTTGGCGGAGATATACAGATAGGACAACACGTACAGGCCACAGGAAAAATGGATAGTGAAAAAGGATTATTATCAAATTATATAGTTGTCACACCTACGGAAACAGTACAATAAGCATATAAAAAACATCTCATCGTGTACATGGTATTTTTTTTCTCGCTTATTCTCTCACACACACCATCTTCATTGCCGTAGTACGTGCGCGACTATCGGTATCGTATACTGACACCGCACCGTTTGAGTTGATTTGTATACCGTGCGCCGGCTCACTGGCTGAGCTTGTACTACTCATATCTTCTCGAGTCCAAAATTTATTTTCATCTCTACTATCTCCACTAGCAAGACCTACACTTGCATACAACGCCACATCTCCCGCTGATGCTAGGTGAAAATTATCACCATATTCATCCACACATGGAGTGTTTATATCACCAGTATATTTTGCAGGATACATGCCTGTCGTATAAAGAATCGGGGCAGTATCTTTCACACAGATCATTTTTAACGTTGTCGTCCGAGATGTTGCACTCGCATCGTATACATATACACCCTTATCGTTTGAGCTTACAGTGATACCATGAGGCGATTCGCTTCCGGCATTTGTATTGCTCATATCTTCTCGCGCCCAAAACTGATTTTCCTCGTTACTCGCTCCGCTCGCTATACCAATACTTGCATACAACGCCACATCTCCCGCTGATGCGATATGCCTATAAGCACCGTATTCTGTCGTACACGGGTCATCGATATCATCGGTATAATACGCGGGATAAAAACCAGTAGTATAAATGACAGAATTGGCTGACGCCCCACCGCCACTAGGAGAATCTTCCCAGTTGATAATCCCTCCTTCAACATCAGTCAAACGTGAATTTAATGAATCAATCTGCGCTTGTGTCGCGACTTTGGACCATGAGGTAGAGGGATTGTTATTCGTTTTACGAAAATACAAATTCTGATCAAAAAAACTACCCGCAAGCTGTAATGCATAATTATCCGAAGTGTTCCCATGACGCACATCCAATAAATGCCACCAACCACTTGCCCCTGCAGGCCAGCTACTTGTTGGTGAGGGGGCTGACGTTTCAAAAAAACCACTTTGAGCACCGGCATTTCCCTGCAACCCAGCATTGGCGCGTAGTTCTGTCCTTTGGTTGTTTAACCCAAAACCAAATGTACTACCAACATTGAGAATACCTCCGATCGTGGTAGTCTCATCACCATCGGAATCAACCGTGATACCGTGTGTGGTTGTCGTACCTGTATTGGTAATCTGTTGCAAATTTTGCAACGCACCGCTCATTACATCTTCCCATGTGGATTTGCAATCAGCGTTGGCTGTGGTTCCAAAACATAAATTTGAAAGAAATAATTGCCCACCCAAAATAGTGTCACCCTCAAAAGCAGATGCATTTGCGTTGACATCAAGAACATTTTTTAGACTACCAATAACACTTGTCTCATTTAATGGCTGTCCTCCTGGTGGTAACGCAGTTGGTTCTTGAAATGCTGCGTGTGAAACACTGTATCCCAAAAACCCCAACACTCCCACCATCAAAACTAAAAAAGGAAGCAAAACTTTTTTTGTATGCTTGGACTGATGTACCATTGAAGTAATATGTTTTACTGATGTTCTTTTTGCTTTCATACAAAACAATACACTCTTTTTATACAGGAGAAGTCAAAATCTCATTCAGTACCCTATCAAATACGAAGATCGTTAGGCCAAATGAAGCAAGTACGATAAACGCACCGATTACTGCATATAGCAAAATGTGTTGAGCTATTTCTACGTTTTCGGCCTTACCACCGGCCGTCATATACAAATACCCCGCCCAGCAAAAAAGTCCTATGACAATCACTCCCAAAAAAGTTATCGCAACATTAATTACTTTCAATAATATCACGGCAGGATGCTGACTCACTGTTGCTTGCCCGGTATGTTTAATCGTTTGTTTAAACTCTCCATTTAATAAGAGTTCTTTAACGCCGGCATGTGTCGAAATTGGAAATATAAATCCCGCCACCCCTGCACCCAAAAAAAGCGTTACGATTATATATGTTTTAAATATTTTCATATCATTTTATACTACTTCCCAATGTTGAAAGTACCCAATATGTTACACCCTGCGCCGCTAAAACAATTATCAAGCCAATCACCGCCTGCATGAGCATAGATTGTGCCTTTTCCACTTTTTCTTTTTCTCCCGCCGCTGTCATCCATAAAAATCCTGCATACAACGAGAGGATCAAAAATATGATCCCCAAAAGTGTAAGTACGACCTGAATCACCAGTCCAATGATCGTACCCACGGAAATCGGCGCCGTAGAATCACATCCTTTGCCCCATGCAAGACCAGTACATTTGAGATTGCGCATCAAGTCTGTGTCAGCAGCAAACCCCCCTGTACCCACTAAAACTAAGGTACACATCGCAATCCCAATACTGACTACACGTACACCATGACTAATACTTTCCCACAACTGATGTCGCGTAGGTGTGTGCTTTTTTTTATAAACTTTTTTTTTCTGAATAGTTGTAGGCATATTGTTATTTTATACCGACAGCATTTTGTAGGTTTTCTACGACAAAATATGTAAGAGTGTAAGAACCGATCGTGATAAGCAGACCGATGATTGCAGTACTAATCATATCTCGTGCTTTTTCTACGCGTTCTTTCTCACCAGCCGCTGTCATCCATAAAATACCTGCATATATCATCAAGATCAAAAACACAATTCCCATCAAGCCAAGTATTGCTTTTATCACAAGTCCCACAACTGAAACAAGATTATTTTTTTCACCTATTTTCACTCCTTCTGATTGTGCTTTAATAAAAAGGTCATCTATTTTTGGTGCTTCAGCAATATGTCCCGCTGATACTGGTGCATGGGAAGCAAAAGCAGGACCTCCGGAAAACATTGTTATAAATATAAAAAAAGATGCAAATATGGTACGCATATTTATTGCCCTGTTATAGGAGTAGCTATCTGACGCAACACAAAGGCGGTGATAGCAAACGCACCCAAAACAATGATAAGACCTATCACTGCATGAAAAATCAACCCGCGAGCTTTTTTTACTTTATCTGGTTCTCCTTCTGACGTCATCCACAAGATACCGCCATACAAAATCAATATCAAAAACACAAGTCCCATTAAGGCGAGGATCGCACTTACCGCAAGGCCTACTACGCTCCCGATATTATCTTGTGTGCCCAATGTAGTTGACCTCAACCCCACGGAACTATTTATCAGATTTTGCTTAATAGTATCGCCCACCGATAGACTATCTTCCGCGTAAACAGCTCCAAAATGAGTTGGTAACAAAACAAGGACGCCTGCTATCACAACAGATAGCAGGACGCTTGTCACACGATTGTGAAAAAATTTTTGCATGAACGTAAAACGATAAATCTATAACGAGAACACGTGATCTAGCTCTGACCAGTAACTGCTTCCGCCAACCTAGTTATCACCCACGTTGCGAGACCCCATGCCGCTATAACAATAACTAAACCAATCACACCTTGTAGTAACATAGTTTGCGCTTCAGTAACCTGCTCATCCTTACCACCAGCAGTCATCCATTTAAACCCCGCAAACAAGATAATACCTACTGCAATGATACCTAAGAAACTAAGAACAAAGTTAACAATATTTCTAGCCACTCTATATGGATCAAAATCTTGTGCACCTGTTTGACCACCAACAGGATTTGCGTTTAAGTCATCAATGCCAAGTGCTGCTTCCTGAGGCTGAGAAAGCGCGTGTGCCGGTTGAATCGGCAAAAGCACAAACCCTACCGCCAACACACTCACGATCACCATAGAACGAAGGATGTTTGAAAATGCTGTTTTCATACAACGTACATAATTATTAAAAAATTATTATATTACTTATGTCACTTTATTATAGCAGACCCTTTTTAGAAGGGAAAGTGCATTACTTTTTCCTTATATGTTTATAACCGCATCAATGACAAACTTCACTATCGCATAACTGGAAAAAATGATCCCCATACCAATACCTGCCCAGATCATGGTATCAAGCCCTTTCTTTATTTTTTCCGGCTCGCCTTCTGATATCATCCATGTGATACCGCCATAGATAAACACCACAAGCGCCACAGAACCAGTAAGACCGAGAAATGCGTTAACAACAATATTCACAAATTCTGCAGGTGAATGTACGGCCAATGGGTTTGGAAGAGGTATATACGTAGGAGGTGCATCAGAATCAGGTTCCATAGGTTGGCTTTCAGGAGTGGTAGAAAAGACGGGAGCGTTAGCGCTACTCACGGGAACTCCTGTGGTGTTATATGCACCGCATGTCAAACTACATGTTGAATCGTTTGCTACCGGTGGAAGTACTATACCCTCAGATAGAAGTGGTGTCGGAGCACACGAACAAAGTGTATCTTGTGCATCGACGTCCTGTACGCCAAGTATACCGATAAACCCTAATCCAAAAACTATCACCACGCTTAAAAAAATAACGTTTATTTTATGAAAAGTATGCATAATTATATTATCGCATCAACAACAAATTTGACCAACGCGTAGCTTGCAAAAATAATCCCCATACCAATACCTGCCCATATCATCGTATCAAGCCCTTTCTTTATTTTTTCCGGCTCGCCTTCTGATATCATCCATGTGATACCGCCATAGATAAAAATAACCAAAGCGATAGATCCACTAATACCAAGAAACGCATTGATGACTAGATTCACGAGTTCGGAGGGCGTATCCACTGAAAGAGGATTATCAAAACAAATGTCGTTTGTCGGATCACAGCCAGCAGCGTGCACTGGAGATGCTGGTACTATGATCACAAACACACCAAAAAGGATACAAGAGAGATACCCAACGACAATTTTTTTAGCTAGATATGACATAGTGAGGTGGTTATTGTACCGGATCTGGTGTTTTGATTTCAAAATCTAAACCATCTATAATACTTTTCTGGCTACATGAATATTCACTAAACCATATAGGTGCTGGCTTTCCTTGATAGACACCTTTACTATATACAGGAAATTTGGCATTGAGACAATTACTATATGTTGACTCTCCTGTATCTGTGGCAATCATATCATTTCCTTGAGCATTTTTTTGAGAAACAGCCTTCCATTCACGAGAGTTATCGCCAAAAATCACATTTGGTGGTGCACTAATGACCACTCTTTCAATATCCATAAAACAACAATACCCCTTAATGTTACACTTAGGAATTGGTTTATTCAACGCGGGAGTAAATTTTTTTAACGCGTCATGTGACCCGGCAAAATAACACTGTGTACTAGGTCTGACGAAATGTATAAAGTTATCAAAGAGAGCCGGAAATGTAGTGTTGGTGATAGAATCTTGATACTGTTTCGCAAAATGTAATGCCTGCGAGTCAAATACTGGCCCATATCGCCCCAACCAATCATCATACCCAAAAATGCCGTTATCGGTTTGGTCATCACAATCAATCGCATAGACCTTTTGTGCATCTTTATCTGTTCCCATAGTAATTTTGGTGCCACACATATTTTGTGAAGGAGATAAATCACTACCTGCCAATTTTGTATAACTCATACACTTACAGTCGGCAATCTCCGTATCAGGTCTTTTTTCCATGTCTTGCAAGGCAGAAAGGGGAAGATATGTTTCGCCACTAGTGTGCTTCACGTCTCCCCAATAATCAACAAACGACTGATAGTCCGATGGTTTGGTACCCACACTCAGGCCTTTACGCAACTGTGGTTTGTCGTCTATCCTGACTGTACAATACTCTACACACGCTTTGCCAGTGATACCGCTAGTTACTTGTGGTATCGGTTGCACAACAAGTTCCCCCGCACCACCACCACCGGCATTTTCTTGAAATGCATTTGGTCCCAATGGCGCTACCTGTGTCACGTCACCAATATGAGCAAACTTGATAGGAATACAGATTTGAGCTCCGGGAAAATTCCACGAACCGCCGGTAAAGAATTTCTGTAGTTGACCATTGAGACTATCTGCTGCGGAAGCTTTACCTTCTGGTGGTGCCACCAAGCTTGCCATGACAAAGTTTACAATCAACCAACTGCTAAAAATGATGACTAGTCCGATACCCGCATTAAAAAGCGTCTGATGTCCTGCTTTGACACGTTCCGGACTTCCCGCAGAAGTCAGATAGAGAAATCCACCATAAATAACCATCACCAATGCCACACTTCCACTTAAGCCCAAAATAAGACGCGCGATATTGATTGCCATTTGAATAAAAGCATCAAGGGTATAATTACAACATCGCATCGGGTCTGTATCACGAAATCCGTCTACATCAATCTGACATTGGGGTATGATGCTATTTATACCACCACCCACCTTCACACATTGATATCCCACGGCAGGACACCCAAACTCTGCAGGCGTTCCTTTTAGGTCTCCTGGGTTCACTGTGGTAGCGCCGTGTGCAATAAAAACAAATCCAGCACCACCGACACTGGACATAACAAGTACCCCAAAACAAAATGAGATGATCGTTCTATGATACTTTGTAATGGTTCTTAAAAACATAATTAGTATCCATCAGAGATGGTTTGTTGCGCTCGTTGAATCAACGTATACATCATACCTCGTTCATGAGATATGTCTCCGCCTTTTTGTGTGAATGCGATCTCAATCATATCTAAAATAGCTTTTTCAGCAACATATGGTGTCAAACCATGGTACCAATTACCAGCAATCAAGACTTGAGACAAAAACGGCTTCACTTGTTCATCTGCCAATTGCTCATCCACAAGCTCCCGAAGCGCAGTCGGATGCTTTGTTGTCTCCAAATAACTTTTAACGTTTTCTTTGCTCGTAGCATACATAATAAAATCCCATGCCATATCTTGATATTTTGACTTTTCTGATACGCCCTCTACCCAATAATTAGCATATGTCCATTTTAATTCTGGTTGTTTTTGTGGTAAAGGTGCCACTTCAAATTTTAACCCCGGCGCTTTCGCTTTGATTTGCGCTATGTGATAACTATAGCCAAACATCATTGCAGCGCGTTCCTGCGCAAAGCTTTCCACACTGTTAGGTTGATCTGTATTCCATGTATATACATCTGCCTTTGTCACCCACGCAAAATCTGTATAAAAACGTAATGCCTCTGCTGCCGGATTAAGTGAAGAATTTTTTATATACGGAGATAATTCATTGAGGGTAACCCTTCCTGCTTTACTCATCACCGTACCATTTTGTGCCATCAAACTTGAAAGTATATCAACCGCCCTATCAATATTTCGAGATCCTCCAAAAGCGGCACCTGCTTGTAAAATCTCGTGCGTTTCCGGCGATATAATAGTCAGCTTCTTTACATCTGCCTCAAATTCATCCCAGTTAGTTGGTGGCTGGGCAATACCAGCACTGTTAAAAAGATACGGATTGTAAAACAACGCGAGCGTATCCACAGCCAAAGGTAATCCGTAAATACGCGGTTGATTTTTTTCATCATTAAATATCACATCATCAGCAACTGCAGGTACAAACGTCTTACGAATAAACGCCGGGGTGTATCCCGCAATTGTTTTGATTGTTCCTGCCAACTTTGAGCCAAGTCCACTCGAGACTATCCCAACCCGTTGTACTTGCAATGTATCCGGCATTGGCGCAAGTTTGGTACGATACGCACCGACCCATGTGTTATGTATAGAAAAAATATCAGGGCCACGATCTTCCGCTAGTGCATTAAGAAGCTCCTTTTCATATTCCTCAAAGCGAAACTTTTTATATTCAATATAGACATTGGGATGCTCTTTTGTATAAGAAGAAATTATGTCATCCATAGTGTTGGTGTCATCAAATGCTCGCCAATATTTCAACGTGATAGACTGTGTTGCCGAAATTGCAGATGTACCTGTCTGCGCATTCGGTTTTTTCGATACCAACAAAACTACGACCAATACAATAACAATGATAAGCGAAAGCGCACCAGCACCGATAAGAAGTAATTTCATTTTGTCGTTCATATGAAGTACAATATACCACTTACAAAAATATACCAATTGCTAAACCCGCCAAGCACCCCGCAGCGATCATTGGTAACGCAGGAATAGGATGTTGCCATTTCATTAAGACTATATGATTTGCCAAAAGACCGAACAATGAACCTACTATGGCGTATATGGCCGCAAGGAGATTGACAGGAGCGATGGCGATAGTCAAAAACATAGGTAATATAACATCTCCTCCTCCCAAAATCAAAAAACCTCCTGATGGACGTACGGTACCAAGCTGTTCATATAACCCATACCATGATTCGGGAATAACTAATGCAAAACTTGCCTTACGCGCGATAAATGTTTGCTCCAAGTGGATCATATGACCAGTTACAAACACCGCAAACACATCATAGGCGGACAACACTGCCAATAACCACGCCGCTACTTGCCATGACATTTGTAATCCAAGTACAGAGCCCAGTCCCGCGCTCGCAATAATCACCCCAATATTATGTACCCATATAATAGGAAGGAAATACAGACCCAAGCAAAAAATTGCCGAAATAAACAGACTGACATTCAAAGGAAATACCAATTGAAAAACAACGACCAATCCGGCGCCCAGCGCAAGCAAAAAAATGAGTCGGTAAAAAAAATGTCCGCGATACAATTTTGTTAACAACAAAACAACGAGTGTCGCCAACACAAAGTATGTAAGAAACAATGTGAGTGTCATCTCGCCTTCCCCAACCAGCGAAACCGCCCCAAGCGCACGAATATGATCAGCAACTATCATGGCAAGCACCTGCGCGATAACAAACAATACAATCGTATGACTCAAAAGTCGGATGTGAATCTTTTTCATGAAATATAGTATAGCATTTTTTTATATTTTAAAAAAAACACTACCCCGCATTACCACTTTGAATTTCTGAAAAATTTTTAGACAAAAAAATATCAACAGCAGGAAAATTCTTTGAGAGATATTCTTGTTTTCCTTGTAATCAAATTTTTTCATAGTTAAAAAACTATTTCTGATAATCCACACAGGGTGCACCTCCATACCTATTTCCTCCATTGGTTTCAAGCTCATCAAAACGAGCTGGCAGTGCTTGGCAGTGTAAAGCCCTTTGCGGGAATTATTATTCTCCAAAGTATCCTTTTCAGGATTTGGCAAAAAATCCTTTCATACAATATAGTTAAAAAAATAATAATCAACTTAGAGTCTAGAGTCTAAGTAATCTTTTTTTAATTAAATTTGTAATTGTGGATAAAGTATATTTGCCCCTGTCTGAAGTTTCAAGTATACTATAAGGTAATTAGTGGTGTTCGTAACCATACGATAGTAAAATATCCGTATGGCTCAAGGAAAAAACAATGTATTCAGTTGTGCGGCCAACTTTTTGAGAGGAAGGAAGTGTGTTTTTTGCGGTTCATTTAAGGTGAGTAAGAC
>JAUYIE010000023.1 GCA_030688365.1 bacterium
AAATTTGTGATCGCAACAACCCCTGAATTATTCAAATTGAGAGAAGAATCTGTTTGATACACGCCAAGAAGTGGAGCAAAACTATATTCTTCAAATACGAGTTCTCCTGCGTTGACTCGAAAAGAAAACATGTCTGGAGTAGGAGAGTCATCGAGGGCAAAATTGAACTCCCCAAGCGTGCTTGAATGGGTCGTATTAGGCGCAGAGCATTGAGCAAATCCCGAAGTACTGGCGATACTAACCGCCTCTTGCGTGATTGTTTGCTTCATATAGTTCATGACCAGATCCCCTTGCTGTTTGGTTTCAGAAAGTTTGTGTGCCGCAAGCTGTTGTTGCATGATGATATACATCACACTAAACACGGTAGGAAGGAGTATCCCCATAACAGCCATCACAACAACAATTTCGATGAGGGTGAAGCCTGATTTCTGTAGTTTCATACGATTATTCCCAGACTGAGTAAATTGTTTCAATTTGTTCTACATACAATACACCTTCATCACGCCATGAAACGCGAATCAAGGCAATGATTCGTGTCGGGTTTGCCGCAAGATTTTTTGTCATTACTATTTGCCGTTGATAGATAAGGGGGTCGTTACCGACTACTCCATCAAAATTGCACGTGCCTGTCGAAAGTGTGGAAAGCGTTGAGTTTAGATTGAGTTGATTGTTCACACAATATGTCTGTCCACCTACTGAAGCAAAACCCTGAAACTGATCCCAGTCTGTTTCTCGCTCTCCATTGAGCCATTCTTTGACCTCATCTACATAATGGGTTGCAACGAGTTTGTGCCTATTGTGTGTCATGGTAAATACCAATCGGACCGTATATCCCACTGCAGCAACCAAAACAATACTGAGCATCGAGGTGAATACTATCACCTCGATGAGACTGAACGATGATGTTTGGTGTGTTATTTTTTTCATATCAACAACTGTACGGATCTCCGACAACAACAGAGCTAATCTTGGGAACGAGTACGCTCACGCACATGTTTGTAAAGGTATTTTTTAGTACGATGGTGAGATCTGGGTTGATATGCTCACCTGTTGATGAGATAAACTGAAGTGTCTTGACAGAAGCTGGCTGGATAAGAGTTGTTTTTTCAAACACATAATTTTGAACCGTCACAGTGTTCCCATCACATAAAAATTGTTGAGAAACAGTATTTGCAACTGGGTTAATGACCAAGTTATAACTTTCAAACACTCTGCACGTTGTCATAGGAGATATATCACGCGCACGAGCTCTCTGCTTTGTGTCTTGAATAATACTTTCCAATAATTTTATATCAATCGTCAGCCGTTTTTCATCGAGTGAATTTTTGTACACCGCTACACTGATTCCGAAAAATACAGTAATTATGCTTATGACAACAATAAGTTCGATGAGTGAGAACCCTTTTTTTGAGTACATAGTACGAATGCATTATGGGATAATTGTGCCTTCTATATCATTTGATCCTGCTTCAAATCGATCTCCCTTTGCTTCTAAATCTACCACAATCAGATACATGGAACAATAATTCCCGACTACATTGTCACACCCTGCAGGAAGTGGAGCGTATTGGTAATCATCTTGCTGGTCGGTCAATGGATCGGCAGGTCTCCTATCCAAATATCCACCTACAACTAGATCGTTTAAGCCCAATGGATAAAAGCCTCCAATTTGATTTGAATGATATCTTCCAAGGGCTTCTTGCAAAATCGCAACATCCAACATGCGTCGGTCGTCATTTGCTCTTTGGCTATACTTTGCATATGCGGTAAAACCAATACCAGATAAAATCGTAATTATCGAAATGACAACAATGATCTCAATAAGT
>JAUYIE010000028.1 GCA_030688365.1 bacterium
AAAAGACGTTGTTGAATACACGTACGAATCAGCTCGTAGTAAACCATTTTCAATCTGCGCAATGACCAATCCACTCTTTATCGGCTTAAGAGTAAAAAATGGTTGCTGAAATAGATGGTTTAAGTTGTTGTAATAACTAAAGCAATAGGATATAGTTCTTTCATGAAAAAACTAATATCCGTCAAACTAGAACTATCGGCTGCCCATTGTGTGGCAATCCAGCAAAAAAGAACGGTCGTCGTTTGGGGAAACAGCGATATTACTGTCCTTCGTGTCGATCATCATTTCTTCGTAAAAAACAGCTGCCCGTCACATTCTTTGATTTCCTCCAGTTTCATAAGCTCATAACCGGTAAAACAAATAGAGCCAATATTCTTTCCGTACAGCAAGTAAGCAGAAAGACCTTATCGGTCCGATTTGCTCGGTTTTTTAAACGCCCTCTCTCCGCTGAGGTGGTTTGGGATATATTGCCATTACAGTTATCAACGAAAGCACCATGGGTGTATGGAGTTGATGGCAAATGGTTAAGACGTGCAGGAGTACTGATCATTCATCGTAATGTTACAAGTGGCGCCAATCTATACTGGTCATACCACCCAAGCGAATCGTACATGGCATATGAGATTGATTTGAAACGATTCACGCAATTAATACATTCCACCTTTCCCTCTGGTGTGGTGTCTGACTGGAAAGGATCTATTGTATCTGCTATGACAATATATTTGCGTAGTATTCCTCATCAGCGCTGTCTTACCCATGTAGTACGAGAGGCAAAACGATATCTTCCAAAATACAGTCCTTTTGAAGCAACTCGGGAACTTCGACACATCGCACGATCATTGATACATATCAAAACAAAACAAGAAAAATGGCGATGGATGGGGCAGCTTATCAGATGGGAGCATATATTTGGACATATGTTGAAAGAACGAACGAAAGGAGGTGATACGAAAAAGAAATGGTGGTATACCCATGGGAATATACGAGCAGGATGGAGATTGTTGACCCAAACATATGATCCATTTTTTGAATATCTCAACCATCCATATATTCCTCACTCAATCAATTCACTTGAAGGAGTAAATAGCCAGATCAAGACAAAATTAGCAAATCATCGGGGAATGAAAACAAAACAACAAGTTTCATTTCTGTTCTGGTACCTCACATTTACCAGGGCAACATCCAAGCAAGATCTTAAAAAATTATGGGATAGGTGGAAGCTTATGAAAAAGTCGGATTCAGCAACCATTTATGTTACTTAAACTAAAAGTTACAGGATTATCAAATGATTCTAGTTCGGCTAAATCAAAAACTTGGAATTGGAGCTCAAGTGACCCAATGGCAACTTTCAGATTTGCAATTGACCAATC
>JAUYIE010000030.1 GCA_030688365.1 bacterium
GAAAATTTCCGTGATTGTGAAATACCAGTGGAAGAATTGTTTGACGGGACTTATTTCCATTGGCTGGAAACGTTGTCAAAACCATTTGATCAATCGAAGATAAAAGATGTCCCATTCTCCATGCTTGCGAATATGATTGTATATAATTTGAAGACTGCTCCAAATTTTGAAGACCAAAGCACAGCCCCTTTTCGAAGAGATGTTACCGTCGGAATAGCGTTTCTAGAAATTGATGGAGTGCGTACTCCTTATATCGTCAAGCCGATTGAGTTTTTTGATAAAAATGAGCCAAATAAGAATAAATGGGTAATTACAGTAGATCCTTTTGATAGTGTTAAGACGAGACATGGTGATAATGTAATATACGAGTGGGGGATTCGCATGTGGCAGGAAGAGATGAATACTACTCCAATATGGACTGATGCTTTTCCGTACGTTACTAGTAACGATATCTCTCTTAGAAAGTTGGAGGATCCTCTTGTCAAACAAACATTTGATAATAATCCAGATATGGAGGCAAGACTTAAGCGGTTTTTTGCAGGAGAGGTGAGCGCTTTGAGTCAGCCGGGAATTGTTTTGTTGACGGGGAGTTCGGGTAGTGACATCTTTCGATAATTTCCATAAATTTGCACTTGTATTTTGATTATCTATCTGATTAAATTAATGGAATGAAAGGTTGGTTTGTCATTGTTTTTTCTATTATTATTGTTTCTCTTGGACTAGTATTTTATTATATTTTTGGGTTGCGTTATTACATTCGAAATATAATAGAGATCAATAATCTGAGTGAGGAAATTAAACCTCAATCAAGTAAATACTTTTATACAACCGATGAAAGAACTTATCGTGGAACTCTGGCTGGTGTGAATACATTAGGAACTGATAGCGTGTGGGTGTGGGGGAAGCAGGGACTTAGACGTTTTGTGGCCGATTCCGACACGATATATTCGTTTTATCGCACTTGTGATGAAAGAATACTAAATGGTCTTCGTGGTGACGGCAGGATATCTATTGACGATAGAGAGCTATATAATGATATTCAATCATGGGAGATGAGCGTAACACAAGGCATGTTTGTAGATGTGACAACAGCAACCCAAGAAAATGGTGGAGTAATAGGCAACTTGCGGGAAATTTATGCGTATGATGCCCCGTGGCCTTATATGCCTATAAAATTAGATGAATTATGCAAAAAATAATTATATTCACATTTATTTTGTTTGTTTCACTTTTTACGTTTTATTCTTTTTTTAAAGTTCCTTCAGTAAATGCCGATTGTCAATGTTCGAGCTGGCAAGTGTCTTCGTTTCCATGTTTTGATAACCCATCAAATACTTGCACGACATCGACTTGTCCCGATGATGCGTGGAATTGTAATTATATTTTTTGTCCTGCAGGTTCTTATGCATGCAATCGATCTAATGGGTGTTGTGATTATGGGTCGGGGACGCCTGAGAAAGATCCTGGATGGGTGTGCGAGACTGAAACATATCAATATGAAACTTGTAAAGAAACAAAGGAGGTATGTTGGACAGATTGTTGGATACATAAAGGAGAGCAGAGGTGTAAAAAAGAATGTGAAGGTGGTGGGGTGGAGTGTAACACACACACTGGAACTAGATGTAAAACCGCGCCTCCTCCTCCTCCTCCACCCCCGCCGCCATCGTGTACGGTCAGCTTGTCCCCGCCCAGCCTGACTATAAGTCAATATCAAAGCGCTAATTTAATTGCCCTCGTCACCCCGCAAAACGGCAGTGTTTCCAGCGTGAATTTTTCCTCCGGGAACGCGGCAATC
>JAUYIE010000007.1 GCA_030688365.1 bacterium
TCTGAAATACAGGAATGACAAGTCTCCATCCTGGACCCTTAATTCCTGAAAATCGGCCCATTGTAAGCATAACACCCCTCTGATATTGATTGACCTGACGGATAAAAAACAAAAACACGAATACGATAAGCCCAAGAAGAAACCACATACAGGTATAAAGATATGAATTGATACCTCGACTATACCGCTGACCGTCGAGAGAGTCAAGAGAGACAAAACAAAAAGCCTCGTTTTGATGAGGCTTTTTTAATTATTTTTACATCTGCTGCACTTTTGGTTTAAAAGAATGGGCAAGATGTGGTTTTTTCACTGTTTGATGCTTTCTGCGTCTTTTCACTCTTTTTGGAAGAGCGAGAATGGCCAGGGTCGTCATAGTTATGGTCGCCCCTACCACCAGTAAGGTGTTACCTAAGGTAGACAACCATACCATCAATGGATGTACACATATCACGGGTATCCAGTACACAATCCAGGGATGTACATTCTCACCCTGAGATTCAATGATGATCAACCCCACAAAAAACATAGAAAACTGTATCCCCATAATGTTCTGCCCCAAAAGAGAGGCATCAATTCCCCAATACACTACTGATGTGTATATGAGAACCTGGGAAATACTGAAAAAAAATTTTAAAGAATTTACTACGTTCACTAGCGTGACTCCTTATAACTACATAAATTACGATAAACACACTATAGCACATTTTGGTCAAAATGTCAAGGCCGATGTGCTATAAAATCATTAAAATAAAAGGAAATACCGCCCTTTACTCACTTGTTTTTTCTGCTAAAAACTGATCTACGATCATTTGTACTTCTTTTGCTGTTTTACACTCCATCAATCGTACGCGCAACTCTTTGGCGCCATCAAAACCGTTCACATAGGCCTTGTAGTGCTTTTTCATAACATCAAAACTCTTGATGTTTGCAAAGTATTTCTCAAACAAAAACGTATGCTCACACATCACCGCTAGTTTTTCTTCCAAAGAAATGTCACCGGCATCGGCATTAAACAACCACGGGTTTCCAAAAATCCCCCGTCCGATCATGACCCCATCACACCCTGTTTCTTTCACGCGTTCATGTGCTTGTGCAATATCTTTCACATCACCGTTTCCCAGTATCAATGTTTTATCACTACCTTGCTGGATACGATCACGAATCACGACTGCATCAGCAATACGATTCCATCGCGCTGGTACATCTGACATTTCTTTCATGGTGCGTGCGTGGATAGTCACTGCCGCAAGATTTGTTTCCAGTAGAGTGGGCAACCACTCATCTAACACATCTGTACCATATCCAAGACGTATCTTGACTGATACCGGCAACCCATCAGCTCCTTTCATGGCCTTGTATATAAGCTCTTGTGCTAAAGCAGGATATTTACACAACGCAGCACCAGCACCTTGTTTCAATACTTTTTTATCAGGGCATCCCATATTGATATCAACGCCATCAAATCCCAATTCTTTTGCCAGCCTCGCCGCTTGAAAAAAATGTTCTGGGGTTGCACCAAAAATTTGAGCAACGATCGGTCGCTCACGTTCGCAATATTTGAAATCAATCAAAAGACCTTTGCGTCCTTTTTCAGACGCAAGGCCATCTGCTGATACAAACTCCGTCCACATCACGTCGGGCTTGCCGTATTTCGCAATAATTTCACGAAAAGCACCATCCGTGACGTCAGCCATGGGCGCTAATACCGTAATCGGTTTTTTTAATTGTTTCCAAAATCCTTGAATCATAATAGTACTGTTGTACCACACTTGGCTTTTTTGGCAAAAAAATAAGGAGTCTTATGACTCCTTTAATAATTCATCTCTATTTGACTAGGGCACTCTTTGCCCTCGATCTTGCAACCATTTCTTAACACCTTGCGGAGTAATTAGAAATTCTGCTGGTCCAAGCTCGATCGTGTATTTCCTTTCAATATCTTGGATCTCTTTTATATCCTGCTTCTGTTTCTTTTGTTGTAAAAGAACATCATCGTTCTTTGTCTTTTGACTCATAACAAACCCTCACTTTTAATATAACTTTTCCATACTAAAACACGCATCGCTACGTGTCAAGTCTATTTCCGTAATATTTTACTCACGAATCGGCATCACCATATATTGGTAATCTTCCTCACCTACTGGTTTTATAATACAAGGACTGTTGCTGTCGATTGCTCCCACTGATACTTGTGCTGTCGTCATGTTTGACAGTCCATCAAGAAGATAACGAAAATTCAGAGACATTGAGACAGAACTACCACTACATGCAATATCCAGCTTCATGGCTGTTTCTCCTACCGTGGTATTAGCCGATGATACAGTAAGTGTACCTTTATCACTCTCTCCTGTTTCAAATTGTAGTGTTACATCATTGAGACCTGCTCTTGAAAAAATACTTGATGCTTTGACAGTGCGCATCCATTCGCTACGATCAACCACCGCACGAGTAGAAAATGACGACGGTATAATTTGAGTATAGTCGGGGTAATTTCCTTCGATCAACTTTGAGACAAGCTCAATAGTATCTACAACGCAGGTGATCTGTGTATCACTCAAAAATAATTGCACGATCGATTCGGGATCATCGGGCAAATTACGCAATAACTCTTGTACGGTCTTTAATGGAACAATGGCTCTAATATCTTCTGTCGCGGGTTCTTCCAATGTCAGTGAGCTTTCTGCCAAACGATAGGCATCCGTGGCTACTAACGTCAGAGTTTTTTCGTGTGCAAAAAAGAGCACGCCCGATAGTTCCATGCGTGTTTCATCATATTTGGCAGCCGTAGCAGTACGAGCAAGATGTTTTTTTAAGTTGCTTGCCCGACATTGAAATGATCGCG
>JAUYIE010000008.1 GCA_030688365.1 bacterium
ATTGGATTTATCAGCGCAAAATTTATTCCCGGAAATGAAGGACATCCATTGATTGCTTGTATTCCTCATTTTGAAAATATTTATGATCTTCATCAGCAGTATGCACATGGATTTATTGACTTGTTGCGTCGTGTGTCTATAGCTCTCAAAGAAATACGGCATTGCGACGGGGTACGGATTATTCAAAATAATGAACCGGCAGCAGGACAACATGCATTTCATTTTCATGCACATGCCATTCCACGTTTTTCTGGCGATGTGTATGATACACAACGAACAAAAGTCCGTATGTCCTCACCTGAAGAGCGTATAGGATATGCTCGACAACTGCGAGAATATTTTTCGTCATAGAGAAAAACAAAGAAAAGGCGTACATTTTTTGGAACGGAATATGGTATACTGGTATTCATGAAGTTCCCGACGAACATACCATTATTTGCCGGTGTACTGGTATCAGTACTTTTTTTGGTTGCCATAAACGCCAGCATTACTTGGGGGGCTGTAAACAATACAAGATCCACGCTTGATCTTCAAGTGCCATTTGGAACGTTTGGCAATAAGCCACTTACTGTTGTGACTATTGATCCGGATGCACATACACTCACTGCAACGGGGATGGCTACATATTTTGGGCAATTGTATGCATGGTTGATTTTGGCGGTATCTGTTACTGCTGTTGTAGTACTAATGGTTGGTGGTGTATTATGGATGACTGCACGAGGTGATTCGGGACAAACAGAAAAGGCCAAAAAAATTATCTCAAATGCCATAATCGGTCTTGTTCTTACGTTGGGAGCATATTCTTTTTTGTATTTGATAAATCCAGCTCTTGTCCAATTACCTGTTTTGCGGTTAGGAAATATCGCTGTTATTGATCTTCCTATTGGGCGTATAGGTATGAGTGATACTGTCAATTCGCCTATCGGCCCCGCTGGTCGACATGGCGCTTCCAGTACTTATGATGCAATGAGTTGCCCATCAATAAATGAATTGTCATTTGATGCATTTATTACACAGTATTATAAGCCAGCTTATGGCGATAAGGGAGATTATGAATCATTTGCCTGCAACATCGGCATGCAGTGCAGTTGTCCAAATGGGAAAACCGGTAATCTGTGTAAAGTAGGACAACTTGAGTGTAAGGAATTTTCACAAAGTACACCCTATTGTACTTCTGGTGCCGCGGGTGCAGTAGTTGAAAATGCCACTATTGCTGCAGATTTGAAAAAATATTATGTTGGCAAGTTAGGTCACAAAAATTGTTACAAGGCCGGTTGTAAAGTAACGATTAACAACAATACATATACCATGGTTGATGTAGGGAGTGCGATAAAAGGCAGACATTTTGATCTTTTTGCTGGAACAAATTATCCAAATAACCAATATCCTCGTGGTGTTTATAAAGTAACACTTGATCCTACTACTTGTTTTTAGATACATAATTTATTTTTTTTGGTATAATAAGTGTACTGTCTTATATTTTATAATATTGTATGAATAAAAAAATATATTTTTCGCTCGTTATTATTGCAGTGCTTGTAGCTGTCGGGTTACTGGCATATAATCTTTCATCTAAAAAATCCACTATGAATATCAATCAAAATGTTGAAAAAGCGCCACTTACTGACTTGGGTGTGACTGATCTGATGGTCGGGACAGGAGCTGAAGCAGTGGCGGGCGACGAAATCACGGTTCAATATGTTGGTAAACTATCAAATGATATTATATTTGATAGTTCATATAATCGTAACAGTCCATTTGCCTTTACGTTGGGTGCGGGGATGGTTATTCAAGGGTGGGAACAAGGGATTGTCGGTATGAAGGTGGGTGGAAAACGTTTATTGTCCATTCCCGCCGATATGGCATATGGAGCCGCTACGCGAGGGAGTATTCCTGCAAATTCTGATCTCTATTTTGAGGTTGACCTTGTGAGTATTCAAGGGAAATAATGATGAAGAATATTTTATACACATTAAAAAAACACACCATAAGGGGTGTTTTTTTAAACCTTTCAAAACGTTTACTTCTTTTGTAGAGCATCTTTGAGTCCTTTTCCTGCCTTGAAGCGAGGAACGATACTTGCAGGGATATTGATCTTTTGTGTTGGGTTCTTTGGATTGATACCGATACGACCCTTGCGCATCTTGGCTACAAATGAACCAAAACCTGTGAAGGTGATCTCATCACCTTTCTGCAGTGAAGTTGTGATGATGTCCAACAGAGCTTCTATCATATCCTCTGATTCCTTTTTTGACATTTCTGTCTTGGTGGCGAGCATGTCGATAAGCTCTCCCTTTTTGAGTTTTGCCATACGCTTTGCTTATATGAATAAAGACTTAGATATTAACTTCTTGGTATATACGAGAAATGTGCGTTGCATGTCCAGTACTTGATTGCACTGTGACTAAAGCGGCACAAAGACTTGCTGTGCCTGTTTCGGGAATATCGGCTTTTGGAGGTAATTGTAAAATATGGGGAGTAATACTGCTTTCTGGACTAAATCCTAACACAGAATGGGTAGCACCGACAAATCCAACGTCGGTCATGTATGCAGTACCCATGGGGAGGATTTGTTCATCAGCAGTGGGGATATGGGTATGAGTACCCAATACCGCGCTGACCTTTCCGTCAACAAATAATCCAAGCGCCTTTTTTTCCGATGTGGCTTCAGCATGAAAATCCACGATAATAGCGTCAAATTTCTTCTCGCGGTGATTTGTAAGGATCGCCTCCAATGTCCTGAAGGGGCAGTCGGGGCTTGCCTTCATGAACATCCTACCCAATAAGTTTATCACAAGTATTGATTTTGTGCCAATAGTAAGGATTTTTTCGCCATGGCCGGGTAGCCCTGGGGGGTAATTGGCAGGACGTAGGACCGGAGAGTCAGGCATACCCAAGATATTCACTCCTTCTGGTTTTGCCCAAATATGATTACCTGATGTACAAAAATCAACGCCTGCATTTTGTATCTCTTCAAGCGTACTGTGGGTCACACCACTGCCATGAGCAAGATTTTCAACATTGGCGATTACGAGATCTATATTATGTTTTTTTCGCAATTTAGGGAGTATCGCGGTAATAGCTTTTCGTCCTATCTTACCTACAATATCACCAATAAAAAGGATATTCACTGTGTTATCGGGCATATTCAACAAAACGTTTTTCTCTAATTAGAGTAACTTTGATTTCACCAGGATATTGTAATTCGTCTTCAATTCGCTTTGCAATATTTTTTGCAAGCTTTAGTGCACCTACGTCGTCTACATGATCAGGGTGAGCAAAGATGCGGATTTCGCGTCCGGCAGAAATGGCATACGCGCGCTCAATTCCCTCAAATGAGTTGGCAACGTTTTCGATCTCTGTCACACGTTGGATATATCGTTCCACACTATCTTTTCGTGCCCCTGGACGGCTCGCAGAGAGTGCGTCCGCTACTTTTACTACAATACCTTCAATAGTTCGTGGATTATCCTCATGGTGGGCGATAGACATATATGCCACCTCTTCAGGTAAGCCAAACTTTTTCATAATATCATAGCCGATTTGTGGGTGTGTGCCTTGTACTTCGTGGTCAACGGATTTTCCAATATCGTGAAGTAAACCTCCTTTGCGTGCGATGACAGGGTCGGCACCAATCGCTTCAGCAAGAAAACCGGATAAATGGCCAACTTCCAACGAATGGAGAAGAGCATTTTGTCCAAAACTCGTACGATATTTTAATCGTCCCAAAATTTGGATAAGACGAGGATCAAGGCCGGTAACTCCAAGATCAAATACAGCGTCCTCACCTGCTTTTTTGATGTCCAGTGCTAGTTCTTGCTTTGCTTCTTCAATCATTTCTTCAATGCGTCCTGGGTGAATACGACCGTCTTTGATAAGTTTTTCAATAGCAATACGAGCGATGTTTCGTCGGATAGGGGAAAAACCTGAAATAGTGATGGCATTTGGTGTATCATCAATAAGGATTTCCACGCCCGTAAGATTTTCAATACTTTTAATGTTGCGTCCTTCTTTACCGATAATGCGTCCTTTCATTTCATCGTTGGGTATATGCACGATAGAAGTTGTGGTTTCTGATACCACGCTTTGAGCATAACGCTGGACCGCATCAGCAAGTATACTTTTGGCTTTTTGGCCCATTTCTTCAAGGCCTAGCTTTTCTACTTTGCGTACCCGATTAATAATATCCTCTTGTGCATCTTTTTCAGCTTGTTCCAATAACATATTTTTTGCGGCCTCGCGATCCAATTGGGCAATACTTTCCAATGTGGTTATGTGCGACTGTTTGATTTGTTCAATTTCTACACGTAATGCATCTATGGCTGTCGTTTTTTCTTGAATTTTTTGGTGACGATCTTGCAATTCAATCAATTTTTGGTCAAAAAGAGACTCGCGTCGTTCAATACGCTGTTGCATAGCACTCAATTCTTTGTGGCGTACCATCTCGTCTTTCTTTGCTTCCTCAATAATAGCCATTGCTTTATCCTTGGCCTGAAGAAGAAGGTCGCGTTGTTGTACTTTTGTTTGACTAATGATTTGTTCTGCTTTTGTCTCGGCCGTGTTCACACGAGCGAGCGCCATCTCGTGTCGGATAATATATCCGATGCCTATACCTGCTGCCAACAAGATCAGGCCTATAATGAAAGTAGTGATCATATACTCCTATATGCGCTTGATGCAAACATATATACAGGAGCGATCAGGTTGATTGTGAGTATACGAAACGACCCCGTTCTTATCGGAGGGATTTATGCTCTAAAATACGTATATCTTTGTTTAAAACACAGATCATAATACGGTCGTTCGTCTTCTAAATGCTTATAAACAGGACACAATCACCGATAACACTCTGCTTTTTATCTGAATTACGCTTCTGTATCCGTAGGTTTGCGTTTGGTGCACATTATTTATTATTTTAATCTTTTCAATCCTAGCACGATGTCGGTTTTTATGCAAGTACGCAAGTTCTGGGGAAAAGCATTCATTGTTACTTTTTTTAAAAAAAGAAAGGACATTATGCCCTTTATTTAGTAGGAAATTATCAGTCAAAAAACTCTGGAAATAAGAATCGTGTTATTGATTCAATTCCTTTTTTGCTCCGAAAATTAAGCTTTTGTTCAATGAGCCGAAATTCTTTCAATTTTTTGACATTTTCTCTTAATGGTCTAAATTCAGACCCTTGTTCAAGTGTATCGCTGTCATGACTTAACAACTGTGGAGCGTTATAGCGAGTTGATAGAAAATACAAAATTTTTTTTACCCTATCGCTTGGACTTTCATGTTGTTTGGGGGCTCCATTTTTCTTTTCAATCTTCACTCTTAATGGTCCTGTTTTTGATTTTTTTCCTTTTTCCATGTGGGGTTTCACTTATACCTCCTTTCAATCCCTTCTTAAGAGATTATATTGTGTTGTTAAACAACGAATCTAGTCTGCTATATAGAGTATCGTTCTTTGCTTCTGTGTGTCAATTTTTTTATAAAAATAAGACATCCTTTTTTCACCCGATAAAAAAAGGATGTCTTATTGTGCTACTGTATGATTTTATCAACGATTCCGTATTTGAGCGATTCTTCGGCACTCATGAAGTAGTCGCGGTCGGTGTCGGTGTCTATTTTTTTGTATGACTGGCCAGTGTGTTTGGCGAGAATATTGTTGAGTTTTTCTTTGATGCGCAGGATATGTTCTGCTTTGATTTTAATATCCGTTGCCTGCCCTTCAGCACCACCCATGACTTGATGGATCATCACTTCGGCATTTGGTAATACAAAGCGTTTCTTTTTAGCACCCGATGCTAAAAGCACCGCACCCATAGAAGCTGCCATACCAATACAGATTGTGGAAACGTCCGGTTTGATGTATTGCATTGTGTCATAGATTGCCAATCCTGCTGTTACTGATCCGCCGGGGGAGTTTATGTAGAGTTTGATATCTTTGTCCTTGTCCTCGCTTTCAAGAAATATAAGTTGGGCGATGACCGTATTGGCAACATCATCATCTATCGCGTCGCCAAGAAAAATAATACGTTCTTTGAGTAGACGCGAATAAATATCATACGCGCGTTCTCCCATTTGTGATTTTTCAATCACTGTTGGGATCATGTGATAGTTTTTCATAGGGTTGAGAAAAGATTAATCTTCTTTAATGCTGTTTAAAAGCTCTTCTACAGCATACCCTGCTGTTTGTTCTTTATCAATATAGTATGAGAGTTGAGGGACAAATCGCATAGAAAGTTTATGGTTGAGCGCGTGCTGGAGAGGGCCAGAGAGTTTTTTTATCAAAAGTAGTGCTTCTTTCTCATAATCTTGAGGAAATACTGTGAGGTGTACCGTGGCGTTTTTGAGTTCGCTATCGCATTCAACGGTCGTGATAGTCACCAATGTACCGAGACGAAACTCTACCGTCCGTTTTAAAGTCATGGCAAGCTCTGCACGTATGAGTTCGTTGATTTTGGCAATTCGTGTTTCCATATTAATCTTCCAGGGTACGGACAGAACTTTCTTCGCGATATCCGTGTAGTACATCTCCTGCTTCAATGATAGGATCTCCTTGATATTTGATACCGCATTCTTGACCAGAAATTGCTTGCTTGGCGTCTTGTTTGCCGAGTTGGAGGCCTGTAATGGTACCGTGTCCGATTTCAACATCATCACGCATGACTGCAACTTTGATATTTGGAGTAAAAGTACCTTCAGTGATTGCGCCACCGACGATCATGGAATGAGTCTCTGTGCGAAATACTGCAAGTATTTTTATATTCCCCACCTCAATGCGGGTGACGAGCGGAGCAAGAAGTTTTTCAATACGTGCTTTTACTTCATCCAACAGTTCATAAATGACTTTGTAATACCTGATCTCAACATTTTTTTCTACCGCCATCTCGTTGGCGGATGGATGAGCGCTGACATGGAAACCGGCGATATAGCTTCCGGTCGCCTCTGCGTTGAGTACATCAGAAGAGGTGATATTGCCAATATCTTTGACCGTAATGTTGATTTTTACTTCTGGATGGTCTGTTTTGAGGAGTGAGTTTGCGATTGCTTCCAAAGAACCGAGCGTATCTGCTTTCAAAATAATGTTTACACTTGGCATGTGATCTTTTGCTTTTGATTTTTTTGGTGTGACAACTACGGCTCCTGAACCGGCCGGTTTGAGTTTTTTATCAATATGTTTTGGGAGTTCTCTGTATCCTTGCATGACATATCCGATGATTGGTGCTGCTTTCATACCGATGACTTGCACGGGGTCAGAGGGGAGAGCGGAGGTGATTTCTTTTCCTGTATATGTTTTCATGGCACGGATACGTCCATAAAACGCATCGTCTACTACTAAATAGTCTTGTGTGTGAAGTGTGCCGTTTTGAACCAACAATGTGGCGACCGGGCCGGTGTGCTGGTCTACATGGGATTCAATGACTACTGCCAAAGGATCACCGGCGGGATTAGCCACAATGCTATCTTTTTCCATATCTGCGATGATGAGTACGCGCTCTATCAGGTCATCAATACCTTCGTTGGTGATTGCTGATACGCCAATACACATGATATTGCCACCCCAATCTTCCGGGATGAGTCCATGTTCGGAGATTTCACGCTTAGCTTTTTCCATGTTTGCATCAGATTTGTCAATTTTGTTGATTGCGACGACTAGGGGCAGTCCCGCGGCCTTGATGATTTTTATTGCCTCTATTGTTTGCAGTTTGACCCCGTCGTCAGCGGCAACGACCAAAATAGCAATGTCGGCGATTTTGGCACCGCGCGAACGCATGGTGGTAAACGCCTCATGTCCCGGGGTATCAATAAAGGTAATGGTACGTTTTTCGTCACTGCCATGGAATTTTTTATAAATTTGATACGCGCCGATATGTTGAGTGATTCCACCCGATTCACCGTCTATGACGTGGGTGGATCGGATAGCATCCAGGAGTGCGGTCTTCCCATGATCAACGTGTCCCATGACGACAACAATCGGAGGGCGGGAAACCATGTGGTCTTTTTCCGCTTCACGTGTATCTCGTACAATATCAGTTATACCGGCAGACATCACTGCTTGCTCTTCGTCCGTGCGGGTCGGAATATATCCCATATCCTCCGCAATGATGGAAGCGGTCTCATAGTCTATCTTTTCATTGAGTGCCGTCAGGATGCCGTTGTTCATGAGTACTGCCAAGAGTTTGGTGACGGGAATATCAAGAAGCTGGGCAAAATCTCGTACGGTGATGGTTGTAGGTAAGCTAATTTCTTTTTTTTCAATGAGATTTTCCGCAATAGTTTCTTCATCAACTTTTTGTTCTTTTGCTTTTTTGCGCGCTGTATTAAACGCGGGCCATGCTGTCATGATTTTCCGCACAATCATTTCATCAACTTTTATAGCTCGCAGTCCAACGTCAAAACCCATCTCCGGGAGTACCTCTCGTAGTTCGTTGGTCGTCACTTTTAGTCGTCGTGCGAGTTCAGTTATGTTCATAGAGGGTTGTCTCTCTATTTTTAGCGCTATAATAGATAGTACGATACTCTAAAAATGGTGGGATGTCAAGGTTATCCTCGTTCTTTTACTCAAAAGAATATTGGTATTTTTTCTCCATACTGATATACTATGGGTATATTCATATTTTTCTCCCTATATGGCCATGACAGATCAAGAAGTATTGAATGCAAATCTTATCGTTGCTCTTGGCTTACAATCGTTGCCTGATGAGCAAAAATTGCAATTACTTGATATGTCTGCCACTCTCGTACAAAAACGCGCAATGGTGCGTATTGTAGAAATTTTAACCGAAGATCAACGTGATGAACTTAACGCATTGATTGAAAAAGAAGGAATCAAAGGTGAAGAAGTTGGTGTTTTTTTGCGAAGTGCAGTGTCATCTCTGGATGATATTTATAAGCAAGAGTTGATTGCGGTAAAAAGAGAGCTGATTGATAAAGCACAGCAAATCGCTCCTTAGTGTTTTTTGTTTTCTCCCCATGCTTCGTCAAACAACAACTAGTGGTACTGACATTTCAACGACCATGTTCAAACGTGGTCGCGGAAGACCTCCTAAAGATAACGCGCGCGCGACTACCGCGTTGGTTTTGGTACCTGCAGCGAAAAAATTTCTGGGCTATACTCTTGAAACACATGAAGGCGATTTTTCTGTGTGTCAAAAATATGAAGAATGTGTTGGTATAAAATGTAATACAACCACAGAGGATACGCCAATTCGCATTCCAGAGTCACTTAAAGAAACGATCACAGATATGGCGGTACGGGAGGATTTCTTGCACTATGCGATGCACATCAGAGCAGAGTTGACCCGCCATGACAACAACAAACTTCATTTACAGAAAGAAACACCCGATCATGTCTATTTTTCATATTCTATTGATGGTGCCCCAACAATTAATTTTTTTATACATCCGTCACGCATTGACGTTGCTGTGAGTGCATTTGAGAATGAGAGCGAGCACGAAAGTTTTCATGGGGCTGTCGCTCATCAAAATTTTAGCAATAAGGCATATAAAAAATGGCGGGATACCGTTCGTGACCAATTTCTTGATGATATTATTTCTTTTGAACTTGTAAAAAAGTTTGGCAATGACACAGAGCGCCAAGAGGCACAAAAGTCTCAACGTGTTTCAATGTATGGACATAATGGGGCGAAGAAGATTGTTTCTCCCGTTGCACAAACTACCTCAAATACACCACCAAAACAGTCAACACCGGAAGAAACGTATGAAATTATTCCAACATCGCATGACGAACATACAGTTACTATAGAAGGGGGGCAGGGAACGATTGAAAAAGATGAAATTCCCGCACCTCCACTTGAGATGTGGGCACCAAACACAACTGCTTCTCAATATATCAAGACACAATCTCCGCGATTACCGACCACTGATGTACCTGCGCCCGCAGAAATACCTGAATATATTGAAGCCAAAAAAGCGTTGAAAATTGCCATGGAAAGTTTGAAACCATTTGAAGGGTTGATTGGGATTTTTCGTAAGGAATTACAGAATAGCGATTATCTAAAAGAGTTAAAAATCTACACGACAGCGAAGGATCATTATGAACACGCACGTAGTAGATATGTCGTGTTTATCCTCACACGTCATATTGCGACGATGTTGGGCATAGAGCGGATTTCCTTTAACAGCAAGCGCTTAGCATCATTGTCGTCGTGGATAGTGGAAGGACAAAAACAATTTGCAAAAACATGTATTGGATATCTACTTTCCAATGAACGGTATGGACACTATCAACAATGGCTTGAGAGAGGAGATAGAAACATTGACATGCAGCTTGAATTGAAAAATTTGTTAAATATTATGACGCTGGAAGGATTTATGATGAGCGCTTTTTTGGGTGCTACGCCAGGATTGGCAACAGATAGTGATCCGAGTCAAACTATACGTATTGCTTCAGCCGCGAGCACGGATTTATCAATACTGCGTGAAGAACTGCGCGCAAGTTTTGGTATTGAAGCATGTCGCGTACCTGAAATGACATTTATTCAAAGACGGACACTAGATGACATGGAAGATGCGACACATATGAGAAATATTGTGACGATGTTGGAATTTCATGCACGATTACGTGGTGAGGTGCTTTCTATGGAACGTCATCATACTACCTATTGCGATTTATATACCCAACTGTATCAAAAATACTATAACGTAGTGACCAAACCAGCAGAAGGGGTGAGTATACAAGATGCGTTAGGTAATGAAAAGACGTCTATCGCGTTGACAGAAAGTTTATTGCGACAAGGCAAAACACTCAATGCGTATGCGGCAGTCAAATTGGATGGAATGAAATTTTTGCATCTAATGATCAAAGAAAAATATCCGAGAAGTTTGCATGACCTTGCTCGTGTCTTTGCTTTGAAGCGATGGGAAAATACCGATATGGGAGATTGCGCGGAGGAAATATGGGAACAGTGGCATGAAAAAGGGGGTATAGAAAAAGGAGGTATGGTATATCTGATTCTTGAAGAAGGTGAAACGTTATTGGGTGCCTTACGGCGTGGGTTATTTACGTATGAAGAATTATTTTCTGACATTGAAGGAGAGGGAGAACAAAAGGTATATACGATACTGCGTCAATTATATAACACTATGGATTTTGTTGACTTGCCTTCTGATCCAAAAGATTGGTTGCGTTTAGGTAATAAAGGAGATAGGGTATATTTTGATGAGAAAGGTCAAGCGCTATACATCAATGATTCAGTGGTAGAGCCCGGATTTTTGGACGCGGAAGAATTTGAGGGATTTGTAAAAGGAACACCGGAGCATGTGCTTTGTAATATGATTCACGATGGTGACGGGGAAGATTTTCTTGAATATATTAAGGATTTTCCCGAAGTGTTTCTTCATTTTTATGAACAAAAGATTGATGTGCTCTCTGCACCAAAGCGCGTTGAATTGCAATCTCGTTTGCAAGCACTCGGGACGCAAGATCATGACAGTCGTGAAGAAGCCGAAAGTTTTTTCCGTGCATTTTATAAGCGACATCATGGCGATGAAGTACGTAGGGATGATTCATAATACCGTATGTTTATGGAACGATTTGATTTGAACGCTGGCAATAACAATGAAGTGTTAACATCAGTGGAGGAAGCAGTAGTGAAGAAGATAAAAAAAGAGTGCAAAGATTTAGCTAGACAGGAATATATTACAGGAGAGGAACCGGATATAGATGTTTTTTTGGGAAAAAATGATTTTTTTAATTCCCTATCCTCTGACACAAAAAGGGCTCAAGTGAGAGATAACCTCAAACAAGATATGAGGGTTTTTTGTGATCAGTTAGATGACACTCTCTCGGGCTTAATAGATTCTTTCTCGGACATAAAAAAAGATCTTGAAAGTAAAAAAGAACGTTTTGATGCTGAAAAAGTTTTTCAAGAAGTGTCTGTCAAAGAAAATAAAGAGATCAAAAGTATATTTAAACAAATACTTATAAAGCTGGGCGAACTTCCAGAAAGTATAAAAAAGGATGGGACAGTAGAATCAAAAGAAGATCAGCATGATGCTCGGTATGCGTTTATCAAAACGCGCGGACATTATGTTATTACTCGTTCCGGGGTTGTTAATGGTAAGAATGTTGATTTTTCTGTTAATGATTTTAATATGGTTTTGCCAAAAAAAATTCGGGATTGCATTGATAATCCGGCATTAAAGGCAAAAAAAGAAGAAATGGAAGCATACTGTGAACAGGTGAATAATTTGTTAGGTACTCGAGGAAAGTATGCAGTTGAATTTCCAAAAGACGAGATACAACGAGTAAAAAAATTTACATCCGAGCAAAAAAATCAGACAGAAGCAGAGTTGCATTGTCTTTTGAAGTTTGAAAGCGTTGATCAAACACAGAAACAAGAGATAGTGGCCGGTGTTATGTATATACATGGTGCGTTGGCGGCGAAAAATATCGGCAAACCGTTTAAAAAAACTGACGCGCAATGGAAGAAAGAGTTTTATAAGAAAAAAGATAAATTAAGGGATCGTATCCTGTATCGCGAGCTTATTAAAAAATATGGTACTGCAGAGGAAAAGAAGGCATTATTGGATAGAGAAAATGGCGGACAGGATTTGGTCGGCTCGGTGATAGATGACATTAAAAATTCCGATACGACAACAGAACTCAAACAGTGTATTAAAGAGATGGAGTTGGATGGCATACAGGGTAATGCTGTGTATTATTCAAAAAAAGACTTGTTGAAGCAAATCAATGATGCGGAAAAAGATATTACAAAATTGTCGGCAGTATCAGATGAGTTTTTTGTCCGCACAACCCTTGCTGAAATTTTAAAAAATATAAAGGCGGAAAATAAAAAGGTCAACGCAGACACAAAGCGTATTGATTCCTCTACGCAGAAGACGGAAGTAAAAGAGAAAACAGAAACGGAAGCACAAAAAGAACCAGAAACGCCGGCATCAGTAGATACTCCCACCAGCACAGCAGAAGCAGAAAAAAAAGCAAAACCGATATTTTCACTTTTGGATGAACAAATAAAAAACGTTGGTAGTAAAATAGAGAAAGCATCGGCAAAAAATGTGTTTGCTCGTGCGTGGAGGGCATTGGGAGATATGAGCGCCTATGCGCTCGCTAAAGAAGTATTTGGATGGGACAAAGAAGGGGATGGACTATTGAATAAAGTAGGACGTGTTATTGGTAAGACTTTGAATTTGCGTACGTTTGCCATGGTAGGGTTGATTGCAGGAGGTGCCTCCTACCTTGTGTCGGTGATAGCAATACGTGGTATACGGTCGTTGTTCGCGGGGTTTATCGCCGGTGAAGTAGCGAGTGCGGCTCTTGATAAGCGTATACAGACTGATTTTGGCGTTGAACCATGGGTGAGTGGTGATTTGGATACCCATGCGAAGAAGAAGGTTGATGAATGCACGACTGCCCAGAAGGTGAGTAACTATATCGCGGAAATGGAGGCGGGTATGGTACTACGAGGGATGGATGGTTCGTTTACTTTGGAATCAGCGCCGCCGTTATACGTAGCTCTGTTAAAGCGATATGAAGCATTAAAACAAGAGGAACTCAATGATCTTGTGGTGGAAGAGAAGGTAAAAAAGATTAAAAAGTGTCTTATGTCTCTTAGTGATAATACAGATCAAAAAATTAGAGAATGGAAAATACGAAAATGGAACGCTTTCAAGAAAACGGCGGTATGGAGTTTTCTTATCGGTGCGGGAGCGGCACAAGTCGCATGGGTAGCGCAAAATCTCTATGAAGGGTTGGAACCATTGTCGGGACTTGCGAGACGTCCACGATAAAATCGTATGGTATGAAAATATTAAAATAATCCGCGCGTCGCGGATTATTAGTTATCTGTTTAATAATCTTTGGTAATTAGTGGGAAACGTAACCAAAATATACTTTTAAAAATAGTTTGAAGCAGTTCTCATTCCGGTGATTGAATCGGTACTCCACCTCTTTAAGATACATCGGGAAGTGATATTTGGAAACACCTCGATAATTGTACAGTATATGTTTCGCAAAGCTCCAGAATCCTTCAATGCCATTGATGTGGTTTTTTGTTTTTGTGTCCACCATGTTTTTTGAGTGATTAACGGTGTGA
>JAUYIE010000016.1 GCA_030688365.1 bacterium
AATCAAGTATTGTTTTGTCTTCAAATTTGAAGGGTCCATGTGCAGTACCGATAGAGATAGCAAGACTGTCTATCTTTGTCATTTTTACAAATTCGACTGCTTGAATAGGATCAGTAAAAAAAGCAGCCCGCGCATCGATATCAATACGATCTTCTTTTCCTTTGATTGCACCAAGCTCTGCTTCGACAGATACTCCTTTTGCGTGCGCCCATGCTACCACTTGTTGGGTTTTTGAGACGTTCTCTTTATAGGGAAGTGATGATCCATCAAACATGACTGATGTCCACCCTGCATCAATACACCGCTTGATGAGTTTTATATCTTTGCCATGATCAAGATGAAGAGCAATTTTGATCGGATAGATTTTGCTTGCTGTAGTGACAAGTGCATGGAGAAATTCTAAACCAGCATATTGGATGGCACTTTCTGTTGTTTGAATAATTACCGGTGAACGTAATAGAGTGGCTGCTTCCATGATGCCCTGGAGTGCTTCAAGATTGCTGATATTAAATGCCGGTACCGCGTAGTGCTGTCGGTATGCTTTTTGAAGAAGTTGTTTTGCGTTGACAAGCATGAAGGTGAAATTATAGTTCGGTTACGTATTTTTTTTGTTTGCTGATTCGTTTTATCATAGTTGGTACGGTGAGTAATCCGGCTTGAGGGCCGATATGTTCAATGACGGATGCAGAATTCACCGTTCCCCATATCAAAGCATCTGCGGTGGTTTTTCCATGACAGAGTGCAGCCAGAAACCCGGTAGAAAAACCATCACCCGCGCCAGTCCGCTCAACTACTTTGGCTGGTGCGGTGCGTGCGTGATACTGTTTTTTTCCTTCAAACGCATAGGCACCACGTTCCCCATCAGTAATAACAACGATATCCGGGCCAAGCAGACGCAGTTGTTCTAATAATTCGGGTATTGAGTTTGTTGCACTATTTTTGACTAACATTTGCGCTTCTTCTTTGTTGACAATCAACACCGTGCATCGTTTGAGTATAGGGCTAAGGGCTTTTGTGCCGGCAAGGAGCTGATGGGTGCCAGGATTAAATGCAAGCGATGCACCCGTACGATCAAGTTGTTTTAACAATTGATCATGTACGGTTCGAAATTCTTTTCCCATTGAAGTCAGATACACCCATTTTGAGGTCGATAATGGTGGCACATTGTATTTGCGGGGCTGGTGGTATACCAAAAGAGTACGCTCTGTTTTGAAATTCAGTGCGATAGACAGATTGCTTACACTCTTTTTTTGTATCAAGAGATATTTGAGAGAAACCTTTTCTTTTTTTATAAGCTTGAGAATGTTTTGTCCTACATCATCATCACCAATAACACTATAAAAGGCTGCTTTTAAACCTAGTCGTGCCGATCCGACGGCATTATTGCATGCATTGCCGCCAATGACCGATGTGAGTCTGTCAATGGGAATTTTTTCAGCATAATTGAGACAGAGCCAGCAATTTTTTTCATTGAGGTTACACAAGAGAGATGCGGTATTGAGTTGTACAAAGTGATCCAGGGTGGCATCACCGATAGAAATGATGTCGTGTGTGAATGGAGGTTTTTTTGTTGCCATGGCAGTAAACAATATGAGTGAATATACTGTTAGTATACCACACTACTGTTTTTCTTTCTTGGATGCTATAGCGATAGCACGTGCTAGTTTTGTCACGTCATGGTGGGTTTTTTCCATACGTGCCGAAATACGAAAGAGAAGATAAAATATGACAATCAGGGAGATATATAAAATAGCATCAGTACCACGACCGACCTGAAGAATGTTTGCTACGGTATCACTGATGTTGGGATACCAGACTACGATACCCATTGCAAACCATAAGAACACCCAGACAGTAAAGACAGGCGTGGTAAATGTTTTTTGACGAAGCTTGGCAACGGC
>JAUYIE010000018.1 GCA_030688365.1 bacterium
ATGGATGATTTTTTACCATGAAGTATAAAAGATGTGCCGCCTTTTCTTCCACAGAGGGGTATACCGATTTTCCACCAAATGACTGCATAACATTTCCCACAATACCATCAACATTTCCCACATTTCGTTCGTACCCAAACAAGTCAGTTGCTTCTCCTTTTTTCATCAGTGAGATTTTAAAATCGATCAGCGCTTTTGATAACTGCTCCGCCGTAAGCGCCACAGATTTTCTCGTCGCACCTTTATTGGCAAGTACATCTCTGTCATAGGCATCAAGCGAAAGCCATGTATCAGCAAAGGCTGAAATTAATTCCAATACACTTGCATGATCAATGGGCGTGCCAGCAGGTAAAAGTTGCTTAATATTCTCAATCGCCTTCTGAAATTCTACATAATGATGTTTGATAACCTTTGGGTTCAATGTATATCCTTTGGTAATATGCTGACGGAGTGTTTTTGTTGCCCACTGACGAAATTCAAGTGCTACTCTTGAGTTTGTCCTATATCCAACGCTCAAGACAACATCAAGAGAGTACAAAGTGACGGGTTTATCAGAATTTGCATTATGCATTTTTTGCATATTGCTTTTTTCATCAATCTCGCCGTCTTTGAATATATTCTTTATGTGACGGGAGACTACTGACTGATCAACATCAAAAAGATCAACGATCTGCGCCTGTGTAGCCCAAACAGTTTCTCGATTCAAATCACCGCGAAGCTCGATTGCTCCCGTCTTTGTCTGATAAACGATTATTTCATCTTTCTTTTTTATAATTTTTTTCATGGATATAATGCAAAGACTATATATCTAATATTAGCAAAAAATCACAAAAAACTCCAGCGGACATTTCGGCTGGCTGGAGCGTGTATGTCATTACTATACCATATATAAATATTCAATCAAGAATGTCGCCATGGATTCGTTTTTCATGTGCATTACTCTAAACTCGCTAGTATTTTTCCACCAACCCTTCATCCACTATCCTGACCAGTGATTCCTCCCAGCCAAAACACGTCTCTCTATCACATAATTTTTTAAATGCTTTAATACATGATTGATCCATTTTTGCGTATTCCTCAAGCATTACCACGACTTCGCCGATAAATCCCCCGACCGTGCCATCCGAATCATCAACACCACCCCGACACAACCTATCATCAAGCCGCAAAAGCATATCAACAAGCAATCCTGCCGTCTGTTCGCTTACTGGTAAATCGGATATAATCTTTGCCAAACGATTACATCCCTCCGAAAGCGAGTTTTGATATGAAAACCAAATTCGAGAAGGCCCCTCATACGATTTTATATATCGCATGGCGCCACTGATAGATTTTTTTATCGCGGATAACTCGGTTTTCTTCAACGTTCCCAAGGTACCACTGAAAGATACCTGCACCGTTTGTCGTTTATCCTCACCAGAAAGAGGTCTGCCTTCTTTTACCGCATACAGAGACAAAGCAACCAGATGCTTGCACAGCGTATCATTTTTACCAAGATAACATTCGCAATAACCATACCCATATCGTCGCGCTTCAATAGAGACACGATACGGTTTTGTGCCAATCACCAATGCTGCATATGCACCAATACCTTCTTTGAATTGCGTCACTTTTCCGCTTTCATACAAATCAACCGCCTTTTCAAAAGTCGTCGCGTCAGTCGCGTATTTAATTTTTTCAAGATCAAATTTTGGTGGCGTCATAGTATTTTCGTCGGATGTCATTGAGTATATTTATCCATCCAATTCGCTATCCGAGAATTGACTCTCAATGAACGCTTCCTGATATTTCAACATCTGTAAATCTTTTTTCAGTTCACTATTCCTATTCTGTTCCTGTGCAAGCATATCCTTCAGTGCTTGTGCGGTGTATATGAAATAATTCTTTATATCCTCCGGAGTATCCTGCATACTCAAAATTTTATTCTCTACTTTGACCTTCGCGCCTAAAATAGAGAGTTCAAGATCGGACTCTTGAACTTCGCGTTCCTTATTGGTGATGTTGCGTGAGACCTCCTCTATCAAATGTTGTTTTACGTTTGGCATATATTTTGAATATTCGTACGCTAGATTAAGCGTAGCGGATTATGACAAGAAATTCAATGATTCTATTAAATTGGCGACGGTTGGGTTTGGGGAACCATGGGGAATTCTTTTTGAATTCAACACAAAATTGGATTTCGGGCAGGGGAATTTTAAAAACAGAAGCACCCCTTGTGGGGGTGCTAATCTAAAAACAGGTCGTATGCTCGGGAGGTGGGATTCGAACCCACGACCAATTGGTTACACGTGATCTATATATTTCTATACGGCGTGGACTATATCTTCATCCATTTACATGGATGCGAGGCGCTTCCCCCTATTGCTAGAGGTACTCCTAAAAAGGATAGTCTCTGAACCTTCCCCTAATGGGGCTTGGCTGCGGATTACCATAGACATGCGCTGTCGTTAGGCTTCCCGCAATTCACCTCGAGATCATTCCGATGTTACCACCGGAAGCTGCGTTTATTATTCACAGCCAACTGCTCTACCACTGAGCTACTCCCGAATATAATCCAAAAGAACGTACCACCAATAGTAGCACGTCCTTACTGTTTTGCAAGAGGTTAATCTGACCAACTCTACACGTAATCTCTCAACTTATCCATACCCACGAGCTTCTCAATCTTTTCAAGCGCCTTTGCTTCAATCTGACGGATACGCTCGCGGGTCACACCAAACTCTTCGCCGACTTCTTCCAGTGTATGAGAAACGCCATCCAAAAGTCCAAATCGCATTTCCAATATTTTTTGTTCACGAGGGTGCAACGTGCTGATGATATCTTGCATACGTTCTTTCAAAAGTTGTAACGCTGCCGCCCGATCGGGTGTTATCGTTCGTTGATCCTCAATAAAATCCTCCAATGTACTATTTTCATCCTCATCTCCGATAGACGTATCAATAGAAATAGTATCTTGATTGATCTTGATAATATGACGCACCTTATCAACATTTTCACCCATTTCCGCCGCAACTTCTTCAGGCAACGGTTCGCGCCCAAGATCTTGAATCAACTGACGCTGAATCTGTTGAAACTTATTGATAGTCTCCACCATATGAACAGGGATACGGATCGTACGCGATTGATCAGCAAGAGCACGAGTGATCGCCTGGCGAATCCACCATGTCGCATATGTTGAAAACTTATATCCTTTCCTGTAGTCAAACTTCTCTACCGCTCGAAACAGTCCGATGTTTCCTTCCTGAATCAAATCCAAAAGTGAAAGACTTTTATCAACGAATTTTTTTGCGATAGACACTACCAAACGCAAGTTTGCTTCAATCAACCGTTGTTCCGCTTCATTGTCACCACGTTCTTTCTTTTTGGCAAGCATGACCTCCTCTTCAGAATTAAGAAGTGGCACCTTACCGATCTCTCGCAAATACATCTGAATAGAATCAGCAGAAATATCAGAAAGATCAATCATCACGCGCTTCTTCTCTTTGCCTGTCATCGCCTTTTCACCTTCACCCGTGATCGGCGAAGATGTCCCGCCCAGTATTCCTCCTTTTCGTTCCAAAATCTGGATACTGTGATCATCAATTTCATCAAGAAAATCTTCATACTGTTCCAAAAACTCTTCAACATCTGAAAAATATAAAACAATCTCATCTTCAGTGAGAAATCCGCGCGATCGGCCTTTTTGTAATAATGAATCAAGTCTCTCCCGTGGAGGAAACACCGCCTTTGGAGCGATCGGTCGTACCGGGAGCTTTTGAGTTAGCTTCTTTTTTATGGTGGGCTTTGAGGCACGCGATCCCGCTTTTTTCGCGATCGGTTTCCTCTTTAGACCCGTTTTTTGCTTGGAAGGTTTCTTCTTTGTCATGAAAAATAAATAAACTCCTTCACTAAGGCATTGAATAAATGTATGATATCACATTTTCTGAATCTTTTGAAACTCCTCCATATATTGAGATACGGACTTTCCATCATGTTCTCGCTCCGCGTTTGCCATCAATGTCTGGAGTTCCTGTAGACGATGTTCACGATATCGCGAACGTATACGTGCGCACAAACCTTCAGTTTTACCGGGTTCCGATTCCTCAAACGCGACTGCAGCATCAATACGTTGCGCCAAATCCGCATCAAAAGAAAGCGAAGCTACCAGTGTGCCAAAAGACGGTAATGAAGTACTATCACTATAATCCGAGCACAGCAGATTGTAAAGAGCAGAAATGTCCGTATCCAAAACCATATCTGATCTGACAAGCCCTGATGCTGTACCTATGGACTCCGGAGACTGCAAAAGCGAGACAATAAAAGAAAATTCAAGCGAATCTATACGTGACCGACTTTTAGTAACACTCCCCGATGCAGGACTGACAGTTGCAGGACGAAATGGCATCCGCAAGCGCTTTTTGGCTGTATCGAGCTCCTCCCATAAAATCGTCTCTGATATGCTCATTTGTTGCGCTAAATACGTTACCCAATGATCTTGCATAATACGATCAGGAATACGATTAATAAAAGCCAAAATCTTATGTGCTGACTGTGTTTTTGTGTGTGGATCACGTAAAACATTGTTGCGCAACTCATTTTTAGTCAGAAACTCAATAAATGGCATCGCATTTTTTACCGATACACCCCACCCTTCCGGATCTTTACGAATACACTCGTCCGGGTCTTTATAAAGGGCATTCCCGTCTGTATCACGAGGTAACTGAATAATCTGTGCATCTATACCCTCCTTGAGTGCTATATCAACCCCCCGCTCTGTCGCTTGAACACCTGCAGCGTCCGAATCAAAACAGAATAAAAAACGTTGAGTAAATCTTTTGATTAGCTTTATCTGATCAACAGTGAGTGCAGTACCGCAACTCGCCACTACATTTCGCACACCACCTTGTACCAATCCTATGACATCCATATATCCTTCCACGATGATTGCTTGATCATCTTGGCGTATTGCATGACGTGCACGATCCAAATTAAAAACAACACGACTTTTGTCATACAATGTTGTTTGTGGTGAGTTTAAATATTTTGGCGCGTTTTCTTTTTCATGCAAAATGCGTCCACCAAATCCCACCGTATGTCCATTGATATCGCGAATAGGGATCATGATACGATCACGAAATCTATCCATTGCTCTTCCTCTTTCTTTGACCACCACAAGACCGACATCAATGATTTCTGGCGTGGTATATTTTTTACTAATCAAGTATTGATAGAGGCGGTCAAAATCCTGTAGCGCATATCCAAAAGAAAATTCGTCTTGGATGTCTATAGTGATTCCTCGATCCGTGAGGTATTCTCTTGCCTCCTGACCTTGAGGTGCGCGGGAAATGGCCTGACAAAAATAATCACTCGCCAGTCCCATGAGCTCATATAATCGTTCTTTCTTATCTTTTGGTTGTCCGGTAAAGCTTGTCTGTAAGGTAACACCTGTGCGTTTTGCCAGTATCTGTAATGCTTCTTTAAACTCTAGCCCTTCGATTTTTGTAAAAAACGTAAATATATCTCCTCCTTCACCGCAACCAAAACAATGCCAGATTTGCTTTGACGCACTTACCATAAATGACGGACTTTTTTCTTTATGAAAAGGACACGGTGCTTTAAAATTACTTCCCGCTTGTTTGAGCGGAAAATATTCTTTTACTAACTCAACAATATCAAGTCTGTCTTTGATTTGTTGCACGGATGTATCCATAAAAAAATTACATTCCAAATAACATTGCACGCAAACTTTCTTCTACTCGCTCGGTATCCCATGCAGGTTCCCATACAACATTGACGATCACTTCATTCACATCATCAAGTAACATCAGAGTTTCTTTTACTTGAGCGACCAACTCCTGCCCTGCGGGACATCCCATGCTGGTAAATGTCATATCAACTGTAGCAATACCGTTCTCAATTTCCACATTATAAATAAGTCCAAGGTCAACAATCCCAATGCCGATCTCAGGATCCTCAATCGTGTTGAGTAGATGCCACTCATCGCCGACTCGTTCTGCCGGTGATACGATACGTGTCGCGACTGTTTTTAATTGATTCATATTTGTGTTCACTTACGCCTTGTGTTCCAATGAGCGTACGACTGCCTCCTGTCCGAGGATAGCACACTTGATACGGGAAGGACTCAATGTGACACCAAGCATACTCTGTATGTCTTCTGGTGTCATTTGTATAACATCTTCACATGTTTTCCCTATAATACGGTCGCTAAGCATTGACATAGTGGCAGTACTGATAGCACAACCTGTACTTTCAAACCCAACGTTCTCTATCCTATCATGCGGATCAGTCATAACCTCAATGGTTATAGTATCACCACAAAGAGGATTATGCACGGTTATGTGATCTTTGACATCAGAAAGCAAGCCATGATGATGGGGATGCTTATAATGATCAAGTATAATCTCTGAATAAATATCCATATAGTGTTATATAAACTTCTCTTGAACCGCATGTAGGGCAAGGATAAGTGCGTCAATATCTTCTTTTGTATTGTAGATACCAAAACTGATCCGAGCAGTCGCACTTACTCCCAGTCGTTTCATAAGTGGTTGTGCACAATGATGACCGGCACGTATAGCGATGTTTTGAGTATTACAAATAGCCGCGATGTCGTGCGGGTGTATGCCCTTCATTGAAAATGACAAAATACTAGATCCATTGATGACGGGGTGAAATAATGTAAGTCCGTCTATTTTTGAAAGTTTTTCATGAGCATAATCGCTGAGCATACGTTCATGGTTACAAATTTCTTGAATACCAATGGTTTCTATAAACTGTACGGCAGCACCCAACCCGATGACTTGTGCAATGGGCGGTGTGCCTCCTTCAAATCGAGTCGGTACATCTCTATATGTAACTTCTTCAAGCGATACGAGGTCAACCATTCCACCGCCATAAAGAAAAGGATCCATTGATGCAAGTAATTCTGGCTTACCGTATAACACACCTACTCCAGTTGGTCCATACATTTTATGCCCGGAAAAGGCAAAGAAATCCATGTCATCTTTTTCAACATCACATGATCTGTGCGCAACACCCTGTGCACCATCCACCAAGACTTTTGCACCATATTCATGTGCCATGCGTGTGATGGTACTGATATCATTTGTCGTCCCCGTCACATTTGAAATCGCCGTCACACACACTAATTTCACTTTTTTAGAAAGCATACGTGCATAGGCGTCCATATCAAGGGTGAAATCATCAGATAGCGAAATTATTTTCATTTGCGCTCCTGTTTTTTTACACACCTCATACCATGGCACGAAATTTGAATGATGCTCAAGTTCGCTCACCAATATCTCATCGCCTTTCTGTACATGTGTTTCTGCCCAGCCATGCGCTACAAGATTGATACTTTCAGTTGTCCCCCGAGTAAAAATGATTTGCGATATATCGTCAGCACCAATAAACCGCGCGACTATTTCACGTACTTGTTCATATGCACCACTTGCATGTTCTGAAATATCATAGATACCCCGATGAATATTTGCGCGATATTTCGTATAATACTTATATATCTCATCTAAGACCACTGATGGGGTTTGTGTTGTTGCCGCATTATCCAAATACACCAACTCATTGTCGGCTTGAAGCAGTGGAAATTGTGAACGTAAATTTTTTTTCATATTATGTTACTGTCATAAACGATGCAACAGTAGAAAGTGCGGGGGCAATGTCAACCGAAGTAGGTAATGCTTGCAGATCTTCAACCACAAATCCTTTGGCCATTTCAGTCATTATTGTACTTTTTGTTACTCCTCGTGTTTGGCCATACCATATCGCTTGTTGATTAAAATATCCTACAGAAACTGCATGTTTAGCGTTAACATCTTCTGCTTTTATTTCCAATGAAGGTATGGTACGCGTCTGTACATCGTCGGATAGATGCAAGGCGTGATGGGAAAATTGTGCGATACTTTTATCAGATCCTTTCAAACATTGTACTGTTCCGTTGATAAGAATACGACTGTGATCGCGTGCAACACTGCGTACCATTATTTTTGACCGCGTACAAGGTGCAGTATGTCTAATGATAATGTCCAATGGTATATCTACTTGATCAGCAAGAAGAATGATAACACAATCAAGTGTCGCATCTCTCCCGTCCAACGACAATGTAAGTGTTGTTTTATCTATCGCGTGATCCAATACAATCACTTGCTGACGTGATTCTCCTTCTTTCACACTGATGTATAGCGTATCAAGACCGTACCATACTGTATTGTAATTAGTAGTATTCATATTTATGCAGTAAATCCTTCCATCTCTATTTCAATAAGGCGATGCAATTCAAGGGCGTATTCCATAGGTAAACGCTTTGCTATAGGATAGGCAAAACCGTTCACTAAAAGTGACGCCGATTCGTCTTGAGACAATCCGCGGCTCATGAGGTAAAAAAGTTGATCATCACGAATATTGCACACCGATGCCTCATGAGCAATACTGGCTGATTGCTCAGCAATGTCCATCGTCGGGTAGGTATCGGAACGGGATAAAGGATCCACCAAAAGTGCATCACACACAACACGGCTCTTTACATCTTTTGCTCCTTTGACCACTTTTACCAAACCACGATACGTAGATCGCCCGCCCTTCTTACTAATAGAACGTGCCATGATTGTTGAACTCGTATTCGATGCCAAATGAATCGCCTTTGCACCTGCATCTTGATGTTGAGTCTCTCCTGCAAGCGCAAGGGAGTACATTTCACCCTTTGCACCAGGTTCTTTTAGCACCACTGATGGATATTTCATAGTTGCTTTAGATCCCAAATTACAATCTAACCAACACATTTCACCATTACCATAAACCAATGCACGTTTCGTGACAAGATTGTAAACATTGTTTGACCAATTTTGTATCGTTGTATATTGCACTTTAGCGCCGCGTTTGACAATCACCTCTACGACGGCGGAGTGAAGAGAATCAGTAGAATATGTCGGTGCTGTGCATCCTTCAATATAGTGTACGCTACTACCCTCATCTGCGATGATCAACGTACGCTCAAACTGTCCCATTCGTTCAGCGTTTATACGAAAGTATGCTTGCAATGGTAATGCGACATGAACATTTTTTGGAATATAAATAAACGACCCGCCGGACCACACTGCAGAGTTTAGTGCGGAAAACTTATTATCCGCCATTGGCACCACCGTACCAAAATATTCTTTAAAAAGTTCAGGATGCTTCTGTAACGCTACATCTGTGGATTCAAAAATCACCCCTTGAGCTTTGAGGTTTTCATGCAACGAATGGTATACAACCTCTGATTCAAATTGTGCGCCAGTACCTGCCAAAAACGACCGTTCGGCCTGTGGAATGCCTAATTTTTCAAATGTGTCCTTGATTTCGGCGGGCACATCCTCCCATTTTTCCGTTCCCCCCTCTTTTGGCTCAATATAATAATGAATACGGTCAAAATTCATGGAAGAAAGATCAGCTCCCCATGTCGGCATGCTTTTTGTATTGAAAATATCCAGTGCCTTTAGGCGAAAATCGAGCATCCATGACGGTTCATGCTTCCGATCTGAAATGTCTTGAACTACTTTGGTAGACAAACCCTCTCCTGATTCATATGCATTGTTGGTTGATGTACGGAAACCATATTCATATTCACTACGAATGGAGTTTGCTTTTTGTCGTGTAATATCAATCCGTCGCATATTTACAGTTCTAATGACTCGTATCCACTTGTAAGAATCTCTTTGATCAAATCTTTGTCACCTGATTTTATAATCTTACCTTTACTCATGATATGCACTGCTGTTGGTTCAAGTTTGTCAAGCAATGCTCCTTGGTGAGTTACCAAAAGGATACCGCATTGTGTTGTAGCGCGTAGTGTATTCAAAACATCTGCAATGATTGACAACGCATCAACATCCACACCTGAATCAATTTCATCAAGCATTGCAAACTGTGGCTGTAGTATCATCATTTGCAAGAGCTCTGATCGTTTTTTTTCTCCTCCTGAAAAACCTTCGTTAACACTGCGTCCAATAAAACTGACAGGTAATCCCACTTCAGATATTGAAGTAGTCATTTGTTTGACAAAATCCGCAGGTCCAATCGGGACTGTAGATGGCTCACGCGCCTCTATTTGGCTATTTTTTGCTAATCTAGTGAAGTTTCCCAGCGTAACACCGGCAATATCAGGCGGATACTGAAATGCAAGAAATAGTCCCTTTCGTGCCCGCTCTTCGGTTGATACATTGGTGATATCATTGTCGTTCATTATCACCGAACCACTGGTGATTGTTGTAGAAGGATTTCCCATCGCTGCATTAAGTAGAGTACTTTTTCCTGAACCGTTTGGCCCCATCAAAATATGAAGCTCACCTGCGCCAATAGTCAAATCAATATTATCAACGACAGATGTTTTACCTGCAGATACTGATATTTTTTTTAGTTGCAATGCACTCATTGTCTTTAGGACTTATCAATAAAATGAGAAATAGTTTTTGTATGCAAAACATCTTTGATTTCATCATTAATTTTTTTCATTTTTTTGCGCATGGTACAGGTAGTAGCTCGCGGACAGACATGACCAACATCGCTCGTACAGTCAACAACTGACACCGCACCCTCTAGTGCCTCTATTACTTCTTTTATAGAGATCTCATCAGCAGATTTAGTAAGTCTATATCCACCGGATTTACCGCGCACGGACGTTAAAAGTCCGGCCTGACGTAATTGACGCGCAACTTGTTGCAAAAATGAAAACGAAAGATGATGCTCGTCCGCTACCACCTGAAGAGATTGTGGTACCTGATTTCCTTGTGTAGCAATAGCAGACAACAAAAACATCCCATAATCCACTTTTTGGGTCAGGTGCAAAGTGCCACTGCGCTTTTCATTTGTCGTTAAACAAACATCATTTTTCATAATATTCACACTAAAAGGGTATAAATAAAGATAGGGGCACTGTATCACAGACCCAGCAACACGTCAAGGGTTTCTACTTTAAACCCATATAATGTATTTTTCTATCCGGGGGAAACTTTTCTAGTGCATACCGTAACATCGTTCGTGGCATTGTCACAGCCCACTTATCAAGAAAAGATTCTTCAATGTTTTGACCACATCTATTGCCTATTTCTCGTAACATCCAACCCACTGCCTTTTGTATAAGATCATGCGCGTCGTCTTTCAAAATAGTTGCAATTTCTAACGCTAATTTTGATTCACCCTGCGCTATAAAATGTGCACACGTAATCATCGCTACACGTCGCTCCCAGAAATTTTTTGACGTAGCAAGTTTGAGAAGAATATCAGTATTATTTTTTTTACAATACGGACCCAAAATCTTGTGAGCACTCAAATCTACTAAATCCCAATTGTTTACGTATTTCAATTTATTGAGATATAATTTTGCAATGTGTACTTTTTGAATGTCATCCACTTTTTGGTATTGATATATGAGTATCAATAAGGCCAAAAATCTTTCTTCATGAATCGGTGACTGAAGTAAATCAACTGTCGCTTCCTTCCCAAGATCATAAAATACCTTAGCTACCTTTCGTGTGTTTGGCACCGTCACACCGATAAACATATCACCATCTCCATATTCACCTTTTCCTGTCTTAAAAAATCCAGCCAAAAATTTAGCTTTTTTTAAGTCGGCATATTTATGAAGCATTTTACGTGCTTCTGTGAGAGAATCATTCATACAGGATATATCCACGAACTTGAGTACTCTACCACAGCCGAATACATCACTACAAGGATATATGAGGACTTATTTTTGACACAATATTGCCAGAACGTTATCATGTCAGGAGAAATGGATGTGATATACAAAAAAGTATTTATGAAAAAAAGTATATTTATAGTCATCGACGGGACAGATGGGTCAGGTAAAACGTTACAAGCGGAGTTGTTACGAGAAGCAATGGAAAAAAGAGGGTTACGTGTGCACATGGCGGATTTTCCACGGTATCATGAACCATCATCTTATTTTGTAAAAGAAATGTTGAACGGTGCTTACGGTCCTATAGAAAATATCCATCCGGAAGTGGCTTCCATGTTTTATGCACTTGATCGTTTTGCGGCAAAGCCCGAACTTGAGGATGCTCTTGCTGAGGGAAAAATGGTTATTGCCAATCGATATATTTCAGCAAACATGGGACATCAAATGGGAAAAATAAAAGATCCACAGCAACGTGAGGATTTTATTAAGTGGCTATATGAGTTGGAATATGAAAGACATGGTATTCCACGACCTGATCGAGTATTGTTTCTCCATGTTCCTCCGGAAATCGGTTCAAATTTGGTAGATAAAAAAGTAGAAAATCGCGAGTATCTTCAAGGAGGTGAAAAAAAGGATATTGCGGAGAAAAATCTTGCCCACCAAAAGTGTGCAGAAGAGGCCTTTCTCTATTGTTGTGAACATCTTGATGATTGGACGCATATCAAATGTACGGAAAATTCACAAATACTCCCCAAAGAAACTATACATAACATGATTTTAAACGAGATCAATAAAGTCCTGTCTCAATAAATCGTAGCGTACTATCTTTAAACTTCTCCTCCTTCAACAAAGTTTTTCCACATTTGACTGGCTCGTGGTTTCATATCTCCAATATACTTACTGCCAATTTCCGTAGAGTACGGTACATCACATGGTGATGAAATTTTTTCAAATGCCATCTGCGCGATTGGCATTTTGTAATACAAAAGCATTGGCATTGTAGAAGTGTTATATAATTCCAACGTCATTTTGAGAGAATTGCCGGGATCCAAAAAACCTGCAGTGACGTGAATCAAAAGACCCATGCGTCCTATAGAACTTTTACCTTCTAGTCTGCCAACATATTCTTTTGAGACACCGGTGATCTCAAATACCATTCCCAACGCAAACTCACCCGGATGTAACACAAATGGCTGGTCATCCGCAATCTCTATATCTGTCATCATATCATCAAGTCTTTTTTTGGGATCAATGACATAATGTTTTTGTCTATCAAACATCAAAAAATGTCGATCCAGATGCAAATCAATAGAAGCCGGCTGTATATACTTTTGGTCAAACGGATCCACAATGATATCACCTGCATCCAATGCACTTCGTATGTCTCTATCCGAAAGGATCATATATGTATGCTTTATCAAATTATAACGTCCCAAGGCCTATTTGCTGCATAAAATGTACCACCCGTTGATCAATCCAGCAATAGGAGCCACGGATGGGCTTTCTTAACACTAAACCATTCAATGATGTACACCGACTCAAGGCCACATATGTCTGCCCAGCAGAAAATGCACCCCGCTCCATATCAACAATCACGCGATGAAATGTTTTTCCCTGACTTTTGTGAATCGTGATAGCCCACGCCAGTTTCAAAGGATACTGTGTAAATGAAGCAACAGGCTCTGATATGATGTTTCCTGCCGATGTATCATATGAAAATTTAAAAATATCCCAACGATGACGGGTTACATTGACGAGATGTCCGTTTTCAAGACGAACAATGATTTCAGTTTCAATTTCCCCATCACTCTCTTCTTCATCACCAAAAACTACATTTGTATTTGTGTTAGTGATATCTTCAATCACACCAATTGACCCATTGACCCACTGCCTATCCGGGTCATTATTGAGCATCATAATTTGCGCACCTTTTTTGACACGCAACACTGTATCAGTGGGCAAATCGCGATCTTCAATTGATCCCTTGATGGTGCCGTGCAGAGTATATTCACGTCCGGGTCGTTTATCAAGTTCGGCTGTGTTGATTTGCGCCGCGTTTTTGTTTGTTGTCGTCAATGTGACATATCGCTCTTTTTGAGGCGGTTGGAAATCATGATCTACGCGAGTATTTAACACGCTCAACATTTCTTGTCCGATGATGGTATCGCGTATTGCATTGAGAATAGAAATAAACTGCTCATCTTTTTGCCGATAGATTGTCTCCAACGCGAATGCATCCATATCAAACACTGACGCAGAATTAAAAAGATTGTGGTCGTTGCTCCACCCCTTTGCCGAAAAAAAATACGGCGTTTCATAAAATCCCTCAAACATCTCCTTTTCATGTGTCGTCACGATAGGCGGTAGTTGATACAAATCACCAATCATGATCATCTGTACCCCGCCAAACGGCATATGTTTTGTTTTACCTTTGATCCGCATAAATGTATCCACACAATCCATCAAATCCGCCCGCACCATAGATATCTCATCAATCACTATCGCATCCAAATTTTTGTAAATGTCGTCGTCATTTGATTGAGCGATTCTTTTTGCCTTGTTTACGGTGATATCGGGCTTGAATCCAAAAAATGAATGAATCGTCTGTCCCTTCACATTAATCGCCGCAACACCGGTTGGTGCCAGCACCACAATTTTTTTACGAGTATTATTGCGAAAATAATCCAGCAGTGTAGACTTTCCCGTCCCCGCACGGCCGGTTATAAAAATATTACGCGATGTGCTCTCCATTGCGTCAAGAGCTCGTTGAAATTGTTCAGTGAGGTCGATTGTCATTATTTTTTATTCATCACTGCTTCTTCAACAAATATTTTTTCATCCACCATCGTTTTATCGCCGGCAGTGATTGAGTTGAGAGATAAAAACCTACGACCGGCACCAATGCGCTCAATAAATAATTTTTCACGCCAATCGTGTACAACACAACCGACGCAACGATATACGTAATAATGACAATAGTTCCAATTCGCACGCTACTTGTCTCCCACGCCTTATCCGCTTCAACGCGATCATTGCGTTCCTTGATGATACGTATCTCATTTTCCAGTTGTTGAATTTTTTCTTCCATAATTATATATTATTTCCCTTCTTGAAAATATGCCCCCAATGCATCAAAGTAATCACTCTTGTCATCCACTTGAACATAATCACCCTGATCTACCCATGAAAAATTATCATGTTCATCACTCAATGTAACATCGCCTGAAATATATCTACATTTGAAACCAACAAGATACACAACCTTTGGATAATTTCTGTGGCCCTTCGAAAATTCATAATACCAGACAACAAATGGGCTACCCACTTCTATTTCTAACCCCGTCTCCTCTAAAACTTCTCTTTGAAGTGAGCGTTTTAAACTGTCAGGATCCCCTTCTTTCGCCTCACCTTCTTGTATCTTGCCACCAGGAAAATCCAACCCGTCGGTTGGATCATACAGCACAAGGACTTTCCCGTCTCGATCTATAAATGCTTTTTGACCTACACAAAACAATGCATCGTCTTTCATACTATTTATATAAAATCTATCGAATAAAATACCTCTACCAATACGCAATCAGTGTAAGCCTTTCTATCGTATTTGAAAAGGGTTAGCTTTGAGACATATTATCATCCATCTCTTTATTGAGCCTTTGTATAGCATCCGTCCACTTTTCTTTACTTTGTAAGTGATGAGCATGAAGCAGTAAGTCAAAGATATTTACATACCGATAAAACCATGCGCGTTGCCAAAACAGATCATTGCCTGCCTCGTTTGAATGTTCGCGCACAAACGCGCGCTCATCTTTTGACAGTTCTCGAAGCAAATGATGAAACTCATATGCTGTGTCACCATAACTCATATCACTCCAGTCAATAATAGTCAGAATATCTGCCGTAGTATCATAATAAGCGTGTTCAAATGCTATGTCAGTGTGCAAAAGCGACATCTTCATACTTCTCTGATCATCTTCTTCTGGTAAGCTACCAAATAGCTCATCTACATACTCACGCTGTTTTTGATTTAATTTGGTGAAAATTTGCTCTTGAATAGCTTTGTGACATTTGGTTGTCTCTTTGAGATAATCCCTATGATCCAGATCTATATCCGCACGAGGCTTGATAGAATGCAACTCGTTGATAAAGATACACAGTTTAGACAGTACACGCCCTCTTTGTTGTGGATCAATTATTTCATCAAATCGTCTACCTTTCACAAAAGGATATTCACTCACTACTAGCGATTTGAAAGTAATAATTTCAGGCATTAATATCTGGATTGATGGTAATTGTGATTGAATTTTTTTTAAATTTTCTTGCTCTTTATAGATAGCATCCTGCGAGTCCTTATTTTTAGACACACGAAAAACAAACTCTCGATCCTTTTGAGTGTACACGACTCGATCCCAGCCTTCACTCAAATAGACAAGATCGTTTTCTAAAACAAATCTATCAATCAATTTTTGGTATTCCGTATCCATGTAATTCTTCATTAATTTGACATAACCCTATCAGCAATTTCTGCTATTGATTGTGTCGCGTCAATCGGAAACACACCCTGATCAATCAATCGTTTCTCAAATCCTTCATACCAACTTAAAATGTGCTCCTGTTCCGACTTTTCCTTGCCAAAATCATTATCTATCCGCACATCGATTCGTTTTAGAAATACCTCTGGGGGACACTGTAGAAGATACACCGTATCAAACAATTGAAAGTACTGTTTTTGATTTCCCGTCAAACCTAAAACCACCACTGTTTCTGCATTTCCTAGTAGATGTCGCAATTGTTCTTCATCAGCAATCCAATCATGAGCCATAAGCCATTCTTTACCAATACCGTATTCGTAATCAGCTTTTTCTTTTGTTTCCTTGTTTCTCCAATGACAAAGCCCGGGCACTGAATCAACATCATATGCAAGAATACCACGCTTGTTTAATTCACCCGCTAGGGTTGTTTTACCAACTCCCGACACGCCTGTGATATAAATCTTTGGCATAAAATCCTCTTTTAAAATCACTTTGGCGGAGGGCGAGAGATTCGAACTCTCGGTACCTTGCGGTACGCCACCTTTCCAAGATGGTGCACTAGACCGCTATGCGAGCCCTCCAATCCTTCAATGTTTGATCATATGAATAACCGACCCTTTCCCTTTAACAATCAGCTCCACCTCCCCGCCAATCGGAAATGTAATCATGGGCGTGGTATGACCAAAATCAACATTAGCAAGGATAGGAATATTGTCTAGCTCTTTCTTTGTTTTAATAATTTTTTTCAACAGCATCTTCGTCATATTGCTGTCACTTTGGAATCTGCCAAATATGATTCCGCTCACCTTGTGAAACATTTTTTGATTGATAAGAGACTGAAGATGATTCTCAACTGCACGGATATTCTCTTTTGCATTATCTTCAAGGAACACTATAGAACCAGAAAGATTCGGCATAAAATCACTCCCTTGCAACAAATTCAAAGTAATCAGATTTCCACCAATAGCCCTCCCTACCGCCCGACCGTTATGCATTGCCCAAAATCCATCGCTTTTAATCTCTTCTTTATCAAACCGTTTGTTGCAAAAAAAATCAGAGGCGTGCACACCAATGATCTCATCAGCAAATAGACATTGCTCAAAATAGCTCATCGTATAATCGGTTTGTTTTTCTGCACCAAAGATAGTAAAGCCAGGACCGGAATATGTCACCAGACCGGTTTTGGTATAAATGGCATTCGCAAGTGCAGTAATATCTGACATTCCACAGAGGATTTTCGGATTATTTTTAATCAAGTCGTAGTCGAGATATTTCAATAGCTGATTGGAAGTCGCACCACCATGAACCGCTAAAATCAATTGTACCTTTTTATCAGCAAAAGCATCATGCAAATCAACGAGTCGATGTTTGATAGTCGTAGACTCAAATTCATCAATCTCATAAACATATTTTCCAAAACTCACCTGCAATCCGAGATCTTCCAGTCTCTGTATCGCCCGCAGTTTCTTTTCTTCAGTAAAAGTTGGCAAAAAACTCTTTGCAGGTGCGACAACTCTCACATGAACACCTCTCTTTAATTTTGGTGGAAAAATTACTTTCATAAAAAATTTACTCAATCAACTTCACTTCCGCATTTTCCGGCAAAACATCCTCCCGTTTGATCTGATCCATAATTTTGTTCAGCTTCTTATTGCGAGTACTGGCAACCGCCTCATACTGTTTTACCGCTGAACCCAGCCGATCTCCCAATACATCCACTGCCTCGCTGAATTTCCCATATTCTACCTCAAAGGTTTGGATAAGTCCAATGACATGATGGAGGTTTTCTTGATAGCGGAAATTGGTATACGCCTGCTTGACCATGCGCAAGATCGCAGTGAAAGTAAACGGCCCTGCCATGACTACCTTTTTTGACATAGACTCTTCCCACAGTTCGTTGCACTGATCATAAATAAAACTAAAAATCATCTCGTTGGGAATAAACATGATGACAAAATCCACCGTCTTATCTTCGGCATTGATATAGTCGCGCGTCGTAACTTGTTTGATCTTTGCTTTAACATCTTGCGTAAACTGTTTGAGATGCTGTTGCTTCTCCTGTTCTGTGGTCGCACTGCCCGCTTTCAATAAAGATGCATAGGGAAACTTCACATCTATATTGATCTTCGTCTTATCAGGCATAAACACCGTGAAATCAGGTCGCGTATCCACTGACTCTAGCTGTTTATTGACAACATAATCTTGCCCCAATACAAAACCTGCCATTTTCAGGAGATTTTCTGCAATCTGCTCACCAAACTGTCCGCGAAGTTGATTGTTTGAAAGAATGTTCTTCAAATCATCAGTACTGCCTTTCAGCTCTGATGTCGCTTTTTGCTGTTGTTCCAGTTCTTGTTTCAAAGCAGAAAAAGATGCGACATGTGCAGTATCAAACTTTGCCAACCGCTCTTGCTGTTGGACGATATCTTTACGTAACTCGTTAATCATTTTCTCAATCCCATCCTTCCGATTATCAAGATCAGTCCGTGCGGCGGTCTGTGAGGCGTTAAACGTCTCTTTTGCCAATGAAAAAAATTGTTCTTGTGCACCACGAAGCGCTTCTTGCGTCACAGACGTAAGGTGTGTCCGTAATTCATCTGCATTAGCATTATTATTTACAATGGGACGACGTGTACTGATAACAAAATATACAACAAATGCGCCTACCAATAAACCGATAATAACGGCGATAAGTATCTCCATACATTGAGTAAAATACTAAACATTGATAGACTTACCCTATCACACACTGAAGAAAAATCAACGCAACCCCATGCTCTCTCGTCCTTGGCACACTCTTTCAACGCGAACCTGCGCACAGGAGTTACAAACTCATCCCAAAAAGGGTCTTTCTGAAAAAGAAATAGAAGCACGCGTCCGTGCCTATGGAATCAACGAACTTCCCGCACCAAAGAAAGATACTCTTATTACCATTATACTGCGACAATTTCGCAGTCCTTTAGTATTTCTACTTTTAACTGCCGGTGCGATTGCATATGGTACAGGACACACGATTGACGCGATCTTTATTACAGTAGTATTATTTTTAAATTCCATTATTGGCAGTATTCAAGAAGGCCGAGCAAATAATGCATTAGATGCACTTACTCGTTTTGTCAAAACGCAAGCGACAGTCCTTCGCGACGAGAAGGAAATTATCATACCCGATACACAACTGGTACCTGGTGATATTATTTTACTAAAAGAAGGAGAGAAGATAGGTGCGGATGTGCGAATTATCTCTACACAAGGATTACATGTAGATCAATCATCGTTGACGGGTGAATCTATACCCGTTACAAAAACGGCGCATACCTTGCGAGGAAAAAAGATGCCATACCCCGATCAGACAAACATGGCGTTTAAAGGTACATTAATCGTTGCCGGGTCTGCATTGGGTATTGTGGTAGAAACTGGCGTCCATACCGCCATCGGACACATAGGAAAATCGCTTGAACATATTTCGCAAGAAATTCCACTTCAAAAAAATCTGCGACGCCTTTCCTTTTTCATTTTACTCACCACCATTGGCATAGGGATCGTAGTGTTGGGAATAGGTCTATTGCGAGGCATCGCTATCGCTGACATGTTATTGATATCTATTTCTCTGGCAGTGTCAGTCATCCCCGAAGGATTGCCAGTTGTACTGACGATTGTGTTGGCAAGTGGTGTATGGCGGATGGCGCGACGCAACGCCTTGGTCAAACGGCTCCAAGCTGTGGAAGCACTGGGGCAGGCAGATGTCATTGCAGTAGATAAAACGGGTACTATCACAAAAAACCAACTAGTAGTACGTAGTATTTTTGCCGGTGGTGCATTATTTCGTGTAACTGGTAATGGATATGATACGCAAGGTGAGGTCATTCCCGTCAACCATAGCGCGCCGTATGATGCACTAGATCGAACCCTGATGTTAGCCGCGCTATCAGCAAATGCAAGTGTGGCATGGGATGAAGATACGAGTCAATGGAAAATCAGTGGTGACCCGACCGAAGCAGCGATGCTTGTCGCATTTCACAAACGGAAACTTTCTCTAGTAGATTATAAAAAGATGTTCCCCCGTATTTCTGATTTGCCCTTTGATTATCGCACACGGATACGAGCCACCCTACATGAAGATAAAACACATGTACGTGCTATCATCTCGGGCGCACCTGAAAGTATACTTGATAGAGTAACAAACATACGTACAAAAGAAGGAACCATCACATTAACAAAAGAAGGACGCATCACCCTTGAACAGCGGATACACATGTCCATATCAAAAGGACTACGCGTGATCGCTTTAGCAACTTCACAATATAATAAACGGTCAGCATTACCGACGTCACATGACTCATTAACAGGTCTCACGCTTGAAGGTCTTTTCGCTATGGAAGATACATTACGGGAAGGAGTCAAAGATGCGGTTGCACAGGCATTACGCGCAGGTATACGTGTGGTCATGCTTACTGGTGATCACGCATTGACAGCCAAAGCAATAGCACGCGAGGCAGGCATCTACGCGTCTCATCATACAATACTGACAGGTGAAGAAATTGAGCATTTTTCATCTGGCGAACTTGCACGACACCTTGCGACGACAACCGTCATAGCTCGCGTACTTCCTGAACAAAAATTACGTATCATACAGAGTTATCACACAAATAACGAAATCGTTGCTATGACAGGTGATGGTGTGAATGACGCACCGGCATTGGTCGCTGCTGATTTGGGAATAGCTATGGGAACGATCGGCAGTGATGTTGCCAAAGAAGCGGCGGATATTGTGTTAGTGGATGACAACTTTCGCAGTATTGTCTCTGCAGTACGCGAAGGACGACTCATGTATCGCACACTTCAACGCGTCCTGTTATATCTCTTCTCAACCAACGCGGGAGAAGTCCTTACCTTGCTTGGTGCATTGATCTTGGGTCTTCCCGTGCCTCTGTTTGCTACGCAAATCTTATGGCTCAATTTGGTCACTGACGGCTTTCTTGATGTCACGCTTGCACGTGAACCAGCACATACCCAAGAAGTACCAAAAAAACGATCCAATCACGGCTTCTTACTGATCGGTAAAGCATCTATTTTTCGCTTAATCCTTATGGCAAGCGTCATGGCAATTGGCACCCTCATTCTCTATCATCAACACCTTACGGATGATTTTACAAAAGCATCTACCCTTGTACTGACCACATTGGCAATATTTCAGTGGATCAATGTATGGAATTGTCGATCACATACCAGGTCAGTCTTTTTACTCAATCCCTTTAAAAATCCATGGCTGATTTTGGCTACCATCATCGTATTTGCACTTCATCTATTTGCGATATACAATCCTTTGATGAATCGCATATTACACACCACTCCACTTTCATTATCTGATTGGTGTGTGGCGGGAAGTGTTGCTCTCTCTATACTCGTTGTAGAAGAACTACGAAAACTTATTACAAACATTATGAAAAAAAATAACAAATCTTCTTATGTTTGATCTCCCTACGTTCCTCACACATGCAGGGTATGTGGGGCTCTTCCTTATTGTGTTTAGCGAATCAGGATTGTTTATCGGTTTTTTATTTCCTGGTGATAGTCTTCTCTTTACTGCGGGGTTCCTAGCATCACAAGGTCATCTCAATATCGCTATTGTTGTATTTTTGACAATGATCGGTGCGATTGCCGGTGATACAGTTGGCTATGCATTTGGTCATCATGTAGGACGCAAACTATTCAAAAGAAAAAACTCAATTTTTTTTCACCAAGACCATCTCAAAAAAGCACAACGATTTTATGAACGACATGGTGGCAAAACAATTATCCTTGCGCGCTTCATCCCTGTCATACGTACATTTGCGCCGATAGTGGCGGGTATGGGTTCAATGAAATATTCCCGCTTTCTTACATACAATATCATAGGTGGCACCTTGTGGGCGGCAGGGCTATCGTTACTTGGATATTTTCTTGGTAGTCTCATTCCCAATGTTGATAGGTATCTCTTACCCATCATCTTTTTCATTATTGTCATTTCAATCCTACCTGGCATCATTCATCTTTTTCGCGATCCGGCCTCTCGTTCGCTTATATTTGAACTGTCACGCCGTGATATAAGAAATCTATTTAAACAAAATAAATAAGACTGCCAAGACGGTGCGTGGCAATCTTATTTATCCAAGAAACTACTCCTCATGCCCCTTACATCCGTCACTGTGACGCTTGAAATATTCATACGCACCGGTAGTGGCAACAGAACCGGTAGCGGCGGCTGTGATTGATTGTTTAAAATGTCCAAACATATCAGCAATGTCTCCCGCTGCATAGACTCCTGATACGCTTGTTTCCATCATTTCTGCCACTGTAACATATCCAAATTGGTTCAACGTGCACCCCAACTGTGTTGCTAACGCGTTATTGGGATCCGCACCTACTTCAATAAACAATCCTTGCGCTTGAATCTCATCCGATCCATTGTATGGCTTTGATATTTTTATTTTTTCCAAACGATCACTCCCAATGATCTCCGTCACCGTCGTACCAAACAGAACTTCCACCTTATCACCCAACTTTTTTAAATGTTCCTGATTGATCGGTTCTGCCTTAATGCGATCTCCGCGAATGATAAAATATATTTTACTTGCATATTGTGCGGCCAAGTTGATACCTTTTACCGATGCGTCGCCCCCTCCCACAACAGCAATCACCTTATCGCGATACAGTGGCCCGTCGCAGGTAATACAATAATGCACCCCTTTTTGAGACAATGCATCTTCATTTGGCAATCCAAGTGTGCGCCGTTTGGTTCCCTGCCCCAAAAGTAAGGTATGTCCGTGGAATGTCTTTCCTTTTTGTGTAGTTACCTCAATACATCCATCATCTAGTTTTTTAGCTGACACCACACTATCATCCATAAAATGCACGCCGACTTTCTCTGCCTGACCTTTCATCTTCATCATAAGCTCAAAACCATCAATTTCCGGCGCGCCGGGATAATTTTCAATAATACCGGCAATTGAGTTGTATCCACCAAATTCTGCACCAACCACCAACACATTCATGCGGTATCGTCCTGCATAAATGGCACCAGCGAGACCGGCTGCGCCGTTTCCCACGATTATCAAATCGTACATAGTTATTATTTTCTAATGTCTAGCAGTGTTGCCAAACGGTCTTGATCAAAACCCACAACGATTTCACCGTTTACATCAATCACCGGCACCCCCATTTGATTGGATTTTGCGATCATCTCCTCTTGCGCTTTGATGTCTTGGCTCACATCTTTTTCAGTATATGCGACCTTGTACTCATTGAAAAAAGACTTGGCGAGTTTGCAGTACCCGCAGGTTGGCGTGGAATAAATAGTCACTGTTGGACGTGTGGTCTCCTGGTCCATAAAGATTGAGATTATGAATAGATATCAAATGTATCCACAGTATAGCGAGCTATGGAAAGAAGAGCAAACGTTTGACCAAAAAATCTTCACAAAGTTGTTGAATTTTCTTTTGTTTTCATGTAAAATCCAGTACAATACTACAGTATATTATCCGCAACACTATAAAACAACTATTTCAAAAAATCTTTCATCGTCCTTCCCCCCGCGTCCTGATGATCGGTATCGCATCAGTAGTGGGTGTATTCTTGTTAGCCGGTGCAAGCTATGCTGCCTTTTTTATGCCCACTATGCGACTCAATGTGCTTATAGACGGCATTGAAGTAGGTAACCTATCACGCGAGGAAGCGCTCGTACGTGTCCAAGAAGAAATACACCCCCTGTTATCAAAAGGGTTCACAGTGGTGATTGACGGTCGTCAATATCTCATCACTGCTCAAGCAATCAATCTTTCCTATGATGTACCCAGCGCTATCAACACTGCCTGGGGTATTGGACGTAGTGGTGATGTATGGATGCAAGCACAACAACGTGTTACGACTTTGGTGCAGGACTCTTCTATCACCATACCCGTATATTATGATGAGAACGCTCTTCAGAGCGAAATAGAGCGTATTGCCAGTATGACAGAAATTGTCCCCAAGGATGTACGCCTTGTGTTTGAGGGCACCACGGTCAGCGTCGCTGATGATATCGCTTCAGGCAGAACATTTGACCATATTGCACTACATGACACGCTAGTGCTTGCATTTTCTACGCGTAATCCCGGCCCTTTTTCTGTAACACTCGCAGAACAAACCCCTAGCGGAACAGTAGAAAGTGCACAAGAAGCGCAAGCGCAAGCAAAAAATGTCCTCAAATCTCCTTTGGTGTTGGCTCATGATAAAGATAATTTTCTTGTGAGTACCACTACACTGGCTTCATGGTTGGAAAGTACGACATACCAGGATCAGGTAGACCTTACATTCAAAACTGACCTGATCAAGCAATATATTGCCGAACTTGACGCAAAACTCAACATTGCACCCCGCGAGCCAGTGCTCACTGTAGAAAATGGTCATGTTGTTTCCTTTACTCCTCCCCGCAACGGGAAAGCGCTAAATCAGACAGATGCGCTTGATGCAATCATTACCGAGCTCACTAACCGATTTGAAAAGGGTGCAAAAATTCACGATATCACTCTACAAGCGACTGTCACTAAACCTGTCATGACGGATCCGGTAGCAAAAGAATACGGCATACAAGAGCTTATCGGCACTGGTACGACAACATTTAACGGTAGTCCGTCTAATCGCATTTGGAATATAAAAACAGGAGCCGGGTACCTCAATAATCACTTACTCGCACCTGGGCAAGAATTTTCAACTACGAGCACATTGGGCGATATTGATGCAAGTACCGGATACAAACAAGAACTGGTGATTAAAGATAATCGGACCATTCCTGAATATGGTGGCGGACTATGCCAAGTATCTACGACATTATTTCGTGCAATCTTGGATACCGGACTTCCTGTCACAGCGCGCACTGCACATGCCTACCGTGTGTCATATTATGAAAAAGACGGTAATGGTCTGTATATCGGTCCTGGTCTGGATGCAACGATTTATTCTCCAAACCCGGATTTTCGCTTCAAAAACGATACACCCGGATACATCTTGATCACCAGCAACGTAGTTGGATCAAAAATAACGTTTTCCTTGTATGGCACTGATGACGGACGCACAGCTAATGTTGATGGACCATACATACTTTCCACCACTCCGGCGGGAAAACCTGTGTATATTGAAACCGACACTCTCAAACCCGGTGAAGAAAAACAAGTGGAGTATCCTCATGGAGGTGGTACAGCAACCGCTACATATACAGTGAGATATGCTGATGGGACCGTGCAAAAAAAAGTATTTAACAGCAAGTATAAAAACTGGCCCGCGACATTTTTAGTCGGAAAAGAACCTGACACAACAACAGATACTACGACACCCACACCCGATAGCACAACTCCTGCAAATGAAAACGTACTATCACAAGACGATACGATCATAGACCCAAACTCTATATTGTTTAGCGCTCCGATTGACTAAGTGAATCTTGACGAAGCAAGCTTGTATCAAACCACACTTCGTCTTTTTTTGGTGTCCATAGAAAACGCCAACCTGGCGCAAGTCCGAGATATTTCACCAGTGCAGGCGCTGTTTCGTGAAGATGGCGTACATGCAGTGGCTGAAAAAAATTGACATCGTCTTTCCATTCACCAGTCCACAAAAACCATCCTGCCATACTATCTTTGTACATGTACCGCAATCCATGAATAGGTAAAATACCTTTCCTCACACCTTCTGACACACCAACAATCAAATCATCAGACACTTCAAGGCACTGCGCGCCGTAGAGGAGGCATACTTGATGCTGTTCATAGTATATATCGTTTATTTTCATAGTTTTAGCGTAGCAAAGACGCTGAAAAATTCAACCTGTGGGTAAAAAAAAGCAGTTACAAGTAACTGCCGTTTATAAAATTATATCCACTCCTTTAAGGGGGATATATTGAGATGAAAAAACTTTAATGCCCCACGCTTGGCGCGGGGATAAACAAGAAAGGTATTATCCGATAAAAATCGGATTAGATATTTATGATCACCTTACCTTTCATGAAAAAATATTTTTGATCAAAAAATTTTTTATTGATCATAACAAATCCTCTCTTTCTTGTTTACAATAATAATATATAAAGAACTATCATGGTCATACCGTAACAAACTCGACGTGCACTGTCAAGCAAAAAGTTATGGGATCAATTGTTTATAAGAAAAACAATGTTACTTCCGACAAACGATCAGGCACCAAGATAGTGCGTTCTATTTTTTGTTTGATAATATCCACTATACGAATCCGATCATTGGCTACATAATACACCTTACCCGCATTAACATAGAGAAAATTAGCATACACTCCTACATCAGGCAAAAAAGTTGACTTGATGATTTGGTGGTTATCATCAAATGTTAGTAACACAATATAATTAGCCCCCCCGACAGCAAATGTGTGCGTTGCTCTATCAAAAACTATAGAATAAGGAGATAAGTCATTGAGCATGTCAGCAACGCCAGTCGTTGCTGTAAATGTCTCTTGTGATAGATTCTTATCTCGTGGATCAACAATCATGATCTGAAAATCCTTACCATGTCGGCTGATCAGGAAAAGTCCGGCTTCATAATCTACTCGTGCCCAATCATCTGGATTCAACCCTATATCAGACGCCGTGACGACCTCTATTTGTTTTTTTTCAGTCAAATCAGACATATCCCTCACAGACAGTGGTGTGGCAGACCCGACACCTTCTCCACACACCCATGAAAATAAGCGTTGATTGAGTGAATCATATTTTGTACATGGTTCAAATCTCTTGTTTTTGATCTTGACCACAGTCTCACTACTCGCGTCATACGTATACATACGCGTACCCAACACCTCTGGTAATCCGTACATGTGATCAACTATCTCGTCTCCCATTGCATCAATCTGTATCAAAAATTTGTCTTTTTCAGTCATTGATGGATATATCAAAGGCCATTCATTTTCCTTTAATTTCAAATCAGGTGATGATTTAAAAATATTTACCATTACCTTGCTTTCCACATTATATGAATACAAACCATCATCTTTTTGTACGATCAGATATGGCGCAAACATTTTATAATCCATCTTGTTTAAAATTGTATACCCAGTCGGTAAAAAATCTTTTTCCTTGCCTGTCCGCACATCAACAAGTGAAGATTTGCCTTGTGACTCTGTCCCAAAATATAATACCTTTCCGTTTGATGATGTATGTGATTCTGGTTGAAAAACTGACGTCATCATGGGCATATCATCCCACCAATCAACATCTCTAGATGAAGACATATACAAAAAACATACCCACACCAGGAGCGCAAGTAAAATCACGATTACCGAAATAATCGCAAGTTTACATCTGAAACCACAAGGACATTTAATTTTCTTTTGAGCGCTGGAGATCATAGTAAGAAAAAATACTATAGATAGTATAGCATTGTTTATAAAACAATAATTATACACTCTCCCCCGCGACAAACCCCGTCGTCCAGCACAACTGCAAACTATATCCGCCTGACGGACGATCAATATCCAAAACATCCCCCACAAGATACAATCGTGGCACTATGCGTGATTCCAGAGTCTTAAAATTGACCTCAGAGGGCACAATCCCTCCGGACGACACAATCGCCTTATCCACCCCCAAAAGCCCTTGTACATGCAGCGGGATGGCTTTGAGTAAAGTTATCAATGCTGTGCGGTCTTCCTTTCGTACGCTATGGCTAGGTGTCTCGCCGTCTATCTTTGCTAAAGCAAGCACCTCCGTTACTAGCGCCGTCGGTATTAACGTCGCCAGCACTGTTTTCAGTCGCTTGTTACTTCCTTCCAGCAATAGTATCTGGAGTTCTTTTTTAAGCGCGCCATGATCACGGGCGGGAAACAAATCAAGATATATCACCAACGTACCATTTCGCATCATTTCACCAACCTGCTTACTCATATTGAGCACTGTCGGTCCACTGATCCCGACATGAGTAAATAGTATTTTACCTTTGTGAGCTTTTTGTTTCACACCGTCACAATATATCGTGAGCTTTATATCATCCAAAGAAATACCGCTCAATCTTTTTACCCATGTATCTTTTAGCGCAATAGGCACTAGTGACGGATCGGGAGTGTTGATCGTGTGTCCAAGTTTTTTGAGCCACTTAAATCCTTCACCTGTGGAACCTGTCTCTGGATGAGACGTACCACCGGTAGCCACGATGCATGATTTGGCACGTACACAGTCTGCACCTTTGAGGTTGATGACAAAATCACCCGTCGTCTCGTCGATAGTGATATCGGACACATGCGCGCTGGTCTGTACGTTCACGTCATGTTCGCGGATGTATCCAACCATGACATCGTATACTGACTTGGCAGAATCAGAAACAGGAAAGATACGCCCTTCCGCTTCCACTTTTGTCGCCATCCCTCGCATATGAAAAAACCCCAACGTCTCATCGATCGCACATTGTGAAAAAGCAGAAAAAAGAAACGTGCTGTTTCCTTTGTATTTTGATGTCAGCACGCGCACATCAGAAAGATTGTTGGTCACATTACATCGCCCACCACCGGTGATTAACAGTTTGACTCCCAGCGTCGGATTTTTCTCAAGCAACAAAACAGAGCGACCGCGTTCTCCTGCCCTGCCGGCTGACATCATACCAGCCGGCCCGCCACCGATCACAACGATATCCCAGATTTTTTGTGTTGTTGAAGATTTTGTAGGCATAGCATTACTTCACCCTCTCCCTCACCACATCCAAAATTCTTACCATAGCATACACGTCCAGCTGGCAATATTGAATCATATCGTTGTACAGCTTTTCACGCTTAACCTCGGGCACACTCGGATCAGTCACCATCGCCCAACTCGCGGACGCTGTGCCTCCTTCTTGGATCGCGAGATTTTTGTATGATAATTCCGGTGCCAACACCGGCATGACTTTTTTGAGCGAATTACTTCCCCCAAATGCCGGGTCGGTGTAGAACCCTTTTTTGAAAATATCCATGAGGTCGTATGTACGACTATTCACGTCGGCAAGCAGATCAGCATACTCGGGGTGTGTCAAAGCCATCTCGTCATTGCGCGCTTTTTCAAACGGCGCGTACCACGAAATCACGCTCCCCTCCCTGCCCATCACATGCGCAAAAAATTCCAACAACGCGGGCACCGGATCTTCAAATGTCTTCATGAGAAAATCATGTATCATCGGCGTGCCATCAGGAGATGGGATGATGTACAACGAAAACTGAAACGGGATCTGCTGATACGGACGATAACCGTCAAAGGACGGTATTGGCGAGGAGTGCGTTTCATAGTCAAAAAAGTACAGCGGATATTGTAACCCCGCGAGCTCTGTCGCAATCCCTTCCTTGTCTATATACAACGGCGGTAATTCCTTTGCCGCGGCCACTGACGCATCCGCCAAAAGCGCATCGCGCACATCCCCAGACATGCTATCTGTCCAGAGTTTTATCCATTCACACGAGCGCGGATCAGCACAGCTGGCAATATGTTCCTTACGTAACACACCACCCCACGTAAACACTTCCTTCGCTTTTGGAATCAACGCTTCAATCGACGCGTATCGCTTCGCCACCTGCGATGAGACATCTTCGTCTATAAAAAGCTGGGTGACGTCAATGTCTCCCGCCCTCACATATTTGTTGTTTATATACGTCACAAATGTTTTGTTGATCTTGACCCCGGCGCGTCGAAACAAAATCGTCTGAAACGTCGCGTCATTGTAATGACCATCCGTGACGCCCGCCGACATCTTCACCTCGTGCAGATCCCAGCCATCACCGGAGCGCACCAATATATCGGCACGACACGAAAGATCGTCCACCACGATCGTTGGCTGATACAAAACAGTAGCCGTACTTGCCAACAGTCGTTGTGTGTTTCTATGCCCATCAAAATTGTAACCCTGCACTTCCACACCACCAGGAAATAATTCACGCGCCTTGTCGTCCACCATGTGCCCTTGCGCAAACAACCGCTCCACTTCTGCGGTAAAGGGTGGCACAAGCTCTTTGTGGATCTTCTCCAACCACAAATGAACCGGACAATCCAGATACGACATGAAATTTGTTTTGGTGAGGAGCATAGAGATTCTTATAATTCAAAAATGACATCGTACTTAGTAAACTTCATGAGGATCTTCTTGAGTGATAAGCGCGTAGGAAACAATCTCTTCATCATCCGCCATCAGATACGGCAATTGGTTGTGGGTAAAATTCACTATTTCAGCAGTCTTTTTGTCTTTCCATTTTTTATGAATGTCCTTCATCAAGACTGATTCATCACTCGATATAGAATCTAACTGTTGATTTTTATTACTGTCAGATTCACTAATAATAATCATCTCTTTCCCGTCTGCATTTTTGCGATCGATTACTATCTTGCCTTCCTCTTCCAGCTCATCAAGGGCTCGGAAATATGAGTCAGGTACAGGCCCATATTTTATCTTTCGATATTGCATACCACTCATACTATGAAAGTGATTATAAAACCACGCAAAGTCAGAAAGATACACTAGCTTTGCTAGTTTCGTTTTTTTGACACTGCCACCCAATCGAAGGAATGTTAAAATCATCTGTTTGTACTTCTCGTAATCAGAGACTTCTCCATTCTCCACTTCAGCAAAAGAGATACCAAGAGTGCGGGATAGTTTCTCAAACTCGCTGATGGTGAGCTCTTTTTTCCCTTGCTCTATCGCAATATACGAAGGACGGGAAATATCGAGCTTGCAAGCCATGTCACGCTGAGATATCCCTTTTCGCAGTCGAGCATCTTTAATGAGTTTTGCGTATTTTGTAATCATATACCTATAGTATACTAAACTATGTAAAAATGTCAAACATAGGTGTCAATAATCTTTACTTCAACATCTCCTATCTCTCCCACAAAAACCCATGTCCAAAATGTCCCCACATCGCTGTCTGTTCAAATTGGGGTTTACGTAATTCAAGAAAATCTATAATCCCCTTCGGAGTCAAATCATATCCTTCCACTACTTCAGACACCCCATCTACCACCGCAATAGCTTGCACCGGTTCTGCCACCCCTATCGCGTATGCGAGTTTTACGATGACCGCTTTTGCATTATTTTTTTTCAAACAGTCTACTGCGATTTTGCGTGCCATATACGCACCGCTCCGATCTACCTTGGTCGCGTCTTTACCAGAAAATGCGCCTCCCCCGATAGGAATCTGCGGACCATAGTTATCAACTGCCAACTTCCTTCCCGTCACACCCGTGTCTGCTTCAAACCCTCCTTGCGACCAATCACCTGCCGGATTTGCATGCATCGTGATACCACTGACATCTCTATTACTTTTTTTCAGCCAATCTTCTATTTCTTTCACCACATCCGCACGCGACACATTTTGAAAACTTGCAATAATAGTATTAATGCTTCCGTCATGGTTTAGTGTTGTCTGTGTCTTGCCATCAAACGGATATTTATCATAGATCGCTTTGCATAATGATCGAGCAAGAAACAGTTCTTGAGGAATCATCGCTTCATTATCGTTACACGCATAGCCGACCATGATGCCTTGATCACCCGCACCTCCCATGTCTACTCCGCCCGCGATCTCCGGACTTTGAGAAACAATATTTGTTTGAACGCCATATTGTGTACCGACGATTTTGTGTACGATGTCTCTGGCATTGATATATGCACTGGTCGTGAGTTCGCCCGTGATGGTAATGATACCATGACCACCCATCGTTTCTACCGCCACTCTACTCGTGGGGTCTTGTCTCAAACATGCATCCAAAATAGCGTCTGATATCCTATCGCACAGTTTATCGGGGTGCATGGGGGTAACACTTTCAGCTGTTTTCATAGAGGTTTGAATAAAATAAAAAAACTACATCCTGGCTTTGAGATACGCTTTGAGTGTGGCAAAGGGTTTGATCTGCAAATAGGTATGTTGATAATCCTCATCGTTTAATGATGCACGCGTGACGGTGTATCCATGTGGAATAAAAAACGTATCCCAACCAAATCCATTTTCACCCGACGGAGCGTGTGCGATCTCGCCTGCCAGACTGCTTTCAAACACTTCCACATTGCGTCCGTCAAAATATCCAAAACCACATCGTGCAGTGGCGTTGCGTGTATGCCCATCCACCAACGCGCATATTGTCTCAAATGGCACGAACTCTACGAAAAATTTTATAAACGGCCCCGGTAGTCCTTTCAAATGTTCAAACTCCAACGAAACATCTTCAACAATGACCGGTGTCTGTATTTTTTCATACGCCTGACGAACTTTGTGCTCAACAATCTCTTTCAAATCAAGAGATTGGATTTCATCCAAATCAAGTTTGACATGCTTCACCGGTACACCAAGATACTTAGCTAAATAATCTGCCTTGTTCTGATTACCGGTGATAAACGTGAGTTCTTGGTTGATCATAATAGTATAAAAACTCCAAACGGAGAGGGAGGGATTCGAACCCTCGGGCCCTTGCGGGTCTCCTGTTTTCAAGACAGGTGCACTCGACCACTATGCGACCTCTCCAAAGGTCTTCAGGTATGATGCCTGATTGCTGTAGTATGCGAAAAAAATGTACTTTTGGCAAGGCCTCACCTACTCTGCTATTTTTTCCAGCTGATCCAACTGCTGTGCATCTATGCCAGTATTGAGTTGGAGCCACGCTTTGGTCATTGCCCTTTTTTCTCGTTCATCATTGACGGGATCGTATGTACGCCTATCAGCTATCGTTACCTGCACAGTAAGTCCCACACCCTCACAGAGATACTGTGCACGTGGCATGTGGAAACCCTGTGTCACCAAGATGACATCATGTGCACCAAAATCATTCTTTGCGTGCAAACAAGTAGTGTACGTATCAACCCCTTGCGGATCAACAGAGAGCTTGTCTTCCGGTATTCCCTTTTTAATCAAATATGCTTTCATCACTCCTACTTCATCATGGGATGAAAGTGTGCTATCACCAGAAAGCAAAAGTGTATCCACTTTCTCATCCGTGTACAAATCATACGCAGTATCAAGACGATCTTGCAGTACCAGACTGGGTGTTGCTGATGATGCAAGACCCGCACCAAACACAAGAGCGATGGGTTTTGATGACGGCAGAGTGTCAGAAGATATATCGATATTAACCGGAGGCGCAGGGGGAGGTGGAGTATCAGAAGCGGGTATGGTGGAGGCATAAAACCATACCGCAAGCCCCGCGAGAAAAAGTGAAGCGATGAGTCTAATCATTACAATACGTTCATTTGCTTAAGCGCGTTTTTATATTGCCCGACTGCGCGACGAGCACTATCAGGACGAAGACTAAACTGTGCATCATGCACCATCTTGTTGCGCAAGATGTGCGCCTGCCACGCATCCTGCATCTTGGGAAACTTGTATCCCGCCACTTTCATGCGTTCCCCCATCGTATCACCGCTAAACATCATCATCTTTAACGCAAGATCAAAGAACTTATCCGCCTCCATCAACGCCATCTTACCGCTCATCTCATCGTTTTGCATCGCAAGTTGTTCTATCTTTGCCCAACGCGCAGTCAGCTCTTGTCTGCTCGTTCCCGCAATCTCACTTCCACGCATTGCATGCATCAATTTTTTTGCAAGGACAACCACAACAATCGCCCCAACGGCAATGCCGACAATCGTAATGATAAGTGCGCTAGACATAGTATTATTAAATATCAGGATGGCGTGTATGCCAATCCGTTAATGTTTGGTAGGCATACCCGACAGAAAGAATAGTTTGCTCATCAAAATGTTTACCAAAAATTTGCATGCCGATAGGAAGCTGCTGTCCATCTTCTTGTGCAAAACCGCAGGGGAGGGAAACAGCCGGGATGCCGGCTATATTTGCCGAAACAGTAAAAATATCCGCCAAATACATGGAAAGTGGGTCATCAGTTTTTTCACCAAATTTAAATGCAGGGGTCGGAGATGTCGGTGCAATCATGCAATCCACATCCTGAAATGCTTGGCTATAATCCTTGCGAATCATGCTACGTACGAGTTGTGCTTGATTGTAATATTGATCTGCATACCCCGATGAAAGTACATACGTACCAAGCATGATGCGACGACGCACTTCAGCGCCCAGCCCTGTTTCACGAGAAGAAAGATAGGTGTTCCACAGATCTTTGGCAGATGTATCGCGATAGCCATATCGTATCCCATCATAACGCGATATGTTTGCACATACTTCTGCCGGCATGATGATATAATACACAGCCAATGCATACGGAGCATGTGGTAATGAAACCTCAACGATCGTCGCGCCTGCAGATTTCAAGGTCTGTGATGCTTCGCGTATTGCCTTTTCTACACGAGGATCAAGTCCGTCAATAAAAAACTCTTTAGGAATACCAATGCGTAATCCTTTGACATCATGAGAAAGCTTTGTTGGCTCAATGACAGGACCTGCGTGCGCAGTGGTGGAATCATATGTATCACTACCGCGAATAGCGTCATAAACAATCGTCGCATCTTGTACTGTACGAGCAAATGAGCCAATCTGATCCAAAGAAGATGCCATGGCAATAGCACCGTATCGCGAAACTTGTCCGTAGGTAGGTTTGAGCCCGACAACACCACACAACCCTGCTGGCTGACGAATAGATCCGCCCGTGTCAGTCCCAAGCGCAAATACTGCTTCACCTGATGCGACGGCGACAGCTGATCCACCCGATGAACCACCAGGAACACGTGCTGTATCCCAAGGATTTTTTGACGGTCCATATGCCGAGTTTTCAGTTGATGATCCCATCGCAAATTCATCAAGATTTGTTTTTCCAATAATAATCGCACCGTGCTCTGCAAGTTTTTTCATGACTGTCGCGCTATAGGACGCTTTGTAATTTTCCAATATTTTGGATCCTGCCGTAGTGATGGTTCCTTGTATGAGAATATTATCTTTTATTGCACCTGGGATGCCTTCCATTGGGTGAAGTGGGTGACCTTTGGAAATTTTTTCATCAACATTTTTTGCGTGCTCTAGCGCCGTGTCTTGATGTAATGACAAAAACGCGTGCAGTGTATCATCATGCACGTCAATCGTTGCGAAAGATTCTTCCACTATTTCAGTGCAAGAGAACTCTTTGTCCTTATACCCTTGCTGGATTTCTGAGATGGTTTTCATACGTATTAAAAAATCTTTTTAACTGACAGCACATCGCCTTTCTTTTCTGGAAACTGATCAATGATCTCGGCTCGCTCCGTCTCATCAGTTGGCAGTGCTTCATCCGCGCGTGTAACTCCCGAAAGTCCTGGTACGTGATACTCGTACTCCACGCCTGTCGTATCAACCTTTTTGAGCATATCCACATACGCCAAAATAGAGCTCAATTGCCCTCCAAAACGTTCCTCTTCCTCTGGTTTGAGACCAATACGAGAAAGCTGTGCCAATTTGTTTGTTTCTTCACGAGAAAGTGCCATATATATGGGTATATTATTTCAGCATTACCTTACCTTATTGACCCAAAAAAGGAAAGAGTACGGTACGAGATAAAAGAAGAAGATTTACCACAATACTAATACCCGCATATACGAGCATCAACGCAAATGCTTTAGAAAAACGCACTTCCAAAAGAACGACCAATATCAAACAAAACGACAAAGATGCGACGAGTACGTCATACGCAACGCCAAAGTATGCAAATAATTCTAAAGGGATCACCATTAGTATCAGACGATACCATTTTAATTTTGTACGCAAGAAACGATCCATCACACTAAGACCGAATGTGTTAATTACGATAGGAATAATATACAACCATGGGATCGTCATATAGTTATGGTAATATTAATTTCAAAAATTCTTCTTCAGTAAGAATACGCACGCCAAGTTTTTTTGCTGTATCAAACTTTGATCCAGGGTTATCCCCTGCCACGACATAGTCTGTATTCACACTTACTGTCGACGCCACATCTCCCCCTTGCTCGCGAACAGCTCTTTTTGCATCATCTCGCGTGAGCGTATCCAATGAGCCCGTCAATACAAATGTCGTCCCTTTCAAATCCTGTTTTTTTGCGTGGTGCGCTTTTTTTATAATCACACCGTTTTTTAACAATGATGCAACCTGATCCTTTTTTTTGTTATCATGGAAAAAATCATAGACACTTGCCGCAACAATATCACCCACATCAGGTACTGCTTCCAGTTGTTCTTGCGTTGCGTTTCCCAACCTCTCCACTGTTCCAAAATTTTGCGCCAAGTCATATGCTGTTTCTTCTCCAACATGAACGATACCCAGTGCATACAAGAAACGAAAAAAATCTATTTCACGCGAAGTGTGTATCGCGTCAATAAGATTTTGTGCTGATTTATCGGCAAAACGCTCTAAGGGCTCTATATCACCTTTAGTAAGGGTAAATAAGTCCGCTGGTGTACTGATAAGACCAGTGTTAATCAACTGCTCAATAATCTTTTCTCCCAGTCCATCAATATCAAACCCTTTCTTTGATACAAAATGTTTCATACCTGCCAACTCTTGTGCGAAACACTTTTTGTTGGAGCACGATATAGCGACTTTATCCTTTTGATGTACGATCGTCGACGAGCACACAGGACATTTTTTAGGAATGGAAATTGGTTTTTCATCCCCCGTGCGTAATGTTTTGACGACGTTGACAACTTTGGGAATAATATCACCAGCTTTTTCAATAATAACAGTATCGCCAATTTTTACCCCCAAACGATGAATCTCGTCAATATTGTGGAGTGTTGCGTGTGTCACTGTAGTACCCGCAACCAAGACAGGACGCAGATGCGCAACAGGTGTTAATGTGGCAGTTCGCCCTACTTGAAATATAACATCTTGCACAACTGTTGTCGCTTGTTGCGCCGGAAACTTATAGGCCACACTTCCACGCGGAGTTTTTCCTACCACCCCCAGCCGTCCATATAATGCATTGTCATTCACGGTCACCACAATCCCATCTGTCCAATAATCAAACTTTTCTCTTTTTTTTATGACGTGAGCATGGAATGATTCTACATCAAGAAGTGTAACACATTGCGCATACATAGGGTTTATTTTTACTCCCAACAATCTCAAAAAATCATGCACTTGCGCATGCGTATGCAATCCAAAGCGATCTTCATTCATGAGCGAATAGCCAAAAAAATCCAAATGACGACTGGCAACAATACGGGGATCCAACTGACGAATCGTTCCCGCTGCGACATTACGGGGATTTGCAAACGGTGGCAAATTCTTTTTTTCTTGTTCTTTATTGATGCGCGCAAATGTCTTTTTACCCATAAACACCTCACCTCGTATTTCTATTGTACCTGTAAGTGAGGTCAATTTTTTAAGAAACGTTTGTTGATCAATATGACCATGATGAGTTTTTAAAAAAACATCTATTTCTTTTTTGTCCGGACGACGAAGCTGTAGAGGGATAGAATCAATTGTCTTCAGATTTTGTGTTACGTCTTCCCCTGTTTTCCCATCACCACGAGTGGATCCTCGCACCAACATCCCATCGTCATATTCCAATGACACTGCCAACCCATCCATCTTTATTTCTACAAAAAAATCCAATGTATGGCGAGGTACCAGCTTTGCCACTCGTGTTTGCCAATCTTCCATTTCCTCAAAAGAAAAAACGTCTTCAATAGAAAGCATTGGAGTGACATGTGCGACTTTTGCAAATTTTGTAAGTGTCATACCACCAACGCGTTGTGTGGGAGAGCTGGAGATAATCAACGATGGAAATTGTTGTTCAATAGTGTATAGTTCGTGTTTAAGTGAATCCAATGCCGCATCAGAAATCTCTTGTTTATCAAGCACATGATAGAGATACCGATGATGTTCAATCGTTTCACGTAATTTTTTTATGCGTACTTCCGCCTCTTTTTTGGTCATACCTATACGTAATTATTTCTGAACAACTGCCTCGCTAAAGAGAACGTAGTTAAAAAGCGATGATATACCTGATTGCGCCGGGAGTGTGATATGCAATTGCTGACGAACTCCCTGATAGTCTGCCTGTGGGGCGATTGTATACATATTACTCATCGCAACAGCAGAACCAGTACCGCTATCACCGTCGTAAAATTCTATATTCACTCCATAAAGATCACAGTACAACGAAGTAATCTGCAACACCATTGGTTTGTCCTGACCCAACAAAGAATCAGCTAAATCTGGATTAACAGTGACATCGTTAAATATCACTTGCGCAGGCGCGCCTTCAGAAGGCGTTTTTACATATTCTTTTATATTACTAATTTTTGCAAAACTATCGTCCCATTGGACACTGCTGTCTCCTGTCCATGTGGCAGCTCTCGCCTGTATCCAGGGTGCAACTGTATCCTCGGGATCACACGTACCTTGATTTTCCCATGACACTTTCATTGATTGAATATCGGTAACTGATGTGTATCCGTTATCAAAATAAAGAGGAACAACGATTGATTGGTATTTTCCCAAACGAGTAAGACGCAAAATATCAGAACTAGTTTTAAATGTTTCACTGGTATCTAACACCCACGTAGCATCTTTGCCATTTATTGCAATAGTATCAGTTGTAGGATTTGGAGTGGTCGCACCCAATTGTCTGATCTGATACATTGTGCGTTCGGCCGCTGTCTCTGCGGTATAATACGCGACAATCGAACTGTCCACATTTCTCGCCTGTCTTAAGGAATTGACCGCGTAAATAGCAAATTCAACCGAAGCAACTAAAATGCCAGCAGTGAGAATGATTGCCATTACTACGACTGATCCTGATTGATTTTTTTTGAGAGTATACAACATATTATCGACGATATTCGCGCGTAGTGATTAACGTTTGTAAAAACATAGGGATCTTCACATCAGTTTGACGCACTCGTCCGGTACCTTTGACAACAATGCGTACTCGAGGCTGTTGATGTGCATTATACATACCAGTATCAGTATCAATTTCAAATGGGTCAACGGTTGGCAAGATATAAAACTTTAAATATTCTACCGATACGCCATCCCCGGTCAGTGAATGCCATGTACTGTCATCATCTGAAATAAGTAAACAATTTTTTGTTTCCGGATTTGTTTCCGTGTCTACACAATCGCCTGCTGTACCGTCTCCTTTTTTAAACCACAAAGATGTTCCATCAAAAGAACGCACGGCAAGTATATTGGCAGCGCCACTATCAGGATCAATATCAGCTGGATGTGCTTGATAATAGGCATAGTCAATTCCACCGTCACGCACGTCATCGGTAATACGATTAATGCTAAAACGCAAATTGTCTTGAAGATTTTCCATAGATGCGGCAGTGCGTTGTGCACGTTGCGCAAGAGAAAATAAATCCAACAGAGCAACGACAACAACGACAAATATAAACGTCGCAACCATCATCTCAATCAAAGTAAAACCTGATCTGCTGTTTTGAATATTTTGTTTGTGTGTGTGAAACATATTGTGTGCTATCGCCAGTTATAAAGACGATCAACCAATGTTGTATTTTTTTCTTGACCAAAATGAAGCCATGAAACTGTGGCGGTAATATCCATCCCAATACGTGTTTCATCAGATATAGAGCATCCGCCCTCTTCAATGGATTCAGTTTCTTGAACAGTATTAAAACAAATCGGTTTTGTTGTAACAGAACGAGAAAATCGTGTCTCGTCTCCGGAAATACCAAAAACATTGGTGTCAGGATCACGAGACAGGAGGAGAGGAGGACATAGTTCACCAGTCGGTGCAGAAAACGTCAGACCACCTATGCCGTCCAGTTCGCCACACCCCATGGTATTACCAATCCCTAATCCATCGTCCCATAAGACTTCTGCCGGTTCAGTTTGTCCTTCTTCTATCGGCATTTGCAATGAACTGATAAAATTGGTATCGCGTCTAGCTCGAATCTCTTCAATCGCTTCCCGTGCAAGTTGTGTTGCAACAAGACGATCTGATCCAAAGCGTTCAGTGTTAACATTACTTTGTGCCAACGCCAATACCCCCAACATACCGGTCAACATGACAATGATGGCAATAAGCACTTCTATGATAGTCTGGCCTTGTTGATTGGGGATACGCATGTGATAAAACTTATGATATGGAAACAATACTTATATCATGTGAAATGGATGTTTGCGATATGACCGCCACTTGTTGTTTCACCAATTCTAAGATTGCAAGAAATTGGACGATCACTTCGGTCTTTGACTGTGCATTTCTTATTAAATCTTGAAACTGAAATGAGGCATGTTGATCCAAACGGGATTTCAAACGTGAAATCGTCTCTTGCAAGTTTATCTGTGGATCAATGACGATACGTCGTACCGGCGGTCGGACTTCCATACGGTCTATTACCTGACCACACACATCCGCAATAGTGTGTGCTGTAACACTTGGCGGAGGAAAAAATCCTGAAACGCGTGCATGTCTCACCACTGGTTTAAAAAACGATACATTTCCGTGTGACAAGATTTCTTTCAACATCTTAGCTGCATCTGCAAACTCTTTGTAAATCTTCAATTGGCGTGCAAGTAAATCAATATCCTCCTCTTCTTCGGGTGTTAATAAAGGTAAGAGTGCTCTGGATTTTATCAAAATCAGCCGACTCGCGACGACTAAAAAATCCGCAAGCTCGTCTACATGTATCTCGCTCGCAAGATTTTTGATAGACACCAAATACTGCTCCGTCACTTGTGCTAAAGAAATCTCGGTAATATCAAGATCCTTTTCAGTGATGAGCTGTAACAACAAATCCAACGGACCCTCAAATTGTTCCACTTTGACTGAAAGCATATAAAAAACCCCTTAGGGATGTTTCCTCTCATCACATGTATTGTACCATTTCAAAAGATTTTTGGAAAAGCCATATAACAACAGGCAACTCTATGTTGTCAAGACATCCTTATGGAGAGTATAATAAAGTATAGTTATCTACATGGAAGTACTTTTACAAAGGAGGACTTATGGACGCCCATTTTTTATACGATGTGTTAAACCTCATTCGTGGGTATATAACCACACTTTATAAACAGAAAACTTCATCCAGATTTATTGGTGAGTCCCAACGATGGAGTATATGGACAAATAACGACCTCGATATGTGCTATATACACAATTGGATTTTTTCTAGCACTATACAGGAATCAATCATATTCAGACTTAAAGAAAAAAATATTACTCTCACTTTTTATAGAGCAGGTTCCCTTGAAATACAAATAGAGAAACACAATGAAGAAATCATATATTTATCGTTTGATGAACTTCAAGAAAATTCAAAAAAAATCTGTAGATCACTCATCTCGTTTGCGAGGTCTGCATCACAACGCTCCTTCAAAAAAGCACGCGTAGTAGATGCACAAACTGCGCCATATTGATTGCAATAAACTATTGCAAAAAATTTAAATGGCGTCTTTTTTTGTCCTAAACCTTTTTTACAATATTGATCCCCAGCTCCTTGAGCTGTTTCTCATCCACGGTAGATGGTGACCCAAGCATGAGGTCTTGCGCGTTACCGTTTTTTGGAAAAGCATAAATATCACGAATGTTTGGCAGATCAAAGAGTACCATCAATATACGATCAAGCCCGGGGGCGATACCGCCATGAGGAGGCGCGCCGTATTCAAACGCTTTGATCATGTGCCCAAACTTTTTATCGACATCCTCCTTGGAATACCCAACCAACTCAAAGGCCTTGTACATTATTTCAGGTTTATGATTTCGTATGGCACCAGAACTTATTTCATAGCCATTACAAACTAAATCATATTGATTTGCAGTGATCTCAAGTGGGTCCCTTGTCTCAAGAGCTTCCATCCCCCCATCAGGCATTGAAAATGGATTATGTGAAAAGTCCACCTTACCTTCATCGGTGATCTCATACATAGGAAAATCAGTCACCCATAGCCACGATGCCTTTTTTGGATCTTTGAGTCCTAGACGCTCTCCACATTCGCCACGAACAGCACCTAGAGACTTACTGGCGGTCAAAAGAGTATCAGCGCCAAAAAATACAATATCACCTTTTTGCGCATTGACGGTCTTTGTCACCGCCTCAATTTCTGCGGGTGTCATGAATTTCAAAATTGGCGAGCGAGGTTTATCCTCATAAATGATATATGCAAGTCCTTTCGCGCCTTTTTCACGCGCGACTTCAGTCAGACTATCAATCTCACTACGAGAAAATTTTGCCCCATCGTCTATCTTGAGTGCATTTACTATTCCATTTTTGAGTGCAAGCGCATCTTTGAAAACTTTAAACTCTGATTGCGCGACTATCTCGCTAATATCCACAATCTCAAATTCAAATCGTAAATCTGGCTTATCACTACCATATTTTTTCATCGCATCCCAATATGAAATCCGAGGAAACGGCGCTTCTACGATTTCTTTGTCAGAAAATGTCTTTGTCAAATCAATCATCAACGGTTCTACCATATTCCACACATCTTCTTGTGTCACAAACGACATCTCCAAATCAATTTGATAAAAATCCCCCGGATGACGATCAGCGCGAGCATCCTCATCACGAAAACATGGCGCGATTTGGAAATACCGATCAAGACCGGCAACCATCAAAAGTTGTTTAAATTGTTGTGGCGCTTGTGGCAATGCGTAAAACTTCCCCGGATGCGCTCGTGAGGGCACCAAAAAATCACGCGCACCTTCCGGTGAAGAGTTGGCTAGTATCGGCGTCTGGACTTCTATAAAATCATTTTTATGAAAATATTCGCGGACATGAGTGATGAGACGATCACGATCTGCCATGATTTTTTGTAAGCGTGCATCACGAAGATCAAGATAGCGATAGGTCAGACGTAGTTCTTCATTCACGCTGGTATTCCCTATTTCAAATGGTGGTGTCTGTGCTCGGCTCAATATCTCAAGATCGGTCGTCATGAGCTCCACTTCACCCGTCGTCATGTGTTTATTGACCATGTCTTCCGGTCGTGCGACGACAGTGCCGGTCACTTGTATTACAAACTCCGCGCGAAGCTCTTCCGCCAGTTTCCATGCTTCAGGATTTTTTTCAGGATTGAATGTAATCTGGGTAATACCATATCGATCACGAAGATCAATGAATATAAGACCGCCATGATCGCGACGGGCATGCACCCATCCGGCAAGCATTATTTCGCTCCCAACGTCTTTTTTTGTTATTTGGCCACATGTGTGAGTCCTATACATACCTAAAAGGGTTATCGTTTATATGTCCGTAGTATAGGGAATTTATTGATTTTTATCAACCCTTTAGTCGTTTTTCCAAAAATTCTTTGAATTTGTTCTCTGAAGTCTCTGATTTGGACTTTAATCTCTCTTCAACCTTCAGTACACCCATAACGCTAAGATCACCATCGTGTTTCTTAAGCTTTTCTAAACGTCCACGCTCGTCAATCAAAAACTCTGCAACGCTAGACTGGAAACTGCATCCGTCGCTCCTATTTTGTTGCATGTATTTTCTAAGATTTTTTTGAATTGTGTCAAAATACGCATAACGTTCTGTCCATGTTTTTTTCTCATTTTCGTCTGTATTTTTTTCAACTTGCAAAACTTCGCGCTCTTGCTTTATGCCAGTTTTCTTCCATGGAATGATTGAGGTTTTGTTTGCGTTTACAGCGAGCCTAAACTCTACATCTTTGATCTTTTTTTCAAGCTCCTGAATTTTTTGATATGCCTCGGATCTGGTGTATTCTGTCTTACCTTCTTTGATGCTAGAACTTCCATCAATATAACCACTCTTATCAAATAAAAAATTACCTTTCTTTTTACCTACATCACCAAAAGTATTTTCCAATGAACCAATCGCACTAAGCGCTTGCTCTACGTTTTTAACACGATCCTCTATCACTGCCAAGTCACGATCGTTTACCATCCTATGAATCTTGTAACATTGATTATCCCAATCAGCATCCAACTGATGTTTCATTTGCTTAATCACTAAATCTCTTTCCTTTTCTATGTTTGACAATTTCTCTTCAAGAATTTTTTTTGCATTTTCAAGACTACCTTGATCTGTGACTACTTCACGCAAACGCCCGGAAACCGACTTTTCTGGAATTTTATTACTACGGCTTACTTGTGCAAGATCCTTAAAATTAATGTTTGGATCTTCTGTAAAAAATTTCGGGTTTTCCTTGAATGCGGTACGCAAATTTATAACCCAATCTTTCATGCGATTAACCATCTTCGTAACACTTGCTATATCCTCATATCTTCCGGATTCTACGATTGTATCTCTTGCATTTGACCGGTATGCCCTTTCCCGATCAACCACTTCGTCCAAATATGTTTCTGGGGTAATCTTCCCAGAAGAAACACGACTATCATAGGAAGTGCTTGACTCAAATATATCTTTAAACATTGCAGACGAAATATCATCCGGGGCGTTGTAATCATGATAATCAGAAAAGTATTTTCTCACTTGCTTCTCAATATCTTTGGATCCGCTGATTGTATCTTTAAACACTTTCAACGTTAATTTGCACTCCCTCTTCGTTTCATTCCAAATATCAACCAAGTCCGCCTTCTCTTTATCATAATTTGGAAGACCGGCCAGTTCTTCAAGGGTAGCAGTGATGCCTGCGTGTTCTTGTTTCTTTTCAAATTCTTTTGTTATTTGTTCCTTATAGAACTCATACAAGGTATCGAGGACAAACGAACCACCGTTCTCAATTTTTTTACTCTGTTCGACGTCTGATATATCAACGATTCTGTTCCGATTAACCCTACGCAAATTAAATGAATCAAGATTGTCCATGAGCATTTGACTATCATCATGATGTTTTGAAATTTCTTCTTTAATGCTATCTTGAATTTTTTTCTTTCCTTCAGGTGTTTTTGCTACTAACTTGTCGCGTACCTCTTTTTTCTCTACAGTCCTAGCTTCAAGTGCCGACATGATGTCTTTTATTTTACCTTTAATAAGGACACCCACGACTTTTTTATCATGTTTGGATAAACCTTCTCCTTTGCCACTACCCTTTAACAATCTTTTTAATATTATATTTCGTTTTTCATTATACTCTTGAGCATTAGCGACGGCTTTGTCTCGTATTGTCTTATCATCGCTAAACAGCTCATCCTCTCCAAACAATTGCTTAACCTCCGTGATTCCCATTTCTTCTCTTAAAACAGCACTTTTAGCCGGATCATCAAAATATTGTTCTAACTCTTTAAATCTCGCATCAAACTCCTTTACAGACTCACTTGTATTAGAATACAGCTCAGGCAAACTGCTTGTTACTGTTTCAAGTTCATTGATTTCTTGCTCAAGCGATGTGATCTCCGTATAAATTCCTTGTAGTTCTGCATTCTTTTCTTCTTCCTCCTTTTCTTCTATTTTAGATTTTTTCTCTTGTTCGCGAGCCTGAACCCTTTTATTTAGATGCTCTTCAAGTGATGCCATAAAATAAAAAATAGTATTCTAATTAATGCGTAGTATACCACATGGACACTTAAACCTCAAAAAAAGAAAGTCCTATCAATTAGGACTTTAAAAATATTTTTAATATTATTACGGTTTAACGAGCTCATCACCAAGATCGCCACCACCTGGAACAATAAATCCTACCTGATTCGGACCGCCATCCAGAACGGCGCTAAACTGCTTTGGTTCCGTAACATGTTTATATGTACGCAAGACAGCACGTGGTGTCTCCATAAGTGTGACAGTTGCGAAATCACATGATTGCCATGCAACCCCATTGGCTTTTAAAAGTTCAAAAATAGCAGTCAATGCTTCATCCATACTCCCTCCGGTAGATTTCATTGGGTCTATAATAAGATACATTCCCCCTTTGACAATTGGTATATCTTTACAAAGCATTGTTGGAATGAGACTTTCTTCATTCCTCTTTTCCCACATCGTGCTCACATGAACTTTTAAACCAGACACAAGATCAAGGGCAGTAACAATAGCATGAGCTGGTGTATTACCTGCACGAAGTATCTCCACAACAACAATTTCCTGAATGACCTCATAAACTGTTGTCATTGCCACTCCCGTATCTATTTCCTTCGGCTGTGTTTTTAACTTTGCCAAAGCCATCATAGCGATGTGAGGAAACAGAAAACGTACAGCATTACGCTTATCTCTCCCAGAACATTTCTTGTCTCTCAGTATTGAGAGACAGTGTCCAAATATTGAGTTTTGAGATAATAATGTCACATGTTCCTCAAGACCGATAACTTTTTTTTCTACCACTGTGTTTGACAATGAATCCATTTCTTCTCTCCTTTAATACAATCAATAATATTTTTTAAATGTACTAATTCGTACGCACATTGTGTCATAGACTATCCTACTTACTCCCGCTTGTCAAATGTTCAAAGTAGACTTGGCTTTTTGGCATTGAGTTCAGGCGTGGAAATAGATGGTCATGTAGTGAAAATTGTTCTTGAGGCACCCCATATCCTAACAACACACAAAGGTTATATAAATACGTCCGTGCGAGTTGTGTAGATGGGATATCACCACCGGCGACTTCTTGAATAAACCCGTACAGTAAATCAAAAAGCTCATCATCTCGATGAGCATCGCGCACCATCTGATCGGTGCATTCCAGACAATAGAGCGCCGCGATCAGGCGATCAGACTTATCAAATGATGGTACAAAATGTGCTATCGCATCCACAGTCGCGATATGATCCCTGCCTCGTCCTCGGGCAATAGTAAATGTAGCGTAGGTAAAAAGCTCTAGATGCCCCGCAAGCTTGCTCGTAATCTTTTTTACACTTTTTGCCAAGGCAGAAATCTTGCCGTGTTCCTTAGTATAAATAGTATAAACACGATCGGCATCTCGCCCATCTCGTTTGGCAATAATAATGCCAATAGTTTTGAACGTCATAGCGCTAGCGCAACGAATCAAAATAGCTCTGTAGCACCAACATCGCAGCGACTGCATGATCTTTTTTCTCCGGCGTATCACGCAACATTTTCTGCGCTTCTTTTGAGGAAAAACTTTCATCGTACATATGCACAGGCATACCTACTTCTTTGGTGAGAGTCGCCACAAATTCTTCAACCTCCGTTCGTTGACGCATATCAGCAGTCCCAATCGTCGGCACCCCCACAACAATCGCCTGTACCTTCTCCTCCTTGATGACCGTTTTTAGGTGATCAAATGTTTGATTCACCCCCTTATTTTCAAAAATCCTAAACGGCGACGCGATCTTAATCTCATCGTCGCCCAAAGCAAGACCGATATGTTTTGACCCATAATCAATAGAAAGGTATGTCATAGTGCTATATAGGATATCAGAATTAAACTATAAATTCAACAATCTCGAAAGTAAAGTAAAACTGATAAGCTTTTGCTTATCAGTTTAATCTTATTTTGGATGTAACAAATCAAAATCATCGAGCTGTTTGCGACATGCTGTTTCAAATAGCTGAATCATTTCTTGAGCGCGTCTTCCTGCTGCAGATCTTTCTTCTGGTGGAAGTTTTGCTACGTTCGCTAAAATACTACGAGTGAGTTTTATTTTTTCATCTTCCATGTGATCCACAATCCTTTGTCTGCCCAACTCAAAGGTTTTCTTGACCTTTTTTTTGTTAGACGCTTTAAATTCCTCAAGTTGAATGTCAAGTTGTTTTTGATATTTTTTTAACTCTGCATCATTCTTGATTGTTAATTCATGTTTCAACTTTTCAGTGTCATAAACCACCAGACTGTTACAGCTCATTGACAATATTGTGAGTATTGTCAGTATGCTGACACTAGATATAACGAGACATATAACAACCCCACCAAATGACTCCTGTGTTAAGATGCGATCAGCAACCATAGCAGGGAAAAATGTGACGGCTTGTCCAAAAATACCACAAATCATAGCAGATACAATTATATTGATAGTATCTGATGGTTTGCGAAAAAACTCACGAACAGAGACATCTTCACTGTCTTTATATATCTCTACAAATTCTTTCCTAACCAAGTAGAGAATCAAGGAGAAGCCACAGAAGACATCAATGCTTCCTATACCTGCAATTATCAATGTAACCAACAAAGGATTATTGAATATTCCTCCCATAAGAAGGCTATATACAAAACTAACAACAGCGAGCATAGCCATCTGAAGCCCAAACACAACCATCTTTTTTTTCATTTTTAATGTACTCCTACTTGTTAAAACAATATAACCCACAATGAAACTACCAAAAACAGACGTTTTTGTCAAGATATTAACCACCACTCGAGAAGCGTATAACCCCAGTTCTGTTGACCAAATGTGATCGTACTGTTAAGTGACTTCCACAACCGTGGTGACCTTCTGATACGACGATTGGGAGAATATCTGAAGGATTCCACAATAATGGAATATAGAATCGGTGTTTCTTGGTTTCTCTTTCAAAAATTTTATGAGCGAGTCAAGTAAAGGATAAAAAAGTTGAGACGAGCGAATAGAAGTGAGGAAGGAGACTTACCTTCTCGTAAAAAATACCGTGGCCGAACGCTTTTTGAAAGAGAAACCAAGAACCGTACATGGCAAAATTATGCTAGGGTCAAAATTTCATGCCCCCCAGCAGTCACCGCAATAGTATGTTCAAAATGCGCCGCCAAAGAATGATCCGCTGTCCGCACTGTCCACTCATCCGTATCCGTGAATACATGCCAATCTCCCATCGCCACCATCGGCTCAATACAAATCACCATGCCTTCTTTCAAAATAACATCAGGCATGCGCTCATCAAAATAATTAGGCACTGGTGGATCTTCATGTACAGAAAATCCTACCCCATGCCCCGTCAAATCACGAATCAATGAATACCCGTGTCCTTCGCAATATCCCTGCACTTCTTTTGAAATCTCATGGATGGATATACCGGGACGTACCAAGGCGATAGCGCGATCCAAAGAAACACGCGTCACATCAATCAGACTTTGTGCATCGACAGATATCTTTCCCACACCCACCGTCACCGCCATATCAGTATACAATCCATCATTTGCCGGATAACGAGTGCCAATATCAAGACCGACGATATCGCCTTCGTGTAATACAATATCGCGTATACCAATACCGTGGACGACCTCATCATTGATTGAAATACATAGAGTGGACGGATATCCCACCACTCCCCGTGCCGTGCCATATCCCAAAAAAGCTGGCGCCCCTCCATGGCTCTCTATGTATTCACGCGCGATCCTATCCAACCCGTGTATCCCTATGCCTGGCTTCACAGCGGATTGCACAGCCAAAAGAGCGGCCGCAAGTATTGAGCCGCCTTTTTTCATAAGAGCAATATCGTCTGTTGTCTTGTATGTAATCATAGAGAGACGCCAATCTCGCGAAGTTTCTCTGTAATGACAGCAAAATCCGCATCTGGTCCGTCATCGACTCCGCTTTGATATGAAATAATAGGATATCCAAGCTTGCGATATATATCAAGCAACATCGTAATACGTTGATCGTACTCCTTATACCTCAAACGTACAATGTCCTCCTTGTCATCTTCTCGTTGTGTCAAAGATTGTTTACAAACATCACATTCATTTTTTGTATACTGCTCATTTCCTGGTCTAAATGGCCGACCACACTGTCCGCAAATCCTACGCGTACTGATACGTTGTACTGCCGTATCTTCATCAATATCAATATGAATCACCACAGGCGTTCCCAAATCAAATGCGCTTAATATTTCCGGAAGTTTATCTACTTCACCTATTGAAAGGGGAAAGGTGTCAAAAATTACCCCATGAGAAGTATCCAGCGTACCAAGATGATCATTTAAAATTTCAACGGCAATCGCATCATCTTGAGGAATCCCCGCATTATAATTTTTCTCAATCAATTCGCATATATTTCCTGAACGTGGTACGTCGCAATAATGACGTATCAACGATCCCATGGCTATATGTGTCATACCAGTGGCAGTGGCAAGGCGTTTTGCCTGTTCACCTTTGCCGGATCCCGGCGAACCAATAAGAAGAAAAGCTCTGCTCATAGAACACAATTCTTAAAAACTTAATTAAATAATATCGTCGTAATCGCGCATTGTCATTTGTGCTTTGATTTGCTTGAATATCTCAATCACAACACCTACAACGATCAAGACACTCGCACCGCTAAAGGAAAGATTGGTAATACCTGTCCCCGCCTGTACGACTTGTGGTATAGTTGCAATTACTGCCAAAAATAGCGCTCCAGGAAGAACGATCTTGCTCATTGTCTTTGCAAGATACTCTGCAGTTGGGGATCCTGGACGAATACCAGGAATAAACCCTCCTTGCTTTTGAATATTTTCAGCCACTTCAGCAGGTTTGAAAATAATCGCAGTATAAAAATAGGTAAAGGCCATGACCAACACAAAAAAGACTATTCCATTATACAATTGATTGCTAAAAAAACGAATAACAAACTCTGATGCGTGTACCACCCAGGTACTACGCGCCTGTAAAAAGAATTGTGCGATGGTAGGCGGAAACAAAATAATAGACACAGCAAAAATGATAGGAATCATGCCTGCTTGATTGATTTTTAAAGGTAAGTGAGTTTCTGATCCGCCAGTCAATCGCGAACCGCGCACTTGTTTTGCATATTGTACTGGTACGTTTCTTTGTGCATCTGCCACAAACACGATAAAAGCAACTAAGAGCAGTAACGCGGCAGTAAACGAGATCACCCCCACTACTTGCGAGGAATCAATCGTTTGGAGTGATGATAGCAATCCGGGAAGTCCTGAAACAATACCCGCAAAAATCAACAGTGAAATACCATTTCCCACCTTCTTCTCCGAGATAAGTTCACCGAGCCACATCATGAAAATAGTGCCGGCAGTCATAGTCAAAATCATGATAGCGATAGATAGTGCATCAGTATTCAAAAATATTTGTTGACTGGACTGACGCAAAAGCGCAATAACTCCGTATCCCTGAATCATAGCCAGTGGTACAGTGAGATATCGTGTATATTGAGTAATTTTCCCTTTACCATACTCACCTTCTTTAGATAGCCGTTCCAAAGCAGGGACAATCATTGTCAAAAGCTGGATAATAATGGATGCAGTGATATAAGGAGCGATCCCGATCGCTAACAACGAAAAACGCTCGAGCCCTCCGCCTGAAAAAAGACTCACTAATCCCAGCAATGGATTCTCATCAAGAAATGCTTTCAATGCGACAGGGTCAACCCCTGGCAGTGGAATAGCTGCTACAAAACGAAAAATGATAAGCATACCGATAACAAAAAGCACTGCGTTGCGTAGCTCCGGAACGTTCCAAATTTGTCGAAGCGTATTCATGATAATCGTTTAAAAAATGAAAACAAGTTTATGCGCTCATAGTGATCGTACCCCCCGCTTTTTCAATCTTTTCTCGAGCAGATGCGGAAAATATACAATCGTTCACCGTCAATTTCTTTGTGAGCGTTCCAATTCCAAGCACTTTCACGCGAGAAGAAGTTCCTTTTGCCTTTTTTATAATCCCTTTTGCAGTCAAAGAAATATGATCCACCGTTTCACCGTCTTTGAAATGTTTCTCAAGATCTCGCACGTTGACCTCATAGGTAATGATACCTTTGATTGCATGGAATCCTTTATTTTTTGGGATACGCAAAAGCATCTGCTTCATACCTTTGAGACGAAGACCTTTACGTCCGCCGCTACGTGCACGTTGACCTTTTTGGCCACGTGTGGCAGTCGTACCATGTCCACTTCCATGACCTCTACCGACTCGCTTTGGTCGTTTGGTAGATCCTTTAAATGATTTTAGTGTATGAAGTTCCATATATTATACAGCAGGTGTTATGATGGACTCTCCCATTATATCAGGAGTCACTTTTTCTACACGTGGTTTGATAACCCGCACTGACGGTTTTGATAGCTCCTTAATACCTGCAAACAATGCATGAATATTATTTATTTTATTTTTTGAGCCATAAGACTTTGCGACGATATTGTTCACGCCGGAAATTTCCAATGCAAGACGTATAGCCCCACCTGCCATAACACCAGTACCTTCAGGAGCAGATTTTAACATGATACGTGCCGCCTTAAACTTTATTCTTGCTTCATGAGGAATAGTACCATGAACGATAGGAATGGTCACCAATGCTTTCTTGGCATGATTTGCTGCTTTATTCACTGCAATCGTGACATCTGCTCCTTTTGCAATACCATATCCTACCTGTCCTTTTTTATCACCCACAACAACGCACGCACGAAATCGCATACGCTTCCCGCCTGCTGTCACACGCGTGACACGAGCAAGATCAATAATCCGTTGGTCAAAATCGGATTGTTCACGTTGATTTCCTCGTTTTGTACGTTTGTTCTGTGCCATAGTATAAAAATGTTTTAAAACTCGAGTCCTCCTTCGCGCGCTCCATCAGCTAGTGCCGCAACACGTCCATGATACTGATAACCTCCTCTATCAAAGACAACTGATTTGATACTTTTCTCTGCTGCTTTTTTGGCAATAAGCATACCGACGTGGGTTGCACGTTCTGTCTTTGTTTTTTTGAGATCCGTTGCAGAAAGCTCTTTTTCACGCGCACTCGCCATAGTACTCCCTTTCTCATCATCAATCAACTGCGCATATATCGCTTGCAAAGAACGAAAAACCGCCAAGCGTGGACGCTGTGCTGTGCCTGATATACGTGCGCGAATACGCCGTTTGCGATGAATTCGTTTATTGTTATGTGAAATAGTCATACGTTTATGCCTTTGCCGTCTTTCCCGCTTTACGGCGAATTACTTCCTCTGAATATTTAATACCCTTGCCTTTGTATACTTCCGGTGGTTTCAACCGACGCAATTGAGCTGCTGTTTCTCCTAACAACTGTTTATCAATACTAGAAAATGTTACTACATTTTTCTCAACAGTAGCAGTCACACCTTGCGGTATCACAAAGGTGGTGGGATGAGAAAACCCTAAACTCAAATTCAGCCCACTCCCCCCCAGTGCCACTTTGAATCCAACACCGTTAATTTCAAGCTTTTTTTCATAGCCAGCCGTTACACCCTGTACCATATTACTAATCAATCTCTGTGACAAGCCCCATAGAGAACGATCCAGTTTATTTTCCGTATCAGCAACATTAACCTGTACTGTTGATTCATCTATAGATACCGACACGTGAGGGTGTAATTTTTGTGTCAATTGTCCTTTCGGGCCTTTCACAGTTATCACAAAACCATCGTGTGTGATCTGTACTCCGGATGGAATTGAAATAATTTGTTTTCCTATACGTGACATATATTTAATGTATTTCGCATAACACTTCACCGCCCACGCCTGCATGTTTTGCTTGTGAATTGGTCATAATCCCATGGGAAGTTGAAATGATTGCAAGGCCAATGTTATTACGAACCACGGGCATATCTCCGGCTTTTGCATATACACGACAACCCGGCGTACTCACTCTCTGAATTGATCGTATGGCAGGCACACGCCCTGACAAGTACCGCAAAGTAATCACCAATGTACGCTGTACGCTTGCTTCCTCAACACTGACATCCTCAATATACCCTTCGTCTTTCATGACGCGAGCAATTTCTTTTTTGAGTTGAGAAAAAGGAATACGCACCGTGACTTTGTTCACGGCTGTTGCATTTCTTATTCTCGTTAACATGTCTGCGATTGGATCTGTCATAATACTTGAAAAAATTAATGGGGCGCGTTACCAACTACTGCGTGTTATACCCGGAATGCTACCTTGTGATGCAAGCTCTCGGAAGCAAATACGGCAGAGTTGAAAATCACGCATATACCCATGACCGCGCCCACAACGAAAACAGCGACGTACTACCCGAGTAGAGTACTTAGGTTTGATCAGTGAGCGTTGTGATTTTACGAGCTGTGCTTCTGTTGCCATATGGATATTTATTCTTTAAAAGGAAATCCTAATGCTGTAAACAGCGCTAACCCTTCTTCTTTATTGTGTGCTGTTGTTGTAATAGTCACTTCCAGACCGTGCAATCGCTCTAATTCATCAGACCGTATTTCTGGAAATGCAGCATTTTCTTTAAACCCAATACTCATATTACCATGCGCATCCACATATTTTTTATCAATTCCACGGAAATCACGGACGCGGGGCAATGTCATACTAACCAGCTTGTCTAAGAAATCATACATACGCGCCTTGCGCAATGTAACTGACATCCCCACCACCATACCTTGTCGTATTTTGAAACCCGCAATGGATTTTTTGGCTTTGTTACGGACTGGTTTTTGTCCGCTAATGGCGGATAAAGAACTTTCTGCTGTTTCAATAAACGCAGGATCTTTTGCTACTCTTCCTAGTCCGATATTGAGCGTGATCTTCGAGATCTGCGGTACTTGATGAAGATTGCCAAAACTAAACTGCTTCATCAAGGCAGGCACCACTGTTTCTTTATATTGTTGAAAAAGTTTAGCCATATATTAAATAAACGTTGATTTACACTTTTTACACAGGCGCTCTTTGCGTGTTTGCGCGCCCTCCCCATGGGACACAGCATACCCTACACGGGTAGGTTTCCCACAAGAAGGACACACTAACATACCATTTGAAACTGCCATACGCGCAGGAAAATATACCTTCTGTCCGCGTTCGCCCTTTTTAGCAGGTCTTACGTGTTTTGCCAAGACATTAATCCCTTCCACGACTATTTTTTCTTGTTCAGGAAATACACGAAGTACCTTACCGGTCTTTCCGCGATCCTTACCTGCCAATACTTTAATTGTGTCGTTTTTCTTGATTTTCATATAGTTATAATACTTCCGGAGCAAGAGAAATAATTTTGGTAAAACCTTTCCCGCGTAATTCACGGGCAATAGGCCCAAAAATACGCGTACCACGTGGCTCCTTTGATTTTTTATCAATGATTACCACTGCATTTTCATCAAAACGGATATAGGTACCATCTTTGCGTCCATGTTCTTTGCGAGTACGCACAATGACTGCATGACATACTTCTCCTTTTTTGACCCCGCTTCGAGGCAATGCTTCTTTTATGCTCACTGTAATAATGTCACCAATATGACCATACCGCTTCTTATAACCGCCCAGCACACGAATACACTGGATGCGACGTGCACCAGAGTTATCGGCTGAAACGAGCATTGTACGGTGTTGAATCATATATTACGGGGTAACAGTGACAGAATCAGAAGTACGGGAAAGCACACGCCATTTTTTGTGTCGAGAGATAGGACGTGTCTCAACGAATCTAATCTTCTCTCCAACTTTGTGAAGATTTTTTTCATCATGCACATGAAATCGCTTTGACACAATATAGCGTTTGCGATATTTAGGATGCACCGCCACGGTGTCAACACGAACAACGATAGTTTTATCCATCTTGTCGCTGACGACTACTCCCTGAAATATTCTTTTTTGTGCTTTATTTTCCATACTATTTATTATTTGCTTCTTTACTTTTTTGAGTTAAAAGAGTCAGTGATTGTGCGATCAGCTTACGCTTTTTACGAATGTCTCGCACTTTCTTTTCCTGACGTATCACCACTGCAAAACGAAGTTCACGTACCTCATCACGGCTCGTAGCAAGGACGCGCTCTATATCGTGGACTGATTGTTCTTTTAATTCATTGAATTTCATATACCACAGTTATACTTTTTTTACAAACGTCGTGCGTACACATAGCTTATGTGAAGCCAAACGAAGTGCTTCTCGCGCCACTGCCTCATCAATACCCGCCATTTCCATAATCATGGTACCAGGTCGTACAACTGTTACGTAATGGTCGACTGCACCCTTACCACCTCCCATAGTATTTTCATTACCATGAAACGTAACCGGGCGATCAGGAAATACTCTAATCCATATCTTACCACCGCGTTTGATAGAACGTGCGACTGCGCGACGGGCAGCTTCAATCTGTCGTGCTGTTACCCATGACTCATCCAGAGATTTAAGGCCGTATTCACCGAAATTGACCTCATTGCACGACTGTGCAACGCGTCCTTTGTTTCGGCCACGTCCTCTGTTCCATTTTCTATGTTTTACTTTCTTTGGAAACAACATATTATTCTTCAAAAACTTCACCTTTATAAATCCACACCTTTACTCCGATAGTACCGAAAATCGTGTGGGCGACTCCTCGGCTATAATCAATGTCCGCACGAAGCGTATGCAGGGGAATTTTTCCCCACGATAATGTTTCAGATCGAGCAATCTCCGCACCATTGAGACGGCCAGAGACGTGAACTTTCACGCCTTGCGCTCCAGCTTTTTGAGCGCGATCAAGTGCTTGCTTTAATACACGACGATACGGCATACGCTTTTCAATAGCCATTATCATTTCAAAAAGTACTAAAGCGGCATTTTGCCCTGGTTTGGTCACCTCAATGATATTGAGATTTATCAGTATCTTTTTTGATCCAAAAAATTGTTGCTTTATCTTTTGTTTCAATTGTTCAACACCTGATCCTTGTCGACCTATAATCATACCGGGAGTAGCAGAATGAACAAAAATAGTAATTGCATTATGTGTTCGTTCTATTTCATATTTGGCAACACCGGCATTTTTTAATTCTTTTTGCAAAAACTTTTTAATACCAAGATCCTCACGCAAGCTTTGCGCAAATTCTGCATGTCGTCGTGCAAACCATCGGGAATTCCACCCAAACAGTATACCGACACGAAAACCTTTTGGATTAACTTTATGTGACATATTACCCTGCTTTGCGATTAAATATTTTCTTCATAACTCCACCTTCACCCTTCATAACTTTTTTATCCATGTGTTGCATGTGACGATGGCGACCTTCGCGACGAACATCTACCGGTTCTTGTGCATGCGATTCCTTGGCTCGTTCGGGTATTGGCACATCGACGACCTGTACTTCCGTTGCGCCCTCTGTCTTGATTGGCTCTTTGACCATTGTTGCTTCTACGGCTACCGGGGTAGTTTTCTTTGTGGTTCCTATATCTGTCTCCTTTATCGGCGCAAGAGCAACAAGAATATGACAGGAATGCTTAGCAATTGGCGCAGCACGACCAAATGCACGTGCGCGCCACCGTGATAAACTAGGTCCTTCGTTTACTCGTATACTCTTCACAAAAAGATTATCTTTACTGATTTTAAAATTATGTTCTGCGTTTGCCACGGCGGATTCAATCAATTTACGTACAGGACGACTAGCAGCACGAGGTAACATGTGCAATTGTGCAATCGCCCGGATCGTATTTTTTCCTCGCACAGAATCAACCACTAGGCGTACCTTGCGGGCTGACATACGTATATTGTTTGCTTCTGCGAGGACTTCCATATAGTATATTATTTCTTTTTACCTTCTTGTTCTTTTGCCATCTTACCGCTATGACGTACAAACTTACGCGTAGGTGAAAATTCTCCCAACTTGTGACCAACCATATTTTCTATAACAATCACTGGAGTGTGCACTTTACCATTATGTACACCAAAGGTAAACCCAACCATTTCTGGTGTAATCACCGCGTCGCGTGCCCATGTTTTAATTACGGTTTTATCGTTAGCCGAAAGCTTGCTGACCTTTGCCAACAATCGGTGCTCAATAAATGGTCCCTTTTTTAGACTTCGTGACATAAATAATGGTTACTTGCGACGAGTAATAATGTATTTGCTGGACGCTTTCTTTTTCCTGCGCGTACGAACACCCAATGCAGGTTTCCCTTGCGGGGTCTTTGGATGCTTCAAACCAATTGGGTTGACACCTTCTCCACCACCGTGTGGGTGGTCAACTGGGTTCATAACCTTACCACGCACTGTTGGTCTGATACCACGCAAACGACTTCGTCCTGCCTTACCCCAACGAATCAAACGATGATCGGAATTTCCTACTTCGCCCACGGTAGCTAGACATTGCGCGTTAAACTTACGAATCTCACCGGACGGCATCTTGATCATCGCAAAATCTCCTTCTACAGACATAACTTTCGCTCCCACTCCTGCGGAACGAGCAACGATACCTCTTCCACCAGGATTCATCTCAATCGTGTTCACCATCATACCAGAAGGAATGTATGCAAGTGGCAACCGGTTTCCTGCTTTGACTTCGGCTTTACCACGTGTTGCTATAATCATATCTCCGACCAGAATACCTGTCGGCGCAATCATATATGCTTTGAAACTGTCAGGATATTCCAAAAGTGCAAGACGAGCGGATCGATTGGGGTCGTATTCCAACGCAATAACACGCGCTTGTTGATCTAAGCGTGTTTGTCGAGAAAAGTCAACCATTCGGTAATACTTACGTGTCCCTCCACCACGATGACGAACGGTGATTTTTCCTTGATTATTTCGACCTGACCGTTTCTTTTTTATCACCACCAACGAGCGTTCAGGTCGCTTGTTTGTCAACATTGAAAAATCAGCAACACTGGAATGTCGACGAGCGGGTGAGGTAGGTTTGTGAATAATTACTGACATATATTATGCGTAACTCAAGTCATTGATCGTTTCACCTTTTGGTAAAGAAATCGTTGCTTTTTTCCACGAAGCACGCGTCCCTTGTGTACGACCAGTACGTACGGTCTTTCCCTGATAATTTGATATCGTAACTTTCTGTGGCATCTTTCCAAAAATATTAAAAAACGCGAGTTTTACTGAAAGCTTATTTGCGTCAGGATGCACTTCAAACGTATATACACCTTTTGTTGCAAGTGTGATTGTTTTTTCTGATACATGAGGACGAAGCATCACTTCGTAATCTCTCACTGCAAATTTTTTTGTCGGGTCTGACATATATTATTTATTTGCAGGAAAATAAAGTGAAACGATTTCATCAATACTCGTCGCTGACATCAATAAGTATTCTGCATGAAGCACATCTTTGATATTTAAACTTTGTGAGCCCATCATGCGGATGTACTCTAAATTTCGTGAACTACGTTGCATTGCAGAAGAATCGCGTGGTACGACTACACCGATATGAGGGGTGCGTACTTTATCAATTGACAATGGCAATGCTTTTAAAATTTCAAATGCACGTTTTGTTTTAACAGGTGTAACATCAAAATTTTCTACTATGACCAAATGACCTTGTCTCACCTTGTCGGACAAAACACCAAACAGTGCTTTTCTCTTCACTTTTTTATTTACTTTCATTGAAAAATTTCGGTCATTACGTGGACCAAATGTAATACCACCTTTTCTCCAGATAGGAGAACGAGTTGAACCATGTCGTGCGCGTCCCGTACCTTTTTGTTTCCATGGTTTTTTTCCACCACCACTTACTTCTGCTCGTGTCTTTGTGTGAGCAAGGACTTTTCGTGCGTTTGCATCTTGTGCCACAACAACAAAATGCACGAGTTCCTCTGGAATCGTAACATCAAAAATACGAGGGTCAAGTGTGTGAGTACCCACTACACCACCTTCGTGATTGTAGACGTTGACAGACAGTTGTTGTGTTTCGTTTGCCATATATTATGTTTGTTTCGAAACTGTTTCATTTTCTTTTTTTTCTTCTGACGCTTCTGCTTCAGGTACTGGTGCTATGTCATTTTCTACAGGTGTTTCTTCTATTGTGGTTTCAACTTTTTCTTCAGTAGAAACTACTTTCAAATCACCTTCACTTTTTAAAATCACGTAACTGTTGCGTGCACCAGGTACACCTCCTTTGAGATATAATATCTGTTCCTCATCATCAACGCGCAATACTTCTGCGCCTTTGATAGTAATCGTAGCATCTCCCATATGGCCACCCATGCGCATTCCTTTAAAGACACGTTGCACACCACCAGCACCGATAGAACCCGGCATACGGAGCTGATCTTTGTGACCATGAGTTGCAGGATGACCGTGAAAACCATGTCGTTTCACCACACCCGCAAATCCTCGCCCTTTGGAAGTGCCTTTGACTGTTATATTATCGCCTGTCTCAAATGTATTAATATCAATTTGGTCTCCCTTGTTTACGTTTGCCGCTTGAGGTAAGGATACTTCCCTCACAAAACGAAAACCACGGCCTTCTTTCAGATTCCCCACACCTTTATAGTGTCCCGCTAATGCACGAGACACACGCTTGGTATCAAACCCCATCTGAACAGCGTCATATCCATTCCGCTCTTTCGTTAAAATATTAGTAACATAACACGCCCCGACTTTGATCGCGGTCGCGGGATGCATTTTCCCATCGTCTGTAAAAACGTGAGTCATGGCAATTTTCTTTCCAAGTATACATTTCATATAATGAAAGAGATCGGAAACGCATACGTACTCCGATCTCCTATAAAGACCTGAAAAAAGTATGAGTTTTAGAAACGTATTTTTTTAATATTACTCCGTTCTTGTGTTGATCGTGCTGGCACTGCCCTTTACAGGGGTTACCCTCATATCACCACGAGAAGTTATAACGCTCGTATCTTACATCATTTTGATTTCAAGATCAACCCCTGCCGGTAAACTCAGATTTGTAAGCAAATCTGCTGTTTTTGGCGTAGGGTCAATAATGTCAATCAATCGCTTATGAGTCCTCATTTCATACTGATCGCGAGCGTCTTTGTGTACAAAAGTAGACGATAAAACCGTATATTTACGCTTTTCAGTAGGTAACGGGATTGGTCCTTTGGCTGTTGCTCCACTACGTGCTACCGCGTCAATGATGGTTGCCGCAGATTGGTCTATAATTTTATGATCATAGGCACGCAATTTTATGCGAATACGAGGTTTTTCCTCTGTTTTCTCTACTTTTTCTGTTTTTTCAGTAGTTTCAGGCATGTACTCGTGATTACTTGTTGATCTTAACAACGACCCCTGCACCTACTGTCAAACCACCTTCACGAATAGCAAAGCGCTGTTTTTCTTCCAAGGCAACCGGTACGATAAGCTTTACACTCAAGTTCACTGTATCACCAGGCATCACCATTTCAGTACCTTCTGGAAGGATAACCTCACCAGTTACATCGGTAGTACGAATATAGAACTGTGGTTTATACCCTTTGAAAAATGGCTTGTGACGCCCACCTTCTTCTTTTGCCAAGATATAGACCTCTGCTTCAAATTCAGTGTGAGGGGTGACGCTACCTGGTTTTACAATAACCTGCCCGCGTTCAACATCATCTTTCTTGGTACCACGGAGAAGCAAACCGGCATTATCACCTGCACGGCCTTCATCAAGTTGCTTGTTAAACATCTCAATACCGGTAACAACTGTCTTTTGTGTATCACGAATACCGACAATTTCTACATCTTCGTTGATCTTGATAATACCGCGTTCAATACGACCGGTAACTACCGTACCACGACCTTCAATTGAGAAAACATCTTCAATCGGCAAAAGAAATGGCTTTTCAGTATCACGTACTGGCTCTGGAATCCATTCATCAAGGGCTTTGATAAGATCCAAAACTGGCTGTGAAGCCGTTGGATCATCTGGGTTCTCAAGAGCTTTGAGTGCAGAACCGCGAATGATTGGTGTTTCAGCACCAGGGAATTCATATTTATTCAAAAGATCACGTACTTCCTCTTCAACAAGATCAATAAGTTCCTGGTCGGACACCATATCTACTTTGTTCAAGAAAACAACAATGCGCGGAACACCTACTTGACGTGCCAAGAGGATATGTTCACGTGTTTGAGGCATTGGACCGTCTGTTGCTGATACTACCAAGATAGCACCATCCATCTGTGCTGCACCGGTAATCATATTTTTGATATAATCGGCGTGCCCTGGACAGTCAACATGTGCGTAGTGACGAGTTTCACTTTCGTATTCAACGTGTGCGGTGTTGATAGTAATACCGCGTGCCTTTTCTTCAGGAGCAGCATCAATTTGATCAAGACTCTTATTTTGCGCGATCATGCCATGCGCCGCAAGTACTTTTAAAATAGACGCAGTAAGAGTAGTCTTTCCGTGGTCAACGTGGCCGATCGTACCAACGTTCACGTGAGTCTTATTACGTTCAAACTTGTCTGCCATACTTTTTTGAATAAAAATTAAATTCCACGGGACACTTTTTAAGGCGTCGCATGATTAAAATTATATAGTTTCTATACTATCATACCCCATTGTACTGTCAATATCACCCTGTTCTTGTGCAAGACGCCATAGTGCAATATCCCGATTAATACTATCTACAATCTCGCCCTCTGTCAAGTCTTCTGACGACAATCGGTCACGTAATAACATCCTGTACTGAGATAATGGCATAACGACAAATGCTTCATCCTCCTCTACGACGACTATTTTATCCTTTGTGGTAGAGACGATGTCAAAAATATCTGAAGAAATATGCCGGTTCATATGTTATTGCTTAGTAGCCAATGCTTCTACAATATTGCGTGGTACTTCCGCATAATGTTCAAACTCCATACTATAGCTTGCACGCCCTTGACTCATGGAACGGATTTGCGTGGCATAACCAAACATTTCTGCCAGTGGTACTAGTGCATCAATTACCTTAATACCACCTCGCTCACTCATTTCTTTTATCTGTCCACGTTTTGCGTTTAAATCTCCAATCACATCTCCCATAAACTGTTCAGGTGTTACCACTTCCACGCTCATGACTGGTTCAAGAAGTACGATGCCAGCCCTACGACATGCATCCTGCACCGCCATGGAACCCGCGATTTTAAATGCTGCTTCTGAAGAGTCAACATCGTGATAGCTTCCATCATAGACCGTCACTTTTACATCAATGACCTGATACCCTGCCAACACACCGCGTGTCAGCGCTTCTTTTGCTCCTTTTTCTATAGGGTTGATAAATTCTTTTGGAATCACACCGCCTTTTGTCTCATCAAAAAATTCAAAACCTTTTCCTTTTTCATTTGGTTCAACGCGAAGCCAACAGTGTCCATATTGCCCTCGACCACCTGATTGTTTGACATACTTCCCTTCAGCTTCCGCCATCTTTGTAATTGTTTCACGATACGCAACTTGTGGTTTACCGGTATTTGCTTCTACTTTAAACTCTCGACGCATGCGATCAATAATAATATCAAGATGAAGTTCTCCCATTCCTGAAATGATGGTCTGAAGTGTTTCTTCATCGGTACGCACACGAAATGTCGGATCCTCTTCTGCCAATTTTGAAAGTGCAAGACCCATTTTTTCTTGATCAGCTTTTGTTTTTGGTTCCACAGCTACAGAAATCACTGGCTCTGGGAAACTAATCGCCTCAAATACTATCGGATGGTCGGAGTCACAGATCGTATGTCCGGTAAATGTAGTCTTGAATCCTACGGCTGCGGCTATATCTCCTGCATACACCTCATCTACCTCTTCGCGGTCATTTGCATACATACGCACAATACGTCCGATGCGTTCACGTTCACCAGTAGTGGAGTTCAAAATATATGATCCGGCTTTCATTGTTCCTGAATAGACACGGAAAAAACATAATTTTCCCACAAATGGATCAGTCGCGATCTTAAATGCAAGTCCAGAAAATGGTTCTTTGTCATCTGCTTTTCGTGTGAGCTCTGTATCAGGATCGTCAGGAGAAAATCCTGTTACGGGAGGGATATCAAGTGGTGAAGGTAAATAATCATTGACCGCATCAAGTAAAAACTGTACTCCTTTATTTTTGAGTGCAGAACCAAGAAATACAGGGATAATATCTTGTGCTATTACTGCCTTTCTTAACACCAACTTTAATTGTTCCAATGGGATCTCTTCACCTGCCAAATAGCTATTCATAAGAGCTTCATCACCTTCGCTAATGGCTTCAATAATATCTTTGCGGTATTTCTCTACCTTTTCTTTCATGTCTTCTGGAATATCTGTTTCAGCTATTTTTGTTCCCAAATCATCTTCAAAAATATATGCTTTTTGTGTTAATAAATCCACAATTCCTTTAAAATTATCTTCTATACCAATAGGCAACTGTAGTGGATATGCCCTCTTGGTCAACCGTTCGTGGATAGAATCAATGTCCTTATAAAAATCGGCACCAGTACGATCAAGTTTATTTACAAAACAAATACGTGGCACTTTGTATTTATCTGCCTGACGCCACACTGTTTCTGATTGAGGCTCCACGCCGGCGACACCATCAAATACAACAACACCACCATCCAATACACGCAATGAACGTTGTACTTCTACGGTAAAATCAATATGACCCGGGGTGTCAATGATGTTGTAACGATGATCTTTCCAAAAACAAGTCGTTGCCGCGGCGGTGATAGTAATACCACGCTCTTGCTCTTGTTCCATCCAATCCATTGTGGCCTCACCTTCATGTACTTCACCAATTTTGTGCTTCTTTCCTGTATAAAACAAAATACGCTCGGTCACCGTCGTCTTACCCGCATCAATGTGAGCGATAATACCAAAGTTTCGTGTCTTTTCTAAAGAATATTCGCGCATAAAAAACGTAAATGATAAAAAAGGAAAAACGCGCCTGATTTAGGCGCGGCGTCGTGATGCAAAACGAGCAAAGTGTGCAAATGCACGATTTGCTTCTGCCATACGATGAACATCCATCTTCTTTTTCATAGCATTGCCTTCTTTTTCTAGAGCCAACATCAACTCTTCTGCTAGTTTTTCATACATTGGCTTACCTTTACGAGCTCGTGCAGCGCCAAGGATCCAACGAAATGCAAGTGCATATTTGCGCTCCCCGCGCACAGGAAACGGTACCTGATAGTTCGCACCGCCAACACGACGACCACGTACTTCAATAGCCGGCATGACATTTTTTAATGCCTCATCAAATACTTCCAGTGGTTCTTTTTGTGTCTTTGCTTTTATAATATCAAACGCGTCGTATACCACCTTTTGAGCAACTGACTTTTTCCCGTCATACATGACGTAGTTTATAAATCGAGCCAATGTCGCATCGCGATATTTTGGATCAGGGATATATTCTCGTTTTGGAGCTTGTTTTCCACGCATACAGGTTAGCTGGTTTTCTTAGGACGCTTCGCACCATACAGTGAGCGAGCTTGACGACGGGTCGCGACACCAGATGTATCAAACACACCACGAACGATATGGTATCGAACACCGGGAAGGTCTTTTACTCTACCTCCACGGATCAATACGACCGAGTGTTCCTGAAGGTTATGACCAATACCGGGGATATATGCAGTAACTTCCATACTATTTGAAAGGCGTACACGAGCAATCTTACGCAAAGCAGAGTTTGGCTTTTTTGGTGTCGTCGTAGTCACTTTGGTACACACTCCGCGTTTAAACGGGCTGGAAAGCTGACTTTTTGTACGACGAAGACTATTCAGTGTTACCTGCATAGCGGGAGATTTTGATTTTGTTGTCAGTTTTGTACGCGGTTGGCGTAACAACTGATTAATCGTAGGCATTGTGGAAAAAAGTAGTAATAAAAAAGCCTTTTTAAAAGGTTTTTTGATCCTTTATCTATAAGTACTAGTATTCTACGGGCGTTTTTGAAAACTGTCAATATGATAAGGGAAATAAAGGAAGTTGGCAAGAGGACCCTTATATCGCCGGTACACCCAGCCAGTGCAAGATCAAAATAAGTACAAAATTTATGGCAATAGAAATAGGACCATAAAACAACAATAACAAAGCAAGGACGAAAAACGGTGCATACCGTTCAACGATGAATTGCTGTTTGGGAGACAAAAATGACGACCAAATACGTGAACCGTCCAAAGGGGGCACAGGAACGAGGTTAAACAACGCTAAAACAAAGTTTATCACTATGCATTGGAACAAAAACAACAAGAGTAAATTTGTGGACGGTAAAAATGGATAGACGATTTTCAGTATGATTGCCGCGACTAGACCTAATATAATGTTTGATATAGGACCAGCAACTGCCGAAAGGAGTCCCCCCCATTTTGGATTACGCATGGCAAACGGATTGACTGGCACTGGTTTTGCCCATCCGAATACGAACGGCGAGGAGAGTAATATAAGTACTCCCGGTACAACGATACTCCCATACAAATCAAGATGCCGAATTGGATTGAGGGTCAATCTGCCGGCGTTTTTTGCCGTATGATCACCCAAAAAATATGCCGAAAGCCCATGAGAAAACTCATGCACGGTTAAGGACATCAAAATGACTATTGCTGTCAGAATATATGGTAATAGAGGAGCTATTGCTTGTTCCATAGAAGTATGGTAGAGTGAAACAACTGTTTTTAGCTATTAAATTCAAAAAATATGCCTCGTGATTGTATGGTCTGTTCGCGCACACCCCTCAAAGCATCTAGTAGAAGTCATTCTAATATAAAAACACTGCGAAAGCAATATCTTAACATGCAATCAAAGTGGATTGCTGGCATGCGTGTTGCACTTTGTACAAAGTGTATCAAAACCGCAAAGACAAAAGAATTACTTCCATCAACAGCAAAGTAACAAAAAAGACCCTCTACGCCAGCAGGCATACCGAGAGGTCTTTTTTTGATTAAAAATTTAAAAAAATATTTTAATATTGCTTTTTTATAAAAACTATTATACACATACAGAATAGTAATTTTAGGGAGGAACTACACATGAATGAAGAATTAAAGATAGGATTTCACCAAATCAAACTATCTGATTATATAAAAGGAATATGGCGTGAAATCCAAAGACTAGCTATTAATGAATTTCCAGCCATTGCAGAGGATATACTAGCGGATACTTATACTGATACCTATCTACACGATGGTGGATCATTAACTATCTACATTGATGTAGATAAAGCAGATGAAGGAATAGATGAAGGGATAAATGAGTATATTCTCATGGTACCTGCCAGACATTGGGGGTGGAAAGACGATTAAAAAAGTAAATAATCTATCAAATTTTTGCACGTTTTTTAAAAAAACGTGTATTTATTTTTCTTGCCGTAAGACCATAAATATGGTAAAAATAAATTTAATATTATTATTTCCACACTATGAAATTTCTCCGAGACATTTTAGTGATTGACATAGAAGCGACTGACGCTGATACACATACCGCTGACCCAATACAGCTTGGCGCGATATTGTTGGACAAGGAAACGCTGGAAGAAAAGGGTGTATTTGTTTCTTATATCACAACACCAAAAGCATCAAGTGAAGAAGCATATCAGATCCACCACATTTCCGCCGATGATCTGAAAGGAGCCCCTTCACAATCCGAAGTCGCCGAGACACTTATCAAAAGATTTAGTACTGACGTCATCTTGAGTTCGTGGGTCCAATCTTTGGACAACGCCATGCTCACAAAAATGTTTAAAACATCTGGCTATGAAAAATTACCCTATGACCATCACTATCTCGATCTGTGGCCGATAGCATATGCACATCTCGTCAAACAAGGATACGAAGGATCAATGGGCTCAACTAGTATGTTTGATGCGTTTGACCTCTCTCCTCGCGAGAAACATGATGCCCTAGATGACTGCCGACGCGCAGCAGAAATATTAAAAATAATCATGGATATACAATCGTAAAGGAGTAAATAAAAGCGCACAACAAACCCCGACCAAGTAATCGGGGTTTTTGTTTGCGAACTGTATACCGCACGACCTGCATCCGTGAGAGTAAGATGCAACGAGTTATCGGATCGCTCCTGAATATGCAATGGCGCGTACGACATCCCATTCTGCAGCGCTTACCGGTACTTTTTTGTATATAGCACGGAAGCTCTTTATGGCAGCCGCTTCTGACTTCAGGTTACGCTTATCGCTACGTAGCCCGTATGCCATGACAGCAATCGCCGCTTGATCATGAGGATTGGAAAGATCAGCATCTCTCAAGTATACTTTCTTAAATGAACCGATAACCGCCTTTTCACGCTTTGCATTGAGCGTACCAGGCCAGCGACCGTTTGCGATCTTGATGACATCTTCCCAATCACCGCTTGAAGTTGGAACATATCCAAATGCTGCTTCAAAACTATTCACGACACCTGCACGTTCCCCTGCACCCAGTACGACAGTTGTGGGTGTGCCGTATGTTACAAAGTTTAACACTTGAGCTTTTGTAGCTGCTGGTGTCAGTGAAGACACAACGCGCGCGACAATCGTTGATTCATATTTTTTCTCCATACCAATATCTCTTTTTTGTCCAACATCACTGGCAAGAGTCGCAACGTCGTTCATTTTAACTTTTTCCGCTTCTGCTTTTATCTTCGCCACTTGTTGAGCTCGCGCATCTGCGACACTCAAAGTTGGACTCGTGGTAACTGTCGTATCGGTCGTAACGGTATTCTCAGTTGTAGTCGTGTTATCGGTCGTGGTCGTATCTGTCGTGGTTGAAGTGGTGGCAGTTGAAGATGATGAAGACGAAGGACCTGAGACAATTACTCCTCCACTTGAGGATGCGGCGGCGGCTATCGTGACAGATGATGCGCTACTTGCTGCTGATTCTTGATCAGAAGCATTCACAGCGCTTACTTTATAGTAGTAGGTAGTGCTTGCACTCAAGCCAGTCGCAGTATAGGAAGTAGTGGTTGGTGATGCCAAGAGCGGAAATGAGGAATTATCCGTTGATTGATAAATATTGTATGTGCTCGCTCCATCTACTGCTGTCCATGTCAAACGTGCTGTAGACCCTGTACCTGCATCAGTAACGGTCAGACCAGTCGGAGTGGAAGGTGCGCCATCTGCCGGCATCAACGGTGCGAAATCCGAAAAGTGAGCAACTGTAGCAGTTAATGTATTGTTATCTGTATCAACGGTCGTCGTCAATGTATCGTACGCCTGCGTAGCATCATTCCATGTGCCAATCACCAAGTTGGCTTCAGAGGATCCTGCAGGAATATCAGCTTCGTCATACGGGATCACAATAGTAACACTGTCATTCAAGCTAGAAAGCTTTTGTCCTGATGAATCCACTGCGGTAATCGTAACTGCATTTTTTGACAGAATACTACCACGTGGCGGTGTTGGCATAGCAGTGTTGATCTTTGTTGTAACAGTCGCCGCATTAGATCCTGTACCCAGTGCGTTTGCGGGAATATTCAATTTGAAGTTATCACCAATATCACTGTTGGTAAAAAATCCTCCGGAAGTCGGTGTCACTGTTTCTGGTCGTTCCGGTTTTACCACAAAGTTTGGAATTGCAGTGAGAGACATATCTTGACTTGATACACTACTACCTCCCACAATAACTGACATCGGACCACCTTCGTATCCTGGTGCATGCGCTCGAACACTCCATGTTCCCGTATCAACTGCCAATGAATATGCACCCGCAGAATCAGTCTGTGCTACAGAATACCCTCCAAGACCATCATTAGCATCCACAAAAGCATTGGAAACACCAGATCCAGAGATGCTAATAGTACCGGTAATCGTTTTTGAGGCGGTGGTTAATGCAATAGTGCCCACTGCTGTTGCAGCCGTAACTGCAACAGCACTTTCAGCGGGAGACCGATACCCTGGTTTATCTACACGTAGATTATAAATACCGGCCGGCACGCTGACAGAAAACGTTCCATTTGATGCTGTTTGAGATCCGAGTGCAATGACATTTGTCGTACCTGTCGCTGCTCCTGTCAACGATACCCATGCACCAGAAAGATTTGATCCATCCCCAGTCACTGTACCCGTAACTGCAAATATCGCTCCTGCTGCTGCAGTATGAGTGATGGTACGTGTTGTATTTACACCTGTTGTTTCACCAATCTTTCCATAGGCAGGGTGTCCCACGCGAACAGTGTAGGTTCCTGGTGGTACATTCACTGTATAGACAGCATTGGCTCCGGACGTTGTACTAACATTAGTGAAGTTACCGCGTCCATTTGAATCACGTACATCAACACCGGCATTAGTAACCGGATTAGTCCCGTCTGTTACATTGATTGTGAGAGTTATCGGCGCGCCAAGTGTACAATCCTGACCTGAAGTTGTTGTATCTGCGGCAACAGCGACACTCGTGAGTGGTGTCCCTTCTCCCACGCCAGGGAAGAAACACTTCACCGTATATGTACCGGCAGGTACTTTCACTGTATATGTTCCATCAGTAGCGGTAATTGTCATATTTCCACTTGTTCCATCAGCGGTTTCAGCTCGAACCATAACTCCTTGTTGTGCAGTCCCTCCTTTAGTCACTGTTCCTCTAATCGATCCCATAGATAATGTTTCTGCAGAAAAATCTTGCCCCGTCGCATTACTTGAGCTAATAACAATCGTCTTGGTACCAAGACGACCAAAACCAGGAGCAAACGCTTCTACCACCCATGTTCCCGCGCTCACATAGAGAGTATATGCACCATTTGCATCAGTCGGACCACCTACAAAGTTTGAAGAATCTCCTCCTACGGCAGTGGTATCAGCACTGGATGTCACTTTTCTTCCAGAAACACCCGCATAGGGGATCGCATTACCTGCGTCGTCTTTGATCGTACCACTGATAGTGAGTGATGTTGTTCCAGCGCTCAATCTAAAAGTAAGACTTGAAGGGGTATTGGATGCGGCACCAACCGTAATCTGCTTATCTGGTACAGGAGGCATACCGGGTTTAAACACACCACATAAATAAACACCTTGGGTTACATTCACGGTAAACGTACCTGTTGTCGTGGTTTGTGTGCCAGTTCCAAAACCATCTGCCATACCGGTCGTAGATGCTGCTACAGGACGACAAAATATATTTGCAGTGGATACACCCGTACCATTGGAATCTAAAACAAAACCAGTAATTGTTTTATTTGCCGTTGTTAAAGTAAATGCAAGACCTGTAACTGTTTCTTCCGTAACACTAGCAGATGCTACATTTACTTGAACATTTGCCGGAGGCATAAAAGTAAAGTCTGGTGGTGGTGATGGTGGTGCGCCTGGTGTCATAAATTGTTCTGGTACTGATGGTCCCACGCCGACATTATATGTTTCATTTGCTGATACAGGTAACGAATATGCATCCGCTCCACCAGAAAGTGTGATGGTCTTTTTTGTAAAACCATTTGGCGATGAAGCGAAGACATCGATAATTGTACCATTTGTTCCTGTCACCGTTCCTGAAATCGTAATAGCTGCAGCGCTACTCAATGCAAAGTTTTTTACTGTATTTGCGCTTATAATAATAGGTTGAGGTGCAGAGTTAAACGCCACGTCAATATTTGTATTTGGTTTAATACCCACCATATAATCCCCATCAGCGAGATTGCTAAAGGTAGCAACACCATCAACCACATCATTTGCAGTCGTCGCTTCTTTACCGCCGGTAGCTGGGCTAAACAAGAAAGCAGTTACGTCATTGATTCCTTCCCCGGCATCATTATTTCCATCTGTATTTGCATCCTTAAATACATTTACCGTCAGAGTACGTGATCCTGTCGCACCCAAGAAAAATGGAGACGAAGTTTTACTTTCTAAAATAGACCTATAATTATCGGCGGTATCTCTTGTCGAGACCCCAACAGTATAACCAGATGAAGACGGAACAGTTGAATTGACAATACCTGTCAAATCAACGCATACAAACGCATTTGCAGAAGTTGCCGCACCTGCTGTATTGATAGTTACTGTTCCTGCATCTGCGTCACCTGCTACTGCCCCCAACGTAACAGTACCTGTCATTGGTCCGTTTATATCACTGTTACAAAAACTTGCAGTACCTGCCGTCGCTTTACCGACATTGGTGACGTCAAATCCCGCAGGAAATGTAAGTACGATCTGACCGAGTACGGGAATAGATGTCGTGGCCAGAAATTCAAGCTTATAGTTACTTGTCGCGCCTGCTGAACGTACCATTGGGGTTACGCGTGTCGGATTCATACCCTGCATACCCGGATCCATCGCCGGCCCGTTTCCAGGACCAAGTTGTCCGCCGGTAGTATCAGAATCTTGCACTGTACCGTATGCCACATTATTGGGTGGTGTACCGGTAGTGTCTATACTATTATTTGCCAAATCTTGTACCGCTGGAGTGACCGTGACTTTGAACGTACTGCTATTTTGTAGAGCGAGACCAGTAATATTTGCCGTCTTTGTTTCACCATCATATGTGACTGTCTTTCCAGAAAGTGAAGCTGATGTACCCACCGGACTCTCTAACGCATAGTTTGCGATGTTATCAGCCGCGTTAGGACCACCGCCTGATTTTACTTGTTCAGAGAAAGTAATTGCAACACCGAAGTTATCGGCACCCGAAAACGTCACTTTTGGAGCAGTACTATCCGTCGTATTATTGGTCGTAAAGGTGGAAGTATAATCATTTGCAGGTGTTGCCGCGCCCAACTGGAGTCCCGCTACACTTTTAACACCACTGGATCCCGCTAGAGCACGAATACGATACTCTGTGCTCCCGAGAAGTTGTGCTGCAGGCGTAAAGTTTGCTGAACGACTTCCTGGATTATAGGTAACCGCACCGGTGATATAACTATCATCTGACGTTTTTTGAAGTTTAATTGTGGAGGTAGTAATCGTAGATGGATCTATGTCTTTTGAAAATCCAATACTGATGGACGACGAACGACTTACTCCTGTCGCGCTATTCGTAGGAGAAGTACCTAAGACTGTTGGCGCAGTCGCATCTACTGCACCGGCTGTACGAAACGATAGAAAGAAATCAGCAGATGGCGTATCGGTTGTACTGTAAGCGGAAGAAAGTACTTTGGCAACATAGCCAGTATTTACTGCCAGTGCGCTTGCTGGGGTTATGGTTACTGTTTTTGTTGCAGAATCATACGTATTGGTTGCCGAAACTGCCGCACCAGGTGCACCATAATTATCTAAAAATAATCCAACATTAGCAGGATTGGTTACCGAATTGGTTCCACTTGAACCGCCTGAAACTGACATATCAACTGAAAACGTAATTTTCACAACACCATTTGGTGGAAACTGTTGATTGCCGCCTTGTGGAATAGAAGACTGCACAAACGGCGGAGTGGTATTCGTCCCACTAACTGCCCCTGTTGAAAACGTTACAACTGCATTACTTGCCAAGGCATTTCCAGCCAAGTCTGTAACTGATGTTGTCGCAGTAAGCGTGTAACTACTGGAAATAGTTAACGGTGATGATGAATTATCTAAACGCAACGCAGTGTGGGAAACACCTGTCGCAGGAGACGTCACCATATGAAATGCATATGATCCGTTATTTGCAGCATTTGCGGTGGTTGATGCAAAGAGCATGTCACCAAAAGTAAAGGCAGTCACCTCATCTGTTGCAAGTCCTTGTGCTGCTGGCGTCAACTTACTCATTTGACTACTGTCTTCAACTAAAGAAGAGGCCGCATCAGTTCCATCAAGAACAGCGGTACTTTCTCCAAAACCCTCCACAGATGACAAACCTCCTGCCGTTGTCACCAAATGCCATCCATAACTTCCGCCAGCTAGTTGAACAAATACCAAATCACCTTGTGACACTGCCAGCGTACCCCCACCAGTTACCCCGTTATCGGTCGCTGTTGCATCCATTGCCATACTGCTGACACGAGATCCAGAAACAAGAGACGGAACTGCCTCATCACCATCAAAACGAAGTGCTTCATCATCAACCGTAGTCCCGGCGGTCACCATATGCCATGCATATCTATCAGAACTATTAGCAACCACAAGCTGGCCGACAATCAATGCGGTAGAGCTTCCCGCTAATCCAGTTTCGGTAGCGGATGCGATTTTTGTTAATTGTTGACCTCCAAATAGTGGAAACCCGTTTACTGCAAATGTTCCACCGGTCAATGTCGCATTTGTAACAACCCCAAGTTCAGGCGGAAACGTATCTCGCTGAAACAATACTATATCTCCAGCACTTGGAGTTGTATATGTACCATTTGGCACAAATGATCCTGCCCCAAAAGCAGGGAAAAACCCGCTTCCACCAGTAGAAAGTTGTGCAAAACGTGAACTTGCTGTATAGGTCGGCGCGCTAGAAACAGTCACATCAAATCCATCAGGAAATGGTTTTATACTAACACCAACAGGTGTAACCCCTTGAGTTAGGGTAATGTTATCAGGCGTAAACGTAGATCCATCCATCTGTTCATTAAACTGCATGTGTAAAAATGTATTGATTGGCACATTTGTGGATGCTGTCATTGGGGCTGTACTTGAAACAGTCGGTGCGACAGTATCAATTGTAATGGCAGAAGTAACCACAGGGGTTATTGTTGGAGAACCAGAATCCGTGACTATACCATCCGCAGGCACTGTGAATGTAAACGCATGATCATTAACTGCCCCCGCTGATGTTCGGTATACCAAATAATATGTACCCGCGGCTCCAGGGGTTGTAAGAGTTAATGTTGTGGATCCATTACTCCATGCAGATACTGTATCCATAGGCACTACGACATCCGTACCATCAAATGATCCAGCCGTATCCCCTGCATCGTCGTACAAAGCAACACCGGAAGCGACTTCCGATGCTGCATCAAGAGTAGCCAAATCAGCTGTCGTAAAACCAGATGCACCACTGTCGGTAGCAGTAACAGTAATTGAGTTTAAAACTTCACCAGCATCAACAGCAATCACGAGCTTAATGGCTGCAGCCGGCACGCTCGACGCTAATGCTCTGTTATTCGCGTAATTGATAAGACTCGTCACTGTTGGTGTGACGGTTGCCAACGCCACTTGCGCTGTAAACGGCGCAACTCCCACCGAACCAAATATTGTCATTGCTACAACAAATGTGTGTAGTATCCGACGGAACCGAACATTTCCTCTCATATGAATAATGTGGTTAAGCCGACTGTAATATATGCAATCGACATGGTAATTTATAAAAAGAAAACAAAAACTCCTTTACTTTAATATATAGTTCAATAAAAGTCAGTACCATCCAAAATTAAAAACGACTGTAGCATGAGGCATCTTCAAGAAGAGTATTAATAATAGTATAACACACAGACTGAAAAAATATACAACATGATTGTATATTTTTTAAAAAAATCCTATTTTCTGCTCGTCAATCCTAATGCCTAGTACGAAAAAATGCTATTCATATCGCTAAACCAATGTTCAATCTCGTGTGCCGCCTCTTCAGGAGTCTCCGAACAATGCACCATGTTCATGACCGCACGTTTTTCCTTATTTGCCAGTGCAGGAGAGTCAATAGAAAAATCACCGCGGATCGTTCCCATGTCAGCCAAATACGGCATCGTAGGTCCCGCGATCTTACGTACCACATCTACCGCGTGTATCCCCTCCACAACAATCTTTACCAACGGAGCGGCTTTCATATAGTCAATTAACCATTTGCGGATTTCCGGCCCGATCTCTGATGGATTGGTGGTACCAAAATCAGACATGGCGTCATATCCATACTTTTCATACGTTGCAAGAGTTTTGGAACCCAATCGCGTAATCCATTCTTCATTTTTTGGATAATGATCGTCAATCTGTTCATGGGTGGGTTGAAACATCTCAAGACCGACGATTTTTAGACCAACCCGTTCAAAACGACGTATGATCTCCCCTATCAATCCTTTTTGTACACCATCTGGTTTTATGAGTACAAATGTTCGTTCTATATGAAATTCCATATATAGTTATCATTACAAGTTAATAAATAGTATACAATGCCTGTGCGGTACTCCATGGAAAATGAAATCTGCGAGATGACGAAGTATTGACGTTTATCGTGTCACCGTCAGTGGTAAAAACAATATCACCGTCTTGATCAGTACGAAATGACTGAATGTCGTGACGGTCAAGTCGATTCAAAAGACGAGTGCTTGGGTGGCCAAACATATTATGAAATCCGGCGGAAATTGCCGCCACATTTGGGTGTACTACGTCAAGAAACGTATCGCTGGTAGAATACTCGCTTCCATGATGTCCAACTTTTAACACATCGGCAGAAACATCTTCCTTTGCGTCAAGGAGGGCTTTTTCTTCCGTATCAGTCGCATCCCCTGTCAAAAGAAAGGATTTCTGTTTGTAGACAAGTTTAGCAACAATTGAAGATTCATTCAAGTCCGACATGGACATATCGTGCAAATTGACCATTGGCGCAAAAATAGACATATGTATATCAGACCCCATATCCACCTGTGTACCGCGCCAGACTTCTTGTACATCCACTCCTTTTTCTACCGCTTGTGCTAACAAATCTTGATAATCAGGACTTTTTTGTACAATGCCGGTAATATACATATGATGAACCTTGTAACGATTCAAGACTTCATGCAACCCCCCGTAATGATCCAGATGGGGATGAGTCAATATAACCAACTCAATATCATGATCATAAAACGGCATATACTCACTCAATTTTGCCAAAATACTTCTATCGGGTCCCGCATCAATCAATATTTGTTGACCAGCCGGCCCATCAACTAAAATAGCATCGCCCTGACCGACATCAAGGACCGCGACCGTTAGTTGCGTGCTGTCTTTTGCCTGTCCGACGAAGTATACGCCCAACAGCACAGCACACATCACCAGCACAATACTAGCGATGTGTATGATACGTGTATGCACGACAAGCATGGTATCTTGTTTGTTCTGTCTTACAATCCGGCGATTCTAAACGTAAACTTTCCATTCTTTGTTGCTATTTGTGTTAACGTACCCACAACATCAAATCGTATCGTGTTATCAGGTGCACCCAATAATACCACAGTGATTATGCCACCATCCGCAGTTTTTCCTTGCGCCGCCATACTGTATCCCGCCTCTTGTGTATATCCTGTTTTTCCTGCTAATACTTCTCCTACTTTTTCTAACAATGCATTGCTATTTTTTGTAGACGCGACTTCTTTAAACTTCAATGTCTTAAATACATATCGTTTTGTTTCTGCTGCCGCCAAAACAGATGCATGACTATATGCTGTTTGTGTGAGAATCGCGAGATCTTTGGCAGTAGACTTATTACCTTCATCTAGTCCGGTCGGTTCTACAAATACTGAATCTTTCATTCCCAATTCCTGTGCTTTTTCATTCATTTTTTGTGCAAATACTTCAGACGAAAACCCCGTAGATCGCGCAAGCATCTTTGCCGCATTATTTTTAGAACCCACCAGTGCGCCGTAAAATGCATCTTTGACGGTTATCTGCTCTCCAATTTTAAAATAAAACTTCGCCGGAATCGTGTCATCTGATTTTTGAAACGTTATGACGGTATCCCAGCCAGGATTGTGATCCAAAAACACCAGCACCGTCATCAGTTTGGTAATACTGGCAATCGGCAATTGATTACTGCTATTTTTTGACAACAACACATTGTTATCTTGGTCAGTTATATACACGGCTTTTGCGGGAATAGCCCACAAATCAACACCATTATTAGACACCCACGGTCGTTTTTCTATCACCGCAATCTGTGAATATGGCAAAGTGGTCTGTGCAATCACATGATGATCTTTGTGTGTAGATGGAAAAGGTCGCCATGTCTGCTTATTACGATCATAAAATGCAAGATACGCATTAGGATCAGTCCCGCCATACAGTACAGATAGCGTCATATTCTTTTCAATGTCTCCCTGCCCTTGCGTCCCAAAATCATACATATATACTGCACTTCCAAATGTAAAACCTGGTGCAGGCGGCAAAAAGGTCAATGCCTCATACGCAGTCATCACACGACTAAACTTGAGAGATGATACCGTTGACATTGTTTTACTTTCTACTTGGAGCGAAAGATATTCACCATCATAATGATATGTAGTGTCTTGTACTCGCATGGTGGCGTCTATATTCACATAATCATCAGGAACAGTAGTTGGCATCACGCCAGTATCGCCAGAAACATTACCTGCAGGCAAGATGCCAAACGTAACAGACAGGCACAACAGACTGATAGTGAGTGAGAACATTTTTTTCATATAGTTTTTAGTGTATGGAGTATATCTACAAATGACAAGACGGTTCAAAGAATGGCGCACCTAGGGTAGTGCAATCGCCTTGATTTGAGATTCTGTTGAAACAGACGGTTGTGTATGAATACGGTGATATGACCATACAATGAAAAATAATAGACCATAACTGAACACAAAAAATACCCACGACCATGATTGGAGTGTGATGGAAACAGAGGCGTAGGGAATACGAGAAAGATAGTCGGTTATCTTAAGAATATACTCAAGTACCAGCCATGTACCCCATGCGACAGGTGTAACTATTATCTGCCAAAAAGGTGCAAATGGACCTAAAAGTGTCCCTGCCATATTCATCACCACCAATATAAATCCGATTACCATAGAAAAAGGTATAAACGGCAAGACCAGTATGTTTGCCAATAGTGATATCAACGACAACGATGAAAACTGTACAACAATCAGCGGTATAGTCGCCAATGTGGCGGCAAGTGTTTGGGTGCTGATTTCTTTCGCCCATTTCCATATGGGCAGTTTATCTATGAAATGAGAAAGTATCGGCGTACCATACAAAAGTCCCATGGTAGCCAAAAATGACAGTTGAAATCCGGCATCATGAAATAATACAGAGGGAGACAACGCGACCATTACTACACCAGCGATTAACAAGGTATGAGCGACATTTTGCGTTCTGCCTTTATGTTGCGCGATAAGTACGAGTCCCCCCATCAATGCCGCGCGTATCGTAGAACTGGATGCGCCAGTAAACAACGTAAAAAGCGTTACACCTGCCAAAATCGCCCATGTCGCTCGCTTTCTGCCTATACGAACGGCACGAAAGAGTGATGCGATTGCCACCATAACCACTGTGATGTTGTATCCGGATATTGCCACAATGTGTGTTAATCCGACAATTGAAAAACTGCTTGCGACATTTTTTGGAAATGCACTGCGCGCCCCAAATAATATTCCCGAGAGAAGCGTACTATGAGGTTCGGGAAGTAACGTATTGATCCCAGATACCATCCATTTTTTAAAACTATACAGCCCTGTCAATACAAAAGAAGAATGCTCACCGGAAATTGCCATGATAGAAGTCGGTTTACGACACCACGAAAAAATCCCTTGTCGTGCCAAATAGTCTTTGTATGAAAAACCTTCTGCCACAAACGGCTCTTCCAATTCACACCCAAAGGTCACATGATCACCATATCCAAACCATGGATATGATGGCGCGTCTATCAAAATCAACCCATTGTATGTGGCATTTCCAACGTTGTAGTCGGTAATGTTGACTGTTAGTTTTTGTTTTGTCTCCCGCACATCCGGTTCTTTGACAATCACGCCTTCCCACTGATGAACACTCTGTGCGTTAAACACGCTCACATTATAATCGCCGGCTATGGGGATAGCACTGATACTTCGTAAAAGGCCAATACTAAAAAATAAGATACAACATCCAAGTATACGTATGCGCTGGTGATGACGCCACGAGATCATAACTATACCGATCCAGACTACCACAATCGCCCATACCCACGATACGCGTATCCATTCATACAGCGCAATACCCACAAGAAAAGAAAGCGCGCACCAACGAGTGATGCGCGATAATGGCCAAATAATCATGAAACATGGTCGTCAATACGAACCATGCAACCAATGGCGGCATCGCTGATGAGGAGATAATGTTGTATATAATACAGTATTGTCATGAGCGTTTTGTATACGTACGGGATCGGTATTCCACTCAAAAATACGACGTACACCTTCTTCAAGCGCCACCTGAGGTTCCCACCCGAGCACGTCTTTGGTCACACAATAATCAATAGAACTATGTGCAACATCTCCCTTTTTTACTGCGCGATACATTGGTTCTTGGTGGTTACCAGAGACACGCACAATCACATTGAATAATTCATTGATAGAAGTGCGAATACCCGTACTTACATTATACACACCATTCACGTTCGTGTTGAGCGCACGCATACATGAATCAACACAATCAGCCACATACACAAAATCTCGTGTATAGCTTCCATCACCGTTGATAATAGATTCTTGCTTATTTAAAAAGTTTTGCACAAAGATAGAAATCACTCCGCACTCGCGACTGGTTTCTTGTCGCGGACCATACACGTTTGCAAACCGCAACGCCACATAATCAATACCATACGCATCATTTGAATATTCCAAATGGCGCTCAAACACCACCTTACTATGACCGTATGGCGACACTGGCGCCTGCGTATAATTGTGAGGAAACTTCTCAACACCCGGCGGGAGCTCTCCATAGATAGCTCCCCCCGATGACGCAAAAATTATTTTTTTCACTCCACCGTATATACAATTTTTTAAAAGATTTACCCCACCAATGATATTAATATCAATATCGTGAATAGGATCCAGTACTGATAATCGCAAGTCAATTTGTCCCGCAAAATGAAACACATAGTCCGGTTTTTCAAGATCAAACACGCGATGTAATTCATGATCACGAATATCCATTTGATAAAATCGTGAACCATGTTCTTCTTTTAAGACGACAGGATTGATATATGAAGGACGCCCCGCATAGAGGTTATCGAGCACAATCACCGGATATCCTTGTTCTATAAGGTGATCTACAAGATGTGAGCCAATAAACCCCGCACCACCGGTCACTAAAATCTTTGGTTTTGCTGTTGTCTCTTCCATGCGATTACGAGAGTAACAAATTATACGTCTACCCATGTTTATACGACCGATTATCTTCTACTGCTTCCTACGCCATTTTATATACTCCTCAATAAAAGGCAAGAGCGATCCGTCCAGAACATCCTGTATTTGATCAGTTTCATAGTTGGTACGATGATCTTTCACCATTTTATAGGGATTCAACACATAGGAGCGTATTTGATTTCCCCATGCCGCCTCATGATATTCGCCACGGAGCTGTTGCCGTTCTTCTTCTTTTTGAGTGAGGGATAGTTGATGTAGTTTTGCCTTCAAATATCGCATAGCCGTCTCTTTGTTCTGTAATTGAGACCGCTCATTTTGACACGTTACTACAATACCGGTCGGGATGTGAGTAATACGCACTGCCGAATCTGTCGTGTTGACTCCCTGTCCCCCCTTACCACCAGCGCGGTACGTATCAATACGCATATCATCCGTCGCGATATGTATTTCATGTTGCGTCCCTACATCAGGAATCACTTCAACAAGTGCAAAAGAAGTCTGTCGTAATTTTTCTCCATCAAAAGGAGAAATGCGTACGAGACGATGCACCCCGGCTTCTGCTTGTAAATAGCCATACGCATACGGCCCCACCACCTCCAACGTAGCACTCTTGATGCCCGCTTCACCGCCCTGTTGCTTATCAAGGATGCGCACCGTCCATTTTTGTTGTTCGCAAAAACGCAGATACATACGCAACAGCATATCCGCCCAATCCATCGCGTCTACTCCGCCGGTTCCTGCATGAATCGCGATCATCGCATTATTATGATCATACTCACCGGAAAAAAGCGCTTGAAACTCATGCTCTTCAAACTCCGTACGAAGTGTTTCAAACTGTTGTTGTATTTGATCACTGTTTTCTTGCCCGTAGGTACGCGCCATTTCCAAAAGTGCCTGACAGTCATCTTCCATACGATCCCATAGTGTTACCACCTCCTTGTCATATGCGAGTTCCTGTCCTAACGTACGTGCGTGATGTGAATCATTCCAAAAATTTTCTTTGGTCATCTCCTGCTCAATCGTGGCAATACGTTTCTTGCGTACCTCAATGTCAAAGTAACCCCCTACACTCTTGAATACGCCGTGTAAGCGCATTAAGATCATGAATCGGTGACGGCATAGATGTTGAAATTATTTTACCAATGAATCATCAAACTCTCCCAAAGTAACCTTGATATCTTTCTCTTTTCCTCTTGAAAAAACCTTAAGCGTGACTTCAGTGTTTGGCTCATAGAGTGACAATACATGAGCAAGCGCATTTTCATCATTTATTTTCTTTCCATCCACCTCTAAAATAATATCATCTTCAGCCAACCCCGCCTTTTCTGCCGGACTGCCAGATACCACACCACGTTCTTTCTTAGTCGGATCCCCCACGATTACTGCACCATAGCTGTTAGGAAGATTATTTTTCTTCACATATTCCTCATCAACCATCTGGTATCGCACACCTAGCCAAGGACGGACTATTTTGCCATGCGCACGGACACTCTCCAGGTCTCTCTTCATGATACTAGAAGGAATCGCAAATCCTACTGACTGACCGGAACGTGATACTGCCGTATTCATCCCGACAACCTTACCTGCGAGATTGAGTAACGGCCCGCCGGAGTTTCCATGGTTGATCGCCGCATCAGTTTGTATCGCTTCATAGATCGTACCCACTTCCCCGTTGTTGCCACTTGCTTGTACGACGCGATTTATACCTGAAACAACACCTCGCGTCACCGTATTACGAAACTCACCCAATGTGTTGCCGATTGCAATCACTGTTTGCCCTATCTCCACAGCATCTTCATCAGCAAACTCCAGTGGCACTACATCAGTCGCCTCTATTTTTATCACCGCAACATCGTTCAAAGAGTCGGTAGCCAGTATCTTCGCGGGATATTCAGTACCATCGTTGGTTACCACTACGTAATCGGCACTCGTATCTGACACCACATGATGATTGGTCAAAATCATCCCATCAGCTGAAATAATAAATCCTGAACCTTCTCCAATTGTTTGTTTCTCAATTGGTGTATCTTCTTGCGGTGCGGGATTGCGTGGTTCTGTAGGTAACGGTATTTGAAAAAAATTACCAAATGGACTGGAAAAAAATGGATTGTTTGCCGATGGTGCTGTAACTTCTTTTTTTACCAAAATACTTACCACTGACGGTGACGCCTGTTTGACCACATCAATGGTCGCCGAATCTTCTTGTACCATACGTGTCTCTTGCGTAACATTTTGTACTAGTCCATTGGGTGTCTCAATGCCAAAATAGGAAGCAATGCTCCCTCCTTGAGTAAAGCCGACAATACCACCGACTAATCCACCAAAAAAACCAAACCCCAAAGAAATGACCGCAAGAAAAATCATGGTAATAATGATTGACTTCCTTGGATATTTGTACACGGTCAACTGTTGTGACTCATCCATATATTTATTCATTAATTACTTATCGGCGGGCAATATGTTTAACCCCGCGTAGTGTTTTCATAAAATCAATTGTTTTTTTCAATCCCTCATCAAGCAATACCACAGGAAACCACCCGGTTTCTTCCTTCACCTTATAGATATTGCCAATATCATTATGTAATTCCCATGCTTTTTGTACAGGGTCGTTCACTGCTTCGTCTGCAAGCCATTCTATTTTTGAAGTTGATTTGGTCAATGCAATAATTTTTTCTGCCAACTCCTTATAGGTATACACGGCAGTGTGGTTAATGTTGTAAATACCGGAATTTTCAGATGCCATGACTTTTTCAAGACCATTCACTACATCAGAGATAAAACAAAATGCTCCTTTTTCTAACGCACGCGGGATTTGTAATGGTTTGTTTGCCAACGCACTGGCGATCAAGTGCGGGACGATCCGTCCATCATCAAGATACATACCCGGTCCATAAACAGTACCTACTCGCGCAATTGCGTATGACAATGAATAATTTTTGGCATACGCCACTACCATTGCTTCAGCAGTACGTTTTGCGTATGCATAATAATTCAGCGGGTCAAGGTGATTTAACACTCCGACATAATCTTCTGATGGTGTGTATCCTTCTTGCGGAAGCATGCCATACACACGTAGATCAGATAAAAATAACACTTTGGCACGGTATTGTGTAGCAACATCCAAGACATTTTTTGTTCCAGCAATACCGGTATTGAGGGTTTCAATCGGATGGTGGACATACCACTGTGGCGAATCTGTCAACGCACAATGATATATTTCATGGATTCCCTCATAAATGGCCTTTGCTCGTTTTGTACCTGCCATAGTCTTGAGATCAAACGGTGTCGTGATATCATGGCGTACCATAGTAAAGCCGGGACGCGCCAGTAGATGATCAATGTTTTCTTCATGTCCTGTTACATAATCATCAATACAAATCACATGACGGTTGTGATCCAATAGATATTCACACAGATGAGCGCCGATAAATCCAGCACCACCAACAACTAACGCATTTTGAAAATCTTGAGGCATACATCAAAAAAATTAACGTATTGTTCCTACTTCTATCCCCTTCCTATATTTTTCTTCAAAGGCAAAAAATTGTGCGATCACACCTTTCTGTAAACTAAATGCACGCACATGAGGTCCCCCATTACCGCGAGGACCGGCAACAACATCAGCAATCCTGTCACCATCTATATCACCACATGATACATTGATACCACCTTTAAATCCTTTATTGTAAGGATACCAGCTGCGCAAGAGTTCTCCATGTCCGGTAGAAATATGGATTTCATCTCCAACAATCGGACTGGTAATAATTTCCGCCTTTCCGTCATTATTGACATCACACGATGCGAGTTCAGCACCTGTATGTGCCGACGGACTATATGTAGCCCACATTTCTTTTTGTTCACCTTTGTCATTGAATACTCGTACTTGTGCATCATTGGCTCGTGATGCCGTGATGATCTCTGCCTTGCCATCACCATCTATATCACCAACCGCAACAGACCACCCTGTACGCATTGTCTTGTCATACGCAAAAAATTGCCCAATGACCGTCCCGTCTTGCTTGAAGATGCGTATTTGAGGACCACCGCTTGATTCCGGTATGACCACAATCTCATCTGTACCATCACTGTTTATATCCCCCATCGCAATATTTATACCTCCGCGAAATTTTTTGTCATACGCAAAAAATTGGGTAAGAAGTTTTGCGCTTTTATCAAAAATACGCACGTGAGGTCCCCCTCCTTTTCCTGCCGCTACTACTATCCAATCACTGGTTTTTGACGTGGCAGTATGAAATGGCACCCTAAACGGCCCAAAAGGGAAAAAAGATGTTGTCATTGATCCTTGACGACTCATGATTGTCAATGGTGAAGTACCATCGCGTTTTGATACCAAGAGTGCACCACTTGCTGTTGTTCCCGCACCTTGGAGAACAAACGTCGCGCCTGTTTGTTCCAGTGCAAGACGTACTGATTTACCCACGTTGACCCTGCCGCATCCTAGTTTCCCGACATAATTCACATTGAGCGCGTCAATTTCATCACATCCCCCTTTAAGAGCGGTCATCACATCAGCAGTGCTCGCATGTGAATTGACTGATAATATCAATGCCGCAAGTCCTGAAATCACTGCTGTAGATAACGAAGTGCCCGACCAACCGCCACCGTATGGCGCATCAAATCCGGAAACATAGCTATCTACCAATTGAGTGGAATAAAAATCATTACCGGGTACTGACACGTCTACACAGGAACCATAATTTGAAAATTGTGTTTTTTGCCCCAATGAATCCAACGACGCCACACCAATCACCGCATTGTCAGTACCATCGTAACACGCAGGATACATCTTTGTTTTAGTCGTATCTAGACCTCCTCGCAAATGGTCATCATTTCCGGACGCAGCAACGATGACAATACCCGCCTTATGGGCACGACTGATAGCATCTTCCAAAAATCCGCTATCGTTGGGTCCCACAAAACTTAAATTGATGATATTTGCTTTTTGTTTTATTGCATAATCTATCGCACGTACTACTGCTATCACATCCCCTTCACCATTGCTATTGATCACACGTAAGGGCATAATACGGCTTCGCCATGAAATACCGGTAATACCAATACCATTATTTCCCCTACCTGCGGCAACACCTGCGAGGATAGTTCCGTGCTCCATGCCGGCACTGATAAATGATGTGCCAAACTTTGGACGAGGATCAGGGGAACTGCTCACAAAATCCCATCCGTTTATGTCATCAACAAAACCATTATGATCGTTGTCAATGTTGTCACCGGGAATTTCATTTGTATTCACCCAGATGCTGTCTTTCAAGTCAGGGTGATTGATATCTACCCCACTGTCAATGATAGCTATGATTGGCAATTGTGAACCGGTAGTAACTTCCCATGCTTGATTCACGTTTATACTACGCAAATATCCCTGACGAGAATAAAACTCATCGTTGGGAGTGACGGTGGGAGACACGATCGCCGCATTGGCGATACGCAAAAATCCACCCGATTGACCGGCAATAAGGCAGATGAAGAATACAATGGCGCTTCGCATGAAAGTTCGCATCATGTAGATAGTATATCACTTGTTATGAAGATCTCAAGGTGTGTATTTCTTTGATTTCTCCATTGCACTATACAATACCGCCTATGAAGAAAATATGAAGCAGACACTATGGCGTAGGAGTAGGCAATAAGGAGTTGATATGCTCTTGAATGCGCGCATCATCAGGCGATTGCTTTGCAATTTCCTGCCAGTATAAAAGTGATTCGGATAGATAATTGTTTTGCTCCAAAAAAAGCGCATACGCACGCATGAGATTTGGATCTTGATTTGTCCCCATCAGACCTTCAATGAATACACCACGTGCGACCGCCACCTCATCAAGGTGATACCAATATAATTCAGCAAGTTTTTGATAGTTTGATGATTCAGTTGGTGCTTTACTGATTGCCTGGCGGTATGCGTCTTTGGCATCTTCGTAATTTCCCGCCGCTTCATGTACCGAGCCTATGTTTGAAAACGCGACAAAGGAAGTCGGATCAGCGTTCGCGGCACGTTTGTACGCATCAAGTGATAAATCATTTCTACCCAAACTGGCAAAATGAATACCCAAATCAATGTACTGCATCGTCATTGTCGGCTCATCTTTTGTATCACCGCTTGCGATCTCACTCTCAATATCACGGATAGACTGCTCAATCGTACTCCTTTGCTCATCAGTTAGCGTCGTTTGAGTAACATAATGTGATGCCATATATTGCACATGATCTATTTGTTTTTTAACCGTAGGTACCACAAACCATAGTGCTATCAGCACCACCACAATCGCGAGTATTATGATAATAAATTTCCAGGAAGAAAGTGTTCGTTCCATAGTCTGATATTCTCAAAGTCCCTCTATCTTAATGAAAAAAACATTCCTTGTCAAAAACCCTGACAAAAAAGACTCTCTCCGCCCGCCAAATAGCGGGGAAAAGAGTCTTTTTGAGCTCGCACCGATATCGTCCTATCTTTTGGCTCCTGAATACGCGATCGCACGCACTACATCCCATTCACGGGCAGTCGTGGCGATTTTGCCATACACTGCTCTAAATGTTTTAAGTGCGGCCGCTTCGCTGTCAAGATTACGATGCACTGATCGCAGACCATATCCCATGACCGTCACTGCTGCGCTGTCATTAGGATTTTTCATGTCTGCTGCGCGTTTGTAAACCAACTTAAAGTTGATTTTTGCGCGATCTTCGGCTGCTTTGCTTGTTTGAGAAGGAAAGCGACCGTTTGCGATCTTGAGTGCGTCTGACCATCCACTTTCCGTTGTAGGAAAGGAGCCAAATGCTGCCAAGTAGCTATTGAGTACACCGGCGCGCTCTCCTGCCCCCAACTTAAGGGTAGTAGGCGTACCGTATGTAATGAACGCTACCATTTCTTGCTTATTACTTGTATCCACTGTTTGACCTTTTGAAATAGTAGCAAACAATGTTGTCTCCGTCTTTTGCTCTGCTGATAGACTTGATTTGGCGTTGACTGAAGCGGCGAGTTCTGCCGGAGTAGATGAGATCGTCGCTGATTCAGCTTTTATCGCTTCAATCTGTGCTGTACGTGCGTCTTCTACGGAAGTAGTAGGTGCAGGCGTAGCAACAGTCGTCGTATCAGTTGTTGTTGTGTCTGTCGTTGTGTCGGTTGTAGTGTCTGTTGTTGTGTCAGTCGTAGGAGCAGACGTTGAAGTACCACCACCACCACCGCCAACTACACCGCCACTTGCTGCGGGTGTACTCGCTACAGTACATTCCGTTGCGGTTGGCGTAAATACAACACTCGTAAGTGGTCCAGTCAACGTTACAGAATTTTGTGATGATGTACATGTCTGCGTGTATGCGCCACCGTTTGTCAAAAGATATCTATCTGCAGACACAACAGTGAATGTACTTCCACTAGGAACTGTAACGGTAAAGGTTGTCGCGCCGACATCAAGTTGTGTAGCAACAGACCCCGTAGAGATCGTTAACGTAATATCATTCACTGACATGTAAGTGTCTGTACTGTATGTGAGATCCGCTGCTGATGCCAACTGTCCTACTCCTGCGCTTGCAAGCACGAAGACACCAACCACCAGAGAAACTATTTTTTTCTTCATAAGAAGATTGGTGATATGAATTAGTCTTCGCGATTATTCAATACAGATGTAATTAATGACTTTTGCTGATGCGGTCCACGCCGATGCTGGAGTAATAGTAAGTGCTGTAGCTGATGTCGTGGCAACAGGTTTAATGGTACCAGCATCCTCAAAATCAGTAGCTGTTGTCGCATCACCTGCTGAAATTATACAGACAGGTGCAGCACTATATGTCTTATCAAATGCGAGAATGATAGCATTTGTGTCAGCCGTTGTCGCTGTACGGATCTGCCCACGCATGTCAGTACATGTTCCTGCACCATTTCCAGCAGTACAAGTTGGAACTTGTCCAGCATATGTAGCAACAGGTGCTGTTGTCTGCGTTGATCTCAAGTGAGAACCAGCTTGGTCACCTGCATTGATAATAACCGCGCCGGTTGCGTCACCGATAGTGGTACGCGTTCCTTGACCGATCGTCAATGTAATATTTCCTCCTGCCTTTGAAGCATCTTGACCCGCACCGGCAGCACCTGATGCGATTGTTACATTTCCACCCGCACCATCAGTCGTCGCACCGTCTCCACCGGCACCTGCCGTCAGAGTAATCGCACCACCGGCTCCACCGGTAAGACCTGTTCCCGACCCACCGGCACCGGCGGTAAGAGCGTATGCTCCACCAGCACCGTTTGTACCAGCACCAGTTGAGTTCACACCACCGGCACCAAGAGTAATAGTCATTGCTCCACCAGCACCAGAATCAGCAGAGGCACCTGTGGCGATTCCACCATCACCTGTATTGATCGCGAGTGCGCCAGCAGCACCACCAGCTTCTGCTGCGGCAGGAGTACTACCCGCACCTGTTGTTACTGTTATCGCGCCACCAGCTCGTGCTGCCGTACCAGCGGTACCACCAGCACCTGATGTGATAGCAATCGCGCCACCTGCAGCATCAGTGCCAGCATCGCCACCTATTATAGAAACTGTACCTGGTACGTTGTCAAGATCTGCTGTTCCAGACTGGACAGTCACTGCACCTGATACTCCACCAGCCGCAACACCAGAGCCCAAGGTAACCGCACCTGTCGCACCAGCTGTTGATGCTCCGGAAGCAATCGTAACTGCACCAGATGCACCTGTTGCTGTTTGAGTTCCACCAGTGATAGCTACTGCACCACCGGCACCTGTCGCACCAGCGGCACCACCAGTGATAGCAATGGCACCACCGTTACCGGTACCGTTTCCATCACCACCGACAAGACTTGCAACCCCACCAACAGCGTCAGTCGTACCTGCACCACCTGTCACTGACACGGCACCACCAGCACCAGAGGTTGCGCCACCAGCACCACCAGTTAATGATCCAGCACCACCGGCACCTGTCGCACCAGCGGCACCTGCTACCAAGGTAACAGCACCACCGTTACTTGCCAGACGTCCCGCACCAGCGGTAAGTGTTACTGCACCACCAGCCGCGCCTGTCGTACTTGAACCCGCACCAGCTGCACCAGCGGTAATACTTACTGCACCACCGGCACCTGCTGTACCAGCACCACTTGTCGCTCCACCGGCACCTGCTGTTAAGTTCAATGCACCACCGGCACCTGCTGTACCAGTTGTATCAGCTCCACCGGCACCAGAAGTTATGGCATAGGCACCACCGGCACCACCGGTACCAACCACTGCACCACCACCTGCACCCAGTGTCCATGCTACCCCACCACCGGCACCACCGGTACCAGCATCTGAAGCGGCTCCACCAGCACCAAAAGTTACTGCCAAAGCACCACCGGCACCACCGATACCAGTTACGGTGACTCCACCTGCACCTGTTGTTATAGAATGAGCTCCACCTGCACCACCGGTATTATCCAACGTTGCACCACCACCTGCACCCGATACTGAAGTGATTGCACCACCGGCTGAAGGAGATGCGATAGCGGTTGTACCCGCTGCACCTGCCGTCATGGTGATTGCACCACCGGCTGCTCCGCCACCCGTACCACCTGCACCTGCTGTTACTGCTACCGCACCACCGGCAACGGTGCCTGCACCGTTATTTCCTGCCTGTACTGTAACGGTTCCCGGCACACCTGTTGTTGTTGTTGCACCTGATGACAATGTAACTGCACCAGAAGCCGCTGCTGTTGCCGTTCCTGATCCGAGAGTCAAAGCACCCGAAATACCAGCCGAGTTACCTGATGTCAAAGAAACAGCACCGGTCGTTCCTGAAGTCGTTGTTGTTCCTGATGCGAGAGTCAAAGCACCCGAAGCAGCAGCTATGGCTGTTCCAGAAGCGAGACCGACTGCACCCGAAGCGGCGGCAGAAGCACCCGAAGCGAGTGTTAACGCACCAGTCGTTCCTGAAGTCGTTGTTGTTCCCGACTTAAGGTTTACTGCACCTGAATCCTGTGCGGTACCTGCACCGGAGGTGAGTGTCAACGCACCACCAGTCGCTGCTGTACCTGCACCTGCAGTTGCGGTAATCGCGCCCGCTGAAGCTGCAGTCACTGTGTATGCGCCATCAGACGCCACTGTGTTTGCGCTAAATGTAAGCGCCGCCATTGCAGGTTGGGTGATGCCAAACATCAACGCCAACGCCGCGACGCCAACCACCGGCACAATACGTGCTCGTGTGTGGCGCAAGAAAGAGTGTTCTCTCATAGCTTGTAAGCTTATTAATATTAAAAATCAAAACACAAAATAATTTTTGCCTTCGTAAGTAAGCAGCTGTCAAACAGTATAGCACTTTTTCTCATGAACTCACCTGTTGATAACATTATTTATCATTTTTCTGCAAAAAAAATATAAATGCTATGGTAAAGCACTTATATCCACTTCATCACCAAGTTGTATGCCGTTCCTTTGGATAAACCCAGCCGGTACTTCCAAAATATAGTTTATTGGCACGTTTGGCTCAAAAGTATCAGGCACACTTTGAGAAGAAATCTCTGCTTTCATATCCACCACAAGACGACTATCATTTATCCAGATAAGATCCACATCAAAGATCATACCTTCCGCACTATAACTATATCGGCTGGGATTGCTTAACACATACAACATACCATGCCCCCGCGGTGGTGCATCTCGGCCAACCAGCCCTTTTTCCTGTTTTGCACGCGTATCAGCTACTTCAACAGTCATGGGGATATCAGCAATAGTAATCGGTATTTCTTTAAAATCATCAGGACTGTCTGTACTTGATACATCAAGAGAATCACCAGCACCGTCTGGTGTCAAGCTATATGGCGTTGTAATAATACCTTCCCCGCTAGAGAGAGGTATCTCACCTGAAACTGCCGATTCAGAAATATCTGCCGTTATTAGATCATCGGTGTTTTTCATAGTAGTCGGTACAGAGGATGTGGCTGTCCTACCAAAAATCAACCACCCTGCAACCGCAACCAAAAGCACTATAACAATAGCTATTCCTATGTAAAACGTCTTTGCTGTCATATTACCCACTTATTTTCCCGCTTTTTTCAGAGCATCTGCTGCAGGACTGGTATCATCAAGCGTTCCATAAAACATCACATTTGATTCATTGATATAGAGATCTTGTGGTGCCCAGACCGCTTCTGATAACGGTACGAGTTGGAAAGTATCTTTTTCACCTTCTGCGCCAGCGGTCACGGACAAGAAATAGCCATTTGTCATCTTCAACCGAGGAAATGTCGTAAGTTTACCCACATAAATCTGTCCTGTCTGCAGATATACCAATGAATATCCATCCCCTTCTTTGTTCCACATCTTCTTATACCCAAAATAACCAAGGATAAGCAATACGATGATGATCACTACAGTCACTGTAGTCTTTGACCCAAGAGATTTCATTTTCATAGAAACAATGCCGTTAAGTATGAATAAAAATAAGTATATACAGTATACCAACCACAAGATCAGTGTCAACAAAAAATAACTGCGCGTGTTACTACATATCCACAAAAAAAGACCCTCGCCATAATGACGAGGGTCTTTTGCGCGTAGTCATGATGTCTTTATCACATCATAAGCGCGAATACGTTATTTCGAGGATTAGTAGCTAAGCGTACCACCAAGGACAGGCATGTTTCTGGTATTTGTAATAACACCATAGTTTACCTGGTCGTCCCAGTTGATATCAGCAACACCGGCGATATCAGCACGAAGTGTTTCGTCTGATGTCGCACCTGTGGTGTCACCTTTGACGACAAACTTCATGGTCGTACCAGCAGCGATGCTTTGGCCAATAGTACCAGTGTATGCGATTGCCGCACTGTTCTGGTTGTTGGTTATAGCATTAGCTGCGGTAGCGCTCAAGTAGTTGAAGCCAATCGTCGCGTTGTTACTCAACTGACAAGCAGTGGTCGTAAGTTGAGTTGCGTTGGCGATTGCAGTAACCACACAGCCGGAATCACGGGTGACAGCAGTACCAGTAGAGTCATATCCCATGACATCTACCGTATCGCCGATAGCAAATCCACTAGTGCTTGCGACAGTGACAGTTGTGACAGTGTCAGCCAAGTCCGCGGTAAGCAAGCTTTGCGCACCGAAATACAGTTTACCAACACCTGGTTGAGCTGGTGCGTAGGTGACACCGACATCTATACCAGCATAGCCGGAAATCGTACCGACAACAGTGATAGTAATGACAGTCGCTGATACCGCGGTCACAATACCGCGCAACGTGGTTGTTACAGACGTATCATTGACTAACACGGTCGCACCGACGGGAATACCATCCCAGTCACCGGAAGTACCGGTAACAGCGAGAGATTGACCGTCTACCGCCGCGGAAACACTCACGAGATCCTGTACAGACGTTTCTGTAGCAAGAGGATTGATAGTGTCAGTACTCTTATAGAGATTAGCATTTCCTGTACCTGTCGTGTCAACAGAACCGGAAATAGTAAGAGCAGCGTTGTTTAAGATCGCAGCATATCCACTGTTTGCAACCGCATCAAACTCTAAGATACTTGCACCAGCTCCAGCAACAGCTGTACCTGAAGGTGACGAAGATGCCTTATCAACAACAACAAGAGTTCTGTAGATCACCTGTGCAGTACCGGTTGCAGAAGTCACAGTTTCATCAATACCTTGACCTGACTGTGCGCCACGAGTCGTGACGTTTGCGTTAGACGCGATATTGAGAGTATGTGAGCCACCGGAAACAGCTGAACCAAAGGATCCGACAGAACCCTTAAGGGTCAAAACTTTTGTCGTATTCTTTGGAATCACCCAGTTTGATGCCAATGTAAACGTTGCCGTTCCATCGGATTGCGCACTCAATGACGCAACAGTGCCAAGCAATGTTGAACCATCATACAACTTCAAGTTGGAGAGAGAACCTCCATAAGATGTTGTATCAGTGATTACGATTGATGAAACATTAGCATCTTCTGGTGAACCAGCGGTAAAGTCAAAGATAGCTAATGTTTGATCGGTGTTACCCATGACGAGTTGACCTGCAACAGGAGTGGAAGCATTGGCAGTAATAGTCAATGTTCCAGTAGAAGCGATCACCAATGTCTGCAATGAGACAGCGGTCAATGCGGTTGTCGCGTCAGTACTTGTATTTGATCCAGTCGCTGTAGCGCTGACAAACTCAAGTCCGACTTCAGCAGTCGCATATCCATCAGCACCAGTCAAAATGTCTGCGTATGCATCAATCACATATTGTCCGCCTGCAGGGATATTCACTGTAGGTGAGAGACTAAATGTGAAGTCAGCATCAGCAGCACTTGACAAAGTACCTTGGACAGGAGCGAGTGCCACACCCTCATGCATCAGTACAAGATTCTGAAAGTTGCCCCCAAAATTTGAAGTCGCATCAGCGTCTTCATCTCCGAGTACAACCTGTGTGAGATTGACTGATTCACCTGAACCGGCAGTAAGAACAAGAGAACCGACCTTAATATTCGTCGCACCAACCACACCAGTAGGAGTAATTAATGACGAGTCAGCTACTGAAGTATTCTTTGCTCTACTCAATGCACCTGTCTGTGCGGTCAATGTGAGACCCGTTGCAGCTGAAGTAGCGACATTGGTCAAAGATGTCTGACCCGTCGCGTCTGTTGAACCCGCAACAAGACTGACAGTGATAGTATCGTTCGCTGCGAGAGCTGTTCCTGTATTGGTGGTTGTATCAGCACGATACTCAAATACACCGGTAGTACCAGCAGGGATAACAACAGTGTTACCCAACGAATATACTTCAGTTGTTACATCTGCGACAACAGTATCAGTAGTACCTACCTGTGAACCGTTGTAGTACAACTTACCATTATCTAGTTCGTCTGTAGCATCAAGATCAATCACTGAATTCACACTCACCCTGACATACGTAACCTTGATGTCCTCACCATTTGCTTTGTAATCAAAGCGGGCGAGTGCTTGGTCCGTCATACCAGCAGCAATGTTGCCTGAAGGTGCGTCGGCTGAACGTGAAACAGTTAATGTACCGTTATTGATGTTGGTACCATCACCTGATGGATCTGGATCAGCAACAGTAAAGGCCGCTCCTGCCAATGCTGGGGTTGTATCTACACCGTAGTTGGTGTCAGTTGATACAAAGTCAGCAGTTGAACGAATGGTGAACTTGAATGCACGACCAGTACCTTTTGAAACAATACCCATCAAAACAAATACTTTGTTTTGTCCGGATGCGATTTCATAAGGAGTAGCAGACAAATCAAACGTAACTTTATTGTCTGAACCAATCTGTGCCGTTGATCCTACCTGTGCTCCACCGACAGTCAACATCAAGTCTTGGATAGCATCAGTGGAGATCGTTCCCACCATTGTGAGGACAATCTTCTTGATTTGCATCTTCTGACTGTTTGCGACAGTAGTGAATCTCCACAATTCTTGTGAGTTTGCGCTTGGATCAATCGTTGCGGGGAAGGTAGTTGGAGCGGGGGTAATGTTGATATACCCAAGATCAGTGATAGCAGCGATGCTAAAACTGTTACCAGACATAGGATAACTTCCTGCGACGGTACCACCTGGCATCATGGTGATGTCAGAAGCAGCATTTACAGAAAAGTTAATTGTCTTGGTTCCTGAAAGAGCGGCAGCAATGTTTACACCCACCCAGATGGTCTTTGAACCACCTGCAGGGATAGAGAACAAACCAGCTGCATTGTTGAAGGTAAAGACCTTACTGGAAGATCCTGACACTTCTGCAAGTTTGGTTGAACCCTCATAGAGGTAAAGATTGTTCACATCTGCGTCAACAGACACGCCACCTCGGGTTAATTTCAAGGTATTGATTGTCTGTGCCGCTGAAGTGCCGTTTGCAAAATTGAGCTTCAAAATAGGAGCAGCGTTTTGCATTACCAATGCGTCATCAGACAAAAGTGTGCCTGATGCCGGTGTGTCAGATGCTACGGATACAGTCAATGCGCCGGTAACGGGGACAGGAGTCGTTCCATTGCTCATAAATGTTGCAATGGAGCTTTCCATACCAGTGATACTGGTACCTACTGCCAACGTGTTGAAAACTGTGTCAGAGACAGTCTGAATGAATTCAGAGCGGAAGTTATTTGCGGTGAACGCATTGAAGTCCGCGATTTTTCGCTTTGTTGTACCATCAGCATAATAAATATCTGATGATGATGCTGTCTTGATGAGACTTCCTGCAGACGGGGTTGAAGTAATAATACTGTCACCCGACGTGTAGTTGGTGAAGAATGCATCGTTGACGTCATCAATCTGTTGATTCCAATTTGATCCATAAAGATCCATGGCGATTTGCTCGTTGGATACCCAACGAAGCTTGCCGCCTGGTTCTACTGCGTATACTTTTGGATCAGTGGTAATTTTCACGAGACGGGTACCTGCTCGATATACGACGTTACCGCCGATCGAGAGTGCTTGCAATTCCGCATCAGTGATTGTTTTCACTTGTGAGAAATCAGCAAACCAGGTCTTAAATGTTTTTTCATTAGGAAAAACATAACGCTTACCATCAGAACCATAGTAGTATACGGCTGCGCCTGAGGCCTTGATGAGGTCACCTGCTGCCAATGTTGTAGCCGCACTTACGGGTACAATGGAAGCAAACCCCATAGACCACAACACAGTGGTTGCCATTACAGCTGTGGTAAGAGCTTGTTTACCTGCTTTTAATACTTTTGACATAAAGTCTTTCCTTTCGTAGTTATTATTAGTGACCATCTCCAGCGAACCTTTGCGATTCCTTTGAGGAAAAGCGGTCTCGACCTTTACTGAAGCGGACTAGATACGGCTTTTAAAAAAGTTGCCCTTTTTAAGTTTCGTGCCTAGATTTTAAACAAAGGGGAGTTTTTATTTTGGCTCTTCTGTTGAATTATTATTATTTTGGTTATTTTCATCAAGAATTTCTGTTTTTTGTTCTGTTTGGTTGTCTGACGTATTTTCCTCATCTACGTGCGTATCATCTGATGTTTCTGGTGGATCCGTATCTGTTGAATCGTCTATCCTCACCAGCGCATCCGCGCTATCTTCTGCATCTATCACGAGTTGGTAGGATTCATCCAATTTCATTAACGCCATTTTTAAATCATTTTTTTCAAGGGATTTTTTTGCTGTTTCTAGTTTGTCTGTTGCTTCTTTGGAGTCCTGGGTCGCTTTGGCGACTTGTTTTACATCAGCTGTTTTTGTATCTATAGCGATTTTTACCGTTTCATTGAGAATAGCGACTTTTTCTTCCGCTTTTTTAATACGCTGTTCTATGTTGCTTTTGACATCCGCGGAAGGGGAATCAATCTTAGCAGTCTTTTCTATGGCAACCGCAAGCGCTTTACTGGTAGTACTATTTGCCTGCGCAATCGCTTCTTTGACTTTAGGAGCGGTGTTTTTCTTTACTTCCACTGACAGAGTGCTCTTTGTCTTGGTCAACGCTTCTTCCGCGCGTACCGCCTTTTGACTGATGGTATTTGCCACCGTAGCAACGCGTATCGGCTCTTGCGTACTCTTGATATCTTCAAGATGCTGACCGGCGCTACTAAGAGTAAACGTTACATCACTTACCAAAGCATCTACTTTAGATGCTTTTTCTTCATCACTAATCGGTTGTTTTGATATGGCATCCAGTTCTACAAGTCGCTGTTCTACCAACTTCATTTGGAGTTCCGCCTTTTGATCAGCGGGAGCTAATGCTACTTGGATGTTTTCACTCGTCTTTTTTACACTATATAATGCGTCACCGGGCAAACTGTCCCTACTTCCCATCGCCGCCACTGATCCACCAAATAACAATGCGAGAAGTGCAAATGCGATAGCTGAAGGATGAGCAAGTACTGAACCGAAGGTATATCGGTACGCTCCGCTTGCAATAGTTTTCATATATACCTGTACACCAGCAACAACGCCAGGCCGTGACGTCCCCATGCCTTGAGACGCCATCTGTGACAACAAAAGTTCTTTACAAGAAGATTGCCATTGCGTACGTGGCGTAATCCGTTGTAGTGTTTGGAGTTGTTTTACGATTTTTCCGTTCATAGTCATTATAAAAAATACCCGCACGTATCTATAGTCAACACCATATCGTTTGCTTGTGGGTATTTGTTTTTATTTTTGTTTGAGTTTTCCTTTGAGCGCTTTGATACCCCTATGGAGCATCACACGTACGGCGCCAGGCGATCTATCTACTATTTTTGCTATTTCTTTGAGAGTGAGATCGTTGAGGTAAAAAAGCGTAATGATTTCGCGATACGTATCTTTGAGTTCGCGAAGCGCTTTCTCTACCACGACCATGTCTGTTTTTAATGTCATTTTTTCTTCAAGCGTGAGATCTACCCTATCGGCGACGACGATGTCATTATCTTCCAACGATTCGGCGACCACCGTACCTCTTTTTCGGTAAAAATCTACCACTACATTTCGTGCTATCTTATAGATTACTGCCTGCAGATTTCCGATCACTCGCGCGTCCTTGATGTACTGCCATGTTTTTAAAAATGTTTCAGCAGTAAGATCTTCCGCATCGTGCGCGGAGGGTACTTTGAGGTAAATGAAGCGATAGATCTTTTGTACATAATAATCGTACAAAGGAGCAAAGCTATCGGTATTTCCTCTCTTGATCTGATAGATTAATATCTGTTCGTTTAAGTAACCACGCATGTGCGTCACGATATATAAGTCGTAAAGTCAACGACAAATGTTACAGTCCTTAAAATTTAATATACAAACACTAGCACAAAAGCCCATAAAATGGAAGGGTCAACCCTTACTATAAAAAGCCCTTATCACCTATTGACCAAGGACTTTCCTTTAAAATAGGTCTATTTTGCCTTTTCTGCCTCTCCAAAAAAGTCAGAAACTACCACACTAATAGCAGTAGTAACAGGTATTGCCAACATGGCGCCGACAATACCGCCCAATTTTGCCCCGATCAACAGGGCGATAATGCTAATCAAAGGATTTAACCCTACCGTATGTTGCATGACTTTAGGAACCAAAAGATCGTTTTCAAGTCGTTGTATTACAAGGTACAAAAGAATCACCCACAATGCCAACCATGGCGATTGATTCAAACCGATAAACACTGCCGGCACCGCGCCCAATATAGGACCGACAACCGGTACAAATTCGGTTAGACCCGCAACCAACGCGAGTGTCAATGCGTAATCCACACCGAGAATAGAAAGCCCGATATAAGAAAGCAAGAAAATAATAAAACTCAATATCATCTGCGCACGCAACCATAATCCTATCTGTTTTTGAACACGATTGATAAGGTGGGTAGCATAGTCATGATATTTTGCAGGTGTCATAAATGTTACCGCCTTTTGAATCACGCTTTCTTCTACCGTCATGTAAAAACTCAACACCAACACGACAAACAATGCGACAAAACCACCAATAATGTTAAAAATCTTAAACACAAGGCCACTCGCAAACGTCAATAATCCTGACTCTATCGCTGCCAATCCCTTTTTTACCTGTTCTATGATATTGGCATTTGACGCTTGTGTTTGTAGACCTTGCGCAATAGAAACTAGCCGTTCGGAGTATATAGGAAAGTTTAACGCCATCTGACTGATCTGTGCGGCCAAAGCAGGAATAAGGAGCAACACTACTGCTGTGATAACAGCAATCACCGACACATAAATCAATAATATGCTTACCACTCGAGGAATTTTATATTTATGCATTCCGTTCACCCATGGCGTCAATGCAGATGAAAGAATAAATGCCACAAATAAAAGCGCCAGTACATCACTAATAAGATACAAAAACCACAAAACAGCCAAAATCACGAGTATTTTTATAAACGTCTGGGTGGAAACATTGATCGTTAAAATTTTTTCACGAAGTAACGCCATACTGTTATTAGTATATCATAGGCATTGATTTTTTAACAAAAAAATGCGATACTACTCACCATGCCGACACTTGCTATCAACAAAAAAGCCATGCACGAATACGAAATCCTCCATGAATACGAGGCAGGTATTGTGCTATCCGGCCCCGAAGTAAAATCCGTCAGAGGCGGTCATGTATCACTTAAAGGCAGTTTTGCAGTGTTTCATGGTGATGATTTATCACTTCTCAATGCTCATATCTCGGCATACAAACCAGCAGCGCTCAAACATTATTCTCCGGATCGCAGTCGAGCATTACTTTTACACGCACGAGAACTCTCACATTTGAAAGGGAAACTTCAACAAAAAGGGTTGACATTGATCCCCCTTCGTATTTATACTAAAGGGATACGGATAAAAGTTGCTATAGGTCTGGGACGTGGACGGCAACAATATGAAAAACGCGAGATCCTTAAAAAAAGAGACGTCAAACGAACGATACAGACCGCATTGAAACGTCGGTAACCTATATGGGGATGCTGGGCTTCGAATATGCGAAATAGTATAATATGAGCACGTCGAGCAGGTGTATTTGCCTCGTAAAACCTTGTACACAACTGATAAGTGCAAACTCTATCAAAAGCAATGCGCGGGTATTAGCTTCAAGCTTCATGCCAAACTTTGCTACCGCTTCAGCGTAATTACGTAGAAGCCATCTACCTTGCTGATGCCTGATGGGCGAGAATGGATGTCATATTATCAGGATAGAGTTACGTGGATTGCATACCCTCCGTAATTCAAAATTTATGTACGCACGCGTACGGGTAAAGGATGTCGATCTCCCTCCCGCACATGTACCAACGACCGACTACACGTGTAGACCATATTACGACTGTCGTATATCACGCGGGTTCAACTCCCGCCATCTCCACCAAAATGATACACGGATTAAGTTTTTTATAATAAACACATGATTCAACTGACTGAACCGCGGTTCAAAAAACTCGTTATCGCATTGGCTATTTATCTGGCATCGCTGTTCGCCGCCAACACACTCGGACTAAAACTCATGCCATTCCTTTTTGGTTCACACTTATCTGTGGGAGTGTTTTCTTTTCCTGTGGTATTTTTGATGACTGATGTGATCGGAGAAGTTTATGGTAAGCGTATCGCAAAATTCTTCGTATTGGCTGGTTTTATCAGTACCGCGCTGTTTATCGCCTACTCTTTCCTCTCACTGGCAATGCCATGGTCACTTGACGGCGAATGGGCACGAGCCGGTTACAATCAGATATTTGGCATTTCCGTACGCATCGCTATTGCCTCGTTATTCGCGTTTATCATCGCAGAATATCAAGACGTGATCTCATTCTTTTTCTTTCGCAAAAAACTTGGAACGCGGTTCTTTTGGTTGCGCTCTCTTCTTTCCAACATATGGTCACAGTTGCTTGATTCTACTATTTTCATGGTTATCGCGTTTGCCGGTATATATCCAACCGCCACCCTTATAAACATCATCATCTCATGGTGGCTCTTCAAAGTAGCAATGGGTACGCTCTATACCCCACTTTCCTATCTTGGTATCTATTTTTTGAAAGACAAAAATGAGCATCAAAGCGCCACAACATAAGCCACACTATATCGGCTTTGTCGCCACAAGCATAGATGGACGTATTTCCCTATCGCACCACCATCCTCCGGAATGGACAAGCAAGGAAGATTGGACTTTTTTCCAATCATCCCTTTCACGTATGGATGCTGTTGTTGTTGGACGAAATACGTACAATGCAGTCGCCGACCGCTTGCGCAAACGTCATACATATGTCCTTTCTCATCGCCCTGACACACTGACACGCCGTGGTATGGTAACGTTTGTTAATCCCGCGACAGTTGATCTTCCCACACTTTTGAAAGATTATCACAACGTTGCAGTACTGGGAGGAGGGTCAGTGTATGATTTTATGGCAGAACATGGATTGTTGAACGAATTATTCGTCACTGTTGAACCACTTATCTTTGGACGTGGAAAAGAAATGTTTAGCGGTGGTACAAAAACAATACAGACGCAACTACTTTCTGTACGAAAACTTAACAAAAATGGTACATTGCTTTTGCATTATAAAATTAATCCTGGAGTAACATGATCGTCAAACCTATCAAAACTCGTGTATTTAAAGAAGGGGAAGACCTATTTGTGTTTATCACGCATTATTTCAAAACACTTTCTGAACAGTCCATCATTGTTGTTACTTCAAAAATAGTCGCACTTGCGGAAAAAAGGACAGCCATCGCCAAAAATCGTAAAACAAAGGAAAACCTTATACGCGCGGAAAGCGATGTCGCTCTTCCTACCAAATATGTATGGCTCACTATCAAAGACGGTATTGTCATGGCATCTGCAGGTATTGATGAGTCCAATGCGAACGGCAAACTTATCCTTTTACCAAAAGACAGCTTTAAAACCGCACAGCAGTTACGTACCAAATTACGGAAACATTATGGGGTAAAACAGCTGGGTATATTGATTACAGACAGTCGTACTGTGCCCCTACGAGCTGGCGTCACTGGCGTCGCGCTTGGCTATGCCGGCTTTCGTGGCTTGAAAGAGTATTGCAATAAGCCAGATATTTTCAAAAGAAAGTTTAAATTCTCACGTGTGGATATGGCAGACAGCCTTGCTACCTCTGCAGTATGTGTCATGGGTGAAGGAAACGAACAACAACCATTAGCCAGTATTACTGATGCCCCCATTTCATTTTGCGATACTGTGAGCAAAAAAGAGTTATTTATTGATATCAAAGAAGATATGTACGGACCCATATTTGGTAATCTGCCGAAATCTTAGAGATAGAAAAAAGCAAGTTATGAAATTAATCATGAATGAAGGTATATCTACTCTTCATCAATCTCTTTGGCGCTTTTCAAGAGTAGTTCTTCCATTTCACCACTTGTTTCTTTATCAATGAGATCAAGATCATCACACAATTGATCAACGGCAACGATGGATTCATCTACTTCTGCTTCTATAACGTCCATTTCTTTCATCGTTTCTTCTTTATCGGCTCGTAGTTGTGCAATCGCTTGCGCGGCTTTTTCATTTAAAGAAGCAAGCTTACCCTCTATCTCTTGCTCTCTTTGAGTATCTTCATTATTTTGAATTGCTTGCATAGTATTTTTCAATAGATTAAAAGATAACTTTTAACGTGAGACTTCAATCTTATCTTGCGGTGGAATAACCTCTGGACCGTTATCTTCACCTTCTGGACTATTATCGGACGATGTGTCTGTTTGGTTTTCCTGTCCTGTCGGTTCGGATGTCGTTCCTTTTTCCTGTTTTTTTGTTTCTTTCTCTAACTTTTTTTTATACTCGTTAAAATATAGATTAAACTTTGGTACCTGAAGATCTTTAAAAATATAATAGTTCACAAGAATTTTTCCAAAAAATTCAGTACCCATCGTTTCATCTTTCCTTAATCCGCTTGTCTTATATAAACTATCCGGTCTGATAATGGCCTCTGTTGGAGCACCTTTTTCGTTTTCTATATGCTTGTTCCATGTAGCGATATATTCACCCACTGACATTTTCTTTTTCTTGACTTCCGGGTTTGATTCAATATCATTTTCTTCCCTATCGTTCTGATCACTCACACCAGCAGTTTCACTACGTGAACCTTGACCAGATGGCGCTGTCTCTCTTATTCTTGGATGTATGGTGTCTGTACCGATATTATTTTCACTTTTTGTTCGTTTTTTTAGATTCCAGTCTATTGGCCTACCATCTTTGACGTGGATAAATTTTTCTCTTCTATCTCTATATGGATTTGCTTTGTTATCAATTTTTGCAATCCTGATATCAATATCCATCTTCCTTTTATGTAGTTGCTCTCTTTCTGCCCGCATTTCTTCATAAGCATCACTTAACGTCTTCTCATAATTTTTTATAAGTGCATTACTTTTAATCTTTCTCTCTGACCACCCTAGTTCATAAAGTTCTTTTTCATATTCCTGCTTTTCTTTTTTATCTGACTCCAAACTTTCTATTTTTTCCGCATGCCTCGCTTCCATAACTGAAACAAGCAGGTCTACGTGTTTGCGTGATGTCTCCAGACCTTTCATTCTGTCCTCCATGGGTCTGATTTTTTCATCATACCGGTTTATAAATCGATCAGCGATAGTATCTCTTTTTTTTGTATATACCTCTACTTTGTTGCTACGCTTCTCAATATTTGATTGTGTCTTTTCTTTTGCATTCGATTTTTTCTGTATCTTTTTCTCTAACGCTTCCAGTTGAAATGTCAACTTGCCAACACCGGGGATATTTTTCTCTTTCATTTTTTTAATAATAGATTCCGTCAGTGTCTTTTCTTTATCCATAACACGAAGTTCAAGATCAAACGTATCCATTGTATCTTTCACCCTACTGGATTTCTCTTTGTGGTGATCGATCCACACATTGTCATAAATCATCTTTAACCTGCCCACAACAGCATCTGCAAGAGGTATTTTTTCCAATTTTTCATTAACGTCTTTATATAAACCTCCAACTGTAGTCAGTGTTGCGTCCCACCATCCGTTGTTTACCCCACCAGCACCACCTTCATCTATTCCTCCGTTTTTCACCCCCACATCAGCATCCTCAACCCTGTTACTCTCCACTTCTTCATCTTCATACAAACTACTATAATCGATATCATCCTCATCTTCTGTATCACCGCCAATAATATCCTTATCTTCTTCATTTAACGGGGTTCTTATCTCCTCCTGATGTGCCATATGGGTATGGTCTATAGATTAAATAATGTGAACAACATCTTAACACAAACACAACTAATATAGGTTAGTTGTATTATACCAAACTATTTTTACCCAATCAACAATCCCAAAATCAACAGGGCGACAATATTTGCAACTTTTATCATTGGGTTGATAGCAGGACCGGCAGTGTCTTTGTAGGGATCACCGACCGTATCGCCCGTTACGGCAGCTTGGTGAGCAAAGCTCCCCTTTCCACCATGATTACCTTCTTCAATGTATTTCTTTGCATTATCCCATGCACCACCGCCGGTAGTCATAGATATAGCGACGAATATGCCAGTTACAATAGTACCGACAAGTAAACCACCCAATGCTTCAAGTCCAAGAAAATATCCTACCAATATAGGTACGACGATCGGAATAAGAGCAGGTATGATCATTTGACTAATAGCAGACTTTGTAACAATATCTACCGCCTTACCATAATCCGGCTTTTGAGTATTATCCATAATACCTGGCTTTTCTCTAAACTGACGACGTACTTCTTCAACTACTGCTCCAGCCGCCTTACCAACCGCCTGCATGGAAAGCGCGCCAAAGAGATATGGCAAAAGGCCACCGATAAACAATCCTGCCAACACATATGGATCATTGACTGCAAATGCCACATGCAAACCTTTTTTCTCAATCGTGTGTGTAAAGTCGGCAAACAATACAAGTGCCGCCAATGCCGCAGAACCGATAGCATACCCTTTGGTGACTGCCTTTGTTGTATTACCCACCGCATCCAAAGGATCAGTGATATTGCGTACGTCTTCTCCCAATTCCGCCATTTCAGCGATACCACCTGCATTATCAGTGATAGGACCATATGAATCAATCGCTACGATAATACCTGCCATAGAAAGCATTGCCATTGCCGCAATCGCGACACCATAAATACCTGCCAACGCAAATGATCCTAAGATAGCAGCTACGATCACCAATACCGGTACCGCGGTAGACTTCATAGAAACTGCCAAGCCGGTAATTATGTTTGTTCCATGTCCTGTTTCGGATGATTTTGCTATTTGCTTTACGGGACCGTATTTTGTTGAAGTATAGTATTCGGTGATTAAAACCATCGCTCCTGTCACTGCCAAGCCGATCAAGGCACAGTAAAATAGACTAATAGCAGAAATACCATCAATACCTGACATCAAGTTCATTGTTACTGGATAAAATGCAATAGCAGCCAACACTGCTGATACAATCAAACCCTTATAAAGCGCGCCCATGATATTCTTTTTCTTTCCAAGTTTTACAAAAAATGTCCCAATAATAGAAGCGACGATACCTGCCGCGCCAAGCGCAAGCGGGTACAAAACAATCGTTGGATTACTCCCAAACGTCAATGAACCCAACACCATAGCCGCAACAGCAGTCACTGCGTATGTTTCAAAAAGATCTGCTGCCATACCCGCACAATCACCAACGTTATCACCAACGTTATCTGCAATCACGGCTGGATTACGTGGGTCATCTTCTGGAATGCCTGCTTCTACTTTACCTACCAAGTCCGCACCGACATCAGCTGCTTTTGTAAAAATACCTCCACCAAGACGAGCAAAAATAGAAATCAACGAACCACCAAACGCAAGACCGATCAGTGAATCAATCGTCGTCTCCATGCCAATATAGTGTTTTGAGATGAAATAAAAACCAGCGGTGCCCAAAAGAGCAAGTCCTACAACCAGAAAACCTGTAACACTACCCCCACGAAACGCGACATCAAGGGCTTTTTGCATACCATGACGCGCAGCTTGCGTCGTACGCACATTTGCACGCACGGACACATTCATACCGATATAACCAGTCAATGCGGAAAGCCCCGCTCCCACCAAAAACGCAATGGCAGTGGCCCAGCTCAGTCCGATGCCAATCGCCAAGAAAAGTATGACCGCGACCACCCCTACTGTCTTATACTGACGATTGAGGTACGCTTTTGCTCCCTCTTGAATCGCCTTTGCAATTTCCTGCATTTTTTCATTGCCAGTGCCAAGTTTGAGGATCATTTTGATAAGTATCCCTCCGTAGACGATGGCCAAAAGCGCGCTTCCTAAGATTAACCAAGATGTCGTATCCATACGTTTCCTTTAAATTTTAGATTACAAATAATGAATTATGCGGATCGTGCCTGTCCGCGTACAACTACAAATATAAGGAAAAGATGACAAAATTGCAAGCTTTTTCATTGACGATTACACCAACATCCCCTATACTTGATTAAACATACATCACATGAGAAAGTCATACCACCGGCACAAACCGGACACACAAACAAAGAAATATCGTACCAACGATCAAATCACCGCACCGCAAGTGCGTGTTATTGATGATGCAGGCAATCATATCGGTTTACTCTCGCTGGAAGATGCCCTTGCTAAAGCACGTGAATTTGAATTTGATTTAGTAGAAATTGAGCCAACCGCAAAACCGCCAGTATGTAAAATCATTGATAGTGGCAAGTTTCAATACGAACAAGAAAAGCAAAAACGCAAAGCCAAAGCCAAGCAAAAACAGACAGAAACCAAGGGAGTACGTCTTTCTCTACGTATTGGCACCCACGATATTGAGGTACGTATGCAACAAGCAAAACGCTTTTTGGAAGGCGGAAACGAGGTAAAAGTAGAAATGGTGCTCCGTGGACGGGAACGAGGACACATTGATATGGCAAAAGATATCATCAAATCCTTCATTGCCGGCATGGGGAAAGATCACGGTATAGAGCTCACGTGGGATGAAAAAATCCAAATCCAAGGAGGCCGTTTGCACGCTATCATAGGCCTCAAGAAGCCATAACATTTGACACAATAGGGATTTTGCGCCATAATCTCTGATATATTTATATGCCTAAAATCAAGACAAAACAAACCGTTGCCAAGCGTTTTCATGTCACATCTACCGGAAAAGTGATGCGACGCCACGCTGGACACGACCACTTTAACGCCCGAGACATCGGCAAAGTCACCCGCAACAAGCGTAGTGACGATATTATGTCACCTGCATTTACCAAAACTATTAAAACACTGACTAACCAGTTATAATCTTGTATGCCACGCGTAAAACGAGGAATGATGCATTTAAAAAAACGACGAGCATTGATGGCCGCCACAAAGGGCTATCGTTGGGGTAGAAAAAATCTCATAAAACTTGCGCGTCCTGCTATGTTAAAAGCAGGTGTATATGCCTATCGCGATCGTAGAAACAAAAAGCGCGTCATCCGCCGACTATGGCAGATCCAAATCAGCGCCGCAGTCAAAGAGATGGGTACCAGTTACAGTAAATTTATGGATCGAATACATAAAAATAACGTTGGTCTTGATCGTAAAATCCTTTCAACATTAGCAAAAGATTACCCTGTCGTATTTGCAAAAATAGCAGAAAAAGTGAAGTAAAAGATTAGGTAATTAGTGGTGTTCGTAACCATACGATAGTAAAATATCCGTATGGCTCAAGGAAAAAACAATGTATTCAGTTGTGCGGCCAACTTTTTGAGAGGAAGGAAGTGTGTTTTTTGCGGTTCATTTAAGGTGAGTAAGACAG
>JAUYIE010000003.1 GCA_030688365.1 bacterium
TTATGAAATAAGTTGATCAATATTTAAAAATTCGCGTGCCAAACGTTCGTATGCACGAGCACCGCGGGATGAAGGATCATAGCCAAAAATAGTTCTGCCATGACTTGGAGCTTCTGCTAGACGGACATTACGGGGGATGACCGTACGGAAAATAGTACCGGGAAAATGTTGGTACAATTCCCATAAAACACTTTCAGATAAGTTGTATCGCTTATCATACATAGTGATGACTGCACCTTTTATTTTCAACGTCGGCTTGATATGTTCACGAACACGGTCAATCGTACTCACGAGCTGTCCCAATCCTTCTAATGCAAAATATTCTGCCTGCACCGGAATCAATATCTCATCTGATGCCACTAGACCATTGATTGTCAAAAGACCTAGTGATGGCGGACAGTCAATAAAGATATAATCATACTGATTTTTTAATGGCCCCAGAACGCGTTCCAATAAAAATTCTCGATCTTCCGCGTTTACCAGTTCTACATTTGCTCCCGCCAAACTTTCTGTTGCGGGGATAATCATAAAATCATGCCCTTGCACTTGTTGCATTACCGCTTCTGCGGTGTGATCCCCTCCCAATACTTCATAGATGCCATGTTCGATGTCCCTTTGAGAAAAACCCAACCCCGACGTCGCGTTTGCCTGTGGATCCAGATCAACAAAAAGACACCTCTGACCCATATCAGAAAGCGCAGCCATGAGATTCATAGCAGTCGTCGTCTTCCCCACTCCCCCTTTTTGATTAACAACAGCAATTATCGTGCCCATACGTTCATGATTGTATGGCTATAGTATACCGCGTATAGTGGCACTTACGCAAACGCATTACCACGTCACTTTGACCACTGCGCCATATTCCGCGTGTGGAGCGGAAATAGTGATATGCCCGTCTGTTGTTTTTATGATTGCGTAACCCGTACTATTTGCCGACGAAATTGTCGGATCTACTGGCAATGTACCCACATATGTCTTTACTACAGATAGATCAACCAAACCAGAACAATCTTGTGCATCAAGCTTACACACCTCTTCTTCGTCGAGAGTGATATCCTTAGGAAATATTGTCTGATTTGCACGTGTGTACTGCTCCACACCTTTCAAGATCACAGTAATATCGGAAAGTCTTTGTTTGTTGCGTTTGTCAGCAGCTCGTTTTTCTGGATTAATCGCTAGATATCCAATACCCAATACGAGCGCGATGGCGACAATAGTGAGGATTATACTAAGGACATTGAATCCGCGTTGTGATGATATAGCAAGCATACATTCCAAATTATATTACAAATACAGTATAGCACCCTCTGGAAACAGAAAAACAGGGAGAGCCCCTGCTTTGTAATATCCTTATACCAGAGGTGGGAGTTGAACCCACGACCAAAGGCTTATGAGTCCTCTGCTCTACCACTGAGCTACTCTGGCGCACAAAATGACATGATTGGATTCTAACATATTTTCTGTTCGTTGCAAGTTTATACTTCAGATTATCGTCCACCAAAAAAGTCTCCGTAAGGAGACTTGTTTGGTTGCGGGGGCCGGATTTGAACCGGCGACCTCCTGGTTATGAGCCAGGCGAGCTGCCGGACTGCTCTACCCCGCACGAGAATACTAACACAATATAATGATTATGCAAGAGGATATGGTATCATTACTGTATGCATATCACTATACGACAACGTATTATATTTCTTACGCCATTTTATCTCGGCTCTGCAATTATACTTTTTATGCCTCTAACGCGTGGTATTGGCGCACTTTCTCTCTTTGATAGTTTGATTCACGTCTGCTTATTTGGCACAATCGGACTCGTTACCTTTTTTACGTTTCCAAAACATACGTTAAAAGCCGCGTGGAGTTTGGTGATCTATGGCACCTACAGCGAAATCATCCAATCGTTTATTCCTACACGCACAACCAGTATTCGTGACCTGTTTAATGACTGCATCGGCATCGCGATCGCACTGCTCATCTTTGTGTTTGTTACCCGTCATCTTTTAAAAAAAGAAAAAGTCAGCCCGTTGGCGAAAAAAAGGAAAAAGCAGACTTCTCGTCGCTTGGCGCTATGATATTTTTCTCACAATACATAATGGGGTTTGTTCTTTTGATTGTCCCAAAGGATTATCACGAAATACGCCTCCACAAAATGCATCGCTAATATCTTTGTCAGATCGTCCTAAAACATTGACTCCCAAATCATTGGCATCAATGATGACCACTTCACACCCGACGGCCGATTTTATCTTGCGCGCGACAGCATCAGGATCTTTTGGTCCCAATTTTGCATATTCGTTATACGGAGGCAAGGTGTAGGAACACGGACCATCAATCGCGTTGATATTTTTTCCCACGACATTATAAAAAACACCCCTCATACCAAACGGCTTTGTGATTGCTGATAAAAATGCCGCAAACAACATACGCACCGCGCCTGCTTCGCGTACCGCAAGCTCCATCGTCCACGGACTTCCCAAACCAATACCATAGGGGGACTTGTGAACAAATTTCACCAAAAACTTCGCCAATGCTGATGGTTTTATATCTTTGATGGGATACGCACGCCCTTGGCTGATTGCGACAATACGCTCGCTAATAAAAAGCATATCCCCTTCCTGAATATGTGGTACGACATATTGTTTTACTATTACAACAATATCGTCTTTATCGGTTACAACATGTGTTTTGACAGGATAACGTGCATATCGCTGGTCTGAAACGTCAATCTCAAATTGTTTTCCTTCGTTTGGGGTAGGGATAGACATGAGTACTATTTTAAAAAAATCTCATAATGAGACAGATATACTGCCGCCGGTGGGAGTCGAACCCACACTCCTTGCAGAACGTGATTTTGAGTCACGCATGTCTACCAGTTCCATCACGGCGGCATACGACAAATAGTAAAGCAAATACATCCGTGCGTCAACTACTATGATTGTTCAAACATCTACCCATAGACACTACAACATGGTAGGATAAAGGTAATCATCATATTACGTTATTGTATGTCCACTCGCCCTCTCATTTTAATAGTCCTTGACGGCTGGGGTATTTCCCCTGTCACAAAAGACAACCCTATGTTCATGGCAAAAACGCCGGTCATGCGGGATTTGCCTATGCATTATCCATATGGCGTGCTTGACGCGTCCGGTACTGCAGTAGGTCTTCCGTGGGGCGAAGTCGGCAATTCTGAAGTCGGCCACCTCAACCTCGGCGCTGGTTTGGTGCGGTATCAAGACCTTCCACGCATCAACGCAAGTATTGAGGATAAAAGCTTTGCAAAAAATAAAGTGCTCAAAGCGGTTTTTGCCCATGTGAAAAAAAATAAAAGCAATCTACACCTCTTGGGTATTGTCAGCCCCGGTGGTGTGCATGGACATGTTGATCATCTCTATGCACTTTTGCGCACTGCCAAAAAAGAAAAAATAAAAAACGTGTTTATCCACGCTATCACTGATGGTCGTGATTCGCCACCACGCGCCAGTGAAAAATATTTCAAAGAACTGGACAAAGTCATCAAAGAAACAAAGACGGGTATTATTGCAACAATCACCGGCAGATACTTTGCCATGGATCGCAACACAAAATGGGACCGCACACAAAAAGCATATGATGCCATGACGCTTGGTAAAGGAACGCAAGCAAAAGATGCGCAAGATGCGCTAAAAAGTTGGTATAAAAAAGGTATTGATGATGAAATGATTGAACCGACGGTGATGACTGACAAAGAGGACCAGCCCGTTGGTACGGTACACGACAATGACGCCGTAGTATTTTTCAACTTCCGCCCCGATCGTGCACGACAGCTCGCAAAAAGTTTTATCGTTCCAAACTTCAAAGAGTTCAAACGAGAGAGCATACCACAATCTCTTTGTTTTGTTACCATGACCGAATATGAAAAAGGACTACCTGCTGATTACATATTCCCTCCTGAATATATAGAAACCCCTTTTGGAAAAATTGTTGCCGATGCCGGCCTTCGACAGCTCCGTATCGCTGAAACAGAAAAATATGCTCATGTTACGTATTTTTTTAACGGAGGAAGTGAAGAACAATATGAAAAAGAGGATCGTATACTTGTCCCCTCTCCCAAAGTCGCGACATACGACAAAAAACCTGAAATGAGCGCCATGGGAATCACAAAAAAACTATGCAACGAAATCTCCGCCAAAAAATATACTTTTATTTTAGTAAACTTTGCCAATGCGGACATGGTAGCGCACACCGGAAAACTCAAACCTACGATCAAAGCGTTGGAAACGGTTGATACGTGCGTGGGACTGGTGGTCAAAGCAAATCAAAAACAAAATGGCATCACAGTCATCACTGCCGACCATGGCAACGCGGAAGGCCTGGTAGACCGCATTACAGGACAGACAGACAAAGAACATTCTACTAATCCAGTGCCATTTATTGTTGTTGATGATCAACGTAAACAAGAAAAAGAAGAATCCATGCGCACGGAAATAGAATCAAACATAAATCCCGCCGGCATTTTGGCAGATGTCGCCCCCACATTGTGCGCGCTTCTTGACTTAAAACCCGCCAAAGAAATGACGGGCAGTGATATTTTGGAAAATCTTATGTAAGGATAATAAAGCGACGAGGTACATCACTCCTCTAGGACTATAGTTCTCCCAACACCTTGCGAAACATTGAATTTTCTTTATACGGTCCGATGACAGCCAAACTGGCGTGTTTTTTTTGAAATATTTCACGCGCGACTTTTAACACATCTTCGCGAGAAACGGCAAATATCTTTTCTAGCTTTTCATCTGGTGTTAATGTATCCCCCACCAATAATTCTTGATTAACATACCATGACACAATACTGTCTGATCCTTCCAGACGTAATGCAAGCTGGCCTTTTATAAAATCCTTCGCGCGTGCGAGTTCAGCGGATGTCACGCCCTTTTCTCTCATTTTTATAATCTCCTTGCAAATAACATTCAATGCTTTGCCGATACGCGCTTTATCAAGACCTGTCTGTATGGTAAGCACGCCTGTCTCATGAAAGGATTGCACTGATGAACGGATACTGTAAGCAAGCCCCAATCGTTCACGCACGGAGATAAACAATCGTGAACTCATCGGACCGCCAAGGATCACTGACAAAAGCGATGCAGCATAATTTCTTGGATCCGCATATCCGTAGCCATAAAAACCCAGCGCTACCTGCGCTTGCTCTGTTTCTTTATACTGTACTTTTAGAGCGGGAGTACGACGAGTGGGGATCTCAAATTTTGAAATACTCTTTTGCTTGACCCCTTCGCCCCATGTATGACCAAAAAAATGTTCCAATCGTTCCAACACGTTTTCTTCCAAATGACCGGCGACACCGACCACAGTATTTGAAGGAAGATAATGTTTGCGTTTGTAATCGACAATTCCTTCACGCGTCGTCGCCATAACGGTCGCATCATCACCCCCGATGTCCCATCCTAAACTGTTAGGTGAAAACATTTCGGCTTCTAGCAATGTGTCTATGTACATCGTCGGATTATCTTTATACATGTGCAATTCTTCACAAATGACTTTTTTCTCACGTTGAATTTCTTTATCAACATATACAGAATGAAATAACATGTCCGATAAAATATCCAATGCCAATTCCAAATGTTCAGACGCAATCTTGATATAGTATCCTGTGTAATCTTTTGATGTATACGCATTGTATTCAGCGCCTACCCCATCCAGTTCTTTGCTTATAGAAAGCGTACTAGGTCGGCGTTTTGTGCCTTTAAACATCATGTGCTCAAGGAAGTGAGAAATCCCGTTGATTTTTTTTGTCTCATGTCGCGAACCCACGCCGTGTAATACCAATACTGTTACCGATTTGGTGTCATACATAGGCGCCACCACCGTCCGTAATCCGTTTGAAAACGTATGCTTTGTATACATAGGAAAAGTAAAGATTATCTATTTGTCTTTATGTACGCGCCAAGTTCTTGGATCGCGATACGCTCTTGTTTCATGCTATCGCGATGACGCACCGTCACTTTTTTGTCATCAACAGTTTCAAAATCAATCGTCACACAAAATGGTGTCCCAATCTCATCTTGTCGACGATACCGTTTGCCGATACTTTGCGTTTCATCATATTGCACCATCCAGTCGTCACGCAGATCAGTGGCAATTTTTTGCGCTATTTCAGCCAATGGTTCTTTTTTGCTTAGTGGCAAAATCGCAACTTTGATAGGAGCCAGATCAAACGGAAAGCGCAACACCACACGCTTATCTGTTTCCCCTTCTTCTGCTGTAGGCGCTTGCTCTTCATGATAGTGTTCAAGCAAAACAGCAAGCACGGTGCGATCAAGTCCCATTGATGGTTCAATGACATGAGGAATATATTTTTCATTGGTAACAGGATCTGTATATGTCATATCTTGCCCACTATGCTGCTGATGTTGTTTCAAGTCATAATCAGTACGATACGCGATACCATACAACTCTTTCATGCCAAATGGATATTGATATTCTATATCAATAGTGCGTTTGGAATAATGCGCGCGTTCTCCATCCTCTATTTCATGAAAGAAAAGATTTTTTTCATCAATCCCCAAATACGACAACCAATCTTTCATCGCCTTCAACCAAAATTCAAAACTCTCTTCCCAATTTTTTGGATCTATAAAATACTCAAACTCCATCAGGTTGAATTCGCGTCCACGAAAAATAAAGTTTGATGTGGTTACTTCGTTTCTAAATGCCTTACCTTGACTTGCAATACCAAAAGGTAATTTCAAGCGCATAGTCTGTTGCACTGTTTTAAAATCTACAAACATTGCTTGTGCTATCTCTCCGCGAAGATATACAGCAGAGGTATCATCTTCTAACGGCCCAACATTAGTTTTGAGCAACAAATTAAATTGTCGTGGATCAGTCCAATCACTAGCCCCGCACGAAGGACATTTATTATCTTCTGGTAAATGGTCTTCACGATACCTACTTTTGCATTTTTTACAATCCACCAGCGGATCGGTAAAATTACTCACATGACCGGATGCCTCCCAGACTTTTGGATTCATCATGACAGCCGCGTCAATACCCACTATATCAGGACGCGATGTTACAAAAAATTTCCACCACGCCTGTTGTATGTTGTTTTTTAATTCAACACCCAAAGGTCCGTAATCGTATGATGCCGCCTGCCCTCCATAAATTTCCGAACTGGGAAAAATAAACCCCCGTCGTTTGCACAAAGAAATAATCTGTTCCATGTCATTACTCATATACTAGGTATTCAATTCAAAAGTTTTCATATGAAGCGCTTTCGCATCAGTGTCAGAGAGATCCCGATATGTTACTCGTAGTGTATAACGAGTACCACTTTCAAGGGGATAACGGTCTACTGCCATAATAGACCATGCCTGATCACCCAATGTGGCATACAACTCGTTGATGTGTGTAAATAATTCTTCGTCACCTGAACATACCACATTTGTATCCAAAGAAACAAGTTTTTCCGTTAATTCTCCCGTACTGACCTTTGATATAGGGTGTAGGGACTGAAGTAGCTTGTCTATATTGAGCTCGGCCACTGCGCCGTCCGGATAGTCCGTATCATCCAAAATACAACAGATTCCTACCATTGTATCCGTCACCATCAAATCCCAACATGAGTATGGATTTGCACATGATGGTACGGTAACTGATTTTCGTATGGTCAAATCTAAACCCATTCGTGCAAAAAGGTATCCAATATCATAATACAACGAGACAATGCTTTTTTTGTCATCAGCAGATATAACGGCCAATGCCAACATCTCATGTTCTTCATATTTTCCTTCTTGAGTATCAAATGCTTTCCCATACTCAAAGATATACATCGGCGAAACATTTCTTTTTTGATATTGCTCTTTTTGCATCAACATCCCAGCCAAAAGACTTTGTCTAAGTTCCGGATATTCTTCATTCACCGCATTTTGCGTCATGATCGCACGCCCAACACTGTAACGCACCGAAGCATTGACCTCTGATGACACGAGTGGTAATGAACGAATCTCATCATATCCTCTATTCACCAATATATCGTGAATGACATCAGCCCACTGGAGTGAAATGGGAGTAATATCAGGTACAACCGCTAGATCAGGCAAAACATCTCCAGGTATTTTGTCAAACCCCACTATGCGGATGACTTCCTCTGCAATATCTTCCGCACCTGCAATGTCAGTACGAAACAGTGGTACTCGCGCTTGTAGCATATTGCCTTGCTCGTGCACTTCAAAAAATAAATTACCCAAGATAGTCTTCACTGTATCAACCGGGATATCAATCCCCGCAATGCGGGATGGCAACATGGGATCAAAATCCACTGTCTGTTGCACGGGCTCTTTGGGATAATATTCAAACAATGACGAAACAATGGTGCCATGCGTATGCTCCTGTAAGAGTGATATCATCATACTAAACGCATAATACGCACCATCAGGATCAAGGTCTTTACCCAAACGATTCCCTGCTTCCGTATAGATATGCAACGAACGCATATTGTCGCGCACGACTGCGGAATCATACACCGCCAACTCAACAATAACAGATGATGTTGCAGGTGAAATAGCTCCGTAGCGTGATCCAACAATCCCCGCCAGTGCAACTGGTGCTGTATTATCATGAATAAGCAAATATCGCCCATCCTTGGAAAGCGGATAGACACTGCCGTCCAACGTTTCGATATTTTCAAAATGAGTATTTTTTTTCCACATCAAAGTTCCTTCTATAGCTGTTGCATCAATACAATGAGAAGGATAGCCAGTCATGATCATGACGTAATTAGAAATATCTACCATGATATTGATCGTGTTCATACCATGCAATTCCAAAAATTCTTTCAACCACGCGGGTGATTCTTGTTGCACTACACCATCAAGTTGTATAGCCAACACCCGCGCCGTACTGTCTGACGTTTTGACCTCAATATCTAGAGAGGACGTTCCTTCGTTGGTAAGTGTATATGGAGGAAATTCAACCGATAATCCATAATATGCTGCCACTTCACGCGCAATACCCATCACGGAAAAACAGTCAGCTCTGTTTTGTCGTACCTCAAGTCCAATGCACACATCGGGTTTGCTATTGTGTGTCACCTCTTCATATTGATCCGCCATAAATCCGATCAACGCTAAAACATCTGCCACTTCTCGAGCTGTTGCGGTCAATGTCGGAACAAATTGTTTGATTGAACTATAGAGTACCTTCATGTTTGTATGGTTGATATGCCAAGTCTCCACCAAGGAGTGTACGTATATCAGTTATATTATATTTTGCCATCACAAAACGATCCAATCCAAGTCCAAAAGCAAAACCACGCCACTGTAGAGGATCCAATCCTGCCATGCGCATCACATCAGGATGTATGATGCCTGCTCCGCCCATTTCTATCCAGCCGACATTTTTACATACAGTACAACCGACCCCATGACAAGAAAAACACTGCATATCAGGGCCCACGCCTGGCTCCACTTCAGGGTAATACTTATTACGAAAACGAATCACTACATCCGGCCCATACATTTCACGAAACAGCGCGGTAAACGTACCAAAAAGATCTTTCAAACTTGTTTCCTTCAACACCACGACACCTTGATATTGATGAAAAACAAAATGATTACTTTTGTTTACTTTTTCATTACGATATGAGCGACCTGGCGAAACAAACTTAAACGGCGGTTTGTGTGTCGCCAAAATCCGCGCTTCTATAGAAGATGTTTGCGTACGAAGTAAAATATTTGGCTCCTCAATATACAGCGTATCTTGCATATCGCGTGCCGGATGATCTGCGGGGACATTGAGGCGCTGAAAACAAAATTCATCGGTTTCAATCTCCGGCCCATCCGTAACGCTATACCCCATACGACCAAAAAAATTATTGAGCTGGCGTATAGTTTGCGAAACCGGATGCAGATGACCGATTTTTACTGCGTGCAATGGAAGGGACTGGGTATGCGCATGCAAAAAATTCTCATGCTCTGTGCTCCCCACGTTTTTTTGCCGTTCTTCAAACATTTCCTGTGCTTTTTGTAAAAGTTGTGCCAAAACAGGGCCTTTTTCTCTCTTTTCTTCCGGACTCATATCTTTTAGACCCGCATACAGTTGTTTGATACTTCCCTTTGACCCGAGATAGGCACGATACAAGACACGTACTTCTTCCAAAGAAGTCGCATTTTCTAGTGAAGTTTTTAGAGTCTGCAATAACGCTTCATGATTTTCGTTCATACGCTAGCCCGATATCAAATGAGAAAGAAATTCTTTGTCCACCGCCGCATCGTGCGCGGATTGAGGTAATATTTCCTTGTTTCTAACGAGATTGGCAAGTTCTTTTTCCATATTGGCCATACCAGCATCCTGATTATTTTTCAAAAATAACGAAATCTGCGCCAAACGATTGCCAGCGATAAATGCCTGAATAGTCGGATGAGTACGAATGACTTCATGAACTGCTACCATACCACCACCAATGCGAGGCACGAGACGTTGTGCCACTACACCTTCCAGACATTGAGACAATAACGAGCGAGCATGTTCCTGTTCTGCCGGCGGAAGTGCGGCAAGTATTTTTTCTATCGCATGCACACCTGATGCACTGTCAACAATAGCAAATACCAACACGCCGGATGTTGCGATTTCTAATACACGCATGATTTGGTTTGCTGTGGTAAGTTCACTGACAAAGACCACATCTACATCTTCTCGCTGTACGTGTGTCAGCGCATCTTCAAACGTAGCAACATCATCCCCTACTTCACGCTGATCAACGATTGACTTATTACCTGCCAGATCATACTCTATCGGACGTTCTACCGTCATCACGTGAACGGTTCTCGTTCTATTTATCTCTTCCAAAAGAGCCATAGCAAGCGTTGTGCGTCCTGATCCGTATGTCCCCGCGATCAATACCAAGCCACTACTCAAATGTGCAAGCGCTTTCACACTGTCAGGGGTATTGAGCTCTTGTAGTGTTTTCACTTTCACATCCAACAAGCGCATAGAAATCGCTGGCGCGCCTTCTTCATAGTAGATACTTACCTTTGCTCGCACTTTATTATCAAATAAGTGCGTAAAGCTGTAATCTTTTGTCTCTGCTAATTTTTCTAAAACTTCCGGAGAAAGAAAAGATTCCAACATTTGTCCAATAAACTCTTGTGTGACGATCTCTTCTCCCGGTAATGGTCGAAGCGTCCCGTCAATCCGCATCATAGGCACGCTGCCCCCGTTGATATGAAGATCAGTCGCTCGCTCTCGCGCCGCGCCAGTCAACATCCGTATGAGCACCAAGCTTTGTGTTGTATCCATAAAAACAAAAATAGAGAATTGTTCTGCTTATCCTTATAATATCGGCTATTGGGCAAAAGGGCAAGTATGGTATAATACTGGTATAATTTGTATAACAATTTTTTATGCACACAGATCGAACAAAACTCATGATCACTTTTATAGCAGGTCTTGCTATCGGTATTGCTGGCATGGCAATCCTGCAAATGCAACAAACACCAAAAACACCCCTGATTACCAAGAATGCCGTCGCAACGTCCTCAACCCCAGCAGTACAAGGAACAATCAATTCAGCGAAGGATATCTTGGTGCCTAGTGATGTGGTGGAAGGAGTAGTGCAACGTGTTGATGGTGATCTTGTGATTGTCAATGTTGTTGACCAATCTACAAAAACGATTTTAGAAACGCGGACAATAAAAGTATTCGGGGATACGGAACTGATAGTAGATGGCATAAATAATCCTTCACTCCGGGACATCTCTCCCGATATGAACGTCAGTGTATCAGGATTTTTTAATATTAACGACGTGCTACAAGCACGGTATTTTACCGCCTCAAAGAAATAATTGAAAGACTATCCATCAAAAAATCGCCCCGTACAGTGTGAGTCGATTTTTTGATGATTTATTATCTTACACACGCAATTTTAAATGTCCCAGTACCGGTACCAGTATATACCGTAGTCGTAAATAATGTCCCTGTGCCATCACTGCGAACAGAGTGTGGGTTCGCTGGCGAAGATTCTCTCACTAAGAAACTACCTGCTGCTGCGGCAGTCGCATGCATCGCAACATCAAAAATGGATGCTACATGATAACCAGATCCAAATTCCGCGACAGATGAACATGTTGCATCACGATCAGCACCATAGGGGTATGAACCTTTTGTAAAGAGAAGAGGAGCATCATTTTTCACACACGCAATTTTAAATGTCCCAGTACCGGTACCAGTATATACCGTAGTCGTAAATAATGTCCCTGTGCCATCACCGCGAACAAGGTGTGGGTTCGCTGGGTAAGATTCTCTCACTAAGAAACCACCTGTTGCTACTGCGGCAGTCGCATGCATCGCAACATCAAAAATGGATGCTACATGATAACCAGATCCAAATTCCCCGACAGACGAACATGTTGCATCACGATCAGCACCATAGGGGTATAAACCTTTTGTGAAGAGAAGAGGACTTGCTGATCCTCCACTACCTCCACTCGTCGGTGTCTGCCAACTTGCCAAACCTGTATCGTCTGAAGTAAGAACTTTTCCTATCCCCTGTGTCCCGTCAGTAATCTTAACTGTTCCTGCTACATCCAGTTTTGCCCCCGGGTTCGTCGTCCCTATTCCCACATTTCCTTCTTTGGTGATAGCCATTTTTGAATCAGTTAGGGTAGGCAATGACCTATCTGGTGTATTTCTATTCAAAAAATGTATTGTGCCACGCGCCCAGCTCGTAGTTCGTTCAAATGCGATACCACCTTTCCCAAAATTACTAACACCCTCTGTTGCTAATAAAATACCAGCTGCACTTCCGCCCCAATCCGTAACGTTACTTTTACGTAACGTCAGCAAATAATCTAACTGACCAGTTGTGCCATCTGCGGTGATATTGATTGTTTTATCAGTTAACGAACCAGCGGCCGTCACCTCTTGTAAGGTCGGTGTCGTTGTGACACCTCCGCCTCCAATACCACCCCTTTGTCCCACTGGAGCTAGTTTCACTGCGTCGCTCGTGGCCGCAAGTGAACTCTCATGGTTACTGTTGACCAAAAGTACAGTTGCGATAAGCACCGCGCATACACCAAAAGCAATGACTCCTAAAGGAAAAAACTTTTTTTTATGTGTGATAGTTTTCATAGGTTATGGGGAACATTGATAACAAGTCCTAACTGAGTTCGAGGATGACCCTGCATATTCCTCTCCCAAATCTGCCTCTGTCCACCCAGAAGGACAGTTCGCTGGAGATGGTTTATACGTATTACCATGATATTGTCTCAAATACATGATTCTACAAGAATTTTCTGTATAACAAGTCCTAACTGCGTTCGAGGATGACCCTGCATATTCCCGTCCAAAATCTGCCTGTGTCCACCCAGAAGGACAGTTCGCTGGATCTGGTTTAGACACATTACCACCATATTGTCTCAAATACATCACCCCTTCACCACTTGCACCAGTACTAAGAATCGGCGTCTCCCATGTCGCATTACCACTGACATCTGACGATGTCAAAACTTTCCCTGCACTCGGAAAACCACCAGTTATCCTTATAGTTCCACCTACCTTGACATTTCCACTTACATCCAGTTTTGCTCCAGGCGACGTCGTCCCAATACCAACATTGCCACTACCTTCTTTTAACACTATTCCATCAGTGGCACCCCATGTCCCAATAGATACACCATTCCCAAATGTTGATTGTATATAATGATTGGCATCCCCAAGGTTGATTCTCCCAGTATCTCCTAATTGAGTAAATTTATCCCCTTTTACTGTCGCATTCCCGTTTATGGTAATAGTACCTGTCGTGATTGCCTTATCGGTTGTTGAACCTTCGGTCGTTACTTCCTGTAAGGTAGGTGTCGTAGTTGATCCGCCCCCACCTCCACCCGTAACAACAGAAGAAGTGTCAGGCATTTCCATCACCTGAAAAGTACCGGCGCTGTTAAAGTTGACCGCGCCAGCAGAGGCGCATGTACTTCCTTGAACATCTTCTTGTCTGACTTGCACGGTGTATGTATGTGGTCCAGACGGTAAGCTTTCCGTCAAATAGCTAATAGTAGAGCTATGTGTACCTTGTATACCGTACGGCCATCCACCGTAAGGAGTACCATCCACAGTGAAGCGTAACCATACTGAACAATCACTTGGCACCCAAACCTCACCAGTATAGTCCAAAAGCATCCTGTGTCCGCTATTATCCAGATTTGTAATCACACCCCCTGGTATACTTGTCCAGGACGTTACCACATTAGCGGTGCCTTGCGGTGCAGTAACACGCATATGATTTAAAGTACTCCCAACCAAATCAGCCCAACTGGACTTGCATCCATCAGGAAAACAAAGACTGGGGACATGCAATTCTCCCCCCAGTATGGTTTTACCAAGATATAACGACGCATCGGATATCGTATCACTGTCTTTTTTTAATACTTCATAGAGATTGGGGATCAAACCACCGGTACCACCTCCTGCTGGTTGACATCCTGGTGGCTTGCATTCTGGTTCCAAAAAATCAGCGGTAGCCGCGTGCGATGCGGCATAACCAAGAAATCCCAACAGACCAAGAGTAACAATAAAAAAAGGGATCAATGCTGTTTTTGCATAGACATGAGTAGCTTCTTCTTTTTTTGTAGTATTTTTTGAAACCTTCATCACAATAGAAAGCTATATATTATAAAGTATAGCATATCCTCAAAAGTCCACCAATGTCTATTCACGCGTTACTCTCATCACTTCTTCAATACTAGTAATCCCTGCAAGTGCCTTCAAGATACCATCCTGTTTTAGTGTCGGTATGCCTTGTCCAAACATTTCTTTTGCAATTTCATCTACTGATAACCCTGTACGAATAATTTCACGCATATTTTCATTCATTGTCAGTACTTCACATAACACGATACGCCCTTTGTAGCCAGTATCATTACATTGTGGGCATCCTGCACCATGATACAAGGTCAAATCATCTTGCTTAACTTTTTTTCCTACTGACGGAGGAAGAGCTTTAAGCTCTGTTTTGATTTCTTGAATCAACTCATCATTGACTTTGAGTGGCTCTTTACATGCTTTACATATTTTGCGCACTAGACGTTGCGCCATGATTGTATTTAATGCGGCAGATATCAAAAAAGGTTCAACATGCATATCCAAAAGACGAGGAATCACCCCTAATACGTCTTTCGCGTGAATAGTAGAAAGCATAAAATGACCCGTCAACGCAGCATGGATAGCTAATTCGGCGGTTTCATTGTCGCGAATCTCGCCAACCATGATAATGTTGGGGTCTTGACGCAAGATAGAACGTAACCCCGAGGCAAAAGTAAGACCCACTTCAGGAAGCACCTGCACTTGGTTGATACCAGCCAGAAGAAATTCTACTGGATCCTCAAGAGTAATGATATTCCTACTTTCATCATTGAGTGTCTCTAACATTGAATATAATGTAGTAGATTTACCTGACCCGGTCGGACCGCTGATAATCATAACACCGACCGGTCGTTCGGTATTTTTTTTCAATGTTTCAAGCACCGCCCCGGCAAAACCCAACTCTTCTAGTCCTTTGATCTGTGTGCTTGACGGCAAAAGACGCATTACCACTTTTTCACTTTGTAATAACGGCAGTGTTGAAACACGAAGATCAACACTTCCATCTCCAAAATCAACTCGAATACGTCCATCTTGTGGAATACGTGTCTCATCAAGTTGTAATCGCGCCAATACCTTTATACGACTGATCAGACTCGCATGGAGATTTGAAGGTAAGGTAAGGTATTTGCGTAATATACCGTCAATACGAAAACGTACACGTGTTTCTTTTTGTCCTGGTTCTATATGGATATCAGACGCACCGGCATCAGCCGCTTCCTTTATCATTAACGAAACAATTTTGGTTACCGGCGCTTTTTTGACAATTTCTGTAAGTGGTCGCCTGTCTTGAACTTTTTTTTGCGGTACTTCACGTTCCTTGATCACATCCAACGCTTCTCCAACTTCCTCACTAAATCCTTTGTATTTCTTTAACGCAGCATGAAATCCGGATAACGTCGTCACGTAGAGTTCTGCAACCAATCCTTCTTTTTTTGACCAAAAATCCATTGCCTCAATCGCTCTATAATTCCCCGGTGCTACCATTGCGATTTTTATATTTTTACCCTTACGCTCAAAAGGAACCACTTGGTGGGTCTGTGCCGCTGTTTCCGGCAATATTGCGAGAGTTTCAGTGGGAATATCCATATTTGCTAGGTCAACAAACGGCAACTCATACAATTCCGCTTTTGCCTTTGCAAGGTCAATTTCAGATACTTTTTTTTGATCAACTAATAATATCTCCGGATCAGTTTGAGTCTTGCGAGCTTCCATCTCAATACTGATCCAATCTTCAACATGGATCAGACCTTTATCAATCAAATACTGTACTACTTTTGGTGTTGCCATAAATAATAAAAACAGTTACCAAATAGTGGGCTTATTGACGCGCCTCTGATGGGGTAAGTTGAACAAATGGTTTTGGATTTCCCATAGGTCCCACCTCTACTGATCCCCTTAATGGATTCACCAAATTTTTATATGATGGATCCTGATATAGTTGTTTATTCCAATCAATGGTAGTAGCGATCGGTATAGGATTGTTTTTTTCTGGAGTAGGTACTGACGAAAGTACCGTCACATAGTAATAATACCCTCCCCCGATAAGGACAAGAAAAAGGAGTACAATAAGCATGGGCATGCTAGTTTTCTTTTTTTGAATAGGTGTAGACATAAACGTATGGATAGACACTTATTGTTTAGTGCCAGTACTTATTGTGCGATAATATGACCGAAGCGTTATATCGATAAATCGGGACCGCGGATCAAAACTGATTGATTGCACGTCGGCAATACGAATATTCTTTTCAATCGCGTCAAGAAAATCTTTCACGGATGTATAATCGGCATTCGCAACTTTCATACTAACCAGAAGCGATTGTAGTCCTCCATTACTTGATTTAGAGACTTTTTTATCAGACACAACGTCTATGGACTGTATTTTTACATCAAAACGTCCAGCAAGTGCCTCATAAGACGCAAAAATCTGTGGGATGCCTTGCCCTGCCGGAACGAGAACTTCAATTTGTTTTGTTGTGTCTTTCTGCGAATCCTGATAGAGCGCTTCAAGACGTGTCAGCGATGTAAAATATGCTTTTCTATCCAATAGTTGTTGTTGCAATGTTTCAGCATTTGATGTTCCTCCTGGCAATAATTGTTCTAGTAATTGTTGAAACAACAACACATAGCCAAAATATATAACAATAGCAAACACGCCAACAATCAAAAATGGTTCTAAAATCTCTGATGTTGTCTTTTTTGTTTTTTCTGCCATATTATTTCATAATAGAAACTAATACCGAAGGTGCAAGAGTCAATGACGCGTCAAAACTCACGCCAATCGTACTTCCACTTTGACTTAAAATAGCATGACCTGCGGGAATAGATACTTGTGTAAATATGTCACTTGCATCTTCAAAAGCTTTCATTTGTCGTGCGAGTGTTGTGTAATCCTTAGATATACCCGACAACCTCACTTTTCCTTGCGGAGAAAGTACGACATTGGTAAACGTCACATCAGGAAGCGTATATGTCTCCAACTCTGAAAAAAATCGAGTCCAATGAGTATGGTTTGACAACAAGTTTTTTACTTTTTCAAGTGTATTTTGAAATTGAACCAACTGACTTCTATGATCTTCAATAACTGCGATAGAATGCTCAATGGTCGCGATTTCTTTCTTTACTGAAACAATTTCTTGCTCTTTTGTATATCCATAATAATAAAGCCCTCCATAAGCGACAGCAATAACCCCTACTGCCAAAAAGGCACTTATTAAAAAATGCTCAAGCACACTTCTTTGTGTAGAACGAACGGCATCTTCTTTGTTGCGCGGAATCAAATTAATATTTTGTCCAACAGAAAAACCCGGTGCGCTTTTTTTTACACCATTTTTTGTCATACGATTTTTTTCAGTCGTACTTGTTGTTTTTTCGGTCGTACTTTTTTCAGACATAGATATAGTATACCACACCTTTTATACATCGCGCATGGCAAGTCCTATCGCCACAGAAAAACGTGAACCAATACCAGCAAGCACAGGGCGCAAATCTTCGTCATAATTGACATGAGACCAAGGATCAGCAACCACTACTCTCATATCAAGGGCTTTCGCAAGATAAGATGCAACGTTGGGCATCATTGCAGAACCACCGGTAAGAATAATCTTTTCAATACTACCAAGTGATGTGTCTATAGTCATCACCTCCCCTTCCTTATAGAGACCCAGTGTATATCGTATTTCGTGAATGATTGGCTCAAGTGCTCGTTCAACGATTTGGGGTACACCTCCACCACCGGTATTTGCATCAAGTGTTGTGATACCAATATCACGTTTTAACTGTTCTGAACGTTTGTCACTAATATTCAAACTATTTACGATGGATCGTGTGATTGCATTGCCTCCTTGTTCAATACTACGTGACAAAAACGGAACGCCTTTTTGCACAATAATCAGATCAGTGGTGGCAGCACCTATTTCTACAATCATAATTTCTCCGGGATCGTCCGCCACCAACGACCGCGCAAGGGCAAAAGTTTCAGTTTCTAGTCCAGCCAATGTTAGACCGGCTTCTTGAAAAATCTGTGTATATCGCTTCACAAGATCTTTTGGTGCACCTGTGATAAGTACTTTGAGGGGTTCAGACGACTCTTCACCTTTTTTAGGGCGAACTTTTGGATCCGGTGGATTTAAAATTTCAGAATCCAACACAATATCTTCAAGCGGAAGCGGAATAATTTTTTTTGCTTCCCATTGAATTGCAGAGTTAAGCTCGTCTTTTGACATTGCCGGAACACTAATAATGGAAGTAAATACCGCATAGGAAGGTAATGCGGCGACTGCCACATTACTGGTAAATTTTGTTGATTCCTTGATACGCATAATTTGTTTTGCCAAATACGATTCATCAGCTTTGGCACTCACCGTCCCTTCACGGCCAAGTCCTTCCACAAATCCATAAGTAGATAAATAAAATCTTCCTTCTCGATGAGAAAGTTCTATCATTTTAATACTGGACGTCCCGATATCAACGCCAATAATATTTTTTAATTTTTTTTGAAACAGCGGCATGGAAGAAAAATATCTTTAGCTCAATTATTATAGCACATTAAAAAATTTATTCTTATAGGGGATATCCTCTAGGTTTGTTTATTGGAAAATATGACTAGATCGCCAGATCGGTAACGTCTTTGTAAAATCTTCCAAACCAGGTGGTACATTTGTCATCAATCGTCCATCATCACGAATTGATTCAGCACCAGTATCGTTACCAGTGTATACGCGCTGAAACGTAAAATTTTGTGCCATCATGATACCATCCACCTGAAGAGGAATATCATACAAACCAAAACTCCCCTCTTGTGGTAATCCCTTAGTATCCAGCGTACCTGGCGTACATTGATTTTGGATATCCAATCCTTCCCCTTTATCACCCTGATTGCTTCCACCAAAACCAGTTGTGATCTGTCCTTCGGCAATAAATGCACCGGAGATAAGCGCGGCGTCAGCAGTATTTGACGGCGGTGGCAAACAATTATCTATGTAAATATTTCCACCTGTGTAACCTCCCAACCCGTCAGGTCGTTTGATTGCGATCCATGCAACAGATGGTGTACCTTGGACAGATGTAATACCGTTGCGTACATACTCTATAGGGCGATAGATATGAATATCGCCTTGTACCACGACAGTCCCCGCACCAGACGGAGATGATTCAGTCCCGCCCAACACATAAAGCACACCTCTATCTTCAGATGAGCCAATATTCAAATCTCCATCCACAAACAAGACAGAATCATTCAATGGTGCGGAAAAATCTTGTGATAATTGTTCGCTGGAACTCGCACTTACATTGTACCCATACTTATTTTTTCCCGATGGATTTATCGTGGTCAATGCTGCTATATTTATAAACCCCAATTGATTACGATAATTATTTTCAACACGTGGCACATCAAATGCCATAATCTGTTCATGTGGAGTTTGTACGTTGTTACTCGGGCCACACGAATCCCCTCCACTCACTCCGCGACATTCAGACAGCCATTGGGCTTGTATCGCCCCATTTGAATGAATCAAATATGATGCATTGAACCCGCCATTTAAAACAGGTGGCTTCAACTCATCAGACGGGGTGTCAAAACCAGTAACTCCATCACCTTTACTATATATATTTCCCCCTTGTGTCTGCAACCACGGCGCAATGATCTCCGTATACCATCTACTTTGGGTAACTCCGCTGCTAGAATCAATACTTGCCGTTTCACAAATCTCATCTTGACATGTCAATGAAGTGTCAGAGAGTGTCTCATCAACCAACGTCTTACCACTAAATACAATCCACCCTAAACTTATCGCGTCATTACACCCCGCGCCAGGATTTTCCGGATCCGCAGATACACAACTCCACGCCCATCCGTCAAACTGCTTTGTGCTGTTATCAAAAGTTGTACCATACACAGGCAGTGCGCCATCAGTGCTAGACAATTTTATCCATCCTGCACTACCTAATTGGATAATCTTCGCCCATCCAACAAGCGGAGGATTATTACCTAAGGAGTCAATCACGCTCGCATCTGCCGTATCAATATACCCTTCAATGACAGGAGGACTCACTGATCCATAACACTTCCCATCACTACAGGGCGGTTCTGCTATGTGTGCCGACAATTCAGGGTCATCTTGACATGTACTTCCCCAACATACCCAGCCATATATGGAAGACCATGACCAGCCGGTTACTTTGTTTGTATTTCTGTTTATTTTTACACCGTAGTTCCCTTCCTTAATTAATTCGTTTGCGACAATACCACGTTGTTTGATCCAACCTGTTTTTTGATTCCACGCATAACCGCTGACAATGATATAATCATCAACCGTCGGTTCAGCAGCAAGAGTAGAACTACTATTGCTTTGGGTGAACAAAAAAATACTTGCACTTAACGTAAGGATAGACAACACTATTGCCATCATTTTATGAGAAATTTTTTCTTGCATTTTTGATATAAACATAAAACTTCAAAACAGGGTGGAAAGTTTACTCAATACAAAGTATACTATAGATAGAAACTTTTTACGATACAATCTCGCTAATAAATCTTTTGAAAAACACCAGATCATCTTGTAATTCATCAATATATATGTGGTATACTGAATAAAGATTTTGGAACTTAATAGTTTTATACAGCACTATGAAAATCAAACGCATTGCACTCATTATCGGTTTTATACTCATTGTCCTCTTTTTTGGTTACTTATTATATGTCATGTTTTTTCGTCCTGCTCCTTCCACTACCCCATCGCCTACTACACAAACACCAAATGTCACTCCTGAATTTCCGGTACCAGGCGCATTTGTACCTCCTCCCACAACGCCAACGACTCCTTCAGAATTTCCCCAAGGTCAGCGACCTATCGCAGAAACAGTGGACAAGGCCAATGGTGACCCCGTGCAAACCATTGAAATACAATCTGATCGCAATACAGCAATCTCTCCAACCGGTGACGGCACAGTCGTAACCTATGATTTTTTTGATCAAAAATTTTATCGGATTTCTCCTGACGGTACGCAAGTAGCACTCACTGACCAAGAATTTCCCGGACTTGATTCTGTTGTCTTTTCATCAAATTCTGATAAGGCAATAATTGAATTTTACGACGGATCCAACATCCTCTATGATTTCAATGCAAAAAAACAAGTTACTCTTCCAAAACATTGGCGCGAATTTTCATTTAGTACCACCGGCAGTGAGATCGCGTTCAAGAGTCTTACCGGCGAAGCAGATAGTAATTGGCTTGCCATCGCCAGTGCGGATGGAAGCGCGGGTGAACAGATTGAGCCACTTGGCAACAACAGTGGATTAGTCGATGTTACATGGTCCCCTTCCAATCAGATCATTGCCACATATCGTGAGGTCGTAGACGGCTTTCATCAAAAAATATATTTTCTAGGGAAAAAAGGAGAAAACTTTAAAGCGGCGACCATCAACGGAAGAGGTTTTCAAAGTCAATGGACTCCGGACGGAAAACGTCTCGTTTATAGTGCATACTCCGGAGATTCTGACCTCAAGCCACTCCTATGGGTCGTTGATGCATTGGGTGACACGATCGGAAACAACCGACGAAATCTCCAGGTCAATACATGGATAGATAAATGTGCGTTTGTAAGTAATGAATTGATGTACTGTGCCGTACCTTCACGCATGGACAGTGGAGGAGGTGTAGTGCGCAGTTTGAGTGATAAAGGACCTGATTATATTTACAGTATAAATCTGGATACAGGACAACAAAGAAAAGTGGCCGAACCAAGCGAACCGCATACCATAAGCCAAATAGTTATTGAAAATAACAATCTATTTTTTACTGACAAAAATAGCGGTAAATTATACACTATCAAATTAAAATAACGTATACGTGTGATACACAAGCATATCAACAAATTTTTCTTTATAGTCGGATGTCTTGCATGGTCGTTGATTGGATTTTTTGTATTGATTTCGCCAATGACCACTCTTGCAGCAAATAACAATGACCTCATTCTTCAGATACCTGTACCGGATAGCAAAAATCCGAGCAAATATCTGGATACTATTAAACTATGCAATGAGGACGGCTCGCAGTGTAATGGCATAGCAAATTATTTTGGTGGATTATTTATTTGGCTGGTACGGGCCGTTGCTGTTTTGGCCGCTGTCGTCCTTATGGTAGGTGGGGTAGAGTGGATGACCGCTCGTGGTAATTCAGGACAAACAGAAAAAGCTCAAAAAACAATTTCAAACGCGATCGTCGGACTCATTTTGACTCTTAGTTCATACATGATTCTTTTTTTAATCAACCCCGCACTGACACGGTGGGTGCCGTTGAGCTTGGCACCGGTGACTCCCATAACAATCGAAGTAGAACTTGTGCATGGTACTACATTAAATATCGCAGTAGGAAACGGTAATTGCTCTCCAGAAACGGTAGCGGCCACAGCACAACAATATGCGGAAGCGAAAGCGTGTACCGGTGGATATCACTGTGCATGGTTTGTATCAAAAGTTCTCAAAGAAGCGGGCTGTGAGTTTACTGCAAACATTGGGGCACAATCCCTTTTTGATAGCTTAAAACAATCGGGATTTACCGAAGTCCCCATTAGTGACAAAAAACCTGGTGATGTAGTTGGTGGATGGTATGGCACAGTCGATAGTTTTACAGGATACACCCATATTGCAATTTACCTTGGTAAAAAAAATGGCGTAGATTATTGTGTGCAATCATATGGTACAGGAAATCCATCCTTCGGTGCTCAAAAATGTTCAGGTAATACTACATGCCAAAATATATTTTCCAGCGACCTCCAAGCGACTACCATGCAATGGGGAGGTACCGCACAATGTGTTGAAAGTCTTGCCTCTTGTAGTTTTGATAAAGCAACGACGAAACTTTTACGTGCCCCATCGACACCTAACGGAGGGGGTCCTACACCAGCTAACAATGGTACCTCGTCTAGTTTGGTAGAACCAATTGATTTAGCAAAACTACCATATAAAAACAAAACATTCAATGGATATACCTATGCAAATTATGGTACGGCAACTAAACATCAAATTATCCTTCACCATACTGCGGGTACAAGCAACACACCTGCATTTGGAGATGTGCCTGCACCAGGTGGTGTGACAGTCAAAGCTGCTTGCCAATATTGGATAAAAACAAATGGAGATGTTGTTCAACTTGCCAATGATACAGATATCGTTCGTTGTGAATGGGGTGCTAATGTCATGGGCATTGGTATAGAAATAGTTGGTTCAGGTGATGAGGGGGTCGCCTTTACCACTGCACAGATCAATGCAGCAGCAAAGTTGGTGTATGACCTTTCTAAAAAATATAATATTCCCCTTTCTAATAATGTATCAAAGATGAACACAACCATTGGGGGAGTGTTCAGCCATGCGGAAGTCTGCAAAAAATATTGGGATGTTCCAAAAGACACTGCAGGTAACGTGACTTCAGGATACCAAGCGGAACCTAAAATCGATCCACGAGAAATAAATTTTAGCGCGATTCTAAAAGAAGCAATCCAACTAAATGGTGGGACTGGAACATACATTAATGACCCCAATACTCGTTGTTAAAACTAAAGAGTTGACCAAAATGTTTGCAATCGGTATTGTATGAGTATGTCCAAACCAACTCTCCTATTTGAATGTTCAACATGCGGTGCGCAGACCCCCAAGTGGGCTGGGCGCTGTTTTGAATGTGGTGGTTGGGGGACGCTTGGTCAGACTGTTTCTGATGGCACACCCGCAAATCTACCACCAGTACCTTCCGCAAATGCTGTACCATTTTCTGAAATAGAAAGTAGCGACATACCGCGCATCCCCACACACATCAGTGAACTTGATCAGGTGTTGGGTGGAGGCATCGTCCCGGGTAGTCTTATTCTGATCGGCGGTGAACCGGGTATTGGCAAAAGCACTCTTCTTCTTCAGATCGCCATACGTCTGGCAGAAAAACAAAATCAGATACTCTACGCATCGGGTGAAGAATCAGGTCAACAAATAAAAATGCGCCTTGATCGCTTAAGTACCGAACCAAATGTTTCAAAAAAAATTCTGTATATCGGCGAAACAAACACAGAAAAAATCTGTGCCAGCATTGTTGAACAAAAACCGCGCCTCGCCATCGTAGACTCCATCCAGACAATACGTTCAAATGATGTCCAGTCAGAAGCAGGCAGTATCAACCAAGTCCGCGCATCCACGATGAAGCTTCTTGAAACTGCAAAGCAACACCATATCCCAATCATCATCGCGGGACACGTCACAAAAGAAGGAATGGTAGCCGGGCCAAAAATGTTGGAGCACATGGTAGACACTGTGCTCTATCTTGAAGGCGATAACCAATATCATTTTCGACTTTTGAAAACAGTAAAAAATCGTTTTGGATCCACAAACGAACTCGGGGTATTTGAAATGACAGAAGAAGGCCTTCGCGAAGTATCCAATCCGTCTGACATATTTCTTTCGTCCAACAAAGAACCAATGCCCGGCAGTGTTACGTCCGTGATTATGGAAGGTTCACGTGCGTTTCTCGTGCAAGTACAGGCACTGACTTCAAAAACATACTTTGGTTATCCACAACGGCGCGCAGTCGGTTTTGACACCAATCGTCTTCAGCTTCTCATCGCAGTACTTTCAAAACGACTAGGTCTTAATCTCGGCGATCAAGATATCCATCTCAATATCGTGGGTGGGTTTAAAATAAACGAGCCGGCGGTGGATTTAGCCGTGTGCGCCGCTATCATGTCGGGATACAAAAATGTCGCACTACCCGCTGATCAAGTTATTTTCGGCGAAGTGGGACTCAACGGTGAAGTACGCCCCATCTCCCACGCTGACCGACGACTTAAAGAAGCGTCAAAGTTGGGCTTTCAAACAGCCGTTTGTCCCAAAGCGTCATACGCCAATCCGCCTATCACTGTGCAACAAATACAATCACTCAAAGAATTTGAGATATAACACCATTTTGACGCATGCTAATTATCCGTACGCTCTCGTTTATTCAAAATGTACTGTTTGCTGAAATGCGATAAGGCGTTTTTTTATTTCAGGATATTTATTGATATCAGACATGATCTCACTCGCAGTATCGCGAGACGCTTTAATCAAAAAATGATCAGAAAGTGCATCATGAGACAGTGGAGGCAAACCGGACTGACGTTTCCCATACAAATCCCCCATACCGCGAATCTGTAAATCTTTTTCCGCCAACTCAAACCCGTTGTTACTTTCTACTAAAGCACGTAGACGTGATACTTCCTCCTTTTCTTGCGTGGAGGCCAGAAGAAAACAATATGATTGTTTGTCTGATCGTCCCACACGTCCACGGAATTGATGCAGTTGTGATAAACCAAAGCGTTCGGCGCCTTCTATCATCATCAATGTCGCGTTAGGTACATCAACACCCACTTCCACGACAGAAGTTGAAATAAGTACGTCTATCTCACCTTTTTGCATACGCATCATAATATCTTCTTTTTCTTTGGGTCCAAGTTTGCCGTGCATGACTTCCAAACGTAAGTCGGGAAATATATTTTGTCTCAATTTATCGTACTCTTCTTTAACTGATGTGACACCCAGTACATCCGATGGATCAATCAACGGACAAATGACAAACATCTGTTCACCTTTTGCAATATGTTCCCGCACAAAGTTGTATGTCCATCGTCGATATCGCATAGGTACAACTTTTGTAACAATCGTTTTTCGCCCTTTTGGCATCTGATCTATCAGTGACAAATCCAAATCGCCATACAAAGTCAGGGCAAGGGTACGAGGGATCGGCGTTGCTGTCATAGACAAAAGATGTGGCATGTCACTGCCTTTATTTTTTTCTTTCAAGAGTTTACGTTGCGTCACTCCGAAACGATGTTGTTCATCAATGACTGCAAGACCCAGATGGGCAAAAATTACCGATGACTGAATCAGTGCATGAGTACCAATAATCATTTTTACTGTACCCGCGCCAACTTCCTTTAACATCTGTGGACGTTTTATGGGTTTGACTTCCATTTCTTGTGTTGTTTCGTTCCACACTGCAAGGCGACAATCTCCTGATGTCCACAATCCCACAGTGTATGTACTACCTACCCGATAACTTTTGAGCCATGATAAAAAATGTTGGCGCGCCAAGATTTCCGTCGGTGCAAGAAGTGCTACTTGATATCCCGCATGCATCACTGTGCTTGCCGCAATCGCAGCCACCGCCGTCTTACCTGATCCGACATCACCTTCCAACAATCGGTTCATGGGTTGTGAACGTTCCATATCTTTTATGAGATCCCATAGCGCTGTCTTTTGTGCCTCAGTCAATTCAAACGATAAAGAATCAATACAGTTTTTCACATATTCTTTATCAAATGGCACCGTTAATGCGTGTAATGAGGCAAATTGCTGTTTGCTATATATCTGTGAAAGTTGGACAAGAAGAAGTTCCTCAAAACTAAGCCGGCGTCGCGCTGTTGTTACTTTTTCAAGATCCACAGGCGCATGAATGATTTCCAATGAATGTGGTAACGCCATCAGACTATTTTTTTTCAAAATATGCTCTGGTATCCATTCGTGAATATCACCGCCACACTGTTGGAATGCTTGATGAATAAGAAACTGTAACTGTCTTTGTGTCAGTCCCTCGGTGGTTGGATATACCGGCACAAGACTTTCAGGATCACTCTCATGTCCGGGCGCGATCTTCTTATACGTCGGGCTTACCATTTGTAATGAAAAATAATTGTCGTTTGTTTTGCCCGACAGACGAACATAATCCCCCACTAATAACGTCTTTGTCAGATACGGTTGATTGAACCATACGACATTGACGTGCCCGCTCTCATCTCCGATAAGCATTTCAGTTACTGTTTTTTTACTACGCGGTGAACGTCGATTGTTTATCAGCTGTACTTGTCCATGGATACTACCCTGCATCCCTGGTTTGAGATCGCCGATCGCAATGACATTGGTATAATCCTCAAAACGAAATGGAGTATAAAAAAGGAGATCACGGCATGTTTCAATACCAAGACGGCTTAGTCGTTTTGATAAGCCCTTAGCAACCTTTCCCAACGATGACACGGGTGATTCAAGGGACACCATATAATGATTACCTAATACAAACGTTCATTTTGAAATGGTATAAGCGCCAACACGACTGTTTCTGTATAATAATCAGTACGCGTAATGACATCGCCGGTCAAAATACCCACCGCGCCATTATCTTGTTTGGAATTTGACCGTTGAAACACAATATCATTCGCATCACCCAGCTCCTTGCCTTGCTGGACAAGCTCCATGACTTTTTTTGGAATAAAAAATGAACTGGATCGTGCTTTGCCCGTGTGAGTCCGTGACATGATAACTATCCACGCGAATGCCATCATATCATCTTCTAAGACCTCCAATCCACCCTCTATGCCGACCCAATAATGGGCATCCGGCATTTCTTTTCGTGCGTTTGCCACCCTCCCAAATGCACCAGTACGAGTTTCGTCTCCTATTGGCTGATGGCTCACACCTGATAGTACGGAGACACCGACATATTCAAACTCTTCGTCAGTAAACATTTTAGCAAACCCTTGTTTTACGGCGGTTATCTTTACCGGATTTTGTGAAGCGATAACAACTTTTTGCATAGATAGTATGTATATATTAAAATGACTCACATACTACCGTATAGTACGATAATCGTGCGATACTGGCAACTAGATATAAAATGGTACCCAGTCCGTGTCTTTCTATTGGATGGAAGATGTAACTGATGTGTCAGGATCACTAGAGGGGGAATCTAATACCGAGGATGGTACAGAACTCGTCGTATCACCATCACAAGCAGATGGCGACCATAATCCTTTTTCGTTTTCTTTAGCAACTTTTTCCGCGTCTTTAAACTCTGCCTGGTATGTATAAGGGATGATGTAGGTATATTCGTGTGCATACCCCTGCTCAATCATATATTTATTAAAAAATAATCCATCTTCGCGATACACATAACCAAGTAAACGACCATAAATGTCGCGTTCATTTTGTGAAGTATCTTTCTCAATCCTAATTTTCTTTCCCAGAAGAAGTTCTTTCGCCTTGTTTGATGCTTCTACACCAAAACATTGTACCGTCACTCGCGGATCAACCGTTTCCGGCGTGTCCATGCCAATCATACGCACAGTCTGCAAGGTTCCATCAATACCCACTTTGATCGTGTCACCATCCGTAACGTTTGACACGGTGTAATATGTATACGATTCATCACCCACAAATGACGCCGAGCTGATAGTATCTAAATCCGTATTGGATATCCCTAACCCCCTTCCACGCATCACATCAAATGCATCCTTAGGTCGTCCCAGAAAATATGCATACCCTGTAGTCGGTTCTATGTAATATGCTTCACCATTTTTTTCTACACGAAGGATGATTTTACCAAGGAGCGCCTTTCCATGTGGCAATGACAACATTTTAAAATTAGTTTTATCAGAAACAAAAATTGCTGACATGTTTTTTTCACTGATACCAACTCCTAATGTGCGCATAACCCCAAAAGCGTCTGCTGGTCGTCCCAGATAGTATCGTTTCTTGTCCGCAGGATTGACGTACCACGCCTCCCCTTTGGATTGTACTTGAAGTAGTATTTTTCCTACAAGGTCAGACCGTGTCTCCGCGTTACTTGTGTGTGGTAATAAAAAAAACGACAATAGGATCGCAGACGACATCACAACAACATTGAAAAATGATACTTTTTTTATATACAATATTTTTATGATACTATTGTCTATTATAGTGTGAGAGCCGTTCTTTATCAAGGTGTGGTACATACCTAAAACAAAAAACCACTCATATAGAGTGATTTCCGGCTGGTGCTCTCGCCAGGAGTCGAACCAAACAAACCGAATTACGGAAAAGTCCGTAAACATCAGAAAAGCTGTAGCACTATAAGGAAAATGAGTTTCTCTGTTTCTATCACGAACTATTGGTTTCTCTGCTTTTTCATCACTTCTTGGGCATCAGGTGGGCAACACTTGCACACTGGGAGAGGTTATGAATCATGATTACGGCAGTAAACTAAAAAACTTTTTTTCAAATTGCTATGACAATTTTGTTTCCATTTTCAGTTATATAAACAGCGCGTCAGCACTAATACGCTCAAAACGAAGAGTTTGATCAACATTCTTAGGTACAGCTCTATTGGCGGCTACGACTCTTAGCATAGTAGTCACATCCTCATTTGTATTTACAAAGAGAACAGTCTGAGAAAGCTTTTTCTGTAACAATAGGAATTCATGAGCTGCAGAGCGTGAAACAAAAACAACATCGCAAAAATCAAGCTCCACGGTGGTTGCGTGAGTCTTTTTTATTATTGCTTCCAACGAATCCACAATGTCTCTTGAAGAAACGACAGAAGCAATAACCTCCGCGATTTTTATAGTAGATTTTGATTGTTTTTTCATATATTCAGTATATCACAAAGTGTCGACATCTTACTCCAAATAGGGGGTAATGTCAATGGATCCTTGCGGTTTTGGTATCCGATACGCCACGATAACACCCTGCCAATGGAAACCGGGCAGGTTGACAAGTTGCTGTTTACCTTTACTCACAATAAGCACGGCAGATCCCGACAATAACATAAACTCCCCTCCCATGGCTTCACACACCACTCTCTTTGAGGTTCTTACACCAAATCCTCGCTCTGTATTCACTTTGGTAGAATGCCCCTTCATCACTTCCTCAATAGCTTGGGTATCAGAAAATGCTAATCCAAGCTCATCAGAATATGAACCTGCCAAACCACGCCCGCGATCAACGATACAGATATCAAGATAATTCTTTTTTGGATAATATTGCCCAAACATATACCCCTCTTCAACCTTGCTATGTTCAATAATATTGGTAACTAATTCGGAAATAGGATAGTACACTGCACTGCTAGCCTTGGACGTTCCCAGTACTTTTAATACCATATTTGAAAACAATGTCTCAAGACGGTCTCTCCCCGCCCCGGCACTCTTTTTTAATATGCTGATAGGTACATACGTTTTATTACTTTGGCTCAAAGCCTCAAATCCTGATACGGAATCCACACCAGCAGGAAAATGTATACAATCAAAATATGACTGCAATTTTGAAGAACTCCCAAAAACGTCACCACCTACCGATTTAAGGTATGCCACTAAGGGCAAAACAAAAAGCGGAGAGGCAAAGCTAACGCTCGACAAATCAAAGCATACCTTTTCACCATCCTTAATATCCTTGAAAGCTAAGTACAGTGGTCGCAATATATCGACCAATGAAGTTGTAACAAATTCAGGAACTTTTACCGTTTTCATATACATACAGCTTATCAACGGCAAGAAACAAAAGCAAACAAAAAACCACTCATATAGAATGATTTCCTGTGGTGCTTTCGTCAGGAGAGGTGGTGAACGCGTAAGCATTAACGACCAATCCAAAAAAAATTAACGTTATCCAATAAATTTTAATACTTCAGACCACAACATATTCTACACAAGGGTTGACTACTATAGTCTCGCGGATATGCCCTATAATATAGGCATACCGCCCTCCTATCACATTTGTTACAGATAAGGTAAGGTACATATCCTTTCTTCAAGTTAGACGGCACAAAATCCATCCTTTGCTCATACCAGTCCCGGAATCCATTATGGATAGCACCTAAAGATTTGAATTGATACCATACTCCAGCCTCAAACAATGCTTTGATTCGTAACATTTCCCCAACACGATCAAATATAACATTTTCCTGCTCTATTTCAGCAAGATCCGATAAACAGGCATTAAGATAATCACCTGCCCTAATGCTAGACCAATCTTTGATACTTCTATTGTTTGAGGTACGCATAATCTCTAGGAATCTCTAAGGATATAAGACTGAAGAGGGTATAGAAATTAGGTAGTGGTATCGCTATTTATTTTTCCTATCTGTCGACCATACGCCCCATAAGATCGCAACTGATCATGTGGTTTCTTTTTATGATGACCTTTGGGTGAGACTTTCAAAGCTTTAATTATACCTGCCCTTTTTTTGATTGTTTTTCTCCCAAAAGATAGTGATTTACGATTCAGTTTCACGCCTAAGTGTTCTATACCCTCGCTATAAGTCAAAATTTTGGTCTTTTCCATGTGTATTGGAAGAGGTTGATTGAGATCAAATGTCGCGAACAGGGCAATGATCTCATCTCTCAGGTGTTCCATAAGTTCATATGGAACCCGGCTCGCGGTAATCCCTATGTCATCTACAAACATAGCAACACGAGGATCATACCCCTTAAGCCTTCTCTGAACAAGCCAATTCATTCGCAAAAATACATCTAGATTACACCACACTGCCAACCTTGCAGAGGTAGCAAAACCTCGAGCCAAAACCTTGTTATCAGACAGTGACCCTTTGGCTCCCACAGGAACACAACAAAAGTGTGCTAATAGATGAGCTAGCCTTTCCCCACACCCTGCCTTTGTATGAAAAAAGGTCTCTACTCTGGCGAGACCCACCTGGTCGTAAAAACGACGTATATCAAGAGCTAGGAGAGTTCGTTGACGTTTATACCCCAAAAGATATTGTGCTGCTACCAAATGACTTTTACCAGATACACCTCCAAAAATAAAAGGAGGGAGGCGTACATCGTGGGGTGAGAGTAATTTTTTATCCAAGAGGTATAGTAATTCTCCCAAAGGTTTACCCTTGGCACTGCGTACAAATTTTCCTTCCTCTGCCTCAGAGGCGGTTGTATCGTGCCAATAGGTATCAAAATTATCCTTCACGTCATCTATAAAAGCCATTCGCTCATCAAAACTGTGCGACCTATCAGATAACCTCTTTGCAAGCTCATTCTTGCTTTGAAGAGCAATATTTGGATAACGAGACCTAGTGCTGGACATATTTTCGCAAATTCTTTGCCTTGTTCTTCACAAGGTTGTCTTGGAGCTTTTCACCAATTGCAATAAGGCTCAGATCTAATTTAGAAAAGTTCCTTTTATCGTGGTTCTCATCAATAAAAAGAAAAGGCGTCACAGAATTTGGTCTCACGCCTAATCGTTCAGCAAGACGTAAAATAAAATTCTTTGATACATCCTTTTGCCCTGTTTCGATCATTGAAACCAAAATAGTTGATACTCCCAGAACCGATGCAAATTCTTCTTGGGTAATATCTGCGGATTCACGTATCTTCTTAAGTAAGACGGGAAATGTGTACATCAATTTATATGATTAAAGGGTAGCTACCAGAGTCGATCCAAAATAATGCAAATTATCTGTAGGATAATAAGCACTAGTTTTTTGATCATAGATAACTACCCTCATATACGCATACGGAAGACACCCATAATGATAACTAGGATTGGTGAGTTGAGCCATAGAAATATAGTTAGGGTAAAACAATGGACTTAGTTCGACTTTCGCTATTATGGGACTACGCCTTTCCCTTTGCGGTTAATGGTTTCCAAAAGGTCTTCCGTGAATTCAACCCAATAACCGCAAAGGTAGTCAGGTAATCACTAACAGCATACTGTATACAGTTAACTATTAGCACTAATAAATGCCTATAGCTTACTGCGTAGTGTATACAGCTAACGCCAATACACCACAGTGGCCGGAATCTAAACCTTCTATTTCTAGAAGGGTGAGACAAGCAGATGCTCGTCAAATAATGGATAACATTTACTGCCGCAATATCTCATGGGATTTTGAAATGAACTCTTGAAACGTATTATACGTTTTGTATAAGTTTTCGTCAAGACACAGATATCCACAGCTGATGCGATCTCACATCCACCGACTTATAGACTGGCATTTTACAAATAGCTATCCATACGATTTACCTCTCATTACTATCTGTTGCGTCCTTACCACAATGCTCAAGCAAGGCACCAATCATCATACCAAACCCAGAGAATATAAGCACAAGTAAAAACGAGGCTGATAACTCATATGCAATAAACCACATAATACCAAAAAGCATAATCGGGAGAGTGAGATTTTCAGGTATCGGTTTTTTACCTTTTCTCTTCAGGTATGCATTAATAATAAAAATACTCAGTAAAGCAGGTGTGAGTAGAATAACTATTCCCATATAATAAAATTGACTACGGGGTAGACTTTTTTAGATCCGCTTTTACGGCTTTAAGTTCCTGCTCCTTTTCGAGGAAACCCTCTTTTATATTATAATCCGAGAATAAAATTTCATTTGTATAGTAATCCTTTAGAGTAATATCAAACGACAACTCATCACCTATTGATGTTTGAGTGAGTATGTAAACAATGCAACTTTGTCTTTTGGGGCTATAAAAGACTTCATTAACAAATGAACGTCTTACTGTACTATTGCTGTCGTCCTTGTCTAGCTGTTTCTCTAAAATAGGCTTTATAGCTCCACATTCTTTAATTTTAGCCACAATCTCTTTTTCTCTATATAATCGTGGTTGGACAACAAGAAAATAATAAGCCGTGCATCCGGTAGCAAAGAGAAAGACGCAGAGAAATAAAAGTCTGAACCAATTATATCTCAAAAAATCCACAACCATAGATATTGTTATCCTTAATTACTTTTTGTAGCACATCTCACAACTAAATCGGGGCTCTCACTCTTTGCCGGTAATCCTAATGGAAAAATCACTGTATCATTTTGGTTGCTAGTAGCGAGCTTTATATCAATAATTGACAAACCCAGAGTATCCCCTATTTTCATCCCAGTAGGATCAAACTTCACATTTAAATTAAATGGCCATGTCAGGCCGTTTTGACTTGGGACGGTAAATAATAATGTATCTCCATCGACCGACTGTTTATTGAACAAAATTCCCGGTATATTACCAGATATACCAGATGGTGACGTTGATATACTTAGATCAATGTCCGCAAGGTTGGCAGTACCCGCTTTTTTTAGAGTAACCGATTGCAAAGATAAACCAGTGAGTTGTTCATTATTCCCTACATTTAGCCGTAGTGTTGAAAATACAGCTTGGTTTGGCCAGACTTCATCCACAGCACCTGAAATGCCACCATTAGGAGACGAGGTGTCTGTTAAGTTTAGCCCACAATGATTGTTTGCAGTTCCATAATTCCATGCATCATTGGTATCAAAGTGTGGAACTATTTTCCACGTATGATTGATAGAGACAGAAAGTTGTTTAACGGTAGTATTCCAGTCTTTATCTGCACAAATGAGATAATAGATAAAATTTGGTATCTTTTCGTATCCAGTTTCTTGTAAAGCAAAGCTAGTACTACCATTAGGAAGTCTCCCAACGAAAGGAATTGAGATATCTTGAGTCTCAGTAGTGGCACACGTAATAGCATTCTTGGTCTCCCAGTTTAAGGTTAGAACGTCTCCTATACTAGCCGTCGCCTTGTCGGCTTCGAAACGAGTGATTTCAGGTTTTGTAGGTTGAGGGGGTAGCACCACCTGTACTGGTGTTGGTTGAACAATTGGGGGAATCTGGGCTATAGGATCTGTGACAGGTCTTTTTGATGATGGAGGTATATTAACCGTCGTTGTTTCTTTTTGAGAAATAGATGCATCGTCTGTCAAATCTTTTGCAAAAAGGATTGGGGTGACCGATACAACGTCATTACTATCCACTTGAGGAGTTGATGATATTGCCCGGGGTTGTAAACCGTCAGATGACTTGACTATTTTATTAAGGTCAATATTTGATATACCCAAACCCATTCCTTTCATGATATTAAAAGCATCCTGAGGACGTCCCAAAAAGTAAGCATATCCTGTTTTTGGTTCTACATAATACGCTTCGCCGGCTCTTTCTACTCGCAGAATAATTTTCCCAAGTAAACTATTACCTTTATTGCTTCGCATCATCCTAAAATCATTCTGATCTGGTGTAAACATAGATAAAATATCCTTTTCACTTATCCCAGTCCCTTGCTTGCGCATTACCTCAAATGCGTCCGCTGGACGACCAAGGTAGTATCTTTGTTTATTTGTCGGGTTCACATACCAGGCTTCACCTTTTGACTCTACTTGGATCAAAATTTTACCGATAACACTGGTAATATTTTCTGTATTTGAAATTGCAAAAACACTATACGGAAATATCAGTAAAAGACCAAGTAATATTGAAAACAAGTATTTCATACAATTTCCTAAATATTTAAAAGACTAAACAAAAAGCCCACCGCATGAGGTGATGACTTACGTCATCCATTGACCTTTCGATCAACGACCAGCAAAGGTAGCCCCCATAACGATGGGTTCTCTATCTTTGCTGGCTTTGATGCCATGCCCGTTCTTTACAGAACCAGGTTTAGGCAATGATTCAATTGTACCTATACACTAGCAAATTAACGGAAAAACATAAAGACCTACAGGAAAATGCTTATGCCCGCCACAACGTCTTTATATAATTCATGATAGGGGCTATTATCAATAATACTAAATGAATATGCCTAATGTTTTATGAAAAAAGAACAAGTTGTAATAGAAAATTTCTACCGCTTTTCACATTTACTAGCAATCTTGGAAGGTAAAGATTGTACCAATGACGCATTTCTTTATCTAATTCACAAATATTACCCCCAAGACACAGAATCTTATAAATTACATTTTTGTTCACTTGCAAGTATTTTAAAAAGGGAGAAACCAAACGACGAAGAGTATAAAAATAAAGAAAAGTCTGCGATAGTTATGATGCGCAAGTGGCCAGCCACTAAAATGATTAAATTTGATAAAGATATTGAAAATTTCTTAGAAAAAATGGGATTTGGGACGGAATGGCGAATGCCGATTATAACAGCAGTACTTACGGGCTTCTTCTATCCTCCCTCTCAAAACTACTATTTAGAAACAAGAAAAAGAAAAAGAAAAAAACTCAGTCTAGAAATAAATCAATATACCTCTAAAAATGATATCGAGGACGCGTGGCAAGAAATAGAACTTACACAAAAAGAATTATGGCCGTCTTTTGATAAAAGAAATTTTACAAAAAAATCACTAGGTGACTTACTCTTTTTTGCCAAAGCAAATGCTATCAAAAAAAATCTTATTGAGAAAAATACAGACGAAACACCAATAAATGATTTTGATGTCGTGTTGTACTTATTTCCTGAGGCAGATCCGGAAACAGATAAAAAATATGTCAATTGGGTAAGAAAAAATCGTTATAAATATAAGACATTCTAATTTTCTTTCCAAAAGTTGGAATGTGCCCAAATTGGGATCTGTTAAGCTCGTACTCATACTACGAGTTTTTTAAATTAACAGAATGCATATGCAAAATGAATCACTTCATATAACAAAAGACCGTTTTGAAATCTATGTACTTTTAGCCACACACTGTGAGGTAGCTAATTATAACGCAAACAACAAGGGTCAAATATATTTTCACTTTAAAAATAAGAAAAAGTGCGAACAAGCGTTAAATATGCTTCTTTCAAAAAAGTTGAAGCTTTATGCTCATGAAATGATCGGGGCGATTAGAGATGCACAGGCGATCTTCAGGGCAAATTAATCATTTACTCCTTTAAAATCGTGATTTGCTCCCAATCTAGGAATAAATCAGGGTTTTAAACCTTCGTCTCACCACACCTTATCGTAGGAAATCGCGGACGTTAAAAAGCGGTTGAAACGATCCAATACGGACACCTACCGTGGAAAATCGCAGTACCTTAATTAAACAAAAGATAGGAAAACCTATCTGTAAACTATCCTTACCTCAGATCATAGATATGTTGGTATATACAGATTTTTTACGAAGGAAACGGCTTGGGGAGGTGGTTAACCTTAACATGTTCAGAATGTATGAGAGATTCAAAAAACAGTAGATTCAAAAAGACGATATCGACCACCTTAGAAGATTTTGATTTTATAGAAAAAGAACGCCACAAAAAATCTAAGGCTGGAAAACTTGAAGAGATAATAGCGTACTATAAAAAATACAACCTTAAACTCGATACTAATAAAAAATAATGTTAAGGTAACATTGCCCGGAGATACTGATCTCCCCAGTGTACCTTAACAATTAAACAACGATGTCAGACTTACGTACTACAATGACCTGCCCAGAATTACTCACTCCCAAGGAGGTTATGAGTGTTCTTCGCATCTCCCCAGCGACCTTTTATCGGATCATTGAACAGCGCCTCATCCCCTTCTACAAAGTAGGCCGAGGTCTCCGGTTTGATAAAAGCGATATTGTGGGATACTTAGCCGGTCAACGTATTAAGTCGGCGTCTGAATGGAAATGAATATGAGTGCACGTAAATTACATGGCTCATGGTGGGTTGATTTCCACTATGAAAGAAAACGACATCGCATCCGAAGCCCTGAAAACAGTAAGGTGGGGGCGACAGCATACGAGTCAATACTTCGACAACGTCTTGTCCGAGGCGAGCCTCTCATGTCAAAAAATCAACCTACCATACCAACCCTCAAAGAGTTCGCTCGACAATGGTTTGAAACGTATGTCGTGACCAACAATAAGCCGTCTGAACAGCGAAATAAAAGAATACATCTTGCACGTCATTTATTGCCTTTTTTTGGAAAACTCAGATTAGATGAAATTACTCGAGCGCATATTGAACAGTACAAAACGCACAAAATTGGCGAAGGACTGGCTCCCAAATCCGTAAACAACCATCTCGGAATACTTAGCAAGTGCCTCCGATGTGCCGTTGAGTGGGAGGTAATAGACAAAACGCCACGCATGGGGACATTACGAGTCCCTCCGCCACCCTTTGACTTCTTGTCGCCTCGCGAAAGCCAAATGCTTCTTGAGGCCGCAACCGACTATCCGTGGGGTACTATGCTTCTCACTGCACTGCGAACAGGCATGAGGCTAGGAGAACTGCTCGCGCTTGATTGGAACGATATAGATCTTGAACGGCGGATCATCGCCGTGCGACACTCACGAGTAGATGGAATCACAGGGAGTCCGAAAAATAACAAAGTGCGATATGTGCCGATATCATCGGAACTCCTTACCGCGTTCTACGCCATCCCGACTCGCACAGGGTATGTATTTGTCGCCTCGCACGGGAAAGCAGTGACAAAAAACATTGCCGCGTGGCACCTGAACAAATACTGCAAGCAAAGCAACCTCCGTCATATAGGATGGCATACGCTCCGTCATACCTTCGCATCACAGCTCGCCTCCTCCGGCGTTCCCTTGCGCATGGTTCAAGAATTTCTTGGACACTCAACACTTCAAATGACCGTGAGGTACGCGCACCTTGCGCCATCCTCACTTGCCGACACAATCGACATACTTGATATGCTCCCAAATAGACAACCTGAAACATTTTGGGCACTATCTGGGCAACAAGGACAAAAAAATCTCGTTTTGCCTTCCGGCACGAGTGATAACCACAGTAGATATGCTGATATCTAAAACAAAAAACCATCCAATAAAGGATGATTTCCTGTGGTGCTCTCGCCAGGAGTCGAACCTGGATTGCAAGATCCGCAATCTTGCGTCCTATCCATTGAACGACGAGAGCATAGTTACAATATATAAATCTGATTATAATCGAAGTCTGCGAGTGAGCCAATCACCTAATGGTTCGTTGACATACTCGTTGCTTTCTTCAAGATAATCACAAAGAAAATCTCGCACTTCTCGCACTTCATGTTCGCGATGTGTATGCAATGGAATCTTTACGACATGTTTCATTCCCCGTTGTGTCTGCACATACAACACATGCCCCACTTCTGTCTCTATGATCCAAAATGACTCAATATCAGTAAATGGGTACCGTTGTTTTCCTAATGAAATACCCTCGGGTGAGAGAATGCACTTGATTTGAACCGGCGTCTGAAGAGAATGCGCAAACAATATGATCGTTACCATGATAATCAAAAGTGGAAACGTAAAATTTTGTTGAGAAACACTCCACACCACCAAAAGACCTACTACAAGACCCGCAATAACATACCAAGATGTACTGCGATGAGGTATTTCATATTCAGGAAATGACCACTCTAACGTTGTATGATGTTTTTGCATGGGAAATCGTTTATTATGGCGGAGAGGGAGAGATTCGAACTCTCGAGGAGCTTTTACACCCCCAACACCTTAGCAGGGTGCCGCTTTAAACCACTCAGCCACCTCTCCACACCCTTGCACATAACGATACCATTCACTGATAATATCGTCAACGGACAGGCGTATGGCGAGGTGGTATACCATGCGCGAATACAAGGGCGGAAATCTTCTCTGCACCAGCCATGCGCAATGCACGTGCTGCTGATCTGAGTGTAGCACCAGTTGTGGTCACATCATCAACTAAAATAATTCGTTTAGGTATATCACGAGTACACACCACAGAATAAACGTCTTCCATATTTTCCCATCGTGCAGACACGCCCAACGTTGCTTGTGGGGCACGTGCTACTGTGCGTATCAACAATCGTGAATATATTGCTCTTTGACATACCTGCGCTATACCTTGTGCTAGACATAGAGATTGATTAAATCCTCTCTCTTTGTAACGTATTTTATCCAGTGGTATCGGCACAATAGCATCCGTATCGCTATATTCATCAATCATACGTGAACCCAAAATGATACCAAGATCCATGCCCAATGCTTCTCTATACCCATACTTTAATGTATGTATCATATGAGCGATGTGCACATCATCATAGCGATATCCTATCCATAGATCATCTAAACCCCAAAGTCTTGAGCAACTCTCACAAATATTTGATCGTTCGCTTGTCCCACGACACCACGCGCACACGTTTTGAGGCCATGACGTCAGAGTATAGACACATTGGCTACACAAAAAAGCGCCTTCTGTATTACAGACGACGCAAAGACGCGGAAAAAGAATATCCCAAAATACATCTCCAACACGATGTAGCGTATTGCTCAAAAATCGTTGCATTATTCTTTCCAGTCCACCGAATCAACGAGCCACACGCTCCCTTCTTTCATCATCTGTATGGTCGCATCTTGATTATACACCTTACTATTTGTCACCGTGCCAACTGATTCCTTTCTTTGTACTGTCATCGTGATTTGGGCATCAATATCATTCATGCTTGCAACATGATACGAAAGAACAGTGGTGGTCGTACCTGCATAAATGGGTTGATACTCTACACTCTTCACTTCAGCAATCTTGTCTGTTGCCCATGTTTTCAACGACTGTGTCATAAATGGTAACAATATCTCCAGATTTTTTCCGTTTCCTTGATTAGAAAAACTTCCCAACCGCTCAACAAACGGCACCGCTATAGCAATCAAATCCGATTCTGCAGGTTCTAGCGGTGTCGCCGGTACTCGCGCCGCAGGATTGTCTGTCGTCGACGTAACAGGAGTTGTATCTGTACGTACAGTAGTGGTATCTTGCGGGGTTACTTGTGTTTGTTCATCTTCAGGCAGTGGCGTCTGTGTGTTATCGGGCCTCATAAAAATAATTGCACCGACAATCGCGAGTACCACAACAATACCACCCCCAATGAGAATAAGTTTTGTCCGAGTTGTCATAATCATATAATAAATATTATTATTCTAATCCTTTTTCTTCTGCAAATTCTTCCTTTGCTTCCTCAATCTCCAAAAGCTGGCGCGGGTCAGTCGTAATCAGCTGATCTTCAGCATACGATGCCACTACTTTGATAGCCGCATGTTTCTGTCCAGCGAAGAAAATACCTTCCCCGGGTGCTGATTCAAGCAATAGATATTTCTCTCCTTCTGTAAGTAAAAATGTTTCCTGAATCAAATCTATGGACGCAGTAGATTGTTTTAACAAAAGTTGAATAGCCGAGTTGGTCAAAATCGCCTTGCCGTATTGAGAACCAAGAAAATCGTTTACATCTTGAGTGATGGTGGTCAATCCCAAATAATATTTACGACATCGCTTTGCAAGCGCGTACACAAATTTTGCCGAATCCTCGTGTTGCATCAACCACCACGCCTCATCAATAACCAATATACGTTTTTTCATTTCCGAGCGCACGACGTTCCAGATATAGTTTACCACCGTATAGATGGCAATCGGTCTCAATTCGTCTTCCAAATCACGAACAGAAAATACAACCAATTGATTCTTTGTATCTACGTTCGTCGGTTTATTAAACAATCCAGCGAACGTGCCTTCAGTATATTTTTTTAGCTTCGCAACCAGTTCTCCCCCGCCTTCCATACCTTCCAACACATCTTGAAAATCGCTCATTGTTGGAGATTCTACGCCTTTGCTGAGATCCACATCTGGTGTGATATCTTTCTTTGCGTATGTTTCAATAAGAGCGCGATCAACAATAGAATCTTCTTGTTGAGTAAATGACCCTAACATGAGACGGAATAATCCTTTTAACATAATAACTGCACTTCGGATTGTATCTGCTGTGGAGGTGGTATCGCCTACAGGTCGTGGTAAGTCAAACGGATTGATACGTGCAGTTGAAGAAAGTGCGATATTGATATATGTTCCACCAACTGCTTCGCATAGATGTTGATACTCGCGCTCCGGATCAATCACGATTACGTCCGTCCCCAACATCATTGAACGCAGAATTTCCAGTTTGATTGCGTAGGACTTGCCGGCGCCAGATGTCGCAAACACCACAGAGTTTGCATTCGGCATTGAAAAACGATCAAAAATAATCAAGCTATTATTATGTCGATTGATGCCGTACATTACCCCGTTATCTGATGTTACATCCGAAGACACAAATGGAAATGATGCGGCCGCAGGCGACGTATTCATATTAAAAGGAATCTGAAGTTCATCAGAACCTACTGGTACAGTAGAATTGTATCCTTGTTCCGCCTGATATAATACTCGTTTTGTATATACCATCTTTGCCGCATACAACGCCTCCACATCCTCCGTCAATTTATTCAATTCATCCAGTGTTGATCCATACAACGTCATATACATACCGACAGAAAAAAAATGTTCAGTGCCAATCGTCAGGTCGTCACGCAATTTTTCGACGTCAGACATAGCACTTTCGGCCATTGGATCACGTGCCTTACCTTGTTCCTGTGCGGTAGAAATCTCCGCTTCCAAGCGTCCTACTTTCTCTTTGAGCTGTTTCAAAACGTATCGAGCGGGCAATGGTGAAAAATGCAATGCAATATCAAACGTAGCACTGTAATTAATGATATCTGCAAACCAACCGACGTTTAAATACCGAGGATACCCGACAACAAAAACAGTACGAGCATACGCGCTTCCAATACGTACATAATTTGACTGTACTTCCAGCGCGGACGGAGCGATTAAGTCACGGATAGTCAAAATCCCCTTCCTATATCTCAATTCTTCTTCAATGGCTTGCTTTTCATCTTTCACCTGCGCAGCATTGAGAGCTCGTTTCTCCTCTTCTATGGGAGAACGTCCTTTTTCGGAGATAGTTTGAATTGGTTGAAATGCCATACAGTTATTATGACTCTACTTGAATTTTAGAAACGTCCACCATTTTTTCTCGGGTTGCCACGTCAGGGTTATATGTATTGTAATACAATTCTATAAGACTCTGTGTCTCCAATCGCACTGCGTTTAATCCCATACTAGAAAGGCCGTTCATGACATTGCTGACTCGTTGTTCCAAAAGATGTTTTCTATCCTCAAATTCCTGGTGACTTAATGCCAATGCCCTGTTGGTAGATATAAGCGCCTTTACTTGAGGCCAAAAACCATTCTTCTTATCCGATACAGGATCATAGGGCACGACAATAAAAAATTTCTTACTTGTAATATCCGAAAGTTCAACCATTTCTGAAATAAATTGACGGTAGTCGGAAATCTGTAAACGCAACAGATCATTTGTCTGCTCTTTTTCCTTTTTTTCTAGACTGGATAAATAGTTATCAATATCAAGATTACGAGACTGGATGACAATCTCCAACGGAAACTCAATGGAGTTAAGAAACTGCATATATCCTTGAATGGTAGCGTTTTGTTCTTCTTCTGACTTCAATGAGAAGTTCATAGACGATACCAAAAGCACAGCACGTAATGTACCGTCTTGCATTACCACTACCCCTTCATGAATCTCCGCCATAGGAAGATATTTCTGGGTTGCAGGCGTGGAATGCGTTGCGTGAGGCGATTTTTCAATTTTTCCTTTCGTATTGGCCATGAGCGTTATGATGATTTTATGTCACGTTGATTCTCACCGTGGTAGGCACCACCTGTATCAACAATCAACGAGAGTTCCGAAAGTCGTTGTGCCGATGCGCTATCTTTTTCGTGGGGCAGACGATTACGTCGTTCAGTTGCTTCCATTTCCAGTCTATCTGCTTGTGCTTTTTCTAATGCTTCCCATTCTTTTTTTGTCGGTTCTTTTTTCCAAATCCGCAAACGAGGACGCGTACCGGATTTTGCAATGTTCAAAACAAAAAAATGAAATGGCTGACCATTTATCTTCAAAAAAGCGACGGTGCCGGCAATCCCGGCAATAATAATGCTTCCCAAAATAAAATAAACGGTATCGACGACTTTATATAAAATGAACATGAGACCAAACCCCGCGAGAATGATAAGAAATTGACGAACGCTAAGAAACCATAATATCTTATCTTCATTTTCAATAAATTGTGGAACGGTAAACTTTTCCATGGTGTAGATACCTCGAGCGAGGTGAGTACATTATTATTGTACCACATTATCAGGTTTTCAGAAGCGTAACATCTCATTGAGTTCCATAAGCGCGTCAAATTCTGCTTCTGAAAGTGCGGATTTTCCTTGAGTCGTACGCGTTGCTATTGTTTCTGCTATCCCCTTGCCTGAACCAAAACTTTCCTGTCCGATCGTGGTGTATAGCGAATGAACCTCACTTTGTTTCCACGCGTTGATACCTGCAACTTTTTTTGACGCCGAATCTTTCTCTAACAGTTTGATCTTTTGATAAATACGTTTTGTAGCGGCTTGGGGATCATTTGACAACCTTCTAAAATCTTTCAACGTAAATGCACGGAGTTCATCCACAGGATCCATCAAACGAGGTGGTACTTTTACGTCGGTCAGAGGTACTGTATATAGTGATGGCGTTCCACCTTGACGTACCGTTATTTCACGCGGTGGGTTTTGACGTGAAGACGCGACTGATGGTTTTGCTGGTGTTGCAAGAGTAGACGCGCCAGACGACAATTTTGGTGTTTGTGAATTTCGCGCGGATGGAGATGTATCATGTGCTTTCTCAACAATCATTGGCACGCCATGGACATCTTCTATGGCAAGACGTGGTTTGGGTTGCGGTGTAGGTGTATCAGCGTGAGGTACTTGTGTCGTACGACCGGATACGCCAAAACGAGGATGCTGTTTTATCCGAGAACGAGATCCGAGAGGATTACTGTTCGCAACTGGTTTTGAAACAGGAGATGATGTAGAAGAAGGAGTATCGCCTTTTTGTGATGCGGTAGGCGTAGGATCAGTAGACGCTATTGGCACCGATGGCTTCATGATGGCAAAGTCAGGAATATCTCCGTGCGCGATCATATCAGCATATTTACTTGCTTCTTTAGTAAGACGAATCGCCACTTTGTGATCAAATTGTTGACCCGCTTTTTCAAAGCTTTCTATCAAAAACTCTCGTGTTTCAATGGCATCGCGGATATCGCGTATGCGTTTTATAATAATATTGCGAGTCGTATGTAACAGTGTTGCGTCCGGGATATGCAAGTCAATCGTTTTTATTACTCTATCGGCAATGATTTCATAATCAATGGTTTGCATTGATGGTGTAGGTGACGATGGAGGTGGTGGTGTGGTATCCGAAACTGGGGACGGAGTATGACCAGCGGGTGCTGTCGGCGATGTATCCACTTTTGCATCCGTCGTATCACCGCCATCTTGCTCATCATCATAGTGTAATTGCTCTTTTTCTATTTGATCAAGCATGTGCTCTGCCTTTTGCGCATCATAAGGCAGGAAGTGCCAGTCATCGGGAGGCATTGATGCTAGACTTCGCGGATAATTGCGAATCGTTGCATATAGCTCACACAGCTGACGTACAAGTTGTTTATCTTCTGCAGATAAACTCGTGATATGCGAAGATGTACCCAAATACTTGGCGATATTAATAGATGACAGATTGTTTGCTGAAAATGAAATATAATCACGAAGCCAGTTTTGTACTGACGAAGATACTGTTTTCCCGTCCAACTCCAATCTACCTTGACTCACATTTTCTGTATTTGCCAATAATAAATCAGCAAGTTTCTTATTAAAATCATCAATATTTGCCAAACATATATACAAACTATGATCCAGTTTGTATTTCACCATATCGGAAGACTCACGAAGTATATGGACTATGCTATGAGAGAAGATATCCTCAAACGCCTCTGCTTCCGAAGCGATATTTTCTGGAGTATTCCGCTCTGCGAGTTCTTGGGCTGACTCTGTTATGACTTTTGTTAAATATGCAAAAACAGGACTGTGAGTAGCAGTTTCCATTGCCCCCCCTAATGTACTGATAATGGATGTCAAGTCGCCAAAAATATCAGAAAAAGGCGCGCATATATTGACAAGAAGTTCTTGTGTTGCAGTTTGAGCATGGTCAGCATCCAATGCCAACTCTGACTGCAACGTTGTCATTAAGTCCGATGGCGCCAGTTCTTTGATAAACAAACGACGAATAATGCGTAAAAGAATCTCGTTATGATCATCGCCTATATCATATCGTTGATTGAAATCAATCAAAAAGTTAACCACATCAATAGAGTTTACCGCGTCCTGGACGGTGATTGGCAATGTATGAAATTTTGAAATACTATTGTCTTGCATGGAAATAAATATTAGGTTTCATCATCATCATCTACTGGTTCTGTAGCACCGCCATCTTCTGTGCTATCACCAAGATAATACGAATCAAAGTCTCTTCCGGATCGTTCGCTAACCACTTTTTGGATTGCTTTAGCAAATTTCACATTACTATTTGTTCCTGGTTTTGCGTTATCTTGACCCTCTTTAATCGTCGCTCGTCTGTTATCCTTACCTGTCGTCCTCATCACCGCACGAAGAATAATACGCATAGACGGTTTGCTGTGTTTGCTGTCCATCTTATGTACTTCATTTAACATATCAGGCTTGTTCGCAATGGCTTCCAAGATCGCTTTGGCATACTCATTGTCATAATTATTGGCCTCAAAGCGTTTTTTATCGGTTTTTTCAATCAATTTTTTACCATCTTTTCCCGCAAGGATTTCCTTAAACGTCGCGAGATTGACTGCTGCTTCGTTTGGATCTGACCCAAAACTCCCATCCTCCTCACACCCAAACGCCGCCTTCCACCCTTGATCTAACTGATCTTGTTTGGTAGTATTTACTGTTTCTATAAGTGTCTTGGCATACGTACTAAAATACTTATTATATGTTCCTTTCTTTTTGTTAATACCTGTTCCGCTTTTGATGTCAAGCTTTTGTAGCTTTTGATCTCCGTTTTTGTCAGTAATCATTCTCCCTTTTGTTCTAAAATTTCCGATTCCGTTTATCATGCTTTCATAACACGCTTTAGCTCGTGGTGTATTTTTAAGAAGTGCGGTATCAAATCTTGACTCATCTACTATGGCAAACGCGGCTTCACCAAACTCATCGTCACTCACACCACCAATCATACCTCTGATGGCGTCAGCATTTTGATTATTCGGGTCAAGACTGCCATCTTTATATGCTTCAATACGTTGTTCTAAAGTCATACCAAACTGCGTATGTTCTCTGCCGATAGTGGACACAAACGCACTTTTCAATTTTTCATCTCCGGTTCCTTTTAATACTGCCAGGTCTTTAGCTATTTCTGCTGAACTCCCATATTTACCTTTTTTTGCATACGCAAGAATAGCACCATGTCGTTGTGCCGCAGTAAGTGAAGGATCATATCTTCTTTTGGCAAGATCTTCGGCAGAACGGTTGCCATCATTTTTTTCTTCCTCTGCCGCTTCATCGTATTGGTAATATTTAGCAGCATTTGATAAGTCTCGTGCACCAGTTTGCGCAAAACCACTGATCTCATTGCCATATATTCCTGCTGCTACCAAGGGATTCATACTGGCAGCCGACGCTACAAATTTTCCTGCTTCCATCCCATATCCAGCACCAGATACTGCAGCTCTTTTTGTTTGTAACCACTTTATTTTCCAATATTGTTTGTTCTTTTCTTTTTCATTCCCCTCTTGTTGCGCTTTCTTAAGTTCTCTTTCTGCTGCCTCTATTTCTGTTGTATAACCAGCTTTTATATTTGTGCGTCCATTTTTGGTTAACACGCCAGCACCGACAGCTTCCGCCCCCTTTGCAAGCAATTCACCCGGTTTTGCAGCCAAGTTGGCTCCCTTCTCTGCCACCCATCCAATACCAGCCGTAACTCGTTGTGCGTCACGATTTACACCTTTTTTGCGTGCTTGTTCAAGATTATTCCACACTGCAGCACCTCTATCTCGTGCCCAGCGCATTGGTGAAGGCACAGGAGATTTTCCTTTTGCCCAGTTCATAATAGCGCCACTTGCCGCGCCTGCCATCTTCCCCCCTCCGGCTCCCAATTCACTTGCCGCCATCAATGTCGCAACCAACATGCCAATACCCAAGAAATACCCGATCACCCCCTGATACGTGCCGATTTCCGTACCGCCGGCATTTAAGCCATCCGGTATACCTTCTTCATTGACGTCTTGGCTTGAAAGCAATCCTGCCGTCGTTGTCTTGTTGATATCAGTTACCCCATTATTGACTTGCGAAACGACTGCCAAAGAAAGCCACAGAAAAAATGCGGCAACCGGCCCTAACAATACAAGATTGATAAAACTCTCCCACCATTTCTTTGCGTATTCCTGCCCGCGAGGAACCACATTGAGCATAAACGCCCAGGGTGAAAGCACGACAAGAAACCATAGACCGATAATACGCATGATAAAAAACATTGTAAGAGTACTCACCACTATCAACGCAACAAGAATAAACACGAGTGCCAATATAAACGAATATGCATTCCCTTGAAACTTGTCAGTATCACCCAGTCCGACAATGGCCATAAATTTTGGAACACCAAGAAGGGTAGCAAAGTTCCCCCCTCCCGCAGATGAAAAAGCAGCAACGAACGTATTCATTATGACCTGCGACACATCAATCACAAATCCAGCAATTGTCTTAGAAAAATTTACCAATATCGCCGCCATGATAAACGCCGGCAACATTGTCCTGTAACTATATTTTTCCTGTTGCAATATGGTACCAATAGCGATAGCAAGTAATAAAAATACAAAAAACATATTTGCCATATCACGCATCACTATCCATCCAAGCGTCGCGGCTGGTGAAGAAATAAAATCATTATATTGCGCAACGCGTAGCAACACTTGTATGACCACCAAAAGCAAACGACCAAACAACAGCGATAATCCGCCTGCAACAACACCGACTGTCATTTCGGCGGTATTTGTCGCGGCCGTACCTAGCCAACCCCAGATATTTGCCGCAGCAAACGTTCCTTGAGATATACTAAAAATACCGACTCCAATAGCAAAAAATACCCCTAGCACGAGCCAGTGTGAAAAAAGCGACTTTGAGAGCCGTTTGCACACGTCTTTGAACTTCATTGCATCTGTATATTTATACCTTCAGTATACCAAAATATAAAAATACCCACAATGGATATATGAAATATCGCTTGTTTTTTTCTCTATTATTGGTATCCTAGGGGTATATTACAGTTATGGAGGTAACCAGATGAGTCAAGTTAACAGTAAGGACTGGATTGGGAAGGTCTTTACAATTTTTTTCGCTATGAGCATCATAGCAACTTTGAGTGCTTGTGCCCCTGTCGGCACGAACACGGATACACTTTCTCAATCGCTTATTACAACAAACGATTCTGTTCAAACGACAGGAAATACGAATGACAGCATACAGACACCTTCTACACCTACCGTTCCTACATCTACTACAAATTCTTCTACCACTACCACAGGAAGAGACCCGGCATTTATGGCGTTATTGGATCATCCTGGCATTTCACCAGACGACATAGATCCAATATATGCAAAGAGTGATCGGTATTCGGGACCACCAAAAACCAGTCCGCCGTTGATAAGGACTCTTGGTCTTCAACTGGCGAAAGAGTTACAAAACAGACTATTGGACAAATGGGGGGATATTGGACCCTTCTGTATATGCCCAAAAGAAGGAAGCTATTATTGTAGGTCAGATGATGATACACTCACTATATCAGCGATTGAGAGCAGTAAAACACCATATTTACCAGACAGAACCAATTGGTTTTTTTATAAAGAACCGGGTGGTGAAATGAAAAACACGATCGTTACATTTACGAAGGATCAAAAGGGTGATGAGATCGCTACGCCAATATACGACTTAGATAAAAAAGTATCAGAGTTACCTTTTGTATTGCGTCGAGACCGATTCTATAGTTATTTTCTAACATATAATAAAGGTACAGAGTATAGTCTTTCAAATAACTACTGCATGATTCAAATGACGCCGCAAGACACACGCCATGTGTTTCGGATGTATCCGCTTGTAAAAAATGCATGGTCGCTGTTTGTCGCATTGAAAAAATATTTTAATGAGGTGACGACATTTCCAGCGCTCGATCCAGAGATCACAAACATTCCAGATCCGAATTGTGGAGATGAATATTCCGTCAGCACTGTGATGGAAAGTAAATATCTACAAGTAATGTTGAATACAATGGCCGTCAAAAAGCCATTAAGTTCCCAGGATATTTCGGGAACATATGATATTCAAGTCCAAAAAGGCGATCCACCTACAACCTACACAGGAAAAAGGTGGATTAAGAAATTCTGTCTTGTGCCTGGTATTTTTCTTACGAAACACTCGGGACAGTCTCAAATAGAGCGACCTAGATTTGAGGTAGTTACAAAAGATGGCCAAATTCAAGATATTTATGATTATTTAGAGATAGTGAATTTGAAACAGTACACGGAAGTAGCCACTAAAATAAGTGATACTCCTTTGGATAGTATTTTTGAAGGAACAGTAGATTACGCAACAATTTGGAGCTATACTCGTTATTTTTCCCAGGTTGTAAATTAAAAGTTTTAATTATTGTGACAACACCTGCTATATTAAATATGAAAATATAGCAGTTTTTTATTGTACTATTTCACATGTCTCCACGTTTTTGGCTCCCCAGTTGTCAGCAATCTCCACACAAATACGTTTGCCTTTGGCGCGATCGTTAAAATATGTATGGACAAACTGATGTTCACCGTGCGGAGCTAAGAAAGATGTATAGTTGTTTTGCGATAGCAATGCCGTCAGTGGACGATCATTATCACTATAATACACTGACTGTTTACCATGACCATCATCCCAATCAATGGATATCATACGCAAAGGTTTTTGTTGATCGTCTACTGAACTATTGAAATGAATCTCAACAGTTTTTCCGTTTGGCTTGGAAACAATACTAAAACCATCAACAACACTTGTCTTTGCACCATTTGCGCGCAGTACACGGGGTTGCACAGCACATCTTCCGGCTTTTCTTTCGATAGTATCCGTAACTGTTTGTGTGCCGTTTAGATTTTTTGTAGCTGCACAATATGCATTGGTAGGGGGCGTATAGAGAGGAGAATCTCCAATCTGGATATATTTTTTATATGTTGTATCCCAGTGCCACTCTGTATACCCTGTTGCAAAATACTTTTTGAGAAGCGCTGTACCATTACCATTCCGCTCGCTCAATTCTGCTGCACGTGAACCAAAACACTTCCCCTCCGAACTGCAATCAGAAGTTGTCGTACATATTTGGCCATTGCGTGAACCCCCAAGACAGATAGAACTTGCTCTACGTATTGCTTCTACCGACAACGACTGCGCATGTGCGATAGACAAGTCATCGTCGTTAATAATATCTATTGGTTGTGCCCATTGTTCCGGTTTACTTGTCGGTGGAATCAAAGACATATACTTTGAAATCTCACCAGAAGAAGACAGCACACCTGGAGGATCTTCATATTCAATAAAGGGCGCACCTGAACGATCTTTCGGTGTGGTTGGATCCGCAAGTTTTGACTGCCACGGTACTGCTTCACCGTCCTCTTTTACAACCTGCACAATATTCGTACAATAGTCCCTTACGTAAATAGTAATAGACACGAACATATCCATCATCTGTCTGTCGTCCCAATTCCATGTGGAATCATCACAATATCTCCATTGCCAATATTGGATAGTTCCGTCCGGTGCGGGTACCGGCTTTATGCCTATAAAATCACGTCCGATACCACCGCTCGTTTGTGCCTGACATCCGGCGCCAAAAACTGTATCAGGAGTTACATCTGTAGCTTGCGCGCTGGCGGCCACCATCGTAAATTCTGTTTTCGCGGTTGTAGAAATCACCGGTGGTGGAGCCAACCTTCTCAACTCCCTGTACTGTGCATAATCGGGCTTCGGTAGTGCAGTTAATATTGGTCGCGCATCCTTACCGGTAAATGCCCATCCATCCTCATTAATAGTTCCACTGCCCCCACCATATGTAACGGTAACAAAGTAAGGACCCTCACCTATACGAGGCATGTATGTTTTGGTCCAATCTTGTCCGGGAAGTGTGTTACGAGTACGATGTTCTATCGTATAATCTATTTGCGTGATTTGATCCATGTTTATACTTTTTTCAAAGGCATTGGCTGGTGTTAATTTCATACCAGTATCTGCGTGTTCTTTTGCACCATCGCTAAGAATCAGCACTGAATCATCAGTTGATACGTTCAATCCGCTTCTTAATTGTGTGTTAGGCTCCACATCAGAATAAATGTTGGTGACCGACGCTATACTGACCAACGTTTGTGAAGATAATGCACCAGGTTGTCCAAGGTCAAGTATGACTTCTATTTCTTTTGCTGATTCACCCTCAACTGGTGTCGTTGCAAACAACTTTATCACCGCCTTGTATGTTCCCCCTGACGGAGTAAATTGTGTAACTTCAGGAACAATACTCAATCCCAAAGGTGTGCCTGACATACCTGCAGCAGGTGAAAATGATAGCCACTGGAGATCGCCCGTCCCACCTCGAGATATTGTTTGGATAGATTTTAATTCTGCACGCCAGTGGTAGACTGTCTCACGTGGAATCGATCCAATGATAATCTGCTTTCCATGGCGAATATCTCCTGATGTCATAGTGATACTGGAAGGTATATCCATTGCCGGCCGAACAACCAATGAAACAGGAATTATTGATTGCAAGGATGTTTCTACAGGTGGTGAATCAGAGGTTGGAAAACAACCGCTTGCTGTGTGAGTAGTTGTCGTAACTTGTTGTCCTTTGACCACAACAGAACCTTGATATGGTGCAAGTTTGAAAGAAGTATTTTTTGGATCCGAAATATCTGTAACGAGAAATTTATCCTTGATGTCTTGGGGGTGGATGAGCTCCGTCTGCACCGCTAATGGATCGTAAGAAGATATGCATGTAGATCCGCCATTAAAAATAGCTCCATAACATTTATTAACTATATCACCACCATCACCGCTGACAATACGAGTCGGTGCTGCATCCTCGCTTGTTCCAACTCCGCTTTCTTTTTCTTTAAGCCACGACATGTATGAAGATGTATCAGTTGTAGGACGTGGACAGTTAATACCTCCTCCACAATACGGAGCCGGACTATTGGAAGATGTCACTGAATCAATACCTAAAGATGTACCAGTGAAATCTCGCGTCGTAACCGTTGTGGTAGTCCGACAACATGGCGGGGTGTCATCCGAACCGGGTGAGCATGTTTCAAATGTTTTTATCACCTTACCATATCCTAGTGGTACCTTATTTGATTTAGGATCATTCCCTTCCACTGTATTCATTAGAGAAAGTGAGAGTGTTTTTGAAAGATTCACTGAATAATTTTTAGGAACATATTGCGTTTCCGGGATACCAACATCAGTACGGAGTTTTTGATGTGGTTGAACAAGATCGTTATTGCAAAGTGGCAATGTCGCAGTTACTTTCGTTTTGTCAGTCGTACAATTGGTCGCTACCGGTGTCTTAAAAAGATCAGGCACGTCAATGTAGAGCATCTCACTCTTACTAACTCTTTGTTCCGTAACATTTTTTACAACGATATAATACTGTATACCACTCACGGTGTTGGTGCCTGTCGCATTAGATGCTGAAGGAATCGTTATCTGAAAATTTTGATCACAATTCATTTCTTCCTTAAACTTATAATCAAAACTTTCAAATTTTTGATTAAATTTCCCTTCCGGGATACCGTGCCAAATACCGTCACCCAGGTAATTATACACCACCCGTAAGGTATATTTACCTGCTTTATCAGCACATAATGAAGGAGAACTCTTCTGTCCATCAATAATGATACCAATCGGAGTATGGGCATCATAAATAGGTGACATACCATCTCTCAAATGGTTTTCCTCATCAACACGATCTTCATTGAGATTTTTACTTAAATTGGTATACCACACTTTTGCAAAGAAAGTATCTTGCACTGGAGAGTCATCACGCGAAAATTCCGGCGCAATAGTTGGTGTAGCTGTTGGTGTTTCTGTTGGTGTCTCATCTTCAGCGGACAAATCAAGAGTAACTTTGACAGTCTTGTATGTTTCACCACCCCATACTCCTTCCAGAGGACCCACAGCATAGACATTGACATAGCCCACGACATCTCTATTAATAAATCCCAAAATATCCGATCGTATCCCTATCTTCAGAGAGTCACCATCTTTTCCACTATCTTGTGATAATACAATCCAATCACTCACAAAACCGGCCCCCACAGATATTTTACCCGTCCGCGCTGTATCAACGACCGCTCGCCATTGAAGTTGCTCCGGATGATTTTGTTGTGTTGGATGATCTGTTGTACTAGACACTTTCACACTGCGTGTTTCATTGGCAAGTGCCTGATTATAATTAAATGTTACATTCTCCGTTGAAACAGAAAGCGCGGGTTTTATCACCTGGTACTCCTTACCTGATACAGCCGCGATGCGATACGTAGGCAATCTCTCCGACAAATTTTGTGCAATATGTTCAAAGACGCGTGCGGTATTTGAAAATGCCAGCTTAAGTGAATTCATAATGGAATCCACAAAGACAAATGTCTTATGTATACCGCTATCTGCTGTGTATCCCTCTACAAGTAATGTAAACGGCTTACTTATCGGCTTTGTCCCTCCTTCAAAAGTACAATATACATAAGGGTGCTGATATGCAGGTATCAGATGATCATTTACAGAGTTTGATTGTGTTCTTTCTTTCACTGCTTTTACCTTAAATTCAATATAGTTTTGAGAATTCGCCTTAGCGACATATGTCTTATCCGCCTCATACTGTGAATATGAGCGACTGGTATCCAAAACCCCAAAAGTATCTAAATGTTCATACTGCTTCACCAAATAGTCCTCATCAGGATTTGTTGTAGTATCATCCAAGCCACATGTCACACTCGTCCCCGAAGGTACATTGGTAACACGCACCAGCTGTGCAGCACCTTCTTTTGTAGCAACCAACGTATTATCGCCATTTTCAGTGAGTTGGCCGGTCCTCCCGCCAAATAAAATCTTTGCTTGTGAAGATATCGTTTGACCCCCTGATGTATATGGTTCATCTACTAATTCAAACTCCGCATTTACTGCCGGCATAGCCACACCGTTAAGTTTACAAGTAATCACAGCTGATCCTATACGTGCTTGCGCACCACTCTTTGCACTCGCATATAATGGCATACCGTTTTCTTTTATATCAGCACTAAAGGCAAGCTGACTCAATATAGTAGTAGGTACACCTCCCGTATCGCATCTAAGCTTATATGCTTCTAATTCAGTATTATTAAATAATACGTCATGTTCACCACCTTTATATACAAGTACTTGCCCCCATGTACCGTAGGCGAGCGTCCCAGAAAGATATGTCGGTACATGTACGGGAGATGTCCTGGTGGTCGCATCAACAACTTTTATATGCGCACCCTGGGCAATCAAATCATCGGCATTGATTGCATTACTAATATCAAATGCAGTGTCGCGTAGTTGCATGGTTGGCCAGTTTATATCCTTGAAACGGAATATAGAGGTGTCTCGTGTTTTCACACCATACCCAGTGATGACGTCTGTTGAAGCGGGAACATACGGGGTCATACCTTGTGCACCACCCTTGCTTTGGACACAGTAATACAACGGTTTAGGACCTTGATATGCCGGTAATGCATTTTGTCCTTCCAGCACATTCACTTGACCTTGAATATACGAGACGGGATACCAGTTGAGGCAGTATCCTTGATATCCGGCATCGTGCACATTATTTATTTTACTCTGGAACAGACTGTTATTCTTTGGATACGATTCTAAACAATACCCATACAATCCATTTTGACGATCAAGATTTTTATCTTGATAATAACATGCATCTACCGGAATGGCTTTGGATGACACTGCTTCTCCGGACGCATTATATCCCTGCAAAACATTCCATGACCGTTGTGTCGCATCTGGCGCGTCCTTTTGTGGATACAAACGACATGAATTTCTAATCCAATCATCATTGTTCCACCCAGTGATCAAGCTGTTCACTAGACGTCCTCCTTGATCTTTGGAAGCGTCTGCTTCAGATTTCTCATCCCATGCAAACGTACTATCATGTCCACCGGTTACAGTAAACGAGTCATTACCAGAAAGCGCGGGGAAAACAAAATTGGGTCGAGCAATACCCGAAAGAGTTCGTGCGACAGCCACACCTCCTCTAGAATACTCACCAAGTAAGGCCGAATCGCGAACATACGGCGGGTTATAAAATTCCGCACATGGTTCATCAGTGCTTCCCCATTCATCACAAGGACGACGTTCAAGACATATTTCTTGTGATTTAGTGGAATCTTTCAGATCAGGAACAACAATAGACGAAGTACATGCAAGCCACACCTTACACTGACGATTCAAACCTACCTGATACAACGCGTTCGCGTCCTGTGCTGATCCTCCTGCGAGGAGGTTGATACCACCTTCTGGATCTTTGGTTGGATCGTTGTAAATATCATGGGATGTATACACATCTTTCCCTTTTTCTGCCAAAGGATCATGAAAGAGTAAACATCCCACCGCAGGGTTCACTTTAGAGCAGGTGTCACCTCCGATTTTGTTTGGCGCTGTTTTTATATAATATGCAGATTGACATGCGCTTTTTCCTCCACCTCCTTGACCGTAGTTATCACGCAATGATCCATCGTTCTGACATTCAGGATCAATAATGGCGCGACAATTATTTTCTGATTGCGGACAAAGCGCGGTCATGCCACTTTGGACAACAGGGATATCTCTAGCTGGCGTTTGATTACAATCAACGATACCCTCACTCTCGTCTTCAAGGATCCAACCCGGATTACGCCCACTGTCACCTTTGGACCATTTGCACAATTTAGTGCCTGGATCTTTAAAGTAATATAATGATTTAGTAGCAGGATCTTGATATTCACTACATCCTACTTCTGTTGATTGACACTGTGCTGCCTTTGTATCCTCATGACTTGGATCAAACTTATAATATACTGTTTTCCACTTCTCCTTAGCTTCGCCGATTTCAACACCTGTCTCTTGTACCTTTCCATTAGAATCTAAAGATGGAATACCAAATGCAGTACACGATTGCGCATTTTTACTACACCGCTTGTCGAGATCAGGTACAAAATATTGCGTATATGCCGTTCCATTAGCGGGATGTACGGTAAACTTGTCACATCCGACGAATTCCATTTTGCAAGATTCATCCAATGTCGTGAACGCCACCGGCTTTCCTTTTGTATCGCTATACAACCTACATCCAAGCTGTGCTCCCAGCCGTGTTTTATCAATCGCGGCAGTACACGATGATGGCACGTTGAGTTTTGTGTCAATAGCATATACAACATCTTGCACTTCACTCACAATCACATCATCAATGAAAAACTCGCCACTATCATGCGTGATATGCAAAACAGCCACAAAAGAATCAGCAGTCGTGTGTATGTTTGGCAATGCAAATCTTACCCGCTCCCAATCATCGTCTTGGGTATTCAAGAGAAACTCGCCTAACCCATATGAGCCAGAGAGCTCTGGCGAGGATAGTGATGCGGATACTGTCGCATTGGACGCGCCTTTTACATAAAAAGTTACGATATAACCATACCCGTTATGCAACATTACATTACCATGAGATATTTCAATGTCGTCACTTGTTTTCTTCTCAACACGCAGACTGTCACTGTCAGCGACCAGACCACTACTTGATGGCGAAAGTTTACCTGTACTACTCTGCCAACCACCTATCGTACCGTCTTCAAAGGTAGATATCAGTCCGGTCGCGATATTACCTGAACGCGTCCCCTCAAAACGACGACATCCTATTGCACTCGGAGAACACGAAATGCTGTGCGATGGAGATATCACATATTCCGCGCCTCCCGTTGTACGTCTCATTTCACTACAATCATCTGTCTGATATACGATTAACGCGGGATCTCTATAAAACGCGTATCCATCACGATTGATATATTCACGGCAAGAAAAAGTATTGGTAAGCGGATTGTCCCGCTGCTCGGAAAATGTTGATTGATCACACTCGCAGTCAGACGCCCTGTCCGGATCCTTTGGATCTGGCGCACACACAGGCGCATCATTTGCATCTGTCTTTAGATTGACGACAGACAACTTAAATCCACTCGTATCTGATCCATACCATGAATAGAATGGCGTTGGCTCTGCCGGAGTTTTTTCACATGCTTGGACGGTGCTGAAATACTGTTTCGTTTCATTGGACAGGTTGGTAAACTCTGCGCATCCATCCGCTTGTGCAGAACATTGTCGTGCTTTTTCAGGAATAAAAGCCACTGAATGCTCGCTACTATCAAATTGATTGGCGATTTTTGTATATACTTGAAGACCCGCACATGATGATTCACACTCTTGCGGATTTTTACCGGCTCGGTCTTCTCCCCCATCGTCAGAACTATAATATTCGCATCCTTGATAGTCTTCTGTACATTGTGTGACAAATTGTTTACATGCTGTTGAGTCAAATCCGTCTTGTTCAAAACCGCATTGGAGGGTGACTGGCGCAATTTTGTAATAATCATCTTTATTGCTCCTATCATTGGTAACCAATTGACATCCTTCATCTGACTGATCACACTCTAACGCACCGACTTTTGAATTGAAATATTCTTTCTCGTCAGTATCAGGAAGATTTGGTTTATATACCCACGGATGGACAGAATCTGTGCTGCGTGTATTGCTATATACCTGACATCCCTTATTTTCATTGGTACAGATGGATCCCCCCGAATTACTAAACGCAGGAATAGTAGAAGTAAGCGCGGTTAGTGTAGTACCTTTGTTTGTATTAACAAATGATCTACACGAATCAAATTGTTTGTCACAGTTTTCTGCATCAAACTGCCAACTTGGTTGCTCTTGGATACAATATCCATATCGGCCTTGCACACAATTTCCATTCCCATCACTTTGTAGACATGTTTGTTCATCAACACATGTGTCTTGACGACTCATTTGCGGAACTCTGACATCATATTGGTTATTATTGCCACTCTGAAAATCACTACCACAATCAATAACACCGTCTCCATTTGTATCAAATATACACTCAACATCGTTGTCAGTTAAAGCGTTTTCCGGACCATATCCCTCTAACGCGCATCGTGTTGGAGGCAACTGTAAAATCCATGTATCATCCACTAACCCAAAAAAAGGAGAATCTTCGTCATTAAATCCATCAATCATATCACCCAGCGTACAGCTTTTTGCCTTGGTTCCATTATCACAAACCGTCGGATATTTTTTGATATACAACGCTGCGTATTCCCACGTAACAGGAATGATACGGTATTTTCGCAGGACTACGAGAGAATCATACGGAAGATTCTCCTTTGGGCTGGGTTGAGCTGAGTTACTTTGAAAACCAAACAAATCTGACGTATGCAAGTATCCTTTGCGTATAGCACTTCGGACAGTCATACCGGTCTGTAATGCCGTTGCCATACCATCACTCATGACGCGCGCGTCCGGATTACCTATTGTCGGTTCTGCCGACAGACGACTCATCAAGTCAATGTTGTCACGTTGGCGAGACCGTACTGTTGGAACAAATTTTACTTTCTTGTTTCGCGCCGCGGTAACACCAACATATTGAAAAGTATCAACGCTATAGATACCACTTGCCTGCGTCTCCACCAAACCACTCTTAAACCAATCAGTTGCTTTAGAAAGTAATGATTTTTTAAACGAGTCCATGACCACTGATCCCAAGTCTACCATTAAATTACCTGTCAACTGCGATGGCTTTGCTGATTCATCAATGGCTTTTGCTGCCAAATATCCTGCGATACTACCGGGAGTTTTGATACTTCCACTTACCGTCTCAACCACATTTTTAAACGGAGTTTCTTCTTGTCGTTTTTTCCACGCAACATCCTCTCCTGTATTAATCGCATCTAGGTATGCCAACTGTGCATTGAACATAATCCCCAACTGGGTAGAATTTGGATCAAATAAATCACCTAAAGCCCGCCAACCCTTTCCACCAAAATCGGATGCGCTTGTACCTGTCTTTTGTATAAGATCTCCCCAGTTTGTCACTGCCTCTGTTAAGGAACATACGGGTTTGCGGACCGCAGAAGAAGAAACATCAGGAAATAATGTCAAACCTATTTTAAGTGTCAATTCAGGGGATGGTGAACAAATCACCTTATCCAAAAATTGTTTTGCTTCACTACTAATAGCACCATTTCCACCTGGTCCAAGTTCTTTCTGGTGTGTTTGAAGTGCATCTAAATATGATTGAGCGTCCTTGGCAACCTTGTCATGCTTTTCGTCAATCGCCGCGCATTTGTTGAGTGACGCTTTATATCTGGTATCACACTGGTCATCCGGAATTGTCCCATAACATTCATACTGTTCATTGTCTGCGTCTTTGCGACATTGATCTGCTTGATATACAAGCTCTTTTAGATCTTCCTTCATGCGGTCGGCAGTAGAATCATGTTCATATTGTGTAATAAATCCATCCACGATCCCTTCCACCAATATTCCCCCCGCGCCACTTGCCGCGTCAATAAGTGATTGACCCAGTTCCTGAATATTAAAAAGAGGTTGCTGACCTTTGAGCCCTTGTCCGATCCAGTCAAATGTTTGATCAAAAAGCTGGGAGGTAAATGATCGTGCAAAATAAATCACCGATTGGTAGGTAGCGGCCTCTAACGCTTTTTTAAGCGTATCCCATACCCACTGTAAATCGTCAGGTGTACTTGAAGTCACATTCACAGGAGCTGACGTACTCTTGCCAACAAGACTTATAGTTTTGTTCACCCCAGTCTTTATTAACTCAAATGACTCTCCAGACGGTATAAAATCCAAACCCGAAGCCTCCGCACGTGGAACATCAGTTCTCATTGAAATAAATAAAACTCCCACAATCACGATGCCCGTAATCATTCCCCTCAATAGTCGCTTCATGGAAGTAAAATCTTTCATATCTATTGATTACTACTATTGGCCACCGCCTTTAAAAATAAATCCTTAAGTGTCGCGTCATCAATCAATGAAAGTTGTGCTTCCGGAATCAATCCTGAAGCACGCACGAGATCACGAATCTGTGCCGGTGTATATTGCGAGTAGTCTGTATTGATAGTTGACGATGCTTTTGTATCAGTTCCAGATATCTCACTCATCCCGACCGCACCATTCCCAGAGGATGGTATGTTGGCAAGAGGTGCAGGAGACACTGGTGACGATTTTGTATTCGCAATAGTTTCTTTGTATGTCTGTAACAAAGTAGCATCATCAAATTGTGCAATCTCCTGATCTGTCATACCTTGTTCTCGAAGCATAGATCGCAGTTCATTAGGAGTTGGATCAACGCTGGCCGATAACAATGCCTGGTCAGTAGCCGTAACCCCCACATTGCTGACAACACCAGGTAGCTCTCCCGCCAATCCCCCTTCAGTTTTTGTTGTAAGATCTTGTCTGAAACAATTTTGTCCGTCGGGACAATTTGGATCGTGATTGGTAGCGATCTCTGTTTTGTCATCAAACCCATCACTGTCCGTATCTTTCAAATATGGACTTGTTTGATAGACATACAATTCGTCAAAATCACTAATAGTATCTTCATCAGAATCTTGAGATTTCAGACTCTCCATCCGCATCGCTGTTTGCATCTGTTCAGTCATATCAACCTGCGCCACTGCAGACACAGTCTGATCAGGAGCAAATGGACTGTGAACACTTCGTACAAGACTCAACGATCCAACTGCAACACCTATAACCGACAAAAAAATAATAATCCCCATGACCACATTTTTTGGTGGAGTTGGTGTTTGTGTTTGTGTGTTTATTTCATCTTCATTCATATACCTTACTGTACCCAGTAATTATACCGTCTTTGAGGTTAATTTTATAGTCCTATGGCAAACAAAATCTGCACCAATGATTATCAAGCACGTATCCAATCACAATTCTTATAACCAAAAGAAAAAAAATAATTATATGTGAATTTTTTCTTAAATAAAAAAATAAGCTAATTTTGCTCATCCACAGTTATCCAGTGTTTAATCCAAAAGTTGGTGTGTAAGCTCAATCCATTGTTGAACAGATAAATCTTGAGCTCGAGCCGTTGACTGCACACCACACCTCTCCATTGCGTCAATAATATCCTGTCTCAAAAGAGATGTACCTTCAGCAATATTTGATACGAGTAGTTTACGTTTTTTTGCAAAACCACAGCGAGCCAACGAAAGGATTTTTTCAGGATCGTACGTTTGCACATTGGTTTTAACTGGCGACAGCTGCACAACTGCACTTTGTATATTTGGACGAGGGCGGAAGGATGCAGATGAAACATCAAAACACTTTTTTACTTTAGCATATAACTGTACAGACAAAGATAATAAACTCATCTCTCCGGGACCGGATACGAGGCGTTGTGCAACTTCCTTTTGAACCATAAGTACCGCGCGAGATGTGTGAGGTGTTACTTGTAATATCATTTTAATCAATATGGATGTAATATTGTATGGAATATTTGCAACAACAAGATACTGGTTGGTCCCTAATTCATTCACAATGACCGGATAACACTTCAACGCATCTCCATAAACGATAGATATCGCTGGATTTGCAACGCTCAACTCGTTTAATGTCTGAATCAAATCTTTATCCAGTTCAATAGCTATAACCCTTTTTGCCTTCTGTGCGAGTAATGAAGTCATCGCTCCTTGTCCTGGACCTATCTCAATTACCACTTCATCAGGTTTAATGTCAGCTTGATTTACAATCTTTTTGACGATATTTTTATCAATGAGAAAGTTTTGCCCAAATCTGCGTTGTGCAATATGACTCATACAGTATTTGGAGTAATTTTGATACCTCGGTGAATCAAGGATAGATACAGCAGTGAGAAGAGTCCTCCAAGCAAAAATACAAGATTCCAGTGTCCGCCTCCAAAATAAAACATTGCTGCAACGCTCATCGCCGCAAGAATCTTACCTATGGCTAAACCCATCTCAAAACGAATAACTGATTTGATAACATGTTTACTTTTTAATGCGTCCCTATACACCTCAACAGTAATAGGTAGTTGTACTGGGTAACGTACCATTCGACTAAATGTATCACTAATCAATATCCATATCCCGGTCATAGAAAAAATACGAAGAACCCATGATGATATATATAAATAGATTCCAGTTCTCATAATATGATTTTCATTCTTTCTGTCGGCAATCCTTCCTACGTACAAGAGAACCATACTGCTGATAACAGTACTAGTAGCTACCAGTGTCCCCAGTCCCACTATGTTGGTTAAAACAACATATGCAAAAATCGGCCACGCAAATTGCCATACCAACTCTTCTCCATATCCAATCAATCCGATTGTTTGACGTCTATGTTCCTTTGTAAATAATTCCCTATAACACTCCTTATATTCCAATCCAGACGGAACAAATACTTCTTTTGTAAGAAATAATGGAACATTTGAAAGAAGTATCAATAATACAACTACAATAAATAACGCTTGAAAACCAAATAGAGCAATTACAAATCCACCAAATAAAGGTCCCAAAATGACAACCAATGAGGCAATTACCTGCATGATCCCCAGTTCACGCCCCTCCTCGGCTGACTTACCAAAAAATACAAAGTCACCATGAAATGCCGGCCAGAAAAACATCTTTTGTAGCGCATACGCAATGACTGCTAAATAGAGAAATCCACTGGAGTGTGGGATCTCAAACAAGAAGATATAGTAAAGAACAAGAAAAAATGATCCAAATACCATACCATGAGCAAAACCTTTTCGCTTTACAAATTTTCCACCCAACGGTATTAAAAAAAAGTACACTACGTACACTGCGCAATAAAAAAGCATAATGGCATACACCGGGTAACCCAAAGTATAGAGATATATAGGTTCAAATAAACTTACAGCCGCGAGAGCAAAGCTCTGAATCCATACACTCACAAATAACTCCTTCATTTGAGGGGTAAGTTTATGCGGTAAAAAATGTCGTACAAAACGAGTACTTGCTACCAGTGCGGTATCAAAATGAAGATGCATGAAGATTGTATTTAGTCGCAAAGCATGATAATCTAATGCGTATTATAAGTATACCATGATTCACACTCTATATGTCTATATATAAAGGATACGATATTCGTGGAATAGTTCCCAGTGAAATTAATGCAGATCTAGCATATACGCTTGGGTGCGCATTTGCTTGTTATATCCGCAATTTAAAAACTGATGGACAAAAGTTACGCATTCTTGTATCTCGTGACAACAGATCTACATCCAATGAATTGTCTGAACAACTCATAGCAGGTCTCATGTCACAAGGTGTCCAATGTATTGATATCGGCCTAGCAGCAACACCGATTTTTTATTTTGCATCTGATCACCTAGGTTGTGATGGAGGTATTATGGTTACCGCATCACATAATCCAGCACAATATAATGGTTTCAAAATCGTACGCGAAGAATCTATTCCGATAGGTCTTGATTCAGGACTGCTTGATATACAAACCCTTGTTGAAAGAGCTGACTTTCCTCCGCAGACCGTCGGTTCAGTGGAGAAGAAAGAAATAATTGACCAATATATTGTCAACCAAAAAAACATATTGGAAATGACTGACACGAAAAATCTTACGATCGCTATTGATACGGGGAATGGTGTTTCTGTTTCAATGATCAAACCCTTCATGGAGACGTTGAACACACATATGATTCCGTTATATTTTGAAATGGACGGTACATTTCCAAACCACGAACCTAACCCATTGAAATATGAAAACATAAAAGATTTATGTGAATTAGTTCGTTCCAAAAAGGCAGATTGCGGTATCGCATTGGATGCAGATGGAGATCGCGTTATTTTTGTAGACGAACATGGCGAGCCAGTGTCATCGGACTTTATTTCTGCACTGGTGATCGTAGAGCTTTTAAAAAATGTACCGGGCGCAACTATCCTGTATGATGTTCGATCTTCTCATGTGGTACGAGAAACCATTCAAGAACATGGCGGTACTCCACACGTCACACGTGTCGGACATGCGTACATTAAAGAAAGAATGCGCTCGTTGGATGCGCTTTTTACTGGTGAAGTATCAGGCCACTTTTACTTCAAAGATACACATTATTACGAAGCACCACTTCTGACGATAGGAATGATTTTGAAAGCTATGATGAAAAAAAATATTCCACTTTCACAACTCATAGCACCATACAAAAAATATTGTTCAACAGGTGAAGTAAACTTTACAGTCAGCGATAAAGATGCGGTTGTTAGACGAATAAAGGATCACTTTGCACCTGACGCAAAGGTTACATCTGAAATTGATGGTATTACCATGGAGTTTGACGAATGGTGGTTTAATGTCCGTCTATCAAACACCGAGGATGTCCTTCGTCTAAATATGGAAGCAACATCCCAAGAAATGTGTGATGACAAACGAGCCGAAATTGAGAATATTATAAAACAATGATTGAACACAACCATACAAAGGCATTGTCAAAAATTCCTAACGCTACTGTCTTTCGTTTTGACGGATATGTTTTTGATAAAAAAAAGAAATGGATTTCATTTAATTTCGCTATTGAATTTGCCAACAAACCTACATCTGTTTTTACGGAAAAAATACTTCTTCCCCGCTCTCTCACTTTTTTAAATAAAAACTTAACCGACGACGATGTTGCAAGATTTCTCCAACCACTTCATATCATCCTAGGTATCAGTTACTACAAACTCTACTGTCCCCCCAAACTAACACTCCCCTTTGCTCTGAACAAAAAACAAGCAGATTTTTGGGATACCGTATACCAAAAAGGTCTTGGCGAATTTTTATACAGGAACCACATTGATCCGGATACTATTGCGCGTTTTCCATTTTTAAAAAAAACAAAGGATACAACGACAGCTAAAACTTCTTATACAAAAACATCAGGTGGCATGAGACTTTCCTTACCCAATCGTGCGCTTCTTGGCATAGGAGGTGGAAAAGATTCTTTGGTATGTGCTGAACTATTGAAAAATTTTGATGTAACATCGTTTTTTTTGGAAACGCAAAAAAAAGACCCAGCCACCCAAAACGTCATACGTATCATTGGTAACCCATCGCTTCACATCAAACGTATCCTTGATCCAAATATATTCCAACACCATGTCGGATCCTTTAATGGACATATTCCCATATCCGCCATATATGCATTTATCGGTTTGTTATCAGCCGGGCTATATGGATACAAACACATCATCGTCGGTAACGAACACACCAGCGATTTTGGTAACCTTATATGGAAAAACACATCAATTAATCATCAATGGAGCAAGTCAGCAGAGTTTGAGTCACTCCTGCGGGAATATACGCGTGCATTTATTAGTCCAGATATTACATACTTTTCTCTTTTACGACCTTTTTACGAAATCAGAGTTGCAAAAATGTTTTCTCAATATCCACAGTATTTTAATTCATTCACGAGTTGTAATAACAACTTCAAAGTATTTAAGAAACGTCCAGAGACATTATGGTGCGGTACGTGTCCAAAATGTGCGTATGTATTTTTGTTGCTCGCTGCATTTTTACCTAAAAAAACATTGATAAACATTTTCAAAAAAAATCTACTAGCCGATATAACTCTTACCCCCTTATACAAAGATATTCTTGGTTTTGGATCATCAAAGCCGTTTGACTGTGTAGGAACCTTTGAAGAATCACAAGCCGCCCTTTTTCTCGCGTCCAAGCATTTTAAAAATGAATCAATAGTACGCACGTTTCTCCCAAAAATAAAAAAACCCCAACAATTGGTTCAAAAAGTTTTTAAAACCTCACCCGCACCTACCGTGCCGGAACAATTCATTTTTTCAGGATTAGAAAACGTATGTATTCTCGGATATGGCAAGGAAGGAAAAATTACAAAAAAGTATATTCACAAATACTATCCTCATATAAAAATAGATATTCTTGACCAAAGCAGAGACCCTGATTATTTACAAACACAAGATCAGTATGATTTTGCAATCAAAACTCCAGGCATACAAAAATCAAAAGTCACCATCCCCTACACCACCGCTACTAATATCTTTTTTTCTCAAATAAACAACCAAGTGATCGGCGTAACAGGCAGTAAAGGAAAAAGTACAACGGCGAGTTTAATTTATCAGATTTTAAAAACTGCAGGAAAAAAAGTACGCATGGTCGGTAACATTGGTTTTCCGATGTTGGAAGTATTATTAAAAAAAATTGATCCAAAAGAAATTTTTGTGGTTGAACTTTCAAGCTATATGCTTGATGATATCCACTACTCACCAAATATTGCGGTATTGCTCAACCTATTCCCTGAACACATGGACTATCATGGAAGTATCCAAAATTATTATCAAGCAAAACAAAAAATTTTTGCGTTTCAAAAAACAAATGATATCGCCTTACGACCTCCTTTTCATGTAAAAATTCCTGTGCCAAAAAATGAGATCCCCTTGCGTGGCACCCACAATATTCAAAATATTAAAGCAGCAATAGCCGTAGCAAAACAATTGAATATAAAGGATGAAATAATATCAAAAGCCATACGACAATTTCAAACGCTCCCCCATCGCTTGGAATTTATCGGCACTTATCATGATATTGATTTTTATGACGATGCGATATCTACTACACCACAATCAACCATTAAAGCAATCCAAACACTCCGTACGGTTGGAACAATTTTTCTTGGAGGACAAGATCGTGGATTTGATTTCACTGAACTCGCACACGAATTAAAAAAGTATCGCATAAAAAATATCGTTCTGTTTCCTGATAGTGGTAGACGTATATTGCCATTACATCACGACTTCCATGTACTTACCACCAATGATATGCAAACCGCCGTAAGATTTGCGTATCGTTACACACCAAAAGGAAAAAGTTGTTTATTATCAACTGCATCTCCAAGTTATTCCTTGTGGAAAAATTTTGAAGAAAAAGGTAATCTTTTTCAAAAGTTTGTAAAAAAATTTAAACCGTAAAACTTTTAAATCATTGAGTTTGTTCTTGTCAGCGTTGTGAATGTTTCAATGCGAGAGCATCAACGATCTTTTTTATTGCTACAATATATGCTGCCTCTCTTAGTGAAGTATTATGTTGAACAGATACATTCCATACGTCCTCAAACGCATCAAAAAGTAGTGAGTCCAGACGATGGTGCACATCGTCTTCGCTCCAGTATTGTTGTGTCTTATTTTGTACCCACTCAAAATATGAAACGATAACACCCCCTGCATTTGCCAACACGTCAGGAACGACCATGACATCATTGTGAGCTAACACAGCATCGGCAGTATTTGATACAGGACCATTTGCAAGTTCAATGATTACAGATGCTTTTATATTTGAAACATTATCGTCGTTGATAGCATTTTCCAAAGCTGCAGGAATGAGAACAGATACGGGCAATGATAACAATTCATCATTTTTGAGATCTCTCGCATCTGGAAAACCAGATAAACCGTTTGTTTGTTGCTTATATACATGAGCCGCAGATACATCCAATCCTTCTTCGTTATAAATCGCAGAACGTGAGTCAGACAATGCTACTACTTTATATCCTAAATCTTGAATAAGACGCGCACCGTGATACCCCACATTGCCAAATCCTTGGATCGCAACGGTTGTCTCTTGAGGTGTCCAATTTTTTTTCTTAGCTAAATAACGAAGTATATTGGCACCACCCTGTCCCGTAGCAGCTTCCCTTCCAAGAGAGCCACCCAATGCAAGTGGTTTACCTGTAAACGCCCCTGGCAATTTATGTCGTGCAATGTTCTCATATTCGTCTAACATCCATGCCATAATCTGCTCGTTTGTATTGACGTCCGGCGCTGGAATATCTTGATCTGGACCTATGAGATCATACATTGCTTTACTGTAACCACGAGACAGTCGTTCAAGCTCGCCCTGCGACAATCGTTTGGGATCTACTGTTATACCTCCTTTTGCGCCACCCAAAGGAATGTTGGCAACCGCACATTTTATAGTCATCCATAGCGCTAGTGCATTCACTTCGTTTTCATCTACTTTAGGATGAAAACGCACTCCTCCTTTATATGGACCACGCGCATTGTTATATTGTGTCCGATACCCCTGAAAAATCTGCACAGTACCATCATCCATTTGTACTGGTATTGAAACGTGAATACGTTTATCGGGAACGGACAGACGAGCGATCATATCAGGATCAATCATAACACTCGTGCCTGCCTTTTTTATCTGTGATAGTGCCGATTCAAATATATTCATAAAAACAATGACCTTTTGAGAGAATTATTCATTAATATCCAAAGCCAACGGCATCTTTGACTTTTTTCATCGTCGCCTCTGCTTGTACACGCGCATCTTTTGCTCCTTGTTTTAACACAGTCTGCAAAAATTGGCGATCCGTCAAATATTGACTAAACTTTTTTTGAAATGGCTGAAGAAATTGTATCAATACTTCTGTCAAATTTTCTTTAAACTCCTTGTATCCTTTTCCTTCATAGCGTGCCTCTATATCCTCTACAGAATCATTAGAAAAAAGATGATAGATCTCAATCAGATTGGTTAGTGCCGGCTTATCCTTCCCTGTCTTTACACCACCTTGAGTATCGGTTACCGCACGCTGAATTTTCTTTTTTATTACATCAGGTGTATCTGTCAGCGATATATAATTCAGCTCACTTGAGGCGCTCTTGCTCATCTTTTTTAGCGGATCATCAAGACCCATAATACGACCACCTGTTTTTGGAATAAACATTTCAGGCATCTTAAATGTTTTGCCATATTGTGTATTAAATCTACGAGCCAATTCACGTGTCAACTCAACGTGTTGTTTTTGATCCTCTCCAACCGGCACAAGATCCACATCATAAAGCAAGATATCAGACGCCATCAGCACAGGGTAATCAAATAATCCGACGTTAATATTTTCAGGATGAGATTGAGATTTATCTTTAAATTGATGCATCAATTTAAGCTCTGACATGCGTGCAATCGTATTGAGCACCCAACATAATTCTGCATGTTCTTTCACATCCGACTGAACAAATATTATGCTTTTTTTAGGATCAATACCCAATGCCAAATAAAGAGCCGCAGTACGCATAATATTTTCCCGCAATTCGTGTGGATCTTGGACAAGCGTCAATGCGTGCAGATCAACAACCATAAACAAACATTCATGATCATCTTGCCACTGGACCCATTGTTTCAACGCGCCTATATAGTTACCAATATGCATGACTCCCGTTGGTTGTGCACCGGAAAGTATTTTTTTCATATGATTATACTTGCATTATGACCGGTAAAATCATTGGCTTACGTTCTGTTTTTTTAAACAAGAACTCGCCGATCTCATCTCGTATCCGACCACGTAAATTCGTCCATCCTTGCTGTTCCTTTACATTATAGTTTTCAATCAGCGTTAATGCCATAGCTTTTACTTCCTTTATCAACTCTTCAGCATTTTTAACATAAATGAATCCACGAGAAAGAATATCAGGTTGTCCGGTGAGTTTGCCAGTCTTGCGATTCACTGCGGCAATAATCACTACCATACCATCTTGCGCCATGACTTGCCTATCACGCAACACTACACTACCAACATCACCGATACCCAAACCATCTACCAATATATCTTCCAATTCTAAAGATTCTTTTAAGACTCGTACATCTTGGTGTTTGTTAAATTCAACAATACTGCCATTTTTTAGAATCAGAACATTTTCTTTGGCAAAACCTAGTTCCATTGCAGTTTCAGCATGTTGTACCAAGTGATGCCGTTCGCCGTGTATTGGCATAAAGTACTTTGGCTTTACCAGTTGGAGCATAAGCTTCTGCTCTTCTTGTTGTGCATGGCCTGATGAGTGAATATCAAGTAATTTGTTATATACCACTTTTGCACCGTATCCCAACAATAAATCCATCAATGTTGCTACCGACCGTTCGTTTCCTGGAATAGGTGAAGACGAGAGTACGATCGTGTCATTTGCATTGATTTTGATCTGCTTATGTTCCCCATGCGCCATCCTACCCAGAGCCGATGAGTCTTGTCCTTGACTGCCGGTAGATAAAATAGTGATCTTATTTTCCGGATAGTTATCTATTTGGTTGAGTTTAATAAACGCACCTTTCGGCACTTTCAAAAACCCCAACTCTGCCGCAGTCGTTATGGCTTTTTCCATACTCATACCAGTCACGGCAATCTTTCTTCCCAAATCATGTGACGCGTTTATCACCTGTTGAAGACGACTGATCAATGTAGAAAACGTTGCAACGACAATACGTCCTTTTGCTTTTGAAAACAAAAGTTCAATTGTTTCCTGAAGCTTTCTTTCAGAGATAGAGTATCCGGGCTTCTCGGAGTTTGTACTATCAGAACACAGCAACATCACCCCTTCTTGACCCAGACGAGCAATCTTTCCAAACTCCGTAGGACGTTCATCTTGCGGGGTATGATCAAACTTCCAATCCCCCGTATCAATGATAGTACCTACTGGCGTTTTGATCGCAACGCCTACACCATCGGGGATATTGTGATTTACTCTGAAGAACGTCAACTTAAAAATACCGAGTTGTAGTGTATCATCAGCACCCACCTCAATCAGTTTCACTACTTTATTAAGATTAAACTCCTCCAAACGATCGCGGATGATTCCAAGTGTCAAACGTGTACCATATACCGGTGGCATACCCAGACGTTTGATAAGGTATGGGATAGCTCCCATGTGATCCATGTGTCCATGAGTGATAAAAATCCCGCGAATTTTATGCTTATTTTCTTGCAGATATGTCGTATCTGCTAATACATAATCGATTCCCGGCATATCTTCACGAGGAAACATAAATCCCAAATCCATCACTACAATATCGTTGCCATATTCAATACAAAGAGTGTTCCGACCAATTTCTTCTAAACCGCCTAACGGAATAATACGTAAAAGTGGTTCACCCGAAGATCCCTTCTTGTGCAGAGTTGCACGTTGCTGTGGTACGCGAATGCTCTTGCGAGGAGCCATCATGTCGCGTGGCATTGCTCGCCTCATAGGTCGAGGCTTACGAAGTACATGTTCATTTTCCATGAAACTAGCGCTTAAGAATTAAAAAATAAAATTTTTATTGTTATCACAACATGGTGCCGAAGGAGGGACTCGAACCCTCACGAGATTGCTCCCACAGCGCTCTGAACGCTGCGTGTCTACCAATTCCACCACTTCGGCGTGCGTCTTACGTCATCTATTTCCAAATACGTCGTGTTTTAACATGCCAGGATGGGATGTCGTTAAAACGATCAGAAGGGTCAACAATGTGTTTTTCATCAGCAATACCTTGCACCTTTTTTGATACGACATAATTATAATTAGGATTATAGAGAAATACAGCCGGCGCTTCTTCAGCAAGGATATCCTGAAATTTAATATACATTTCGGCTCGTTTGTCTGGGTCGGAAATCTGTCGCGCATCCACTAATAGTTTATCAGCGGTCGGATTATTAAAAACTGCAAGATTCAATCCGGGTGGTCGAGACTGTGATGAGTGCCAAAACGGATATAAATCCGGATCAGAACCGATGATCTCGCCATAAAGAAACGCATCATAATCTCGTGAATCAATAATATCTGATTTGACCCGCGAAGGATCAACCAATCGTACTTCAACATCTACACCAGAGGCATCCCACCCTTCTTTTACGATTTGAGCTGCCTTAGCACTTTCCTGCTGATTCACTGTGACCAATACAATATGCAACAAATGTTGCTGTATCTCAACTCTCTCTTTTGGCACTTCCTTTTTGTCTCGTTGTGCAGCCGCAATCTCTTCAGTAGTAGGAGTCACCGTTACCTTCTCTTCCTGATACCACTTGCCTTCATCATTTTTTTTCCATCCTGCTGCAGAAAGCAAATCCATGGCCTTAGTCAGATCAAATGGGTATGTTTTAACACCATCATTGTAACCCAAAAAACCTTTTAAAATTGGCGCAGAAATCACCTCACCTTCCCCATTGAGTACTTCCCGAACTATGCGGTCCTTATCAATCGAAAGAGCGAGTGCTTGCCGAATCGCCTTCGTCTTCAAATCAGCATTTGCAGTCTGATTAAAAAATATAGAAGTATACTGCGGTAGATTAAATGTATAGTAGGCCAGATCAGTTTCCTTTTCCAAATTGGCACGAAGGTCACGAGGGAGGAAACTAATCCCGTCCACTTTACGGTTTTTTAATGCCTGTACTGCGGAATCTATGTCAGGATAAAACTTAAAAGTCACAGCATTTAAATATGGCTTTGATCCATAATATGTATCATTTTTTTCAACAATATACGAACGAATATCTCCACTGCCACCTTTTTGTAGTGTCTTAAATTTCCAGGCACCCGTTCCAATGGGTTTAGTATTTTGTGGAACATTGCTAAAATTTTCCGATGCAACGTCTGCCCACACGTGTTGAGGAAGCACTCCTATCGTAGTCAGATTAAGAAAAGGAGCATAGGGCTTTGGTAGTCCCAACTGTATTGTATAATCGTCAACTTTATTTATTTTAACATCGCGAAAGCTAAGATACAACGGACTCTTTGTAGCCGGGTCCTGAATCCGTGAAATAGTAAATGCAACATCATCTGCGGTAAATGGTTCACCATCATGCCACTGTACATCATGACGAAGATAAAATGTATAGGTCTTACTGTCACTAGAAAGTTCGTACCGCTCTGCCAAATCAGGCATAACAGTACGATTGTCATCATATTTTGTCAATCCTGAATACACCAATTTCGCAATATCACGATCAACATCGTTACTTTGTAAAAATAATGGATTTATATATTGAGGAGATCCAACCAACCCTTCCGTATACCCACCTCCATCCTTTGCAACGGCTACTGTATGTGTTTCATAATATTTCCACGACAGAAAAAAAACATTAGCAACGAGCAGTATAACAACGCCACGTAATAACCACATCTGTAGCGGGGGTAATACTCTCCCGATATATTTAAACTGTTTGAGATTAGGAATCTTTTTTCCTGCGACAGTTGAATACACCAATTTTTTTTCTATCTTTTTGTGTGCGTCGCCTGATCGTGTACGCCACGCTTGAGGTGAATGATAACGCATAAGTTAAAATAAGGGCGTCAAATGGAGCACCCGGTACGCTACTTGGTCAAAACTGGAACTATTAAGATCGCAAGAGCGGAACCAATAAAAACAACTGCTAACGCAATACTCAATCGAAACAATAATTTCTCTACTCCTCGTTTAGTCCGGTATACGTTGCCTTCTCCACCAAAAACACCAGACAAACCAGTGCCTCGTTGTTGAGTCAAAATGGTAACAATAAGCAAAATTGCGGATACCGCATTTGTAATCGTTAACGTATATTGCATACAAGATCAGGAAAAATGATGTATATACTGTATAATATCTCAAAAAAAATGTCAAACGACTCTCTTTTTCATACCATTCTGTTATACTAACTGATGATCACTATCCTTTATGCCAAATACACCCATAAACTCCTTACCCCCTACTCGCGTTTCTCCGCTTTATTTTATTATTGTTTTATTAACGATCTCTATTGTTGCTGTGATTACTTATTTTGTAACATCTGAACAAAACACTATGCAGTCAACCACACCGGATACCTTACAATTTAGTACATTAGCAGGAGCACAAAAACAAAACGGTCTTGATTTAATTAATCCATCGGTTTTGCTTAACAATACCAACTCTCCAGCAGTGGGTGCAACTGCCTCTGAAGCAAAAGTAACAGTGGTAGAATTTTTAGATTTTCAATGTCCATACTGTCAAGTGAGCGCAAGTATGGTCAAACAGCTTATCGCTCGCTATCAAGGAAAGAAGGTGCGCTTTATATTTCGCAATCTTCCATTACAAAGTTTACACCCCTATGCGGTGACAGCGGCACATGCCTCACTATGTGCAAATGCTCAAGGAAAATTTCTTCCTATGTATGACGTGCTATATACACATCAGTCTGAAATCAATCCTGAAAATCTCTACACATTTGCTCGCGATTCCAATCTGAACATGAGTACATTTTCTAAATGTATGGTAGCTGGATCATATCAAACTCAAATACAAAAAGATTTTTCTGATGGTGTCGCTCTTGGCGCACAAGGAACACCGACATGGTTTATTAATGGAAAAATGTTTGAGGGGGCATTATCTCTTGAGACGATGTCTGCCATTATTGACGCGACACTGGCTACACCATAACACTACTGAACGTGTACTGGTGTTCCGACCTGTGCCCATTCATATAATCGTTCCATATCCTTGTATGCAACATTGACACAGCCATGAGAAACATTTTTTATTCCAAATAGATTGTGCCAATATGCACCGTGAATAAAATACCCCCAACCATTGTATATAGTAAATTTCAAATTCCATTTCGTGTTGGGTAAATCATAGCCAGGACCGCCATAGTGTACGACCGGTTTTTTTTGTAATATTTTAAAATCTCCACGAGGGGTTGGATAGCCACGCACCCCTGTTGAAACTAAGATCGTGTCCAGCAAAGCTCCATCTTGAAAATATTGCAATTGAAACTTTTTTATATCAACTCTGATCTGTTTTTTTACCGGTGTTTTGTCTGCGCGTATCGGTGAATATCCATCAGTTACTTCTTGTCCATCTTTGATACCGTCTCCATCAGTATCGGGATTCATAAGATCGCTACCCAATTTGATTTCCCATGCGTCATTGAGTCCATCTTTATCTGCATCTAACCACACGAGTGGATATGCCTTATCGTTAATTGGTGAATAACCATTCTCTATTTCATGCCCATCAAAATATCCATCAAAATCTGTATCCGCATTCATCGGGTTTGAGTGATATACATGCAATTCACTCCAATCCGTCAGTCCGTCTGCATCACTGTCAACAAAAGTGTTGTTCATAACCTCTTGGCCATAGATTGACGTACCGGGCATCATCAAAAAAAAGATACCACATGCTGTAAAAAGTTTTATCACAAAAGTGAATTTCATATATACACACTATATCATAATTTCTTGACTATGGAGACTTGTCTACTTCTTTCTTGGCATGATTACTGTTACTCTTTACGTTTTTCAAAAAGAAGTGTATACTTGCATATTACTTGACTAGAATTTTTCGTATGCTCAATAAAATCATCATCAGAGGCGCGCGCGTACACAATTTACAAAATGTTGATTTAGACATTTTACACAATACTCTTGTAGTTTTTACAGGACTTTCAGGTTCTGGAAAGTCATCACTTGCATTTGATACGATCTACGCGGAAGGACAACGTCGGTTCATGGAAAGTCTCTCTAGTTTTACAAAACAATTCATGGATCATCTTGACAAGCCCGATGTGGACCAAATCGATGGTCTCCCCCCGACGATTGCTATTGATCAACATACATCAGTTGCGTCACCACGTTCCACCGTGGGTACGGCAACGGAAATGTATGACTACTTACGATTACTCTTTGCACGCATCGGTACTCCACACTGCCCTGATTGTCGCAGACCGATCCTGCGATATTCAATGCAAGAAATCGTTGAACGTGTCATCGAGATCATGAAAACAAAACCAACAGAAACTTTATTCCTTGCACCGTTACCAAAACAAGACAAGATCCACCTTAATAAACTGATTGATGAACTAGAACGACTTGGATATCAACACGTGCGCGTAGATAAACTCTCTTATTCTTTGCGCGAACTTGCTGATGCCCGAATCAACGGAGATCACACTCACAACATTGAAATCGTCGTTGATAAGATTGAAAAAGGCGAACTAGAATACGTTGATTCTCAACGTGTCGTACGAGCCATAAAAAACGCAATGGAGCTTGGCGATGGCACGATTACTATATTACTTTCTGATGAAAAAAAGGAACACACATTTACTCGCAACCTTACGTGTCCTGATTGTTCTATCACCATTGATGAGCTTGAACCCAGCCACTTTTCATTTAACAGCCCACAAGGTGCCTGTTCTGCCTGCACGGGACTTGGCTATCTTTTAAAATTTGATCCTGAACTTTTGATCCCTAACAAAAAACTTACTATAGCTCAAGGTGCTATTCAACCTCTGACAAAAATATTTGCAAATAACACACATTTGACCGAGAGCATTGCTGACGCAGGTAAGCGACATGATTTTTCTCTTGACACAGCGCTACAAGATTTTACCGACAAGCAACTGAAAATACTTTTTGACGGCGAAGGGAGTAGGAAAAAACGTAAGGAAGGTGATTTTGGGGGTATCATCGCGTATCTTGAAGAACGGTACCGTGATACAGATTCCGAATATCTACAGAAAGAGCTGGAAGACTATATGCGTATTTTCCCTTGTGTTGACTGTGAGGGTAGACGGCTCAAACCCGAAGCACTCGCTGTTACTGTCGCCGGATATTCAATTGATCAAATCGTACGACTCTCTCTTGGACAACTGATTGATCTTTTTCGTGGACTTGATGGCGATAAAAATGAAACATCATTTGAACCACTTGATGAACAGCAGATGCCGATTGCCAAACCTATTATTAAGGAAATGCTAAAACGCGCATCGTCTTTAGGTAACGTCGGGCTAGGGTATCTGATACTTGACAGAAGTATGACGACGCTTTCCGGCGGTGAAGCGCAACGCATCAAACTGGCCAACCATATCAGCTCTTCTTTAGTCGGTGTTGTATATGTACTTGATGAACCGTCTATCGGTCTTCATCCAAAGGATACTGAACAGCTCATTGAAACGTTACGCACACTGCGTGATGCCGGTAATACAGTCATTGTCGTGGAACATGATACACATATTATTAAATCCGCAGAATATGTTGTGGATGTCGGTCCTGGTGCGGGTAAGAATGGCGGGCGCATCATCGCCGCAACCACTCCTCAAGAGTTAATGAAAAACAAACACTCATTGACCGGTCAATATTTGAGTGGTGTAAAAATGATCACTGCCCCCAAGCAACATCACAAAGGAACGGGCAACTTTATACAGATACGTGGTGCGTCAGAGTTTAATTTAAAAAATATTGACGTCAGTATTCCGTTAGGCAAACTCGTATGTGTCACCGGACTTTCTGGATCAGGGAAATCAACGTTAGTGATTGAAATACTTTCCAAAGCATTGCGAAAAAAGTTTTACCGTGCCAAAGATGACGCAGGTGCACATCAAGAAATCCTGGGTCTTGAACATATTGATAAAATTATTGATATTGATCAATCAGCAATCGGACGCACGCCACGATCCAACCCCGCAACATATACAAATATCTTCACGCCGATCCGCGAACTCTTTACCGAGTTGCCCGAAGCACGCATCAAAGGATTCAAACCTGGGCATTTCAGTTTCAACGTCAAAGGCGGACGATGCGAGACGTGTCAAGGAGAAGGATCGGTACGTATTGATATGCGCTTTCTTTCCGATGTGTATGTAGAATGTCGCGACTGTCACGGACAACGATACAATCGTGACGCGCTTGAAGTACACTTTGAAGGACAATCTATCGCGGATGTGCTCAAAATGACTGTAGACGAAGCAATGGAATTTTTTGCCAAGCAAACAGCAATCCACGACAAGCTCAAAACACTTTCAGAAGTCGGCTTGGGATATGTGCAACTCGGACAGCCGGCAAATACGCTTTCCGGCGGAGAAGCGCAACGCATCAAGCTCGCCTCCGAACTTTCACGACGATCCACCGGCAAGACACTCTATATTTTGGATGAGCCCACCACCGGACTTCACTTTGAAGATATCAAACGCTTGCTTCATATCCTTTCGCAACTTGTTGAAAAAGGAAACACCGTGCTCATCATTGAACACAATGTGGATGTTATAAAGACTGCTGATTGGGTGATTGATCTCGGACCTGAAGGTGGTGAAAAAGGTGGATATATTGTCGGCGAAGGTACGCCGGAAGATATCGCAAACATCAAACATAGCTGGACCGGGAAGTATTTGAAGGAGGCGATGAATCTAAATCCTACGAAATAAAGTGTTTGTTGTGCCCAAAACTTCTTGCTCTGAAAAAAAATCTAAATCTTCCGAATACCGGTGATGAAGAGAATACGCCACCAAAGCAGTACCTCCCGTAAGGTAAAAATTATTTTTTATATACTCTTGACCCGCGAGGAATTCAAGGGCACGTAGTTGTCGTTCGGAAAGTATTTGCATTACGAAGCAAGTAAAAAAGAAAGAAACGCTTTACGGCCGGGGTCAATTGCAAGAGTATCAAAATATTTTTTCAAAAGGTTTTTATCAAGCTTCTGGTCAGACAAACCAAAACTCACCATCTGTTCCAATTTCCAGATGGCGTAGTTTTCCGTATTTTTCTTCAGTTCAGTTGTGTCGGTTGACCAATTATACATAATTGAATATTAGCATATTTGCGAGCTTTTGTCCAGTTTGCAACCATGGCAAAACATTGCTACACTTGAAGCACGAAAATAACCTTTTGGTCTATGTACCCCCACAAGAAAATTGAGAAAAAATGGCAAGAGTATTGGGCTAAAAATCAGACCTTCCGCGCCAGCGAGTCAGAGAATAAAGAAAAATGCTATATTCTAGACATGTTCCCTTATGCCTCCTCCGACGGTTTGCATGTTGGCCACCCACGAGGATACACTGCAACCGACATTTATAGCCGTTACCTTCGTATGTGTGGATACGATGTGCTCCATCCTATAGGGTGGGACGCATTTGGCTTACCGGCTGAAAACTTTGCCATCAAAAAAGGTATTCATCCTCATGAGACGACACAAAACAGCATCGCAAACTTTCATAAGCAAATCCAATCATTAGGTTTTTCATACGACTGGGATCGCGAGATTGATACGTCTTCTCCACAATATTACAAATGGACACAGTGGCTATTTTTACAACTCTATAAAAAAGGACTTGCCTACAAAGCAAAAGCACCGGTCAATTGGTGTGAACATTGCCAGACAGTGCTTGCAAACGAACAAGTCGTCGCTAACTGTTGTGAACGTTGCAAAAATCCGGTGATCCAAAAACTTCTTGAACAGTGGTTTTTTAAAGTAACGAACTATGCTGATGAACTCATTACTGGACTAGATGATCTTGATTGGCCGGAGTCTATCAAAACTATACAGCGCAACTGGATTGGAAAAAGTGAAGGTGCCATTATTACCTTTCCCATCAAAGATACAGATATTCTTATCCGTGCGTTTACTACGCGTGCTGATACGCTTTTTGGTGTTAGCGCACTGGTCATTGCCCCAGAACATCCACTATTGTCTTCCTTGAATATACACAATCAAGAAGAACTGGATGACTATATTGCCAAATCAAAACACAAAAGTGATCTTCAGCGCACTTTTCTGGATAAAGAAAAAACAGGTGTACGTCTTGATGGTGTCAATGCAATCAACCCAGCAAACAATGAGGAAATTCCTATTTTTGTCGCTGACTATGTATTGGGATCCTATGGCACTGGCGCAATCATGTCAGTCCCCGCGCATGATGCACGCGACTTTGAGTTTGCAAAAAAGTATGATTTGCCAATCAAAGACGTCATCATGCCGTCAGTAGTAGAAGATAAAATCAGTGAGGCATACATAGGTGAAGGGGTTCTGGTCAACTCTGGAAAATTTGATGGCATGATATCGCAAGAAGCCCGCGTTGCCATTACAAAAAAAATAAAAGGTGAGACAACGACGACCTATCGCATGCGCGATTGGCTCGTATCCCGTCAGCGATACTGGGGATCACCGATCCCGATTATTAACTGTGAAAAGTGTGGCCTGGTACCAGTACCTGAAGTTGATTTGCCGGTCCTGCTTCCTACCGACGTTGATTTTCGTCCTACGGGGGAGTCGCCTCTTGTCGCCTCCAAAACATTCCACGACGTGAAATGTCCGACATGTAACTGTCCTGCCCGACGGGAATCTGACACCATGGACACATTTGTTTGTTCCAGTTGGTACTATCTACGGTATATTTCCCCTCATGAAAACGATATTCCGTTTGATCAATCAGCTATCCAACATTGGATGCCGGTAGATTTGTATATCGGTGGAGTTGAACATGCAGTACTGCATCTTCTCTATGCTCGCTTTATTACCAAAGCACTGCGTGACATGAAATTTTTGAAATTTGATGAGCCGTTTCTCAAGCTTCGTAATCAAGGAATGATCTTAGGCGAGGATGGGGAAAAGATGTCAAAATCACGTGGCAATGTCATCAATCCTGATACAATCAACGAAGAATATGGCGCAGACAGTCTGCGTATCTATGAAATGTTCCTCGGTCCGCTCAACGATGTCATGCCATGGAACACACGAAGTATTTCCGGTGTACGAAGATTTTTAGATAAAATTTGGACAATGTATCACACAGCGATACATGCCGATCTTCCCGAAAAACAAACCGACCCCACGCTGATAAAAATCATCAATAAAACAATCAAAAAGGTTTCATCTGATATAGAGTCTATGAGCTTTAACACCGCGATCAGTACCATGATGATCTGTGTCAACGCCATGCATAAAGTGCAGACCACCGGACATACAATTGCTCGCGATACACTGGAATCATTTGCGGTACTTCTCTCGCCGTTCGCCCCCCACATGGCGGAAGAACTCTGGGAACTGCTCGGACACGCTGATGGCATTACCTACACGACATGGCCTGTATACGACGAAGCGCTAACCAAAGACATAACGGTTACTGTTGCAGTGCAGATCAATGGTAAATCACGCGGACAGATTTGTACACCACCTGACGCTACTCAAGATGAAGTACAAACTCTCGCCCTTGCTGATGAAGCAATCAAAAAATGGACAAACGGCAAAGAAATCAAAAAAGTAATTTTTGTCCCAGGACGCCTGATCAATTTTGTCATTATATAAGTTATAATTCTATCCCTATGCCCATGAGAGCACTCAAAGCCATCGACCCTACAATTGAATACCTTTTAAAAAAAGAATATCAACGCCAACAAAACACACTGTCATTGATTCCTTCGGAAAACATCGCAAGCAATGCGGTGATTGAAGCACTCGGATCAGTCGCAACCAACAAGTATTCAGAAGGATATTCCGGCAAGCGATATTATGGTGGCAATGAAATCATTGACCGAATTGAAACTCTGGCGATAGAACGCGCAAAAAAAATGTTTGGCACCGAACATGCCAATGTACAAGCATACTCCGGATCCCCTGCCAATCAAGCAGTCTATATGGCGCTCCTGCAACCGGGTGATACTGTTGTAGGTATGGCACTTCCCGCAGGCGGACACCTGACACACGGATGGAAGGTAAGTTTTTCTGGAAAAAGCTATCGAGCGGTGCAATACGGCGTTGATAAAAACGGATATTTGGATTACGACGAGATTGCTGATCTTGTACTCAAAGAAAAACCACAGCTAGTTATCTGTGGCGCGACCGCATATTCGCGTATCATTGATTTTAAAAAATTTAGACAGATCGCAGATTCGGTCGGAGCATATTTACTTGCTGACATCTCACACATTTCCGGTCTTGTCGTTGGCGGGGTACACCCCAGCCCTGCACCCTATGCTGATGTCATCATGACAACAACACACAAAAGTCTCCGTGGACCGCGTGGTGCTCTTGTGATGGCTCGCTCTGCAGAAGTCGGCGTTAAAATAGACAAAGCAGTATTCCCTGGTTTGCAAGGAGGGCCACACAATCATCAAACTGCCGCAATAGCCGTATGTCTCAAAGAAGCAAACACGACTGAATTTAAATCATACGCAAAAAAAATAATTGAAAATGCCAAGGTTCTCGCATCTGAACTTGAAAATTGTGATTTTTCTATTGTCACCGGTGGTACTGAAAATCATTTGTTCCTTATTGATCTTACGAACAAAGGAGTAACAGGGCAAGAGGCGGAAGATGCACTAAGCACTGTTGGTATTATTGTAAATAAAAATATGGTTCCTGGGGATCCTCGTTCGCCGTTTGACCCTTCTGGCCTTCGCGTCGGTACGCCTTCAGTAACCACACGTGGATTGACGATCAAAGATATGAAGACACTTGCATCTATCATCAACGACGTTACGGTACAAAAACCTGATCGTTCAGTCCTGAAAAAAGCAAAAGATACCGTCAACGAACTCTGCAAACGATACCCCGCATATCCTCGATAAACATTTATGAATCCACGTCCAAATATCTACCTATTTCACGGAAGCAACACATGGAGTATTCACCAAAAAACAAAAGCGTGGATTGGTGCGTTTGAAAAAAAATATGGGAACATGAACAGTGCCAGCATTGATCTTGCAGGTAATGTACATGTTAAGAATATTTTGCCCATAATCCAAAAAAATCTCATATCCGACACTCTCTTTAGTACAACATCATTTCTGCACCTTCGGGGACTTTTTTCAAAAACGTGTCCACCCGAAGTGCGCGATATGTTATCGGAAAAACTGCCGAGTACATCACCGACTGCATTTGTTGTCCTTGAAGATGAAATCATTGATAAACGACTTGGTGTCTATAAGATCCTGCAATCTCTTGAAACGTCAGGCAAATGCACCATGGAAGAGTTTGAAATTCCTACCCAGGACAAATTAAAAAACTGGATCTTATCGTATTTGAAGCAATATGATATGTCCATTGAACCACTAGCACTTGCATTATTGTTAGAACATTTTGATCCCGACCATCCGTTTGATGATAAAAAAAATACTGATATACTGTGGGTACTCTCCGGAGAACTGCATAAGCTTGTTCATTTTACACAAGGACATACTGTCCACCGAGACGATGTGGAAATTTTAGTTTGTGCACCTGATAACGCGCATATTTTTAATTTTGTTGATGCGATTCTTGCTAAACAAAAAAGTCATGCATACGAACTCGCCCATGCATTAGTATCTGCTTCTCCCTCACAAGTAAAATCGTCCGTCATCAACATCACCGGTATGCTCCGCTCGCAACTGCGATCACTGGTCATCATCAAAAGTATGAAACAAACGCAACTGGATGAGGCAACGATGGCAAAACAATTGGGATGGAATCCAAAACGTGTGTGGGTGGTATCACGCAAAACTTCCAATCTGACACTCGCACAACTCACGCATATGTACCGTAGTCTCTTGTCATTTGATGAATATATAAAACTTTATTCAACACCAGCCGACGCAAGTCTGGACATCCTCATCGCTCAGCTGGTGGGGTAGACTTTTATTTCAAAATCTTCCCTGTAAATTTCGTTATATCTGAAATACGTCTTCCCTCTTTTGACAATCTTAATTACTAATAAAAACACCCTCATTGCGCCCGCTGGCGGATGAAGGTATTTTACTCTCTACTTTCCCATCTCGTTCACCCTCTTTGAAAGCCGTGATTTATTCCGTGATGCGGTGTTCTTTTTGATAACGTTCTTAAGTGCCGCTTTGTCCAAAAACTTTACCAACTGTGCGAACCAATCCTTTGCTTTTGTTACATCTTTTGCGGTGATACTCTTGAGGAGCTGTCGCTTAAGATAGGTAATGTTTTTTTTGACTGCTATGTTGCGCTCTGTTCGCTTCGTGGTTTGGCGCAAGTGCTTAATTGCTGACGGTGTGTGTGCCATAATGTATAAAAATAATAACTCAAAAATGTATTATCGATATCGTAAACTAGCGATGGTCTTGCCTCGTTTCTTCTGTTGCTTCCGCTGTGCGACCTTTTTCTTTTTATTCATACTTCCTCATGGTTTATTTACAAAGTGATCTGGCGGACCGGACGGGACTCGAACCCGCAACTTCCGCCGTGACAGGGCGGTGCTCTAACCAATTGAACTACCGATCCATAACGCCCTCGCAGGCAAAAACTATAGGGATAGTGTATCAGATTCCCGCCGATCATGCAAGAGGCGACCTGCTATCAATATGATCCCCGCTAATATAATCGCAAGACAAATCCATTGAGGTAGGCGTAGGCCTGCAAATACCGGCACTAGGTCAATACGAAGAAATTCAATGAGAAAACGTCCAAGGGAATAAACAACGGCATACCCCAAAAATATCACCCCAAAGTGCATAAATCTCGCCTCTTTCTTGACGTTTTTAGCCAGACGAAACAATACCACGCGCGTCGCGATAAATAGTACGATAAAAAGCACTAATGAAAACACTGACTCATACAAAAATGTCGGATGAAACTGTGAAAATCCCTCATAGCCAGTCGCCCGCCGTGCGAACTCAATCGGAATACCCCATGCCAAATGCGTCGGTAGCCCGTACGCTTCTTGGTTGAAATAGTTGCCCCATCGGCCGATCGCTTGCCCCAACACAAGTCCTGGCGAGATCATATCTACCATCAACCAAAACGGTAACTTATGTCGCCGACAATACACAAACGCCACCACGATACCTGCCAAAAATGCCCCATGCCATACCCATCCGCCATGCCATAGGGCAAGGACCTCCCATGGTTGCGTGATAAAAAAATCAATATTATAAAAAACGTAAAACAAACGCGACGCGATGATGCCAAACACTAATAACCAAAAAAATAAATAATCCACGTGCACCATCAACGGACGATCCAATACTTTTTCATACTGTCGCGCGAGATAGAGGGTAATAAAATACCCAAGAACAATAGCTACACCAAGAAGCACGCTATAGGTGTATACCGTAAACGAACCGATTTGAAATAATATCTCCGGAGGAATGTAATTCCAAAAGGACATAGTTTGACGGAAAAAAAATTAACCTACTAAATAGCAATTATGTGCTACCTAGTAGGTATTATATCAAACAGTTACCAAATCTGTAACTGATTTTGTACTTAATAAGTGACGGTACGTCCTTTGTACCCGATCCTGTTCCCATCTGAGATCTCCTAATAATTTCTTCACGGCCACGAGATACTCACGGCCAAGATCAGATCTTATTACTTTTCCAAAATAGATGGTTTGGTGGACTTCGCCGTGTGTAGAAGATAGAAAGGAAAAATATTCCTTACATTTATTTTCCAGTTCAACCCGATAACTCTTTGAGTTCATTCCATGGAGCTCTTCGATCTTTTTCATACTTTCCTTACAAACGGCAAATTCATCTGTTCTCATCTGTACGAAATCTAAACTTACAGGTTTGTTTTTTGTTACTACTGCTAGCATTCATTTCCTCCTAAAAGGACTTATAATAATCGTGTAATGTACAATGCGACTTATTACTACATCGCGTTTGATATCACTCACGCAGACTACACTGTATAAAAAATTCGGTCAAGAGGGTAAATAACATTTTTTAAAATATAAAAAAACAATCTACTATACGTGAATAAATAATATAGTAGACGTTGTAACGCATTTTTAAGCGCTTAAGGAACGCTTTTTATAGCATAGATGGATAACAGACCAACATCAAATTGCTTTTCAGAAACTTCTCAATATTTACAGCGTAATCAATCACTTGATCACTCTTATTAAGAATTCTCTTGGGCAATGACTCGGGACCTGGTGTATAGACGAGCGTATTGAAAAGACTTTTAATAATCTTTACAACTTTTCGTAACAAGCGTTTCATATATTTCTCATATATAAAAACTTGACCCCAATCCCCTTGTACCATGACTTGTGTCAAAGTAGCTAACGCGTCTGTCGCTTTTTTTTCCAGTATCTTCAGTGTGCTTTCTTTTTTTTTTATTTGTTGTTCAATTTGTTTACAACAATTCATCGATAACGGTCTCCTTAAATTTATAATATATTCTATGCTTTTTTAAATGTACGATAGCTCTTATTTATAGACCGAGCTCCTCCTTTCTTTCCTTGTCTATTCTTTGATATCCATAGTTGTTACCCTACATTACCCCAAGATTTTCGTCAAGTGCACAACTGACACTTTCTCAATAGAATACCCTTTTTTATTGAAAAATACGACAAAATTCTTTTTTGTCGCACGAGAAATAGCAACGACATTTTTTATAAGCTGACCGGCGGTTTCTACCGGATAGACACCGCGATACAGATTCAATCGACCGCGCAAGACACGATTTTTTGCGAGTACCATGATCGGCACGTGCTGGCGCAATGATGAAAGAAACGACAAAGTCTCCAAGGAGATATCACGACAAACAACCATCGCGATCTTATTGCTCGTAATCACATTGCAGACTTCTTCGGCCGAGTGTGCCATGCTCGCCACCCCGGAATGGGGACACGGCAAGTCTCCATATTCAGAGTTTTCCGACGCTTCAATTGTTGCGTTCATCATTGCCACTGCTTCAAGTGGATATTCACCATTGGCGCTTTCACCCGATAACATGGTCGCATCTGTGTGATCAAACACCGCATGAGCGACATCCGACACTTCCGCGCGCGTAGGCCGAGGATTTGAAATCATACTCTCAAGCATTTGTGTCGCGACGATCATAGGCTTGCCGGCAGAAATACAAGATCGTATGAGATTTTTTTGAATAATAGGCACTTGCGATGCAGGCATCTCTATACCCAAATCACCACGCGCGACCATGATAGCATCCACTTCCTTAATAATACTCGCGATATTTTTCACTGCCTCCACTCGTTCGATCTTTGCAATAATTCCGGGGATAGTTTTGTTGCGCTGTAACATATATGCACGAAAATCTTTCACTTCCTGTGCGTTTTTCACAAATGACATCGCGACATACGAGACTTTTTGCTGGATTCCAAACAATACGTCCTTTTTATCTTTATCAGTGATGGCGGGTGCTTGCAATGTCGCCCCGGGAACATTGATACCTTTGTGAGATTTTATAATCCCCGGCACTTCTACTATTGTAGTAATGATATGGCCTTTGATGTTCGTGATTTTTAAATCAATCGTACCGTCTGCGATCAATATATGTTGTCCTTTTTTGACGTCCTTATAAAGACGTTCATATTGACATGAAATTGTATTCTTCATGTCATCAGAAAACTTTGATGCAGGCACGACCATAAGCTTTTGTCCTTTTTTCAAATGAATATCTTCCGGCAAATCCCCTACACGAATGCGAGGACCTTGAAGATCTTGAATAATACCAATGTCCGTATGCAATTCTTTTTCCAATTTGCGAATTATTTTAATAATCGCCCCATGACTCTCATACGTTCCATGAGAAAAATTTAACCGAGCGACGTTCATCCCCACTTTCACCATTTTTTTGAGCATCACATAGTTATCAGATGACGGTCCGATAGTACAGACGATTTTTGTACGTTTCATAAGATGCAGTCTTTATAATACATATATAATAGCACACAAAAAACCGCCCCAAAAGGAGCGGATTTTTCTTTGCCTCAAGAAATCTCTTAGTACCCCATTCCCATACCACCACCCATGCCTCCCATACCTGCGTCTGCACCCTTTTCTTCCTTCACGGGGATGTCGGTAACGACCGCTTCGGTAGTGAGGAACATTGCGGCGATTGACGCTGCGTTTTGAAGCGCAGATCGTGTTACCTTTGTAGGATCAATCACACCTGCCACCAAAAGATCTTCATAAACATTTTTTGCAGCATTGTATCCTTGGGCGCCTTCTCGCTTTTTTACTTCTTCGGCCACGACCGCGCCGTCTTGTCCGGCATTGATCGCGATCTGTCGAAGCGGTTCTTCCAACGCACGGCGAAGCATCTCAATGGCAATCTTTTCTTCAGGCGCGTCAATAGTGATACTGTCAAGCGCCTTGATCGCGCGAATAAACGCGACACCACCACCAGGGACGATCCCCTCTTCTACTGCCGCCTTTGTTGCGGATAATGCATCTTCAATGCGAAGTTTCTTTTCTTTCATTTCCACTTCGGTTGCGGCACCTACTTTGAGGATAGCCACACCGCCGGAAAGTTTTGCAAGACGTTCTTGCAATTTTTCTTTATCAAAATCAGACTCGGTGTTTTCCATCTCCTTACGAAGTTGCGCGATACGACTGGCAAGTACTTCCTTATCGCCCTTACCCTCCACAATCGTGGTATTTTCTTTGGTTGATACGACCTTGCGCGCAGAACCCAGCGTATCAAGTGATGCGTTTTCAAGTTTGTATCCCACTTCTTCGGAAATGACCGTACCACCAGTGAGTACCGCAATATCCTCAAGCATCGCCTTGCGACGATCGCCAAATCCCGGTGCTTTTATAGCAAGACAATTAAATGACCCGCGCAATTTGTTTAGTACCAACGTGGTCAATGCTTCACCATCAACATCTTCGCTGATAATCACAAGCTCCTTACGTCCCGCGGCTGCGAGTTTTTCCAACACAGGCAAAAGTGCTTGCAAAGAAGAAATCTTTTTGTCAGTGATAAGGATAGAAACATCATGATACTCGGCTTCCATGCGATCAGGATTGGTCACCATATACGGTGAAACATACCCCCGATCAAACTGCATACCTTCCGCAAGCTCCTTGTCAACGCCAAACGACTGTGATTCCTCAACGGTGATCACACCATCCGCACCGACGTCTTTCATGGCTTCAGCGATGATTTTTCCGATCTCCGGATCATTGGCGGAAATAGATGCAACGTTTGCAATCTCTTCCTGACCGGACACTGGCTTTGAAATATTGTTTTTGAGTTCATTGACGATAGCTTCAACGCCTTTTTCAATCCCTCGGCGCATGACCATAGGATTGGCACCTGCCGCTACGTTACGCAAACCCTCGCGAATCATGACTTGTGCAAGCACGGTTGCGGTAGTCGTACCATCACCGGCAACATCATTGGTTTTTGTCGCAACTTCCTTCACGAGTGATGCGCCCATGTTTTCAAATTTGTCTTCAAGTTCAATTTCCTTTGCAATCGTTACACCGTCATTGGTGATCATCGGCGCGCCGTATCCTTTGTCCAATACGACATTGCGTCCGCGTGGCCCGAGCGTCACTTTCACGGTATCAGCCAACTTGTCTACACCTGCCTTGAGTGCCGCCCGTGCTTTTTCATCAAATAAAATTTGCTTTGGCATATATAATAGTAGATTATGAATTACTCAATGACTGCCATGATATCTGACTCTGACAGTACGAAATATTCTTTGTCGTCAATCTTCACTTCGTCGGGTGCGTATTTTTTAAATACAACAGTATCGCCGACTTTCACTTCCATAGGGATGCGTGTGCCGTTTTCAGACAATTTTCCACTACCGATGGCAATGACCTTGCCCTCTTCCGGCTTCTCGCGATCTATGGTATCAGGCAAAATGATCCCCGATTTTGTAATCTCATCTTCTTTGGTTGGCTCCACGATAAGACGGTCGCCAAGTGGTCGTAGTGTCATACAATCGCAAAAAACTTAATAATTAAAACGTTAAATACGTGATACAAAAATACCCCTGTTTAGCAGTGTTGTCAAGAGTGTGCTAAAAACAGGGGTAAAAACAAAAACCTATCTCACTGGCACTGTCTCACCTGGTGCAGGAACAATAGGTTCAGATAGTTGTTGCCATTTCCCATCAATGAATATCTTGGCATCCATAGGATCCTTGTCCCCGTCAAACGGCGGATAAAAATCAGGGTCAATAGTTCTGTCAAAACATACCGTCCCTATCTCGTGTGCCCAACTTTCGTCTCGTCCATAGTAATTATTACCATCACCTTTTGTTTCAAAGGTCGCACAAAGTTGAAATTGCAAAGGACTCGCGGTTATATATTGATATGACTCCTTTGTTTGCGGATCAGTCGGTATAACAACACTTCGTGTCGCATCATTCAGAGAGGTCAAAGAGGATGGTAGCGTCCTTTTGGCTTGCCAGAAACTGATAATATCATTTTCTAGCATACCAAGATCATTTACTCGCTGTTGATCGCGCAATCGAGCTCGTTCTTTTCCTGGAGTGCCTACCGTTACCAATCCCACAATAATCGTTGCCAAAACCAAAACACATGCGGTAATCCCAATAATGAAATTAATCTTAGTGGGTTGCATAGCGTTTGAGATTTCCTAAATAATACGCACCAACACCCAATGCGACAATCAATACAGTAAATGCCTTAATTGCAAATCGAATCGTTGTTTCACCGCTGAGTAATGTATTTATTATCACAACAAGGTTGATAAGGAGAGTGAGACTCACTGCAAAAAGAATAAAATAGATAAGTCCTTTACGGATACCTGTCATTGCTCGAGCGGGATCAGCTTTAAATATTTTCTCACCATACCAAATACTCCAAATATATGCAGGAAAAAATACAATCAACGTAGCTAATGCACTGCGTATCGCATAGGTACTATAGTCCCCGCCCATCCCATAGCCGGGAAGTGGAAAACTGTTGTTGACCAACTGAAATACCAATGTGATCAAACTAGTGATTGAGGTAATCAACACCACAAGACTAAACAATTGTAAGAAAAAATCTCGCGAGGTACTTTTGTGTAACACCGTAGGTTGTGTCGTCGTCAAGACAGGTTCGTCCATAAAAATTGTAGATAACAAATTATATATTAATAGTACCCCTATTTACTGATTTTGTATATTAGATGGTGGTAATGCTACGTGTATGACGGTGTATGATGGCACAGCACAGATCAACGCCAATGTCGTTGCCAACATCATACCTCCCGCATGAGTCGTCCATAAAAAATGATCAGTCAAAAATGCAATCAGTATAACGACACCTAATGAAAACGTCAGTGCTACGCGCACTGCATCAAATACAGATGATATCGCGCGTATACGGATAGTGATCAACCATATATACCCTGCAATAAGAAATATCATCCCAACTATACCCATCAACCCCAGCTCACTGACAATAAGAATAGGCACCGCGTGGACTGGTTGATAACTATAGTATGGGCGTACAGTATTTGAATTTTTATCTTTCAAGAAAATCGAATATGTGTATTGCCCTATACCCGTCCCTAAAGGAAACTCTTGCAAAAGCGCACTCATACCCTCCCGCAACGATGATCCCCTTTCAGACAATGATCGTTGTTCAAGACGCGTCAGTCCGCCGACACCAAGACGCGTGCTTAATGGCTCCCACAATCCATAACTCATCGTACCAAGAAGGATCACAACAAAGATCGTCATGACCGCGTTGATTTTTCCAAATCGTTCGTATGGTATGCGGATACGCGTTCGTAAAAGCGACATCATCACAATCATAGACAGCGACCCCAGTAACGCCGCAATCCATGCACCGCGAGAAAACGTCAAAATCAATCCACTTACAACGCACGCCCATGCAACCAGCAAACAATATGCCTGCCATTTTTTTCGGATATACCATGAAAGAGCAATACACAAAAGCACCGCCACCGCAAAATATATACCAAGCATATTGGGATGAGGAAACGTACCATATGCACGCAAAAATCTACGTAGAGTACTTTCCACCACAGAATCTCCGAGAACAGATGATGCGTGAGCCGCCATACCAAGCCACGAGTGCGCGTGAATATGTTGTGCTAAAAATTGATGCCAAGCCACAACACTCTGTATCATTGCCATACCGACATATGCTGATAACGCCCCACCCAAAGACCATGGAATCATACGCAATGCCCACACGATACACCCTATTTCCACCAAGCGCAGTATGGCGTACAGCGATACCCATTGTGCCGGCGCCCAAAGTAATGCGATGCAAGACCACATCAAAAGCACACCCCATCCACACAACAATAAAAAAAGTGGTAACTTTTCCTGTACCACTGGACGAACGACTGACCACTGTGTTTGTTTATTTGTATACCACCATATAAACGAAATTATGATTCCCATGACCAAAAAATCAGTACCATACAACCCAATCACCCCGTACTGCCAAACACCTTCTGGACTACCAACAATTGGCGACGAAAAAATATATACAGTCTGTATGGGAATAAAGAGAAAAAATACGTAAACCAACCATCTCATGATTTGCATATATCAGTACGCTTTATGATTTCCACTCTTTTTATAAACTCCTGCTGTGTTTGTTCTCGGGTATCATGCGGGTGCATTTTTAACACGTCATCGTTCATGACCACCTGTGTGCCTGTAGAGAGATGTTGTTTCAATGATAGCGGTAATATCTTCATTTGAAAACCGTGTGCGAGTTTTTCCAACCAATTACCAAATAATGAAACTATATATTCACTCAATCGTTTGAGTCCTCGTTGCCACCATGCAAGTTGTATAGTCCTACGAGGGTGTTGAGCTTTGCTAAAATGGAAAGGAATCCATTGTGTTATCCAGGTATTTTTCTTATACCACCGTTCATAATAATCCCCCGAGTCATAAAGCGGATCATGTTGCGATATCCAATAGACAAATTCTACGTCAACTACATCAGCATGTGGCGCACGTGCAAGTGTAGAACAATCACCGTCGCGGTCTGAAGTAAAAAAACTTAAGCATAGCGCATTCTTTTTTTCTCGTGTCGCAATGTTTGGACGCTGTCCCAATATCTCCATGACTGTACTGCAAAAAAAACGTACGAGCCATATATGGCCATGACGCACAAGAATATGCAAATCAATATCACTTTCATCACGCGCGTTACCAAACGACAAAGAACTACACACGGCCACCATGCGCACAAACGGTACCATCGCTAACATACTTCCAAACCTCATCGCCTTTTTATATTTCTTATGCACTGCTTCATATCGCTCAAGTCGAGTATCCACGATATGTGATCGTCCCGCAATGGAATATAATCCACGCTGACAGGTTACATATCCTCCAGGAATCAAGACATCATCAATGATCTGCAATACAGTAGCAATATCAGCCAGTTCCATGGGTGGGCAATAGGCATATTTCTGCACTTCTTCTAAAGTCAAAGGATAATCCGAGATATCAAAATAGTGCAATGTAGCAAGGATAGATTGGGGAGCAGACAGAATCATTGTATAGGGGATTACGATTGACGCGGGACTCTATTACTTGTATACTATACATTGTTACGGAAATGGTAAAGAAGCATGCAGTTATAATTAAAAAACTATATCGCGAGACCATTTAAACAACTTTTTTGGGATGCTATTCTTCTTTTTTTAAAATTCCTTTCGCTGGGAAGACGCATCCTTATTGGCATAGTAAAAATCATTTTCAGTCCTTTGTACTGGATTGCTAAGGTAGTCGCGCATAAGCCGATTACTATTATTTATCGTTCTGTACTGCGTACGCGTTTCCGATTAGCAGAATTAGATATTCACCTAAAAAATCCTCTCACCTACCCACTGGTCAGCAAAAGTGTCGGCGGCATTGTATTGTTGTTGATCGGGATCGGCATTTTTATGTCAAATGTTGATTTTGCCACAGCAGACCCTGATATCACACTTCCACGCAACTTGCTTGTCTCTTATGTTTCCAGTGATTTGGATGCGACATATATTGAGGGTACTGATCAAATAATATCGGCAAGTGGTGACAATAATACTGCCAGTGTTAGCGCACGTGCCATACCGGAAACTGGGCAACCAATCAAAGAGCCCACTGATACCAGCGATATCGCAAACAATTCCGGTTCTCTCATCAAACCGAATATCCCCACCGAAGAAGCTGCAGCAAAATCTGATGACACCACGTTCACCTACGTAGTTCAAACAGGCGACACCATTGGCGCCATCGCTCAAAAATTTGAAATTAGTTCACAGACACTTATTTGGGCAAATAATCTTAGTGCATCAGGATATATCCGTCCGGGACAAAAATTGGTTGTACTACCAGTTGATGGTATTTTATACAAAGTAAAATCGGGTGATACATTATTACGACTTGCGCGTGTGTATGGTACTGACGTCCCGTCAGTCGTAGCACAAAATCGACTTACTGGCGCCAATGATATTCATATAGGTGAAACACTTATTTTGCCTGGTGGGGTACCTCCAACTCCAATAACACCGTCAAGTTCACTCGCATCACGCATCAAAGAAACAGTAACATCAAGTGTAAAACCATCTTCAGCCAGTTCTGCATTAACATCAGGTATTGGTATGATCTGGCCGACGACAGCACACACCATTTCTCAATATTTTAGCTGGCGACATACAGGCGTTGATATTGCAGGTCCGATTAGCAATACAATTTTTGCTGCTCAAGATGGTACTGTACTTCAAGCTGATGCCAGTGGGTATAATGGCGGATATGGAAAAACGATTCTGCTTAGCCATGCAAACGGAATAAAAACACGCTATGGCCATGCCAGTAAGCTGTTTGTAACAGCAGGACAGCACGTCAAAAAAGGCGAAGCAATCGCCATGGTAGGAAGTACAGGAAGATCTACCGGTCCCCATCTCCACTTTGAAGTCATTGTTAATGGTACAAGAGTCAATCCATTTAACTACATCCACCGCTAATACAATTCATACGTTTACTTTACGATATTGTAAACTTTCAGCGACATGAGAGATATCTATAATCTCTGCTTCTTGTAAATCCGCAATCGTTTGCGCCAATTTTATAATCCTATAATACGAACGTGCCGACAACTGAAATTGATCAGTCGCTTTTTCTAATAAAGCTTTTACATCAGGAGACAAGTGAATTGCCGTACGTACCATGTCGCTGGTCAGTTCCGCATTGGTGATGATACCCTTATCTTTATATCGCTCTTCTTGACGGGATCGCGCTCTTTGTACTCGCTGGCGGATTACACTTGATTCTTCAGATGCATTGTCTGCTTGTAGTTCGCTGGTAGACACTTTTGGCACTTGGACAAACAGATCAATCCTATCCAGCAACGGCCCTGATATTTTTTTCTGATATTTCATAATCATACCCATTGTGCATGTACATGGAACAGTACTCTCGCCATAATGTCCGCAAGGACAGGGATTTTGAGCAGCCACCAACATACACCGTGCGGGAAATGTTACACTCCCGATTGCTCGACTCACTGTAACAATGCCGTCTTCCAGTGGTTGACGCAAAGACTCCAATACAGAGCGTGGAAATTCGGGAAACTCATCCATAAACAACACACCACGATGTGCTAAACTGATCTCCCCCGGACGCGGAACACCGCCACCACCAACCATGGATGGTACTGACGAGCTATGGTGAGGACTGCGAAAAGGACGTTGTGCAATCAACGGCGCATCTGTGCTGACCAACCCTGCTACACTATATAATCGTGTAACATCAAACATTTCATCCTCTGTCATGGATGGCAAAATGCTGGGAAGCGCGCGGGCAAGCATTGTTTTCCCTGAACCCGGTGAACCGGAAAGCAACACATTATGTCCACCAGCCGCGGCTATCTCAAGAGCTCGTTTTGCGTGGGATTGTCCGTGAACGTGGGACATATCAGTAATATATACTGCATGGGGAGCAGACACGGATGGTTCGCGCACAAACGCATCCAAAGAGATGTACCCTTGAATATGTAACAGCAAAGTTTTTAGATCGCGGATTGGATATATAGTAATATCTTTGACCAGTGATGCTTCCGTGGCATTGGCCATAGGTACATACACACTGGTAATACCCTTCTGTTGCGCAGACCATGTACTTGCCAGCACTCCTCGTACTGGTCGCACACTACCGTCAAGAGCAAGTTCACCCAAAAAAATACTATGTGAAAGTTCCTCGCGAGTATATGAAGAAATCGTCTTTCCAAGATCTTCATGCGCCATGACAATACTCAATGCAATAGGAATATCATATGATGGCCCTTCTTTTTTTATATCTGCTGGTGCAAGATTGACCGTTACTCTCCCTCGTGGAAAAGGAATATCACTGTTACGAAATGCAGCACGCACTCGTTCACGCGATTCTTGCACTGATGTATCCGGTAAGCCAACGATGATAAACAATGCCTGTCCAAATCCGGCATCGCACTCCACGTCCACCAATTCACTTTCAAGTCCGATCAATGCCGCGGAACGTACTCGTGCGATCATAGAATGTATACAGACAAATAATAATACCTCCTACAATCATAACATCTGCAAGGTTGCAAACAAAGACATGGGCTACACCAATCCAATCAATCACATGATCTACGCTAATGCGATCAAATATATTTCCTGCGCCTCCCCCAAGTATCAACCCAAAACCAACAGCACGGGTAGGTTGCAATTTCCTCACTCCCACGACCCACAGACCAATAATTATGAAAATAAAAATACTCACGACTATATATAATGGTAATTCAGACAATCCGGTATGAATCTCTGTCGGTATATACCCAAAAAAAAATGTTTTTCCCCAAAAAAATACTCTCTGTCCATCCAGAAAAGAGAGTATCAAAAACTTTGAAAATCGATCAACGCCAAATGACGCGATCATCGCTGTTACAAGAATAAAAAACTGACGATTCATGATGTTATCGTTGTAGTTTCTCTGAACACTCTATACAATAAATGGCCTCGGGTTTCACTTTTAATCGTGCTGGGTTGATATCCTGGCCACACGATGCACATGCCCCATATGTTCCGTCCTCCAACCGTGCTAAAGCCGCCTTCATCTCCTTTAACCGCGACTCCAACTCGCGTTCAACGCCAAGATTGCTCTCATATTGCGCAACTTCAGTAGCATTGTCTTCTTCATTTTCACCCAAATCCTCCCATTTCGTATCAAAACCACCAGTAACGTGAGGATTTCCTTCACCTAACAAACCTAACTCACCCTCCAATCTATGCTTCTCCGCAAGAATAAATGCTTGTAATTCCTCAAATAATGCTTTTTCCAACATACAAACAAGATGAAAAAATTATATAGATACTACAAAAGGCGCTAACGAGCGCCCCTTTCCAATGAAAGGGATTTTTATTTGTTTTAGCCCGCGCGCCCTTAACTGTCTACGAATACTATATACCCGCTAAAAAAGCGAGAATAAAGAATTTTAATCGTATCCAGGGCGTGCACTTCCGACATGAGGTACACAGGTTTTTTATCCTCTCATCGGTATGTGCAGAGCGGCAAGCAATCACTCACGACTAGGGATATTCCCTACTCATCAATGATTGCTTGTCACTTCTGTTTATACCTAACATTTCTCTTTTGTTTTTGTTTTTCGCAAGGACTGTCGGTTTGTCCCGCACAATAAGAGAAGATAAAGCACCGATATTGTTCTCACATATTGAATGATTATAGTAAATGAAGCCAAGGTCTTGTTTCCTGTTTGAAACAATGCACCAACGAAGCACTCTATCAGTACGTCATTTTTTGTGTTGGGGGACTTCTTGCTTTTGAATGGTTGCGCTACTTGTTTGGCAAAGTAGAGCAATTTTTAGAAAGAACAATTTTTTTTGAAATATCCATTCAGAAAGTTTACTATGGTTTTTCAATGCGAGATATAAAAGAACTTACATCACTAATAATACCACAAAATTACCAGACAGTCAAAGCATATACTCATCGATATCACTTATATATGCACTGCATTTAATTAATTATTTCTTTTCTTTCCAATGAAAGAACGGAGAAAAATACCTCCGCTCTCGCTGTTCTGGCGACGGTAGACCGCTAAAAAGTTATGCACAGTAGCTTATAAGTTTTCATCAGTATGAGCCACACGCTTTATAGACAAATTAATACGTCCCATATCATCAATTTCCATGACTTTGACCTTTACTTCTTGACCTAATTTGAGTACATCTTCCACCTTTTCGATACGAGTCGGCGCTATCTCGGAAATATGCACCAAACCTTCTTGACGAGGCGCGATTTCTACAAATGCACCAAAATTCATAATTCTAGTAACTTTTCCAGTGAATACTTCGCCAACAACCACTTCTTTGGTGAGACGTTTGACCCAATCTACCGCTTGAGCGGCCGCTTCTTCGTTGTTTGAAGTAATCAGAACTGTCCCATCTTGCTCAATATCAATCTGTACCCCTGTTTCATCAATGATCTGGTTAATCATCTTACCTCCAGGCCCTATAACATCGCGAATACGCTCTGGATTGATACGAATACTGATAATACGAGGTGCATACGGTGAAAGATCAGTCCGAGGAGCTTCAATCGCTTTTGACATCTCTTTTAGAATGAAAATACGAGCATCTTTGCCTTGCTGTAATGTTTTTTCAATCATTTCCATGGTCAAACCCTTTGTTTTTGTGTCAAGTTGTATTGCGGTAATACCGTCAGCTGTACCGGCTATCTTGAAATCCATACCCCCTTGTCCATCTTCCAAATCCTGTAAATCAGTCAAAATACGATATTCTCCATTGTCATTTGACGCCATTCCCATGGCAATCCCTGCAACTGGCTTTTTGATTGGTACTCCTGCATCCATAAGAGCAAGCGTTGAACCACAGGTAGAACCCATAGAACTTGAACCATTTGACCCTAATACTTCAGAAACAACACGTATAGTATAAGGAAAATCCTCTTTTGAAGGTAAAACAGGTAGCAGTGCTTTTTCTGCCAAAGCTCCATGACCGATCTCTCGACGACCGGGCCCGCGCATTGGTTTTGCTTCTCCTACACAAAAAGGAGGGAAATTATAATGATGCATATAGCGTTTCTTTCCTGATTCTTCCATACCATCAAGCGTTTGCTCATCACCAGGTGAACCAAGTGTCACGATTGAAAGTACCTGCGTTTCACCACGTGAAAAGAGGCCTGAACCATGAATACGAGGCAAAATAGCAACTTCAGCACTTATAGGACGTACATCGGTGAGCGATCGCCCATCCACTCGCCATTCATCACGAATAATTGTACGAGAAACTTCCGCTTCTGCCTCAACTTCTAGTATTTCAAGAGCTTTTCGGCGTTTATCTTTACCGACTTGTTCCTCTTTGAGATATGCATCAAGCTCTTTTTTCAATTGCACGAGCAGTGCTTTGCGCTCGGCTTTTGTTTCTTTTGGCACCACACCTTTGATATATCGTGGCAAATGTTCTTTGAGCCAGTTATCTGTCTTTATAATCACATCTTCGGTCAGTTCTTCTTCTACTTCTTCTTCTTTTTCTTCAATAAGTGTCATGGAACGCTTTGGTAATCCAATCTCGTCTGCAATTCCTTTTATAAAAGCACATACAGGACCAAGATGTTTGACTGCAAACTGTATTGCCTCATAACATGTCTGCTCTGACACTTCCTGTGCTCCTGCCTCAATCATGATGACTTTCTCTCCTGTTCCCGCAACATATAGATCAAGGATGCTTTTTTCTTGTGCTGTATAGGTGGTGTTGATTGTCCACTCGTCACCAACTTTTCCAATACGCAGACCACCGATTGGTCCACCCCATGGAATATCAGAAATACTTAACGCAGTTGATGCGGCGATCATAGCAGGTACATCCGGATCATTTTCTCCGTCAATAGAAAGCACCGTCAATACTACTTGCACGTCATTTTTTATACTTTCATCAAAAAGTGGACGAATCGCGCGATCAATCAACCGCGACGTCAATACTGCTTCATCGGTTGCGCGCCCCTCACGCTTTATAAAGCGTGAACCTTTGATCTTTCCTGCGGCGTACAATTTTTCCTCATAATCAACCATCAATGGAAAGTAATTGATCCCCGCACGTGGTTCATTTCCAATAACAACAGTTGCCAATACGGTAGTTTCACCATATTGACATAGTACTGATGCATTTGCTTGTGTTGCGATCTTTCCTGTTTCTATAAGAAGGCGACGACCGCCTATCTCGGTTTCATAACGATGTATCATAGGTCTTAGTTTGTATGCTGACCCGACAGATTTTAGATCCCCATAGCGCAATACGATATGGCAGGAATCTACCTATCTGCGGACCAACAAAATAATTAATTATGTTTATGTGTAAATCATAGGGAGGGACATGCCCTCCCATGTGATTATCGTGAGCGACGTCTGGTGCGAGTCTCTCGCAACAAATACGTCCCAATGTCTTCACTGATGTCAATGAAATCATCAACTGCTTCTTTGAGTTTGAGCGATGTGGTCTCGCCAAAACCGATTACTTCTACCTGACATCCCTTGTTTTCTCTCAAATACGTAACCAATGGAACAAAATCACCATCACCAGTTACGAGGATGATGACGTCCAGCTTGTCAGCCGCTTTGATAGCGTCCACCGCCATGCCGACATCCCAGTCCCCTTTCTTTGCGCCACCGGCAAAGACTTGGAGATCCTTCATGCGAAGGTCAAATCCTTGTTTGACGAGTGCTTCAAAAAAACTTTGCTCTTCTTGAGTCTGCGATTTTATAACATATGCGCACGCCCTGATGAGCTTTCGCGATGCAATCGCACTTTTTAAAACCTCTTGAAAATTTACCCTTGAATTGTAAAGATTTTTTGCCGAGTGGTACATATTGCCCACATCCACAAAGACTCCTACTCTCTGTTCTTTATGCTTAATCATATATTGTATTACCAAAGGAACGCTTTGGAACTCTTCTTTTATAAAAATTACTCTTCGGCGGGGACTGGCATGTCTTCCATATCCTCGTCATCTTTCTCTTGCGCAAACTTACGCTTCTTAATCTTTAATTTCTTGGAGAGATCTTCGTATGCTTGCACATCCTCTGATGCCAAGTATCGAAGCAACCTGCGACGCTCGCCGACTTTTTTTACAAGACCGCGTCGTGATGAATGATCTTTCTTGTGCTCTTTGAGGTGCTCTGCCAAACGATTGATCTCTTCGGTCAAAATCGCAGACTGCACTTGAGTGGAACCCGTGTCCCCTTTGTGTGTCGCGAATTTGGCCATCAACTTCTCTTTTGCTTTCTTGTCCAACATAGAGTGTATAACGGATAACGCCAGTAGCCCTTCATCAACAATCAAGCCCTTGTTCTAAAGGAGAAACCGAGTCATCGTCATTTAAAAATTAAAGTGCTTCAAATATACCATGGTTATGGGGAAAATGCAAGGATAGGAAGACAAGAGCAAACTATATAAAAAGAACCTCTTTTTTTGAGGCTCTGTTCATGTCTATTTATTAGATAATCTCTCTTTTTTTTCTTTTGATAAGTGCAAAGACAAGTTCTGCCGCTTTTGAGTATGCAAGATCATCAAAGGGATTATCTCGATATATCTTCCGTTTTTTTAGGCTTTCAGAAAATTCCCATGTTATAACTTTGTCGCTCAAAATAAGTTCTTCTAAAATAGCAATCTCGTACATGAGAATTTTAACGGAGATATCTGTTTTAGAAATTTTTGAAAAAGAACCAAAGTTTAAAATTTCAAGTTCACACCTAAATTTTTCAAGATTAATGATTTCTTCTGATAACCGTCCTCGGTAGATCACCCAACACTTCCTTTCTTGATTATTCTCTTCCATAGTTTTACCTCCTCTTCAGTTTTATTGACCATTCATATCAATATATAATATCATGTAGTATTTTTGTCAATAGTGTCGTACAATATAGGTACACACTATATATGCCCGCACCATCACTTATCAAAAAACTGATCAAAGATTTCCTTGAACATATTGAGATTGAAAAAAATCGCTCGGCAAACACGATTGACAACTATGCGTTTTATCTCAAACGATTTGAGGGCTGGGCGCGCGAACATAAAATTACCGCGCCGGCGCAGATCAGTCTTGATTCCATCCGCGCATATCGTCTTTGGCTCAATCGTCTCAATGGCGATACCCCTCTGAAAAAAAATACGCAGAATTACCACCTCATCGCGGTACGATCATTTTTGAAATATTTGGCCAAGCGCGATATACGCACACTCGCTCCGGAAAAAATAGAACTCGCAAAGGTGCCTCAGCGAAGTGTTGCCTTTATGGAAGGCGACGACTTGGAACGTTTCTTGCAAGCGCCTATGCGCACCCATGAACCGGAAATCATCAAGCGACGGGATGCGGCAATCTTAGAATTATTTTTTTCATCAGGACTACGCGTGTCAGAGCTTGCAGGACTCCGACGCGACAGCATCAACCTCACCAAAGATGAATTCACGGTGAAAGGCAAAGGCGACAAATACCGCATCGTGTTTCTTTCACCCGGCGCCAAAGAAAGTATCAAGAACTATCTTGCCATCCGCACTGATACATTCAATCCGCTTTTCATCCGCCACGACCGTGCGTTCACTGGCAAGGCGCTGGACGAGGACGATGACAATCTGCATCTCACCCCGCGTAGTATGCAACGCCTCGTGCAAAAATACTCTGTTTCTTCAGGTATGACAAAACATGTTACCCCCCACACAATGCGACACTCTTTTGCCACTGATCTTTTAATAAACGGCGCTGACATCCGATCGGTCCAAGCGCTCCTTGGCCACGCCAGCATCACCACCACGCAGATTTACACCCACATCACCAACCAACAGCTCCGCGACGTCCACAAAGCATTTCATGGGAAAAAAAGAAAGCGATGATTGACAGAGTGCTGTGCTTTTCGTATCGTAGCCATATGCGCCCGTAGTTCAATGGATAGAACGCGAGACTTCTAAGCTCGTTATGGGAGTTCGATTCTCTCCGGGCGCAGTACACCTCACATAATAATTTTTTAAAACTCATTTATGCAAAACTTTTTTCAAAACTTTAGTGCGGATGCTATTGTGTGGCTTTCAAATAACGGCATCAAAATTGTGGGGATCATTATTCTTGCATATATAGTACGTAAATTTTCCCGGATGGTTATTGAGAAATTTATTAGAAAGATCGTAACACCGGGCCGACATGTTTCAAAAGAAGCGGAACGCAAACGCGAAGATACATTAATCCAAATTATCGCAACATCATTTGGTATAGTGATATGGGTAATGGCATTCTTTCTTATTTTACAAGAAATTGGCATAGACATTGCACCGTTTCTCGCCGCCGCAGGTATCGTCGGATTAGCGTTGGGTTTTGGCGGGCAATATTTGATCCGTGATCTGATCAGTGGACTCTTTATCATCATGGAAAACCAATATCGTATCGGTGATATCGTATCTCTTAATGACAAAACAGGCGCGGTAGAAGATATCAGCATGCGTATGACTACACTACGTGACCTTGATGGCACCGTCCATCATGTTCCCCATGGCGACATCAAGACAGTTTCAAATCTTTCAAAAGATTTTGCACGCGTAAACTTGAATATTGGCGTTTCATATAATTCAAAACTTGAAAAAGTGATTTCAGTAGTAAATAAAATTGGAGATGACCTTGCCAAAGATCCTGAATGGAAAGATCAAATCATCAAAGCACCACAATTTTTACGTGTGGATGATTTTGCTGATTCAGCAATTGTCATAAAAATACTTGGCGATACTCAACCGCTTATGCAATGGGGAGTAGCGGGCGAATTACGCAAACGTCTCAAGATCGCGTTTGATAAAGAAGCTATTGAAATACCGTTTCCCCAACGTGTCATCCATCAATCTCGCTCATAAACACTTTGACGTAGCGCATAAAATTCCGTACAATGTCTTTATAATCTTTCCTTATGCAATTACAAACCATCTTATTCATGGCGGTCGCTATTCTCGCTGGAGCGCTAGGCAATGTACTCATAAAAATCGGTACACAACATCAACCCAATCTTGATATCAATCTCGCCTTTATAGGTTCAGTCCTCAAAAATCCTTATATCATCGTCGGTGTCATATTGATGGTCGGTACGTTTCCCTTTTATACCGAAGTCATGCAACGCATTCCTTTGCATATCGCGTTTCCTATCATGACTGCAAGCATGTTTATCCTTGCTGATCTCGCTTCATATTTTTTCCTCCATGAGACGTTGACACTGCTTAACCTTGCTGGTATGCTGGTGGTCATTGTCGGGCTTGTCTTGATGGCATACCGATAAAGAGAATATGGTGGGCGTAGCTCAATTGGTAGAGCACTAGGTTGTGGTCCTAGCGGTTTGCGGGTTCGACCCCCGTCGCTCACCCCACAAGAACATCTTTCGCAAGAGAGGTGTTTTTGTTTTACAATACCTACATTATTTGCTATAATTATATCAATAATTACTTTGTTATGTCCTCATCTCAAAATATAAAACAACTCAAAAAAAAGATTGACCATCTTCGCCCACTCTCTCGAGCTGAACTAGCCGAATTACATAAGTGGTATGCTGTCACCTATACCTATCACTCAAACGCGCTTGAGGGAAATACATTGTCTCTTGGTGAAACAAAATTAATCGTTGAGGATGGACTGACCGTCGGTGGGCACCCAATCAGAGAAATTTTGGAAGCAAAAAGTCACAAAGAAGTGATAGACCAGCTCATTACGGTAATCCAAAAACAAACTCCTATCACTGAAAGTCTCATAAAAAAAATGCACAAAACACTGGTGAAAGAAATTGATGGTGAAATGGCAGGAAAATATCGAAAGATACAAGTGTATATCACCGGCGAAGAAAAACTTCCTCCCCCTTCACGCGAGATTCCAAAACTGATGAAAGAATTCTGGTCATGGTTCCAGACGCAACAGAAAACCGACCCTATTAATTTTTCGGCAAAAGCTCATTACCGTTTTGTAAAAATCCATCCGTTTACTGACGGCAACGGTCGCATCGCACGGGTACTTTCAAACATGGTCCTTATGCGAGCAGGATATCCATTGGTAATCATTCCACTCATTATGCGTTCGCAATATATCAACGCGCTTCATTCTTCAAACAACGAAAAAAGATTCATTGAATTTTTTCAACAAATCACGCTTGAAAATATGAAAGATTATCTGCGAATGGTAGGGAAATCGTAAATCCCATTTTAGCTCACCTCTTTCTTCATCGCTTCAAATTCTTTTTTATCAATCTCGCCTTTTGCGTAGCGCTCTTTTAAGATATCAAGCGGTGTCGTATCTTTTTCTTGCGTACCGTGATCCTGTCCGCCACACATACCTCCTTTTCCGGAAAAATACCGCGCGATAGCGATGATCGCCCAAATAATTAAAGCCCAAAAAAGGAGCATAAAAATCCAGCCAAACCCTCCCATAAAAGGATAATCTCCAAAGTAATACATCATACTATTATTTCTTTATACTCACATTATGCACCCACGCGACATATGCCCCGCCAAGCCCTGACCACAAGGCGATAGATACGGCACCCGCCAGTACACCAACGGCATTGCCCGCGCCATATCCCGGCAAAAGCGCAAACAGAGCGCTATGCAGTTCCAACGCACTGCCCGTGAGGAACCAACCGTACGCGTCGCATATCAGATACGCGACCTCTCCCCCGAGCACGCACAACCCCGCGTATTTCCCGATAGATAGTGATCCCATACAAATGAGATAAATAATTATGCTCTATTATATTATACCCCCATTTTGCTCAACCCCACAAAAATCACGAATATCACGGTGAAGATGATCCCCATACCATAGGGTGCCAATGTTGAAAGCCAATTGCGCTTTCTTGGTTTGAATCCGCGCAGGAACAGAGAATTTACCACCACTGACACGGAAGAGAGCGCCATCGCTATGCCGGCGAGCTCCGGTTTGAGAACGATACCAAAGCCCATCAACACGCGTGCGGCGATAGGAATACCGATGACGTTGTAAAACAACGCGAAGAACATATTCTGCTTTATCTTTCCCATTGTCTCACGGCTCAACTTGATGGCGGTCAATACATCGCGCAGATCATTTTTTATGATCACAATTCCACCGGTTTCCATGGCAACATCAGTACCAGAACCCATCGCAATACCCAGATCTGCTTGCGCGAGTGCCGGCGCATCATTGATACCATCTCCCACCATAGCAACTCTGATACCAGTACTTTGCAATTTCTTGATTTCGTTCGCCTTGTCCTCCGGCAGTACTTGCGCAAGAACATTTTTTATTCCCGCTTGTTGGGCGATCGCTTCTGCGGTACGGCGATTATCACCGGTAATCATATATACCTCAATATGGCGCTTTTGTAATTCACGCACCGCTTCCACTGTTGTTTCTTTGATGGTGTCAGCAACTGCGATAAGCCCAAGGATATCATCGCTAGAAGTCAAAATCATTACGGTTTTTCCTTGTTCTTCCAGTCGGCTAATCTTACGTTCTATCTTTTTGAGAATCGTTGCAGAAATACCCACCACGTCAGTGACCAGCTTGCGATTACCAAAATAATATTTTTTATTATTCACTACACCCTCCACTCCGTGCCCGGGAATCGCACGGAAATTTTTTACTTCATCAAGCGATATGTCCTCTTCCTCGGTATGTTGTACGATCGCTTCAGCGAGTGGATGTTCGGAAAGTTTTTCCAAGCTCGCGGCAATCGTTACGATTTCTTCCTCATCAGAAATACCGACACCGACGATATCCGTCAGCTCCGGTTTGCCTTTCGTTAAAGTACCCGTCTTATCAAAGACCACCGCTTTGATATGACATGCCGCTTCAAGCGGTTCGCCTCCTTTGATCAAGATGCCATATTCCGCCCCTTTGCCGGTACCTACCATGATAGCGGTCGGTGTCGCAAGACCCAGCGCGCATGGACACGCAATGACAATGACGGAGGTAAACGCCATAAGCGCGAACACAAGACTTGCGCCAAGAAAAAAGTACCACACGACAAACGTGAGCAACGCAATCCCGATCACAATCGGCACAAAGTACGCAGAGATCTTATCCGCAAACGCTTGGATAGGCGCTTTTGACCCTTGCGCTTCTTCTACCACGCGAATGATCTGCGCCAACATGCTTTCACCCCCCACTTTGGTCGCAGTAAATTCAAAACTTCCATGCTTGTTCACGGTCGCGCCGATAACACTGTCTCCCACATTTTTTTCAACAGGAATACTTTCACCGGTAATCATGGATTCATCCACTGCGGATTGCCCTTTACTCACAACACCATCCACGGGAAGTTTTTCACCCGGACGCACGACAATAGTATCGCCAGCAACGACCTGCTCAATAGGCATATCCAGCGCCACGCCGTTTTTCATAACACGCGCGGTCTTTGCCTGCATGCCCATCAGTTTTTTTATCGCGTCTGAAGTACGTCCTTTTGTCTTTGATTCAAGCCATTTACCCAAAGTGACAAACGTGATAAGAAACGCGGCCGTTTCAAAATAAAGTTCGGGAATTTTCGCGCCGTTTAATCCCACAACACTGCCCGTCTCAACGACATAGGCAACAAATCGCCATAAGCTATAAAAGAAAGCGGTGGAGGTACCGATAGCAATGAGACTATCCATGTTAAACGTCCTCATACGAAGACTACTCCACATACCCTTATAGAACCCGGCACCAATGACAAACTGAACAGGGATAGTGAGAATCAATGAAATGATCCCGACATACGGCAGGAGAAATTCTCGCCCGGGAACAAACGAGAAAAAATCAAAGAACATGAAATAAAGCATTGGCGCACTTAATGCAAAACTCCACAAAAATTTCCGCCAATATCCTTTGATGACATTTTCACGCTGTTTTCGATCTTCTTCGCTACTGCCCGCGCTTGCCACGCGCGCTTTGTATCCTGATTTTTCTACTGCCTTGATAAGTTGATCAACAGACGCGAGCGATGTATCAATCACAACGCGTGCTTTTTCCGCCGCAAAATTCACATTTGCCGTTTTAACGCCGGGTACTTTTTTCAACCCGCGTTCAATCAACCCTGCACAGGACGCACAGTGCATACCAGACAAAGAAAGCTGAACTTGATCTTCTTTTTGATCCTTCAAAACTGGCGAAACAACTTCATTGGCCTGACTTGCTATATTTGTTACGTTTGCCTTAAACACGGGGATGCCTTGTTCAGTGGTAATCGTGCCTTCCACAGAGACGTTCAATTCCATTTTCATCTTGGTCGGTCGACCGCTGGCAGGTACTTGTTTCTCAAAGACTTCGGGGACTAACATCGGCTGTTCACTCTCTCTCTTCAAGATCGTGCCGCGATATCCTGCCTTTTCAATGGCATTGACGATCTCCTTGTTTGAGATTTCAGCCGGCGCTTCCAGATCGCCCATACCCGTATCGGCATGGATGGCGATGTTCTGCACTCCCGCCAATTCCTCCAGCTCCGCGGTGATGATTTTCTCACACGACTCACAATGCATTCCCTCTATCTTAAGCTGTATTGTATCTTTCATATGATTAGTTAATTTCAACGGCTTCTTTATTTACCTCTTTAAGTGCACCCGTTATTTCGTCCCATGAGACATCTCGATCCGCCATGAGTTCGGCCGACCCCGTAGCCAAATCTACGCTTGCGCTGGTCACTCCGCTAATTTTTTCAAGCGCCCCCACTGAAAGTTTCACGCAGGCGCCGCAGGAAAGATTGGTAATCCGAAATTTTGTAACTGGCATATTGTTATTGAGTTAATGTCTCGCTGTCGCACCCGTACGGTCCGCATGACGGTCCTGGTTGAAATGGCATGACTGACCCGCCGGAGTTCGTGCTATCCACATCTGCTTCCGTCACCGTAAACGATCCGCGATACATGCCCATGGAACACGAAAACGGTATTGTGCCTGTTTCAGTCGGCGTGAACATAATCACATTTTCTCCCGATTTCAGCGATTTTCTAATGCCATATTTTGGCATTACTATAGATGAGGCGCATGAAAAGGGAGACGTTGAGTTAATGATCCACTTCACCGGCCGTCCTTTTTCTACGATAAACGAATTGGGCGAATACCCGCCGCCTCCTTGCGTCATGCGCACTTCTTGGACGTCCGCGTTTGATGCAGGCGATGTCGTCTGCACGCTTTTTCCTCCCCCCACGCTCAAGAGCCTGCTTCCGTTGGTGATGTTAAACCAACCAAACAAGATAACCGCGATACCGGCAATCATAAAAAATATGCGCGCCTTCCGCCCCTTCATGATTGAGGTCAAACCACCAATACCGAGAAGTCCCGGTGCGGTGCCCAGAGCAAACAGTCCCATAATCATCATACCCTGCCAAAAACTGCCGGTTGAGATCGCGTACAGTTGCATCGCTTGTGTGAACCCACATGGCAAGAAAAATGTCAACACCCCCATCGTCATGGCACCCTTGTGACTATATTCCTTCACTTCCCTACGTATGCCAAGCATCCGAGCCAGACCTGACGGTAGTGTTATATTTTTATCACGCAGTACAGGAAAAATCTCTATGAGTTTCAATCCAAAAAATATCATGACCCCACCAATGACGATCGTCAGTATACCCAGTACGTTGGGAGATGGACTAAATGCTTTCCCAACCAGACCGACAAGCCCACCCAACAACGCATACCCTACAATGCGTCCTACGTTGAAAAATATATGCGGACGAAATTTTTGCATCGGCGTACTTTCCGGATGCTGTTCTGCGTGACGCGCTGACAAACCGAGTACCAGACCTCCGACCAATGCCATACACGTTGATACGCCGGCGACTAGACCAATCAAAAGTGCTATCGCGACGCCTGAATTAGGCGAGTCAATCTTGAGATCAAAAAGTCCGAAGCGCGAAGCGGCAAAATACAGCACAAACAAAATCGCTCCCGCTTTCACCATGTCTTTGTAGTCAGCCGGGTTGCGCGAAATCCACGGCAATTTTTGTTTTTCTCCCACTTCATACCCTGCCTCTTGGACAGCCTTTGCAATCGCATCATTGCTGGGTGGTACACCACAATACGTCACATGCGCCTGCGCTTTTTTTTGGCTGACCGCCACATGCGTCACGCCGGAAATTTTTTTTAGTTGTTCTTCAATGAGCAGTTCGCATGAGGCGCAATGCATGCCTCGTATAGGAACCGTGATTCTTTGCATAGGATTGTACAGATAAATAAAAACACTTCACGTCATATTACGAAGCGCTTTCATTCTGTACCAATAATGATAGCCATGCCATCAATTTCTGCCGACACAATAATCGTATAGATTGTATATAGAGCCGATATCGATGTTTGAAACGCAACAGTTCTCGCACGATCGTCTTGTCCAGCGCAACAAATAACCCATAGGATATTAAAATAACCATCGCCAGCATACTCGCAAGCGACATCTCGCCGGGGGTAAATAAGTTTTCAGTAAATTGATTCACCGCGCCCAGATGAAAATCCAGACATGTGTTGAATGCCTTGGCGCTGTGCGCCATACCATTGGTGAGCGCGCCGTCATGGCATCCTGCCGAAACACCCACCGTCCCCATCCCCGTACTCCCAATAGCGCCCATGGGGCAGATAAACAAAAGAAAGGTGATCGCAAGCGTCACCCCAAGCATTACTTTTGAGATTGATTTAAGAATGTTCTTCAATCGCATATCGCACTGATTTCGTATACTTAATATATACCGCCTTAACATCATTTTGTCAAATTGCCTCTCTCTGCAAAATCCATCATCGGTGCGTGCTTGTTTTGTCATCATAATGGTGTAGTATGGAATAATATGAAATCCATTAGTGTGCTCATTGTATTGTGTGCGACAGGCCTAGGTCTGTGGTTTTTTGCATTCCGCGATTCATCGTCACCCGATCTCTCTATCTCACCCATCACGGCCAACCCAACAACCCCGCCAATGGATACTTCGGCGCCGGTCGCGACCACTCCTGACGAACCAAGCGCACCGGTACCAGTGATCCTTCCACCACTTCCCGAAAAAAGACCAGCGACACCTGCGTACCTACCCGCAAACTTCATTATCAATGAAATCCAATTTGCATCGCAAGCACCGACAAAAAGCTGGGCAATGCCGTATCAAGAGTTTTGCGAGGAAGCGTCTTCGCTAATGGTGGCTTTTTACGCTCAAGAAAAAAAAATGCCCTCAAACGCAAACATAAAAAAAGAGCTCTATCGTATCAAAGCATACGAAGAAAAAACGTTTGGATATTATACCGATACGACTGCCGAGGAAACAGCAAGTATTTTAAAAAATTTCTACAAGTTAGGTGATGTGAAAGTTATAAAAAATCCCACTGCTGATGATATTAAAACACAACTTGTCGCGGGCAAGGCAATCATCGTGCCCACCGCCGGACGCATGCTCAATGGTCCTTTTTATAAAAGACCGGGTCCTCTCTACCACATGCTTGTACTCAAAGGGTACACGGCGGATGGATATTTCATCACTCAAGACCCGGGAACGAATACAAAAGGAGAAAACTTTAAATTCAAAATCACCACTGTCATGAAAGCAATGCATGACTGGAACGACGGCGAGGTAGACAAGGGCGCGAAAGTTGTGATCGTGGTTGGGAAAGAAAAAAAATAGCCTACGACATTGTAGGTTTTTCTTTGTGCATTTGCACCTCAAATAAAAATTCTTTCATCGCTTTTTCGGCCACTCTCCAAAAGAGTTATCTTCGCTTGCACGTTGTCATTAAAGACACGCTTGAGAAGACAGTAACACGGCCTCGTTTTTCCGTGATCGCATCTTTTGAATGTGACATCGTTTGTACTGCACCATTGTTTGAGGTACAAAATAATTTCTTCTTGTCCGACACTTTCCTTTCTATCAATATATACGACGAGTGTTGGTTGGTATAATTCAAGAATCAATTGTCTATCCAACTCATCTTCCAAATTAAAGCTGTTTTGGTCAATGAAAACAGTATTCTTGCTGTGAAAAACACCCATCTTTCTCTCTACTGTACCAACGTCTGCGAAAATTAAGACTTTTGAAAAATCCATTTGAATAATTGTCATAGAACAAACACCTCCTTCTATGCACACTCAATATAATTTCATTGCTATTATTCTACACCCCCCCAATACCGTTGTCCACTACAACAACGACCTCTGTGAAATAGGCACCTCCAACCCCAAATGCTCATACGCCTGTGACGTCGCCGTACGTCCGCGGGGAGTCCGTTGCAAAAATCCTTTTTGCATGAGAAACGGCTCATAGACTTCTTCTATTGTCTCCGTATCTTCCGAAAGAGACGCAGCAATAGTCCCCAATCCCACCGGTCCGCCATGGAATTTATGTATGATAGTTTCCAAAATCTTACGATCAAGATTGTCCAGCCCAAGATCATCAATCCCCAGCGCATGAAGTGCTTCAATCGCGTTTTTTTCCGTGATAACTCCCCCATTTTTCACTTGAGCATAATCACGCACACGTTTCAAAAGCCGATTGGCTATACGTGGTGTCGCGCGAGCACGCGTCGCTATCTCATACGCCGCTGTTTCCGGCAACACCACCCCAAGAAGCGATGCCGATCGTCGTATAATTTCTGAAATATTTTCAGGAGTATAAAACTCAAGATGATAATGATTTCCAAAACGATCGCGAAGCGGTGCTGACAGCAGGCTCATGCGCGTCGTAGCGCCGATCAACGTGAACTTGGGCAGATCAAGACGGATCGTTTTTGCCGATGGTCCTTTGCCCAAAATAATATCAAGCGCGTAATCTTCCATCGCCGGATACAGACTCTCGGCAATGATTTTTCCCAGACGATGGATCTCGTCAATGAACAGCACATCCCCCGGCGCGAGGTTGGTCAGGATCGCCGCCAAATCACCCATACGTTCAATGGCCGGACCGGACGTCACACGAATGTTCACCCCCCGTTCTTTGGCGATAATATGCGCGAGTGTCGTCTTCCCCAACCCCGGAGGTCCTGACAACAGCACATGCTCCATCGCTTCATCGCGCTGTTTCGCCGCATTTATGAATATCAAAAGACTATCCTTGATCGTATCTTGCCCCACGTACTGCCCCAATGTCTGTGGACGCAAAGTCACATCAAGCTGTTGCTCTTCGGGCTGTATGTCTGGATTTGTTAAAAAATCTGGTTCCATATATGGCTATCCTAGCACATTCACTTATATCTTGGGAGATAGGTTAAAAATCTGACGAATAACATCATCTATATCAACCTCATTGATGATAATATCTTCGATAGGCAAATTTGAAGATAACAGGGAAGCAGCTATGCTTTTTGCTTCACTTCTCGCGGTTTTTATTATGCAAACATGAGGATGAAATGCATCAATTTCACCAAATTTTTCTATTTCTTTTCGCTTCACTCCATTTTCATTAAAAATCACTTTGAGCAACTTGTGTGTAGCGTACTTTTGAATCAAGTCATCTAGTGCACCATCATAAATTATTTTTCCAAGATTTATAATGATAACCCTTTTACAAAGCTCTTTGATATCCTCCATGTAATGCGATGTCAAAATGATAGTGGTCTTTTTTTCCTGATTGTATTTCTTGATAAAATCACGAATGTTTTTCTGCGCGACGACATCCAGCCCAATAGTAGGCTCATCAAGAAAAAGAACTTTTGGTTTATGGAGAAGCGCCGCTACTAACTCACATTTCATTCTTTGTCCCAATGAAAGTTTTCTAACTTGAATATCGAGAATATCTTTGATATCAAAAAGAGTGACTAACTCATCCATATTTTCTTGAAACTCTTTCTCTGGAATTTCATAAATCGCTTTGTTCAGAGTAAATGTTTCTATTGCCGGCAAGTCCTGTATCAATTGATTTTTCTGACCCATCAACAAAGCAAATTGTTTTTGATATGTTTTCTCTCTTTTCCATGGAATATGGCCTAAAACTTTCACTTCGCCACTTGTTGGATGCAATATCCCCGAAAGCATTTTTAGTGTTGTGGTCTTTCCTGCTCCATTCGACCCAAGGAATCCGACGAGCTCGCCAGACTTGATTGAAAAACTGACATTCTGTACTGCTTGAGCATATAACTTTTGTCTATAAAAAAGAGACTTCAAGGAACCCGACAACCCCTGCTGTTTGCGATAGTATTCGTAACTTCTTGATAATTGTTGAACTTCAATTTCAGACATATATTACATTCCTACCCCTTCATATTTTTTCAAACCGCGATTCCAAACAATTTTTATAATTCCGTACAATATCAAAATCCAACAGCACTGCACCAAGAGACCCTTCAATCCGACAGTGACATCAAATTTTTTGAGATAAAGCTGTGCGGGAATAAAAAAGGAATAGGCAAAAGGCAACGCAAAACTAATATTTACAAACACCACGGGCAAAAGATTCAATGGGAAGTATCCACCAGAAAAAAACTTTTTAATTCTGTCTATTGTTGCATACAAACCGCCCACTTCATCCGTCCAAAAAGCAATAAGCCCAACTAAATAAGATAGTAATAATTCAGTAATAAAAGCTAAAATAACCATTATTGAAATTACTAAGAAATACACCCCATCAAACTTCCAAATGAATGTATTTGCAAAACATAAAATAACAAAACCAGATGTTAACACAGAAGAGATCGTTGAAAAAGATATACGCCCAATCTCTTGAGACAAGATATAACTAAAATAACTCATTGGCTTCACAATAAACATTGATAACCGACCATCTTTAATATCTTTTTCGATTACCATAGAAAGAAAATTTCGTATCATCGCATTAAAGAAGTTTCCCACAAGGATATATGTAATCATTTCTCGTACAGTAAAACCGCTGATCATAGTACGATCACCACCATAAATAGCAATCCACATCAAAATCAACACTAATGTCTCCCCCGCCTCACCTACTCTATATGACAAGACAGTAAAGCGATACGTTAGTGCCCTTTGCCAATATATGGAAATTATTGTCCAATACTTTTTCATGAAATCAATTAAAGTCCTTGATTTTTCGATTGTCGAGCACGTTGTAATAATTCATCACGAAGTCGTTCTGCGACTTCTTTTGAAACCGCAGGAAGTCTTCCTTCTGAAATGACCCCTGGCACACTTGATCCTGCTGTTTGGATATTCAAATCAGAAAGTCCAAGGATACGGGCAAAAATAGTACGATTAATGTCAACATTTTGAATCCGATCGTAAGGAATGGTGGCATATTTCTTAGAAAGCACCCCTGACTCTTTACGAAATCCAGTATCAAGAAGCTCATAGCGATAAAAACGATACGTGAGTTTAGCCCAGATAAAACACACAATAAGAAGAATAGGGATAATAAGCCATACCCAATTTAACCAAGCAAAGGACAAATTGCCATCAGCACCATTTATGAGCATAGGTAACACTGTCAAACCGAGATATCCCCAAATACCCACAGAAACAAAAACAGGAATGATAGACTTCAGAAAAAATAGCCACACTGACTTCGGATCAAGTTGATGCATACATTATAAATATACAATTTAGTATTTAGTAAAAATCATCCTTTCTTGCCGCGGGCGGGAATCGAACCCGCATCTCATTCGAGACAGCATTTTAAGTGCTGCGTGTATACCAGTTCCACCACCGCGGCGTAACATAAACCCTACAACCCTAGATCTCCCCGATCTCTTTGACCGCCTCCTCTATCGTCAAAGGTATCTTAATGGAAGGATGTTTCTTTTTCAACTCTGCAAACAACCGAAAGAGCACCGGAGGCTCCAAATAGTACTCTTTCAAACTATCATAATCCTGAAATACCTGCGCCGGCGTACCTTTTTTGCTGATTGTGCCTCCTGTTTTGAGCAAATATACCGAATCAGCCAAAAGCGGGACTAGCTCCACTTCATGGAGTGTCATCACGGTCGCGATGTTTTCTTTTTCCGTCAGCTGATTGATAAGAGCGATATACTCATTTCGCGATCGCGGATCAAGCCCTTGAAAGGGCTCATCAAAGATCAATAATTCAGGCGAGATAACCAGCGCCGACGCCAGCGCCACCTTCCTCTTTTGCCCACCGGATAAATAATGCGGTGCCTTATCGCGCAAATCAGTTATCTCCATTTTTTCCATAATACCTTCCGTCATCTTCACCACCTCTTCTTCTGTATGCCCAAAATTGCGCGGGGAAAACGCGATCTCATCAAACACGGTGGGCTGGGTCAGCTGTTCATCAACATCCTGCATCACAAACCCGATGCGATGACGGATCTTTGCAAACTCGCGGGATGGATTGACGCCAAACACTTCAATGTGTCCATCAGTCGGGGTAAGCAACCCTAATATATGTCGAATCAATGTCGTCTTGCCCGCACCGCTGGGACCGAGGATAGCGACCCGCTCGTTTTGTTTCACAATAAAATCAAGCCCGCACAACGCGACTTCTGTTTTATCAGGATAGACATGTTTGATACACGATGTGTGGATGATCGTTTCCATAGAATCAATACGCGATGATAATGATAGCACCTAGCACGGTCACAAAGCACAATAGCGCGAAGGTTGCTTTCGGTAAAGCCTTGTGCCGTGGCGTGTAGTACATCTTGCCGGAAAATCCTCGCAACCGCATAGCTTCGTATTGCACCTCGGAAAGCTCAATGGCACGCAGAAGTGTATGCGATACGATATGTGCCAGATTTCGTATACTGGCAATCGGACGCGTTATGGCAAATCCCCCTCGCAAACGCACTATCGCGTAACTTTCAGTAAAAATATTAATCAACAGAAAAAATGAGCGATATGTCAACATCATAATAGAAGAAAGTAATGGGGTGATGATAAATCCCAACGCGCGAAACAACGCAGGATAGGGAGTCGTGGAAAGCACGGCTATCATGATAGTACTTGCGGTCAAGACTTTGCATGCGATGAGAAAAAATATTGACCAGCTAAATCCATAAAATCCCAACACCAAAATGACTGCAAAGATGAGTGGGTAGAGTGACGCTATAAAAAGTTCAAAAAAAG
>JAUYIE010000015.1 GCA_030688365.1 bacterium
ATATTGACCAGCTAAATCCATAAAATCCCAACACCAAAATGACTGCAAAGATGAGTGGGTAGAGTGACGCTATAAAAAGTTCAAAAAAAGCCTCTTCACTGGAAAGTATGAGTACAAATAGTGAAACGAGATACAAAGACAACAGTAGTCGTATATCGTCACTGATTACGATGCCGGAAAGCACGACAACAATGAGAAGTAATTTTACCCATACACTGGCACGACTAAAACTGCTGTGTGAGTGATAGGCAAGATAATCAAGTGATACAAGCGACATATTATTTGCGCGACAAAGATATAAGATCAGGCTTCACACGACTAATATGCGCAATAATAAATCCGGATAACAACGCCTCAAGCACCCAGCCGACAACGCCCAATGCAAGAGCCACGGTCACAAATCGTTTTATGTCTACATCTTTTTGTTCTTGAGCCTGTGTAGGCACACCCAACACATCATTTGTATCACGAGATTCTCCTTCTTCATGCGCGGTAAACAATTCAAAACGCACTACCCCGCCACCATCTTCTTGGCGACCTATTTCCTGCGGTACGACCCACACCGTCAATCCGATAGCAAGCATCCCCGATACCGCCAGCGCGACAAACGTCGCAATCGCTCCTCGCCAAAACAAAGATGAAATACGAACGATATAATAAAACAAAAGAAATCCCAGAATACCCTCCAGTGCGAGCATGAGAGTATTCAACCCAACGACCGTCATCCCTCCATGCCCAAACAAACCAAGAAAAAAGTTTGTCACAAATGCAGAAATCAAAATCCCCGCAGGACCGACGATCAACGCAGTAGGAATAGCAAGGTTTATATGATATGCCAAAGCTACAATCTCAAATGACATACCCACAATCATCATCGCAGAAAGCACACCAATCAGCGGAATCTTTCGCCCAATATCTTTACGCGACACATACCACAATGACAGCGCCATAAGCACCGCAAGCACTACATAGGTGCTCACCCATAGCCAAATAGGCAAAATTCCATCCGGAAAATGAAGATGTGACATACTACCAAACCCTAAGAATTATACACTGCGTCAAGACGCACGCTTCATCACTCGAATAACGGCTTTCATTATAGCACCTGTATCCATACCATATTTTGCCAAAAGTTCAAAGGGCTGGCCTGACTCTCCAAATGAATCATGCATTCCCACCATT
>JAUYIE010000026.1 GCA_030688365.1 bacterium
GGTATATATGAAACCTTCTTTTTCATGGGTTTCTATAATTTTGTCTGAGTTACTGATAACGCCGTTGTGAATAACGAAATATTTATGGGTTAATGCTTCATTATCTACAATAATTGGGTGTGTTTGGTCTATACGGTTGTCGCTTGATGTTGGGTTGCGGTGGTGCATGAAGACCATTTTGCTTGGGAAGCGTAATAGGTCGAGTAGTGCGGCGTTTTCAATGAGTGATCGATGGATGGTGGCTTTGTTGTTTTTGTCGACAGTAATGATTCCATATCCTTTGGTGCCTCTATCTTGTTGGCGTTGGTATTGAATGGAGACTTCGTCGTTTACTGTTTTTTGGTCTTTTTTTGGACCAATGAATCCTATGATTCCACACATGGTGTAGTCTCCTTTCTTAATTAGTTGTTATTGGTTGGATGAAATCTTCTATCACGTATTGTTGATTAATCATGTCAAAGAATGATGATGATATTCTTTGACGTGTGGCACGTCGTAGTGGTTGTGTTTCGGTTTTGGAATTTTGCATTACTTCTTTTGTGATACGTTCGCGGAGTTTGTCGTATTCAAGGTTTTCTGATTTGTCGATGAGATGGTCTAGACTTTTCTGGTTTTCTTGGTAGTCTTCTTGTTTATTTTTTTGAGCAAATAATTCGTAGATTGCGATGTCTTTCTTTGATGTTTTTGCTTTTGATGCAGGCACTGATACATCGGTTGTGTATTTATTATTTTCGAGGTCGTACATGAGTTCAATGAATGGCTTTATGTTGTTATTGATTCTATCTCTGTGTGGAATACCGACCAAGATGATGTTGTTTGTATTTATGTTGATTTTGTTTGCGTTCCACGTATGTTTGCTATTGGATTGTTTGTTTGAGAATATCTTGATGCGAGATTCGTTGTATTTTTTGAGTAGCTGAATTGCTTTGATTGAGTTTAGATCTTGCCAACCATAGAGAAATTTTGTGTTGGTGAATGCGATGGGGCAGGGGATGCCTTTACGCATGCCGAAGAAGAAGTATTTTTGTTGTGGAATCCATCCGTGTGCGAAGACTCGTTTGGTGAGTTCGTTTATGAAGAGTTCTACGTTTCTGTCTTTGTTATATTCGAAGTTAATAAGTCCTTCGAGGTTGTAGGTGTTTGTTGTATCGTAGAGTATGTTGGTATTCTTTTCGTTGACGAAGTCTCGTTTGGTTATGTCTGTTTTCTTTTTTTTCATGTTCCAACCAGCGAATACGTCATAGTTACATTCTGTTTTGTCTTTTTTTACTTTGTGTGGTGTGAGAATATAATTGATTTCTTTTTTGTATTCTTCATAGAGTGCGAATGATTTTATTTTGCGTTTTATGATTCGTACTATGTCTTTGATGAAGTATTCGAAGTTGTTTACGGAGAGTGTTTGCAGCGCCTGGGCTTGTTCAATGTTTGTGTAGATGATTTGTGAGAGTGGTGTTTCTAAGAATATGTCAGGGTTGTTGATGGCTTCGTAATACACGGTTTTGAGGTATGCGAGAGTTGATGTTGTTATTTTAGGTGTGGTGAGCCATTCAGCGGTTGGTATTCTGAATTCCAGTGTTTGTGCACCTTGTTGTCTTCCTATACGGCGAATTTGGTCTTCGTGATCCATGAGACCGTAATTTCTGTTTTGTCTCATTTTTATATTTACGGTATCTTCTGATAGGAGGCAGGGTAGGTAGAAGGTAGTAAGGATTTTAGTGAGTTCATTTATTGTTTTGTCTTGTATTTCTTCGGGTAGTTCAAAGTGGATATGTCCACCAACGGGGCCTTTGTAGGAGAGGGTGGATAGTTCTAATATCTTTGTTCGTTTGTATAATTCTTTGAATATTGCTGCGAATCGGTTGGTGAGTATTTTTGGATCGGGGGATGGATTAACGTGTAGTTCAAGGGTGCTACTGTGTCCGTCTGTATCAATGTCGCCGATTTTGTGTAATATTTTTTCTCTTTCGTTGGTATAGATGGTATTGAGTAGTTCA
>JAUYIE010000010.1 GCA_030688365.1 bacterium
AACATTTGTTAAAATTGTGAGGCATCAGTGGTTGTCAAGATGGTTACGAAGTCGTCGAATCATTATCCTCGCGAACGAGTTTGAGAGCCAAACAAGAGAATCGGACAGAATGTTGAGACTTACGCCACAGTTGGAATATGCCCCCATAACAAATCGTCAGATGTTATTTGATATGGTGGTTCCTGATGCGAGTGTGGCGTACTCACTTAGTCATGCTAGCGAAAGTGTTCCACATGGGGGTACGATGTTTGTGATAGGCAATGAATGGATACGAATGCTTGTTTTACCTTATATCCATACTCTAAATATATGGCGAATAGGTCAAGTCGGAAATTTAAAAGATGATATTTTTGATATTTCAGATAATGCGAAATGGCGCATGTCATTTCAGGTTAGAATGAACGGACGGGTTGGTAAACAGGTATTTGACTATTTTTTGGAGAGATATACACGTCGGGAATTGCCACTTGATCTTTTTTCATCCCCCATCAACACAGGGATAACACAATACGTCTATCCTGGTAATGCCACCAATAAGCATGAAGCGAATCTGGTTGAAAATTATCAGGCACGGGGAGTGTGTCATGTATGTATGAATTTCCCTGATCATACATATGAGATTTATGTGGATCCGACAAAGAGATGGAGTTGTACGAAACATATGTGGGATGATAATAGCTATATAATCTATCCACATAGACACATAGATCATGTTTCTCTTTTAACAGTAGAAGAACGTATAGAGTGGCCGGATGTAATAAAAAGAACAGAAAAAAGATACGGTATCAAGGGGTGCTGTATAGAATTTTTTTCTGGTAATATTTTACATCATACCTCTACCGCAGCGCACCTACACTGCATCCTTAGAGAAAAAAAAGACGAATAATCTATGACAATGACACCTCGTGAGTGATTTCATGAGGTTTATTTTTTTTAAACAGTGACAATGTTCCTGATATTTGCTACGATTGGATATAATATCCTAGTAATATTTATATGAATACACGAGAAGAAGGGCGTACCAAATCACAGCATTACTTTTTTTTAGTGAAAATTTGGGTATTGGTGATTTTTCTTTCTACAGTCTTTTGCGGGCTTGCATTTGTTATCGGTCAGCAGATTTTACGCATGGGTGCCAATGACCCTCAAATACAGATTGCCGAGGATCTCTCTGTGATATTAAGCGACGGTACTGATCCAACTGCGTTGTTTTCATCAGAGCCAAGTGATTTTAGTAAAAGTATCGCGCCGTTTGTGATTATTTTTGATACTGACGGAAAAGCTGTTGCTGGTTCGACGATGCTAAATGGCGAATTACCAACGCCGTCGTCCGAGATTTTTGATTATACAAAAAGTCATGGTGCGGACAGATTTACTTGGCAGACTGACAGCGGGATCCGTACTGCGGCAGTGTTGTTGTCGTATGGTGGAGACAAACCTGGGTATGTACTAGCGGGACGTTCACTACGAGAAGTGGAAAAGCGTGAACAAGAGATTTTGATGCTGGCGGGTATAGTTTGGTTTGGATCTCTCATTGTTTCTGCCGTCTTACTACTACTATTATTCAACAAAAAGGGAACACACAAGCGACCATTATTGCTTGAGGAAAAACATACTGTTTCAGACGAGACCGAGGTTTAGTTTTTTACTTCTACCACAAGTTATTGCTTCATCCCAACACCTTTTTTTAAAAGGGTGAGATTTATGACAGACAATATTACTATAAATATCAAGAGTGCAATGACGCTTGAAAAGATGGGTACATCTGCAATAGAATAAAATCCATAGCGAAAACCATCAACAATATAGAGGATTGGGTTAAGTTTTGAGATTGTTTGCCAGAAGCTTGGTAATAGGTCAATAGAATAAAATACGCCACCAAAATATGTCAGCGGAGTTAAGACAAAAATGGGAAAAATAGCGACATCGTCAAATTTTTTTGCAAAAATGCCATTGAGAAATCCGCCCAGCGCGAATATAGTTGAAGTCAGCAGTGCAAACAGAAGCACAATCCACGGGTGATTGATTTGCGGATGTACAAAAACAGCCGAAACACCAAATATAATGATGCCGACCAATAATCCGCGTAATACCCCACCCAAAGTATAGCCAAAGAGAATAACCCAGTTTGGTGTGGGTGATACTAAAAGTTCTTCAATAGAATGCATAAATTTTGCTCCAAAAACAGAGCTGACTACATTTTGAAACGCGCCATTGATGACTCCCATCATAATAAGTCCAGGAACAAGGAATGCCATATATGACACTCCTTTTATGTCGGAGATTTGCGAGCCGATAAATCCACCGAAAATGATAAAGTATAATGATTGAGTGATGACCGGTGGTAAGAGTGTTTGCGACCAAATACGAGTAAATCTAATAATTTCTGTTCGTACAATAGATTGTAGTGAAATGAGATAATGAGGAAGTTTCATATATTATTGTAAGGACATATAGAGCTGTTCCAAGCGATTTTCTTTGGGACGAATATCAGAAACGACGATGTTACGTGCATGGTATGTTTGTAAGAGGGCATATAGGTCGCCTCCTTTAGAAATTGTTATTTCTTCATCACCTTTTGCGGTAGATATGATATATACTCTTTTTTCAAGAGCAGAAAGAAGCGAAGAGACAGATCCTTGCTGTATAATACGTCCTTGTTTGATGATAGCAAGATTTTTACAGAGTTGTTCAGCTTCTTCAAGATTGTGAGTTGTGAGGAGTATGGTGGTCCCAGTATTGTTTAATTCGCGTAAATATTTCCACATACTTCGTCGCATTTCTATATCTACACCTGCAGTCGGTTCATCAAGAATCAACAACGCAGGCTCGTGCATCAATGCACGTGCAATCATTAGCCGGCGTTTCATGCCACCTGACAGTGTACGAGAGGGAACGTTGTGTTTTTCCCAAATATCAAGATCTCGTAAAAGTCGTTCTGCTTTAGCGAGTGCTTTTTTACGTGGTACACCAAAATATCCTGCTTGCGTAACAAGGACATCTATCACTTTTTCAAAAATATTAAAATTAAATTCTTGTGGCACTACACCAATAGACATTTTTGCGTGAACTGGGTCGGTGATAATATCATGGTCAAAGATTGATGCTGTCCCGCTTGTTGTGCGTACTAGGCCGGTCAGTATGCCGATCAACGTTGTTTTCCCCGCGCCGTTTGCACCCAGTAAACCAAAAAAGTCGCCTGCATTGACCGTGAATGTCATGTCATCAAGCGCTTTGGTGCCGGTGGTGTAGGTTTTGTTGAGGTTGTGGATTTCAATCGCATTCATAGATACCTAGAATATCGTTTTTATGCGTGTCGGTCAATAAGGTGGTGTGGGGTGCCTTGTCTTGTTTCAAAAAGCGTTCGGAGACAAAAACAAAAAAAGAGATCTCATGACACCTTCCTCACTTCTGTTCGGTCATCGCTAGGAACCAGACGACCTCACAAAATTTTTGAAACAAGACAAGGCACCCCACCATATCAAGCACATCTTCTCCTTTTCCCGATTGTTATTCAATGCCCGCTCAGGTCTTAAGACCGCTCAAATGATCACACTGTGCCTGTCATCGAAGCGTATTACAAGCAGAGACATTCTGCGAGTCATAATGTGACTGACAAGGTCAGTGAAGAGTACGGAAAACAAATTGCAGCCTTCGACATAGTCCGAAAGAAAATCGAAAAGTCAGCAGATGCCGAACAGGCCAAACAAGTAACGGAATTAAACAAAATTTGGAACCAGCAAAAAAACTATCTCTATGAGATAGAGGAAGCTCTGGGTTGTAAGTAAACAAAATCTATAACTATAATCACAAACGCTAGGCACTAAAGGAGGCCTAGTTTTTGATATCAAATAATATCCGAAGCGAACATATGTACAGACAGCTGACCCTTTCGCTTGATCTTCTCCAAAATTTTTGCTATGCTAGAGCGACTTATTCGTACTGTTTTTCTTGATTATGGCAAACAACGACGTCATCCTGCGTTTCCAGGAGGTTTCCTTTGAATACAATCCAAACAAAAAAACTCTTATTGATGCGTCCGCATCTATCCGTACGGGTAGCAAGATCGCACTTATGGGACAAAACGGCGCGGGTAAGACCACGCTTTTTAAACTTGTTTCTGGTGAGTTAGTTCCTAAAGAAGGTAAGATTTTTATTACTCCGCCAGATGCGAGTATTGGTATTGCACGTCAAGTTATGGATGCAAAGTACAAAGACATGACGGTACGAGAATATTTTGCAACTGCATTTATAGGTGAGGCGTTTCATTTGGAAAAAAGAATCAAAGAAGTATTGGATGCGGTTAATCTACAAGTCGCGTTTGATACAAAAAAAGTGAAAGACCTTTCTGGTGGTCAGCAAGCACGACTGTTGCTCGCTCACGCCCTCATACCCAATCCCGACATCTTGCTTCTTGACGAACCAACGAACAATCTTGACCAAGACGGGATTAACCATCTCACCGGTTTTTTGATTATGTACGATAAGACGTGTTTGGTTATTTCTCACGATGCGGAATTTTTAAATTGTTTTACTGACGGCGTGTTATACTTGGACGCACATACAAAAAAAATTGAGCAGTATACGGGTAACTATACTGAAGTAGTAGAAGAAATTGCATTGCGTATAGAACGTGAAAAACTCCAAAATGCACGCGCGGAAACTGAAATTAGAAAAAAGAAAGAACAGGCAGAAGTGTTTGCTCATAAAGGAGGAAAACTTCGTTCAGTTGCCAAACGCATGCGCGAAGCAGCTGACGATGCAACAGAAAGTATGGTGGAAGTGAGACGGGAGGATAAGGCAATCCGTCCGTTTACAATACCGACTCAAGAGTTTTCCGCTTTTTTTGATGGCAAAGTATTGACGATTGATCAGATTGAAATCATTGAACAAGGCGAGAAGGTTGTTAAAGATGTAGATATGACACTCCGCAAGGGCAAGCATTTACTTATTGAAGGACCAAACGGTATTGGCAAAAGCACACTCATTGACGCGATCGCCCGGAGTAAGGCAGAGGGCGTGACCATCGGTGAAGGAGTACGTGTTGGGTATTATAGTCAAGATTTTTCTACACTGGATTATGATCAGACAGCGTATAGGTGTTTGGAAGAAGTCATGGATCTCAAAGATGAACAGGTATTGCGCTCAACCGCATCAGGGTTTTTGTTAGATGGCAAAGTATTGGCAAACGAAATCGGTGGACTGTCGGAAGGTCAAAAAGGATTGCTACAATTTGCCCGCTTGGTGCTTATGGCTCCGGGACTTTTGATTTTGGATGAACCGACAAATCATATAAATTTTCGACATATTCCTGTGATTGCAAAAGCACTGGATGAATATAAGGGTGCGATGGTATTAGTAAGCCACGTGCCGGACTTTGTGGGGCAAGTGAGGATTGATGAGAAGATTGATTTGAAGGCGATCTGAGCACTATTGAAACTTTTATCTTGTAAAAAAAAAGCTATGAATGGACAATTGTGTCTTATTCATAGCATTATTTTAAATACCTCACGCTTCTTCCTTTACAATTCTACCAGTGTAAGTGGTTGAGTTGTTCTACTCCTTTGTAGACTGTCAAGGACTCTGCATAATTTTTCAACATCTTTATTTGCCTTTTCCATAATTGTTTTAGGTATGTACAATTTTACAATATGCTCTAGTGGAAGATCATATTGAGTGAGAAAAGTCTTCCGTTCTCTACGAGTGCCGTCTCTTGGAGCAGGCGGAAGAATTGATTGCAATTCTCTCACCTCATCCTCAAGTGTGGTAATAGATCTGCTTATTTCAATCTTCTGGTTGATCGGGGTACCATCATCGTTGATGGTGTCATATTGATTCCCCAATGTTTCCAACTTATTTACAAGTTTGTCCAATTTTTCTTTGTCCGTTTGTGCGCACGCGAAGCGGTAAACTTCAGATGGAACAACAATGACTTTTAAATCTTCTGATACTATTTTTTCTACCTGTAAGATTCCCATAATTTCCTCAAATTCAGCAACAAACTCTTTAGAAAATGCATACCTTCTCATGCTTTGATTAAACAATTCTATTATGGTATCTGGTTTGTTCTTTGTATTGTACGCAATGGCCAGATGCAATGCGAACTGAGCGGGGTTGGAAAACAGACTAAACTCAACCGGCGGTCTTGTATCAGGATCGAGGAAGGATTTAGTGTACTCGTTATACATCTGTAAAATATCCTGCGGATCAGTTACATAGTCACGTTCTTTAATAACCACACCGTCAATAGCATGTCTATCAATGATTTTAAGGCCACTTGTTGCTTTCAGAAATTTAGTCGTGATGTCCCAATGTTGGACGTATGACCCTGTTTCTAAACTAATGGCATTTCCCAATGCTGCTTTTTCCATTCTATAATGGAAATACGCTGGCCTTTTTGCCTCTTTATTCAGCGGATCTGCATAAGGAATAAGGACATGTTCTCCTTTTTTGATTATAAGGACACTACTACGTTGTGTAATACGATACCTTGGTTCTTCTGTTGCGTCATCTGTTGTATTTGTGTTACAACAAGCGATGTTGAAGCCCATCTGCCCTGCAAGGATATCTGCAATTGACAGATTCCCAATTTGTACTTTTTTGTAGACAGGAATTCCATTTTTTTGGTTTTCCTGAAGTTCACGTAAAGTGACTTCATTTGAATTTGTAATGATTTGTGTCTTAATGAGCTGGTTCATAGCTCCTCCTTTTGTTTTATAATAATATAAAACAGTTCACTTTGGATGGTGAACTGCTTTCTTATATGTCTCAAATGCGAGTCTGTTATGTAGTATGCATGATTTTGCGAGATACAAGAAAATAGTCCACTGCCTTTTGGTAAAGGCAAGGCATAATAAAGTGCCAGTAACTATTTAAGTTGTATCTGTGCTTGTTCATATTGTATTTACAATATCATATCTTTTTTATCTGTCAATGTCAAATGGATGTGTGACATACCCCTCCTCTTGCTTTTTCTAAAGGGACGTGCTATACTTCTCTTACTATAAATTGTTATATAGATTCCCGAGAAGTGATTAACTTTATTCGATGTTCTATACGGCAATTCGAATAAAGCTAAATAATTACTTTTTTTGTTTCCCTGTAAGGGTTGCAATACGGATTTCTATGGCACAATATCAATCTTCTCGTTCGTCTGGTCGTGGTACGAGTACTAAGCGTTTTTCGTCAGGTTCAAGTCATTTTGGGACAAGATCGGGATCAAAATCAAGCGCAACTACGTCTTCTGCGTCTTTTTCATCTTCAGGCGCAAAAACGAGCTATGGTGGGTCCAAACCAAGCTATGGTTCTAATTCAGGAGGTAAACCGTTTGTCGGTGGCCGGTCATCATCACGCCCTTCATTTGGGGCTTTTGGGGGATCTCGTCGTCGTAAACCTGCCGTAAAAAAGAAGAAATTTGGTGATTATATTGATCCTGCTTTGTTTATCAAAAAGGCATCAACTTCCACACCTATCGTGCCAGTAGTCATCACTCACGCATTTGCTGATTTTGGACTTTGCAAAGAATTGAATCAAAATTTGGCACGAAAACGTTTTACTATTCCGACCCCTGTTCAAGATCACGGTATTCCTGTTGTTATGGAAGGAAAAGATATTATCGGTCTAGCAAATACGGGAACCGGTAAGACCGGCGCGTTTCTTTTGCCACTTATTCATAAAGTGTTCAAAGATCCTTCCCAGCGTGTGTTGATTGTCGCACCGACACGCGAGCTTGCTGTGCAGATTGACGATGATTTTCGTAGTTTTTCATATGGTATGAGAATTTTCTCTGCCGTATGTGTGGGAGGGACATCAATGCACAAGCAAATTTTTAATCTGAAGCGAAACCCGCATTTCCTCATCGGCACCCCAGGTCGTTTGAAGGATTTAGCGACACGAAAATGTGTACAGTTTTCAACGTTTAATAACGTCGTTTTGGATGAGGTAGATCGTATGCTTGATATGGGTTTTATTGAACCCATCACAGAAATGCTTGCACAGCTACCAAAAGTACGTCAGACATTGTTTTTTTCCGCAACCCTGCCTCCTCGCATAGGTGCGTTGACCAGTCAGTTTTTGTCCGATCCGACAACTATCGAGATCAGATCAGGAGTGACAGCGGATTCAGTGGATCAGGATGTGATTCGAGTAAAAGACAAGTCAATGAAATTTGAAGAGCTGAAAAAACTTTTGAAACAACCGGAGTTGTCCAAAGTATTGATTTTCAGTGAAACAAAGCGAGATGTAGAACGTCTTTCACGCGATCTTCAGGCTCAAGGGTTTAAAGCGGATTCTATCCACGGTGATAAAAAGCAACAGCAACGCCAGCGCGCGCTGGGATTGTTTCGCGATAACCGTGTGAAGATCCTCGTAGCGACCGACGTCGCGGCTCGAGGGCTGGACATCAAAGACATCACACACGTTATAAATTACACGATTCCCAATACTCACAATGATTATATTCACCGCATCGGTCGTACCGGTCGTGGCAGTAGCAAGGGAATCGCTTTGACGTTTGTTGATTAACATTTTTTGACACGAAGATTATATGGAGATCAGAAATATAGCAATCATCGCTCACGTTGACCACGGCAAGACCACCTTGACCGATGCTTTGATGCGCCAGACCGGCATGGTCAAAGAGGGGACGACAATGGACTCAAATGCGTTGGAACTTGAGCGTGGTATTACGATTTATGCCAAAAATGCCTCTCTTATATATAAAGACACTAAAATAAACATTGTAGACACGCCGGGTCACGCGGACTTTGGTTCTGAAGTTGAACGCGTGCTTCGATCTATTGATTCAGTGCTTTTGGTTGTTGATGCACAGGAAGGCCCTATGCCACAGACTCGTTTTGTTTTGAAAAAATCTCTTGAGCTTGGACTCAAACCTATTGTCGTTATTAATAAAATAGATAAAGACGGCGCAGATCCGACATGGTGCGAAGAACAAGTACTTGAATTGTTTCTTGAGCTGGGTGCTACGGACGCGCAAGCGGACTTTCCAGTGATGTATGCGATTTCTCGTCAAGGGATTGCGAAGAAACATCTTGATGACGAGTCAAGCGACCTTACTCCTCTTTTGGATATGATTTTAGAAAAAGTGCCGGTCGCATCATCTGATGAACTGACGGCAAAGCCATTACAATTTCAACCATTCAACCTTGCCTATGATAATTTTCTAGGTCGCATGGCGGTGGGACGTATTTATGAAGGAACGCTTATCCCAGGACAAAATGTATTTGTAAAAAAACCGGATGGACAGATGCGTACGGGAAAGATTTCAAAAATGTTTACATTCAAAGGATTGGAGCGCGTGGAAGCCCCGACTGCCACTTCAGGTGATATTGCATTGATCGCAGGATTACCTGATATAGATATCGGTGAGACTGTCACTTCTGATCAAAATATTGACCCGTTACCAGCGATTGCAATTGATGAGCCAACTATCGCTCTGACTTTTTTGGTAAATAATTCACCATTTGGTGGACGTGAAGGAAAGTTTGTTACATCGCGCCAGCTTCGTGAATATCTTGAACGCGAACTTGAGGTCAATGTCGGTCTTAAAATTGACTTTACATCGCCGGAAAGTTTCCGCGTGTATGGACGTGGTGAATTGCATATTGCTATTTTGCTTGAAAACATGCGTCGTGCGGGATATGAACTGCAAGTATCTCAACCGCAGGTTATTATCCATGAGGTTGACGGTGCCAAACATGAGCCATTTGAAGAAATTATCATTGATACGCCGGAAGAGTTCCAGGGTGCGATCATTGAGCGGTTGAGTAAACGCGGTTTTATGTTGCAAGATATCATCCACAAAGGAGAGACGATTCGTCTTACTATGGAAGGGCCAACACGTGGTTTGTTGGGTTATCGTAATCAGTTTGTTGTTGATACGAAAGGCGAAGGTATTTTGTCATCTCACTTTGTAGGATTCAAACCGTATGCAGGTGAAATCAGCAAACGAAATGTCGGATCCATGATTTCTATGGCATCAGGTAAAGCACTGGGTTTCAGTTTGTGGGGATTACAAGATCGTGGACAACTCTATATTGGTCCGACAGCGGAAGTGTATGAAGGTATGGTGATTGGGAATACCGCAAAAGGAGAGGAGATGTCCGTCAACCCTACCAAAGGAAAACAACTTACCAACATGCGTTCATCAGGTGCAGACGATGCTATCAATCTTGCACCGCCATTTGAACTCACGATTGAACGAGGTCTGGAGGTCATGGCAGATGATGAATATCTTGAAATCACACCCAAAAGTGTCCGACTACGTAAACAATATCTTAGCGAAACGGAACGAGTACGAGCCAAAAGGGCATAAGTTTGCGCTACGAGTGCGTGTTTGATACCATAGGAGCATATAATTTTAAAAGATTTATGGAAAATCATAAAAAAATTGTAGTGGTCGTCAGTGGTGGTTTTGATCCTGTGCATATTGGTCATGTTCGCATGTTTAATGAAGCAAAAGCGCTGGGGGATGAATTGGTGGTGATTCTTAACAACGACAATTGGTTAAAAAAGAAAAAACGGTACGCCTTCATGCCCCAAGAGGAGCGGAAAGAAATCATAGAGGCGTTTCGTGCAGTGGATCGAGTAGTATTTACGCATCATTCGGAAAATCCTACCGACATGAGTGTGTGTGAGATGTTGGAAAAAATCCATCCTGATATTTTTGCTCAAGGGGGAGACCGTGATAACGATGATGCTCACAATACCAGCTCTTCTTTAAAACCTGAATATGAACTGTGTGATCGGCTTGGTATCAAAATGATGTTCAATGTCGGTGAAGGGGGAAAAGTGCAGTCATCTTCATGGCTGATTGAAAAAGCACAAGAAAAATAAGCTGATCTATATGGATATTCGTGAAGAATCACTTGCGCTTCACAAAAAACTCAAGGGAAAAATTTCTCTTGGGGTGAAAACGTCTATCACATCGCGTCACGATCTTTCGCTTGCATACACGCCGGGTGTCGCGGCAGTGTGTCAGGAAATCGCGAACGATATATCAAAAGTATGGGAATATACATCGCGAGGAAACTGGGTGGCGGTGGTGACTGATGGTACTGCCGTGCTCGGTCTTGGCGATATTGGGCCGGAAGCGGGGTTGCCGGTCATGGAAGGGAAAGCGGTGTTGTTTAAAGAATTTGCCGGCGTTGACGCGTTTCCAATTGCGTTACGGACAAAAGATCCGGAAGAAATTATTAATATCGTCAAAGCAATCGCGCCGTCATTTGGCGGAATCAATTTGGAAGATATCAGCGCGCCTCGTTGTTTTTATATTGAAGAACGGCTAAAAAAAGAACTGGATATTCCCGTTTTTCATGATGACCAGCATGGCACGGCTATCGTGGTATTGGCAGGACTTATTAATGCATTGGCTCTCACACAGAGAAAATTTGAAACTACGCGATTTGTCATCAGCGGTGCGGGGGCGGCGGGTGTCGCGATAACAAAAATACTTCTTTCTCAAGGCGCGAAAGATATCGTTGTGCTGGATAGCAAAGGAATTGTGTCGGTGGGGCGAGCTGGATTGACAGATATCAAGCAATGGCTCATACAACATACAAATCCTCATCACACGGAGGGGGATATTGCTGATGCATTGACTGGCGCTGATGTGTTTATCGGCGTGAGTGCGCCGGGGACAGTTTCTGAAGATATGATTCGGTCAATGAACAAAAATGCTATTGTATTTTCTCTTGCAAACCCTACTCCAGAAATCATGCCCGAGGTTGCCAAAGCGGGCGGGGCACGCATCATCGCGACCGGTAGAAGTGATTATCCCAACCAAGTCAACAATGTGCTTGCATTCCCGGGGATATTTCGCGGTGTGCTTGATGCGCGCGCGCCATCCATAACCGAAGAGATGAAATTAGTAGCCGCACGAGCACTGGCGCGATACGTGGAGAAACCTGATGAAGAACACATTATCCCCGACTGTCTTGATAAGGGGGTGGTACAGATTGTCGCGGATGCGGTGAAGAGTTGTATTTCCTGATGTGGATTCGTGGCTTATTGTAAAAGCGAAGGAAAAATAACTGATACAGGTAAAGAAAATCGCGTGAGGTATGGTATACTGTTGTAGTGGCAGTATTTTTTGTTTAAAAAGAAACATGGATAATATTTTTTTCCAAATTAGTATATTGTTGGCGATGACGGTGGCTATCGCTTTTGTTATACGACTAATGCGCCAACCTCTCATAATCGCGTACATTGTGGCGGGAATTATTGCCGGTCCGATGTTTTTCAATTTATTGCATGGAGATAAGGATATGTATGAGGCGTTTGCGCAGTTTGGGGTGGTGTTACTCTTATTCATTATCGGTCTCAACCTTAATTTCAAGCACTTAAAAAGCATAGGACGCGCCTCGTTTATCACGGGAATCGGACAGGTTCTTTTTACGTCAATTGTTGGCGTTTTATTATTGTTGGCTCTTGATTTCTCGCTTCTATCCGCGATTTACTTAGCCGTGGCAATCACATTTTCCAGTACGATCATAATCATGAAGCTTTTATCTGACAAAAAAGAAACAGAAACCGTCTATGGGCGACATACGATCGGGCTGATGCTGGTTCAGGATGTGATTGCTGTTCTTATAATGATTTTTATCGGTATCATGAAGGATGGCAACGGTCTCACAAGCTCATTTTTAGCATTAGCGTTGAAAGGGGTGGTGGTACTCGCAATCATTATATTGGTATCCAGATATTTACTTCCAAAACTTCTCAATCGTATATCCAATTCCAGTGAACTGCTTTTTATTTTTACGGTTACATGGTGTTTTGGTTTGGCGAGTGTATTATATTTTTTAGGATTCTCTATAGAGATTGGCGCGATCATCGCAGGTATATCCTTAAGCTCTTCACCGTATCAACTGGAGATCGCGAGTCGTATAAAGCCTCTAAGGGATTTTTTCTTGATTCTTTTTTTTATCGTCCTCGGTAGTCAAATGGCAATAGGATCAATGAACTCTATCTGGATTCCCGGTATAGCGCTATCGCTGTTTATCCTTATTGGAAATCCTCTTATACTGTATTTGATTTTCCGCATGTTGAAATTCACAAGACGCAATAGTTTTCTTGCGGGATTGACTGCGGCGCAGGTAAGTGAATTTGGTTTTGTTGTCTTGTTTACCGGTGGACAGGTTGTTCATTTGGATGAAAATTTGGTATCAATTTTTACCCTTGTAGCCATAACAACGATCTTCATCTCTTCGTACATGATTATCTATAGTAATAAGATATATAAGATATTACTTCCGTTTTTCAACTTGTTTGGCCCGGATAAGCATCGTCAAAGAGAACGAGTGCCGGCTATGTATGATACATGGGTTGTTGGCTATCATCGTATTGGTATGAGAGTATGTTATGCGTTAAAAAAGACAAAAACAAAATTTAGTGTTATTGATTATGACCCCAGCGCCATACATGAATTGAACAAACGCAACATACCTGCCATCTTTGGAGATATCGCCGATGCTGAATTTTTGGGTAGTCTGCCGATTGCCGGCGCTCGGATGATTATAATGACCATACCGTCATTGGATGATCAGATCAATCTTATAAGGCAGGTGCGCAGATTGAATTCAAAAATTATCATCCTTGCAAGCGCCTACCACTATGAGCATTCAAAGATATTATACGCCGTCGGAGCTGATTATGTGATGATGCCACACCTTTTGGGCGCCAATTGGATATCCGGCGTGCTTATGAACAAACGTTTAACCAAAAAATATTTTACGACACTGAAAGACGAGCAAGTGGGCGGGATTGAGAATATGTTGCCTGTTTGATTGGATAACGTACGTAGGATAGCTCCCATCATAAACACTTGCATGTTTTTTAAGGACATGGTATATTCACTAAGTTCTAGTTTATTCATAAATACTACGTATATGGACGAAGAAACAAACGTAGACGCAACGATGCCGGCAGATAATTCTGCTACAACTGCTACACCAGCAGATGACACAGCACCGGCAAACGACGACGGCAATCAGACGCCGGCAACCGACGGTCAAGCGACCGAAGGAGCTACAGAGTAATTTATTGCTCGTAAAAAATCGCGGGTAGCAATGCCCGCGATTTTTGGTACCAATTTTACTGTAACTCTCTGCCTATTATGATTTCATAGTACATGCTTTACAGTCCTTACCGTGGGTAAAGATCAGGATCAGTGCCGAAAGACCCACTAACACTTTCTTTGTGGCAATATGCCGATTAGTATTTATTACAATACCATACAATAGATTTATTATCACTGAAGTTTGTAACGATATGATATACTATATTCATGAACAAACTTCGTCTTACAACCTTAGCTGACGGGATTTTTGCCATCGTCATGACGCTGATGGTTTTGAATTTAAAGGTTCCAGAGCTCATCGGTTTAGTTAGTAGTCAAAAGTTGTGGTCAGCATTACTTATGCTGACTCCGGCATTTGTTAGTTATATATTGAGTTTTGCAGTATTGACCAACTATTGGATGGCACATCATTATGTTGTATCTATTTACGCTCAAAATATTGACCGTCGTCTGATATTTTGGAACATGTCGTTTTTGATGGCAATATCGCTTATCCCATTTTCTGCACACTTATTAGGTAGTTATGTTACCACACCACTTTCTATTTGGTTTTTTAGTTTGCATATCATTGTGATAGGCGCATTGTTACATCACTTGTTTTATTACACATTGCGGGCAACTAATATTCGAAACTCATCAGCTATTACTCAAAAAGATATTCAACTGACCTATATCCGTATTTTCATTCCCCCAATATGTGCTGTTTTGGCGGTCTATTTGAGTTTTTTTAACACAAAAGTTTCCATCTATTTTCTTGTATTTGCTGTTGTGTTCAATCTCCTACCTGGTGTCTTACATAGACTAGATAGGATATTGGGAACGTTGCTTACAAAGCAAGCAATTCAAAAGAGAGTGTTGTCTGTACGAGTGCAAACATCACGAAATCACAAAAAAGTGGCGAAGGTAGCGTGGGTTATCAAGTAATATCCAGATCTCATAAAACGTTTTACAGAAATGCTCTTGCATTTTTAGTATATTTTAGTAGAGTGCTTATAGCGTACCAGACTTAAAATAAGATAAAGATTATGGAACTGGCAAAAAGGAAGTTTATTTTCGTATCAGGGGGTGTTGTGTCGGGAGTGGGGAAAGGGGTGACTACGTCTTCTCTCGCTCTACTCATTAAATCAAGAGGGTATACTATTTCACCTATTAAGTGTGATATGTATGTCAATGTAGATGCAGGTACCATGAATCCGGCAGAACATGGGGAGGTGTTTGTAACGGCAGATGGCATTGAAACAGATCAAGATTTGGGTAGTTACGAACGATTTCTCAATCAACAGTTAAGCAAAAAAAATTATACAACAACAGGACAAGTATATTTGTCAGTTATTCAAAAAGAGAGACAGTTATATTATAAAGGGAGATGTGTTGAGGTAGTGCCTGATATCCCCGAAGAAATCGTTGAACGAATTTTGGAGGCAGGAAAGGATTCGGAGTTTACTATTATTGAGCTGGGGGGTACGGTGGGAGAATATCAGAGTGTGCTATTTCTTGAAGCGACCCGAATGTTGGCCAAACGTTTGCCACATCAAACGATTCACATACATGTTTCCTATTTTCCATTTTTAAAAAGTATCGGGGAGATCAAATCAAAGCCGACTCAATTGTCTATTCGCAAGTTGAACGAAAGTGGCATATTGCCGGATTTTGTTGTTGCAAGGTCGGAAAAAGCTGTTGACAGACCCCGATTTAATACACTGTGTCAAAATTCAAATCTTACGCCTGATCAAATCATTTTTTGTTCTGATGTGGGAAACGTTTATGAAGTACCTTTGATTTTGGAGCAACAACATTTTACAGAAAAAGTCTTGGAAAAACTGGGAGTCACCGACGTGCCTGCACCGAAATTGGATACATGGAAAGCACTTGTTGAGAAAGGGAAAAATCTGACAGAACCGGCACTCAAGATCGGTGTTATAGAAAAATATAGAAACGTTGGTGACTATACGTTAGCCGATACACACCTTAGCGTTTTGGAGGCAGTGAGACATGCGTCTTTACATACGGGACAGAAATACGAAATTGTTTGGGTCAATTCTGAAGAATCAGAGGGGCTTGAAAGTCAATTAGCAAATTTAGATGGAATCATTGTTCCACAAGCATGGGGGTCGCGAGGATATGAAGGGAAAATCAATGCTATCAAATATGCACGAACACATAATATTCCATTTCTTGGGTTGTGTTATGGTATGCAGATGGCTGTTGTTGAATATGGGCGAAATGTCGTTGGGTTAGAAAATGCCACTAGCACTGAAATAGATGCAAATGCGCAACATCAGGTTATTCATATCATGCTTGATCAAGTTAAAAAAATGCAAAATAAAGAGTTTGGTGGAACGATTCGCCTGGGCGCATATCCTTGTAAAGTCAAAGAAGGATCTCGCTTATATGATATTTACCAACAAATAGAAATCAGTGAGCGTCATCGTCATCGTTATGAATTTAACAATGATTATAGACAGAAATACGAAGAGACAGGTATGGTTTTTTCTGGTCTTTCACCCGATGGCACATTGGTGGAATCAGTAGAAATCCCTGAACACCCATTTTTTATCGGTGTACAGTTTCATCCCGAATATCAATCTACATTTGAACGCCCCCATCCATTATTTGTGCGATTTTTGGAAAGCTCCATTGTCCATACAAAAGCACAATAAGAGTATTGACAAAAGCAGATAAGTATAATATAGATAGACGCATCGTTTACTAGAGACACTGTTAGTCTGTGAACAGGTTCTCTGGAATGTTTCAACAGTCATAGAGAACTGTTGAGGTAAAATAAACAATGAAAAGTCACTAATATGGATTGGTGATTTTTTTATTATTTCTTGCTCTTTCGGATTAAAAAAGGCATACTAGAGTGATATGTCATCACTTTCTTTTTCTGTACGACAAACGTTGTTTTCTATGTACAAAAAACCGCGATATTGGATTATCACGCTGCTCATTAGCTTTGTGTATTTTATCGTCGCACTTATGATACCGCAATGGAGTCTGATTAGTTATGCGCTTCATACGCCACTGTTTACTCTTTCTGAAAAATTATATATCATTTGGCATGCATTTGGAGATTTCACCTCAATGGGTACGGTTTTATCCGAAACATTTACCATTGTGATATCTTTGTTAGTGGGTATCAATACTGCATTTATCGTATATTACATCTCATTACGTGCTCGTTTCCGTAAACGAGCAAGTGGGGCAGGACTTATTATGTTGATACTTAGCTTGTTTGGTGTGGGATGCACCGCATGTGGATCAGTGTTTTTATCAAGCATTTTTGGTCTTACCATCGCGACAAGTATCATAACCGTTTTACCATTTCGCGGACTTGAATTTAGTCTCGTGAGTATTATACTACTGCTAGCGTCTATATCGTATTTGGCATGGTCTAGCCAGCGCCCTATAATCTGTAAATCATAAGTATGTCTATACAACTCACGCCGATCGTCATGCGGATTCTCGCTATTTTAACTCTTTTGGGAGGTATGTGGTTCATAGTGACACTTGTATTACTTATCGTGAATCGTAGCAGGAAATCACGACCTATTGCATGGATACAGAGGTATATTCATTTTTTTTCTTTGCAAGCGTACGTCGGGGCATTTGTCGTCTCTTTACTTTCAATGTCAGGTAGTCTTTATTTTTCAGAAATTGCACATTATACACCGTGTCTCTTATGCTGGTATCAGCGTATCTTGATGTATCCACAGGTTTTGTTATTTTTTGTTTCATTGGTGAAACGTACTCGTCATATCACTGATCATATACTTGCGTTGTCAAGCGTCGGTGCGGTAATAGCGTTGTTCCATTATTATGAACAAATGACAAATACCCAGATCGTCACATGTGGAACCGTTGGCGTCTCAACATCCTGCACTGAAAAGTTTGTGACTACATTTGGATATATTACTATTCCAATGATGGCGCTGACCGCATTTGTGATGATTATACTATTGATGGTCATGTCCAAGTATCGTCAAAAAAATATAACAAAAATTCCGTACGTTATTCCTGCGTCTGCACCTATCTCACATGTCGCATCCTCATAATTACACGTTGATATGAGTTGGCTTCGTCGTCTGTTGCCTTTTTCTAAGCATGAAGGAATGATTGATATAGAGGGTCGATCTGTTTGTTATGTTATAAAAAAGAATAGTCAATCACGGCGTATCAGAGCGGCAATCTCATCTGATGAGATTATTCGCGTTACAATGCCGACATCCATGAAGATAGAAGAAGGAATATTTTTTTTGCAAAAGAATCAGGAGTGGGTACTTCGTGCATTCAATCAACAAAATATACGTCCTCATATAGCATTACCACTTGACGCGCCATCGCGGAAATATCATCGTATCGCTCGGAAAATAGTTTTAAAAAAAATATTGCAATTTAACGATTTTTATCATTTTCCTTATGCGTCGGTACGTATCAAAGATATGCGAACGCGATGGGGAAGTTGTTCAAAAATTGGAAACTTAAATTTTAATTATAAGCTTCAATTTTTACCACTTCACTTGGTTGATTATATTGTAGTACACGAACTATGCCATCTCCAAGAACTCAATCATGGGAAAGAATTTTGGCATTTGGTGAGTCAATGCATTCCCGACGGGACTGCGCGAAGAAAAGAATTGCGGGAAATTAATGTGCGTTAAAGGGTCACTGTTGCCCTATTTGAAGCTTTGTCATAAGATACCTTTGTAATATATAATCTATTATCTATGTCATCAAACATAAAACAAGCTATTCTATGGGTTGTGGGTGCTTTGGTTTTTTTAGGTATTATTATCGGCATTGCTATAGCTACAACACCCAACGGTGGGGGGAGTAGTACGCCGCAAACGAGCGAAATCAGACCTACTGCAGAGGACTGGATAAAGGGTTCTATAGACGCCACAGTGCAGATTGTTGAATATAGCGATTTGCAGTGTCCGGCATGTGCAGGGTATGAGCC
>JAUYIE010000011.1 GCA_030688365.1 bacterium
CTTGATGATAGTTATAACGGAAATCCTGATGGGGTGAGAGTAGTGATCAATTTTTTGGCATCATTAAAACATCACCGCCGGTGGTATATCACTCCGGGTCTCGTAGAGATGGGTGACAAAACAAAAGAGATCCATCACGACATAGGATACCAACTCGCATCAGCAGGAATTGAAAAAGTGGTCTTGATTAAAAATTCCGTCACACCACACATAGAACGTGGCTTGAAAGAATCTCAATTTAGTGGTGAGATTATGTGGTTCGATGATGCGCTATCTGCATTTGCCGCACTTCCTCATCTTACCGTGTCCGGTGATGTCGTATTACTTCAAAATGATTGGCCGGACCAATACAACTAGTATCATATGAAAAAAAATATTGCAGTCGTCTTTGGTGGAAAAAGTGCTGAGCATGATGTTTCTATTATTACCGCACACACGCCCATCATCGCGTCGTTGCTCGCAACAGGATTATATGACGTATGGCCTATCTACATCACCAAAGATGGATCATGGTATTGCGATCAAAAAATGAACGATATCAATTTTTTTAAACAAGATAATTTTGAAACATCTCTCGCAAAACTTTCTCCTATTCAGTTTTCATTTGAACATGGTTTAACGATTATTTGGCCTGGGCTACGATCAAAAAAAATAACGATTGATCTTGCTTTTCCCTCCATGCACGGAACATATGGCGAAGATGGCAGTCTGATGGGTTTGCTCCGTATGGCAAACATACCCTTTGTAGGATGTGATTTGTTTGCATCGGCAGTCGCGATGGACAAAGTTTTAACCAAACAAGTGTTAGTAGCAGAACAAGTGCCTATCGTTCCCTATGTCTGGTTCACAAAGCACGGCTGGGAATCAAACAAGGAGTCACGGAAAGAAAAAATCACCCATTTGCAATATCCCCTCTTTGTAAAACCCGTTCACCTCGGCTCAAGTATTGGTATTACTAAGATCAAACAAGCATCGGAACTTGAAAACGCACTTGAGGTCGCCTTTCACTATGATGAAAAAGTATTAGTGGAGGAAGGAATTGAAAACCTTATTGAAGTCACACTACCAATCATGGGAAATGAGACATTACAGTGCGCCGCTATTGAACGACCTCTTAATAAAACTGAATTTTTT
>JAUYIE010000013.1 GCA_030688365.1 bacterium
TGAAATGGAGTTTCTTATGAAACGAATGGGTGCGGAAGATCCTAAGTTTAAGATTGATGTCGGTATGGGAACGCCGGTACAAATCACGGATGGGCCTTTCAAAGGATTTGAGGGTAAAGTGGCGGAGATTGACGAAGCACGTGGAAAGATTAAAGTGTTGGTAACCGTTTTTGGACGCGAAACTCCCGTAGAGCTTGACTTTTTACAGGTAAAGAAGACATAATAGCAACTATATGGCAAAAAAGATAAAAGCGCTTATAAAATTGGCACTTCCTGCAGGTAAAGCAAATCCTGCACCCCCTGTTGGTCCTGCCCTGGGTCAGCATGGTCTTAATATTGCGGAATTTTGTCAGAAATATAATGCAGCTACACAAGGAAGAGATGAAATCACGCCCGTAGAAATCACTGTGTATGAAGATAGGACATATGATTTTATCTTAAAAACCCCTCCTGCCTCAGAATTGATTAAGACTGCAGTAGGTATTGCTAAAGGATCAGGCAAGCCACAATCCACCAAAGTGGGTAAAATCACCCGAACCCAGCTTGAGGCGATTGCCACAAGAAAGATGCCCGACCTCAACGCAAAGACACTTGACGCTGCTGTAAATATTATTGCAGGCACTGCACGTCAAATGGGAGTTGAAATCAAAGATTAATTTTTTATTTATGTGGGAGAGCATATGGCTCGATTGAACCACTACACATATATGAGAACACAAGGAAAAAAGTTTCAAGAAGCTGTTGCAAAGATTGACCAAAAGAAACGCTATCCTTCCAACGAAGCAATAGCTCTTATTAAATCTATCGCGTTTGAAAAATTTGACGCATCACTTGAAGTGCATATCCGTACCGGCGTTGATAGCCGTAAGGGAGATCAAATGGTACGCGCGTCAGTTATCTTGCCCCACGGCACCGGTAAGACAATGCGTGTTGCCGTGTTTGCGGAAGGTGAAAAACTCACCGAAGCTCGTACTGCTGGCGCTGATACGGCTGGCGACAAAGATCTGATTGAAGAAATCAAGAAAACCGGCAAAGCTGATTTTGATGTTGCAATCGCCACTCCTGACATGATGAAAAACATGGCAGTCATTGCAAAAATCCTCGGTCCTCGCGGTTTGATGCCTTCACCAAAAAATGATACCGTTACCAATAACATCAAACAAGCGGTTGAAAATGCCAAAAAGGGTAAAGTAGACTTCCGTAACGATGATTCCGCAAACATCCACCAAGCAATCGGCAAGATGTCATTTACCGTGGAACAACTTTTGGAAAATTACAAGACGTTTATTGATTCCGTAAAACGTGCCCGTCCTTCCACTGCCAAAGGCACATTTTTCAAAAACATCACGATGAGCTCCACGATGGGCCCGGCGGTGATGGTCGTCATTGACTAGATATTATTATCGACATTTTATATGACCATGCTTGCCACAATGGACATTACTTCAAAGGGCTGGGTTTTATTTATGGCCCATCTTCGTGAATTATGGAAAGCAACCTGGTGTGTGTATCTAATCATTCTTGCTAGTGATGTAGCTTTTGTAGTGATAGAGAGTGCATTTAATAATGGATATCTGTTGGGACGAGTTTACGATGTTCTGCTATGGACAAACGTTTTTCTATCATTAGGAGCCTTTGCCTATCTTTCTATTGTCGTCGCCAAAATTCTGTGGCACCGATTAACTAAAGAAAAAACTCGTACTTCCACCGTCTGGCAGTTATTTCTTCCTCTATTTTTAGTGGGCTTTTTAACACTACTAATGATGGGGATTGGATTTGTCATGCTTATCATCCCAGGGATAATTTTTTCAGTATGGTTTTATTTCTCAGGTAATGCTTTGGTGATTGATGGGTATCGGGGTAGAAAAGGGCTATCATATAGCAAGGCATTGGTCAGAAATAGATTTTGGCCTATATTTGGTCGCATATTTTTGCTGACTTGTGTATTTGGAGTGTTTACTTTTGTCGCATTGGCACCTGAATTAATCATCAATTATCTATTTCAACTGCCCGAATACCCCACATTTAATTACCAGCTGGGTATCAAGTTGGTCGCTACGATAATTTCTGCGTTCACATCATATTTTATCTATTTGTTTTCGGCTGGAGCTGATATAGTATTTTACCATCACATCAAGACCACCGCAGATGAAAAATTGATCGCTTTCTCAATTGAATAAACTTATACCAAATGCCACTCCCTTACGACACAACCATCGGTCTAGAAATCCATGTCCAACTCAAAACTGCGTCAAAGATGTTTTGTCGTTGCTCAAATGATTCCGAAGGTGTGCAACCAAATACCTTGATCTGCCCTATTTGCGTCGGACATCCGGGAACATTGCCGGTCATCAACGAGCAAGCCATCACTATGGGCGCGCGCATGGCACTGGCGATAGAGTGTACTATCAATCCGCAATCAAAATTTGACCGCAAAAACTATTTTTATCCTGATTTACCAAAAGGATATCAGATCTCACAGTACGACCAGCCTCTCGGGATTGGCGGACATATAGATATTGAAGTGCCTGCGCCGGAAGGACAGCGAACCTCTGCACACATCCGCTTCAACCGTCTTCATATGGAAGAAGATGCCGCCAAGCTCATGCACGACGGTGCGGACTCGCTAGTGGACTACAATCGTGGAGGCACCCCACTCATGGAAATTGTTACCGAGCCGGATATTCGTTCCCCTCTTGAGGCAAAAACATTTTTGCAAGAGTTGCGTCTCATCGCGCGATATTTGGGTGTCTCTGATGCGGACATGGAAAAAGGACACCTGCGGTGTGATGCAAATGTATCAGTACAGCTTGATCAAAATGGCGTACGCGTTACCACCCCTATTTCCGAGATAAAAAATCTCAACTCGTTTAAAGCGGTTGAGTCTGCATTGATATATGAAGCGGAACGATTGTATCAAGACTACATCGCCGGAGGCGAAACACAGACCCGTAAAAATAAAATCACGGTTGGATGGGATGAACAAAAAGGCGTCACTATTATGCAACGCGGGAAAGAAGAAGCACATGACTATCGTTATTTTCCAGAGCCGGATCTTCCCCCGCTCCATTTTTCGCACGAGGATATTGATGCATTACGAGCATCCCTTCCCGAGCTTCCCGCGCACCGTCGCGAGCGTTTTCAAACAGAATATACTATCAGCAAGGCCGACGCGCATATATTGGTGGATGACAAAGCATTGGCAGAATTTTTTGAAAAGTCTGCGTCAGAGCTGGCAGAATGGATGAGTACGGATGGCGTTCTTAGTGCTGACTCCCAGACAAAATCGTATCAACTTCTCGCAAATTGGTTGCTTAACCGTTTTGTTGCAATATTGAATGATAAGAAAATACCTCTCGTTGACACAAAAGTAACCCCAGAAAATTTTGCTCAGCTTATCGCGCGAATCGCAGAGAAAAAGATCAATAGCTCATCAGCACAGGAAGTGCTCGGGATCATGATAGACACAGGTGCCGACACTGATCAGATCATCAAAGAAAAAGGATTAGAACAGGTCAGCGATGAAGGATTGATCAAAGAACTTTGTGAGAAGGTGATCAATGCCAACGAAAAAGTAGTCGCCGATATTAAAGCTGGTAAAGAAAACGCTCTTATGTTCCTCGTCGGTCAAGTCATGAAGGAAAGCAAAGGCACCGCCCAACCCGAGATGGTGAAGGAGATATTGAAAGGAATACTATCTAAATAATTATTTATTGAGATAAATATATGAGAGAAGTGCAAGGAGGTATTAAAATCAGTACGACCAGTGAATTGATCAATACACCTGAAATAGATAAAGAAAAAGAAACTTTAATAAATACCGCAAAAGACCGTTTTAAAGGATTGAAACTAGATATGGATGTCCTCACAGCTGAGTTCAACACAAAGGAAGATGATTTATTAGGAAAAAATATCATGGACTTTTATAAAGTTTTTGATAACATTATAGAAGAATACGAAAAAAAATTATCTCAAAAGAACTAAATAACTTCTAAATTGTAATATATAAAACGTATGGGTTACGAAAGTATGGCTAATGAAACATATGATAATAAACGGGATACCGTTAACCCCATTGACGAACTTATAGAGAAGAGAAAAGCTGAGATTACGGAAGTTACTAACAAACTTACTGCAATACTCTCAATGTGGACAAACCTTGAGTCAGAGGCGAGATCAAATCCGAGCTCAGGAGAATTAAAAGGCAAGATTGATTCAATTCGCGATCAAGCAACAAAGACTCAAGAGGTCTTGGAAGCACTGAAGGAATCACTAAAGAATATAAGCGAATAGTGACATATCGTAAAAACAACCACTCGAGCGAGAGGGTTGTTTAAATTTTTTTTAAAAGTTTTGCAACTTTTTGTTGCGATTCTTGAATCTTTTGATCCAGATCAGACCACGGTAAACCATGGCTTATCCTTTTCAGTATGACCAAGAGTAATAGCGCTTGATGTCCTTCTTCATACAGGACATCGCGTAAAATCGATAACTGATCAGATGTGTCCATGCCCCTCCTTTCTCAAAAAACAAAAATAACTTACTTGCATGATAACAGACATATTTGGTATTGTCAATCATGGCAACTTTAATGAAAACCTCAAAAAGCTTATAATTCCTTTTTCTATAACCACTTATAGATCACTTCTTCCGCCTCTTTTTGATCCTTTATCCATACAATCCGTTTGTCCTTACGAAACCATGTTCCCTGTCGTCGCGCGAAGCCATGGATCGCATATTTGAGACGTTGAGCCATTTCTTCTTTGGTTTTCCACTCTCCTTGTATAAATTGCAGGCATGAGCGGTATTCTTGTCCAAAATCATACATTTGTTTTTCGGTAACACCTTCTTTAAGTAGTCGCTGTACTTCCTCAACCATACCTTCTGCGATACGATCATTCACACGCTGGTCAATGCGCTTATATAATTCCTCGCGAGGCACTTCTATACCTACCAATAGTACGTCATAGACACTATCGCATTTTTCTTGTTGAAAAGGTTTTTCTGATATGTGTGCCACTTCAAGAGCGCGGGTCACACGACGTTTATTTTTTAAATCTACTCGCGCATAGCTCGCGGGTTCTTCTGTTTTGAGTTGTGCTAGAAGATCCACAAGCGATTTTTTCTCAAGCTCCGCTCGATAGTTCATATCTTCATCTCCTCTTGGTATCTGAAAGTTATCCACCACTGCGCTGATATACAAGCCAGTACCACCAACTAAAAATGGTGTTTTTCCCCGAGATGTGATGTCCGCGATCGCCGTATCCGCCAGCTCTTTGTAATCCGCGACAGTAAAACGATCTTTGGGGTCGGCAACGTCAAGCAGGTGATGTGGAACTTGAGCCTGTTGTGCAGGAGTCGCTTTCCCACTCCCAATATCCATGCCTTTGTACACTTGCCGTGAATCTGCGGAAACTATTTCGCCGTCAAATTTTTTTGCAAGCTCAATAGCCATATCGGTTTTTCCCGATGATGTGGGGCCAAGTATGACAATGAGTTTAGGTTTGTGTTCCATAGAGTATCCATTCAATAGCGCGATCTATTTTAACGTTTTGAATCGTGCCGACTAGTGACGCGTCGCCTTTGAATTGTACGCGTTTCATTTCTCGCGAATTTCCACTACAAATTCCTTTTTCAAAATGATCTACAAGGACGGAGGCGGTCGTGCCGACAAATACATGGTTTTTACGCAAAACTGTCTGTTCCATGAGTTTTTGCAGTTCCAGCCAGCGACGACGTTTTTCACCTTTTTCTACGTCATCTTTGTATAATTCCGCCGCCTTGGTACCTGAACGCACCGAATACATGGCAGTATAGGAAATATCAAAATCACATTCTTTATAGAGACTTATCGTATCCTCAAACTGCTCCGGAGTCTCACCTGAAAAACCGACGATGATGTCTGTCCCCAGCGCGATGTTTGGTAATTTATCTTTCACGCGTTTTATAACATCCAAAAATTGTTCGCGCGTATACGGACGATACATACGTTTGAGTACTTCGTCATTTCCACTTTGTACCGGCAAATGCAGAAAATTTACATGAGCAGGCAATGTCATGCCAGCAATCACATCCGGCGTCATGTGATTAGGATGGGGTGCGGTGAAATGGATCCGAAAAAGTCTCGCGATCTGATTAAGTTCCCAAAGCAATGCCCCGAAATAATTTAACGGGCTGATTTTGAGCGGATTTTCAGACGAAAAGTTGTGGACATCTTTGGGGCGGTACCAGTTTACTGTTTGGCCCAGAAGCGTGATTTCAAGACACCCACTGGCGACAAGATTTTTTACTTCCTCTACAATGTCTTTCACGGGGCGATCCACCTGTCGCCCTCGTGCAAACGGCACCACGCAATATGCGCACATCTTGTTGCACCCCGTGCTGATCGGCACATATGCAGAATACGGTGTGCTATACACCGGCGCGATTTTGAGATAATGCTCATATTCGCGATTACTTGCTCCCTCAAACATCTCTGGTCGTATCTCTGCGAGACGCCGTGCGATATGAACCATTTCGTTGGTAGGGAAAAACAAATCAACCCATGGCATACGCTCACGGATCTTGCCATCATGATCACGCCCGGGCATACATCCGGTCACAGCCACCACCAGATCAGGCTTAGCGTCTTTGAGCTTTTCCATTTCCCTCATTTGCCCATAAATACGGTCTTCTGCGGTCTGACGTACTGAACAGGTGTTATACATAATAAGGTCGGCCTGTGCATCTTCCTCAGTTTCTTGCATACCAAGACTACCCAAAAGCGTCTTGATACGCTCTGAGTCGGACTTATTCATCTGACAGCCAAAAGTGTTGATTTTATAACGTTTTGTAGCCATATATGGCGATATTGTATCACAATACTCTTGACAAAACAAGAAAGGTGCCTTAATATATTTCCATGGAGATGGAGTGTGTAGCTCAAGAAAGGAAGTGCTCGTGACGGTATATTGCGTTCACACAAAACCTTTTTGAGACATTGTTTATGGTCTACACATAGACCTCTCCTAAAATATTTAAAAAAGGGGGTTAATAATGGAATTCTCAAGAGCCGGTCCAAAATTATCTATTACCCTAAACAATAGATAAGCATACCGGTTCGGACTGATGGCTCCGAGCAAAAAAAGTCATCACCACATCTAATCATAGGTGTGGTATTTTTATTTTAGCACGTCCTCTCAATATACTCCGCACTTACGCCAGTCGTGTCTACAGGAATTTCAATACACTTTCGCTCTCCACCCACGGGCAAATTGAAGCACAATTTTGATGCAGTCAGACCGATAGTTCCTTTTTCTCGGGTCAGGAGACTGCCGTATTTTTCATCACCGACGATCGGGTGCCCAATCACCGCAAGTTGTGCGCGGATCTGATGTGAACGTCCTGTCTGCAATTGCACTTCAAGCAATGTAGTCTGTCCCCTATAACCAATGACTTTATATGACAGTATAGCCTCCTTACTATCTGGCCGTGGCATACTAAACGCACGTACGATATTTCGTTGTTCGTCTTTTACTAAATAATTTTTCAACGTCTTTTCTCTTTCTAGTACCACCCCGTCCACCCATGCTAAATATACTTTTTCCATTTCATGATTGCGTAGTTGTGCTGAAAGGCGTGATGCACCTTTACTTGTTTTTGCAAATATAACAATACCATCCACCGGCCTATCAAGGCGATGAACGATACCCAAGAAAACTTCACCAGGCTTGTTTCCTTTTTCTTTGAGATAATCTTTGACATCATCACCCAGTGTGCGATCCCCCGTCTTGTCGCTTTGTACCAACACGCCGGCTGGTTTGTAGACGATGATACAGTGATTGTCTTCGTAGAGTACTTTTATCATACAGATGTCCAACGGCTGACGATACCGCATGGCAAGTGAAATCCGCGTTCATTTGATTCCTGGATGGTCAGCTCGCCATGTTCAAACGTGCCCTCACGTCCTTGCATCATACGTTGCAGATTATAAAGATAGACCAATGATGAATAACCGGCAGCATACCCGTTGAGAATGGCAAATAGAGGCTTTGGAGAGAGTATCTGACTGCAAAGGTCAATCAACGACAAGAAGTCTCTTTCTATCTTCCACACTTCCTTCTCCGGACCATGACCAAACGCCGGCGGATCCATGATTATCCCATCATAGCGATTGCCCCGCTTAATCTCTCTTTTTACAAAAGAAATCACGTCGTCAATAATCCAACGAATCGGTTGATCTTCCAAACTGGATATTTTTGCATTTTCACGCGCCCATGTTACGGCGACTTTTGATCCATCTACATGACATACCTGTGCGCCTGCTTGAGCCGCAACAAGACTAGCGATACCGGTGTACCCAAATAAGTTGAGAACTTTTACCTCACGATCTGCTTTTGAAATAATATCCGCCATCCATTGCCAGTTGGCACGATGTTCAGGAAAGATACCGACATGTTTGAAAGAGCTCAAGCGTGTAGCGACCCTAATCCCATCACCCAAATCAACTTCCCATTGTCCGGGAACGGATTTAAACGTCTTCCACATGCCATTGCGACTATCGTTGGTAAAAGAAGCGTGTACGTCTTTCCACTCCTCTGATGACAACTCTTTATGCCACAGCGCCTGTGGATCAGGTCGAGATACAATAATATCACCAAATCGTTCTAATTTGGCCTCTTCTCCACAATCAAGGAGTTCATAGTCTCCAAATGCGGGGGTGGTGAATAGTGATGTTTTTTCCTTCATAATAGAAGGAATATACTATATTTATGAAAATTTGGAAAGACTGCAGTATAAACTCCAAATTGACATCCTAAATGCATGGTGTCATTATTTTTATGGAACGAGGATTGGCACAAGATCACATCTCTCCTTTTAGGTGGTCTTATCCTCTCCTTTTGTCAAATTAGCAATCTTGACACATAGGATAGTGTATGCCAAACTGTCCTCGGATCTTTGAGTTATATAACGACATAACTCTGACTATATAGAAATGCCCCTATATAGTCTATTTTTTTACTTTCCATTCACCTCGCACTCGCCTTTTATACGCACGACGAAATCCGCTACTGAAGTAACAAGTGGCGCTTCTTCACCTCGTACGCGGATAGAGAGCGATGTAAGTTTTTTTTCTTTTTCACCAATCACGATAATGTATGGTATTTTTGATTTGGCAGCATTGCGTACTTTGTACCCTACACTTTCATTAGAATCATCAACATGAACACGGACACCTTCTTTTTTGAGTATCTCAGCGAGTTCTTGTGCAATGGAGATATGACTTTCCGCAACTGAAACGATTTCCACTTGTACCGGCGAGAGCCAAACAGGCCAGACACCCGCATAGTGTTCTATCAAAAATGCTACAAAACGCTCGTGTGTGGACAATGGTGCACGGTGGATCACAAAAACTTCATCATTGTGCTGTCCTGTTTCGTCTATATATGACAATTCAAATCGTTCTCGTGCCATAAAATCAAGTTGTACGGTAGACATCGTCTCTTCCCTACCAAGAACTGATTTAAATTGTACATCAACTTTTGGCCCATAAAACGCCGCCTCATCATCTGCTTCCGTATAGGGCACATTCATCTCAGACAACACTTCGCGAAGTACCTGCTCACTATATTCCCAGTTTTCTGGCTGATTGATGTATTTTTCAACGTGGTCAGGACTCCATTTTGACAGTCTAAACCAGTAATCTTTCAAATCAAAAATTCGGAAATACTCCATCATCATCTCCATAACACTTTTAAATTCTGTCTTTATTTGATCCTTGCGACAATAAATATGCGCATCATTCATTGCCATTGCCCGTACACGTAAGAGCCCTGCGAGTGTCCCCGACAATTCATTACGATAGACAGTACCATATTCGGCGAGACGGACGGGTAACTCACGATAACTTCTTGGCTTGTGTCGATAGATGATATGATGGGGGGGACAATTCATCGCTTTGAGATAATATGTCCCGTCATCCATTTTCATTTCCGGATACATGCTGTCTTTGTAATATGGCAAATGTCCCGATGTGATAAATAACTCTTCTTTTGCAATATGGGGCGTTACTACGCGCTCATATCCTCCCTGTTCCTCCATTCTTTCAGCAAGTCGCTCAATCTGCGTACGGATTATGGTTCCATTGGGAAGCCACAAGGCAAGACCTTTCCCAACCAATTCGTCAATATAAAATAGCTCCTGTTCTTTACCGATTTTTCGATGATCCCTCAACTTCGCTTCTTCAAGCATGTTTAAATGTGCATCCAGCTCTTCTTTGGTAGAAAAACATGTACCATAAATACGCGTAAGCATGATATTTTTCTCATCTCCTCGCCAGTACGCCCCCGCGAGATTAAGAAGCTTAAACGCAACAATCTCTTTGCTTGGATTTCCGGCATGACCACCCTTACACAAATCTTCAAAATCCCCACTTTTATAAATAGTCAAGGTTTGACCCTCTTTTGAAAATTCGTCAATGAGCTCCAATTTGTAGGGATTTCCAGCAAAACGTTCTTTCGCATGTTCAGGACTCACCTCTTCATGAGTCATTTCCGTCCAGGATGGCAATATTCTCGCCATTTCGGCCTCAATTTTAGGCAAATCTTCATCACTCAAGGGCGTCGTAAACTCAAAATCATAATAAAAACCATTCTCAATAGATGGGCCGATTGAGCGTTTGGAGTCAGGATATAGATTAGTCACTGATGCACCTAACAGGTGTGCACATGAATGACGAAGCGCTGATAAATACTCTTGATCGTGTGGCATAATAGTGTGGTATACAAGTACATGACCTCATCCTACCGCACTACCTCGTATCCAGCAAGATGTGAATATGGTCTGTCAGTGTCGGTGCCCTAAATACCCAAAACGGATATAAACTAACCTTCACACTATCTATATCATCAAAATTTCCAAAATAGGCAACAATCTCAGCCTGACTTTTCCCAACAAGCGATTGCACATCAAATAGGCGAGGATCTTGTGATATCACTTTTTTAGCTTCACCACTCACTCGTAATTGTATTTGTGAAAGATCCTCTCCTTTCATTGTAACGATATATTCAAGTGATGATGGTTCTGGAGAAATAAGCTCCTCGTTGACACTCAATTTTTCCTTTAAGTGTTCTATCATCCTATCGTATACTATCTGCCGATCAAACGAAACAGCGACAAATTGCGCCTCTATCGTTGCATTCAGTGTGGCTGCCTCCTCACCTTCATTTGCTGAAAAGTCAGTATTAATGACTTTAGAATCAATCGCCTGATAATCACCCTGACCGAGTGCGGACAGTTTCTCTCTAAACTTTGTTTGTAAACGATCCATCAATGACTTTTGAGCATTAACTATATCCGCTTTTTGTACTATTTTTACAGTATGTACAGCCGATTGTCTGGGTACAAATGATTCTCCGTATATCTGTGTTTGTGTACCCTCCCATAATCCAGGAATGGTAAAATGTGAACCATCTACAGAACCGACATCTCCTTCTTTATCGGCACGAACGTCAACAACAACCTCTCCATGTGCCGGTACTGTTGCAAAATCGTCCATACGAAACAAAACATCATTGGCACTGAGAAGTCGTGTTGTTGCGCGTAGTGGCTGATCTGTGGAGGTTTTGTTCAGAAGTGTGATCGTCCCTGTCAAATTACCGACCACCTGTTTTGAACCACTAATGTCAAAATGTCCTTCTCCTCGCAATACTTCACTGTGGATAGTAGCGTTTACCTCATCAGGACTATGCACTACAGTATCAGTCAAAGAGAACAATTGAGTGGCACTAAAAGATTGTGCTACCGGTTTTACTATAATGGTCGCCCAACTAAATGAAAAATAAAACACAGCCAGAGCGACCAATAATGAAAAAATAAAAAAAGTTCCTGCAATACGTTTGTAAAGATTTGTTTTACTATTCATAGTCATAATCCTTATGTGATTGATAATGAATCTTGTGCTGAACGACTTTTCAATATAGCTATCAATTCATCATTAACTTCCTTCACAGAACTACATATAATTTTTGGATCATTGTCCTTCAAGGACAGTTTACCATCTATCGCAATGATTTTGTCTACATCCCACACGCATGCTGTATCTTTTAAAATTGACGGAAACACAATCACTTCTATCGTGTCAGTCAGATCCTCCACCGTAACAAACAACATAGGTTCATTTGTTTTCGTATAGATTTTTTTGGCGGCAGTTACGATTCCACTTACTCTCACTTGACTGTTATTGCCCTTCTTCTTTGCATTTTCGCATGATGTTACAAACTTATCAAGTAAATGACGAATGTCATCTAGGGGATGTGCGGAAATGTATAGTCCTAGTAGCTCCTTTTCCCACGCCAGTTTCGTCCTAGAATCGATCGGTGTGACTGTATCAACCATTTTAAAACTCAAACCAGAATCGCTCTCTGGCAGTGTGCCAAACAAATTTGCCTGTTTTGATGAGCTCTCCTGTGTCATACGCTTGTGAAAAGCAAGCATACCATCTACATTATAGAACATTTGACTGCGATCACCAAAGCAATCAAAAGCACCCGACCGTATGAAGCTTTCCAATGACTTTTTATTTAAATCTTTATCGTGAATACGCCGTAATAGATTTTCAAGTGAAGTATACGTTCCATGCTCTTCTCTCTCACTCACAATTGTATCCACAATGTGTGCTCCAACATTTTTTATCGCCATTAGCCCAAATCGTATTTTATCCTTTTCTTCAACTGTCGGTGACTTTAGTACTGTAAAACTCCCATTACTTTCGTTAATATCTGGTGCAAGAACTTCAATACCCATCCGACGGCACTCCTGAATGATATCCATAACTTTTTCAGAATCATTGGATTCTGCTGTTAAAACTGCTGTCATGTATTCAGCGGGAAAGTGCGCCTTCATATAGGCAGTCCAGTATGCCACCAAGCCATAGCTTGCCGCATGGGCTTTATTAAATCCATAACCCTGGAATGGCTCAAAAAGTTGCCATATTTCCTCTGATTTTTGTTTTGAAAGACCACCATGTTTTTGACAACCTTCCACAAAGATGGTGTGTTGTTTTGCCATTTCCTCAGGAATTTTTTTACCAACTGCCTTTCTAAACTTATCCACTTCCTCCCAGGTATACCCGGCGACTTCAATAGCGGTCATCAACAAATCATCCTGATAGACCAATACACCGTACGTAGGTTCCAAAAACTTTTTCATCGCAGGATGAGGGTATACAACAGGCCGTTCCCCATTTTTTCGCGCAATGTATTCATTTATGTTTTCAATGGGTCCGGGACGGTACAATGCAACCATCAAGTTAATATCATGAATAGATGTAGGTTTAAGATCTTTAAGTGACCGTGTCATTCCTGCGCCATTGAGCTGAAACAATCCCATTGTCTCACCGCGCGCCAGCATTTCAAACGTTTCCTGATCATCCACGGGCAGACGAGGTAAATCAATAGCGACACCATGGATTCGCTGGACGCATTCAATCGCGTCGCCCAAAATAGACAAATTTGTAATTCCCAAAAAATCAAATTTGAGCAATCCGGTTTCTTCAATGTCGTACATATTATACTGGGTGATGATCTTGCCCCCACGCGGATCAAACTGGATTGGAGCAAAATCAGTCAGTGGTGATGGTGCCATCACGACCCCTGCTGCATGTACTGAAACATGACGAACACACCCTTCCATTTTTTTAGCTAAATCTATGATTTCCTTTGTTTCCGGATCCCGGTCATACAGTTGCGTAAGTTCCGGTACGATATCCATTGCATGCTCAATGGTCATAGGGGCTCCTTGTGCTCCCAATGGAATAAGACTGGATATCATGTCACCCTTAGCATAGGGATACCCCAGTGCGCGTGCTACATCCTTGACTGATCCTTTGGCCATCATGGTACCAAACGTCCCGATCTGCGCGACCTTATCAGCACCGTACGTCTCAACAGCATATTGAATCATTTCTTCACGACGGTTATCCGCATAATCCATATCAATATCAGGAGCAGATGGGCGAAACGGGTTGAGAAAACGTTCAAACGGGATATTATACTTAATTGGATCAACATTAGTAATACCGATCAGATAGGTAACAATAGATCCTGCCACAGATCCTCTAATATTTGTTAAGATATTTTTTTCACGGGCAAAACGAATCAAGTCGCCCACAACAAGAAAGTAAGGAGAATATCCTTTATCAAAAATTATTTTAAGTTCGTATTCAATGCGTTCTACCACTTCATCGGTCTTTTCAATGTCTCGCTGATCAATACCTCTGTATACCCATGCGCGTAATTCCGCATCATGAGATACGGATCCTTCTGACAGTGCAATATTGGGAAACACCCATTTACCTAACTCCAGTTCCAGGTTACATGATTCTGCAATCTTGAACGTATTTTCTACCGCGTCGGGTGCATAGGAAAAATGTTCATACGCAGTATCAGTATCAATAAAAGAAAAGTCTTCATCCTCTGCAAACAAATCCGAATCACCTACGTTTGTACCAGTCTGAACTGCTAGAAGTGTTGCGTGCGCACGACTATCATCTGGTACCAAATAATGCGAATCTTGTGTTCCCACCACCCCAATACCCATTTCTTTTCCTAAATCTACAAGAGCATACGTCGCTTCCATCTGACGAGGAATCCCTGGATGATGCATGAGTTCCAAAAAGTAATTATCAACGCCAAAGATATCTTGGTAATCTCGAATAATCTGACGAGCATGTTCCATGTCTCCATCCAAAATACTTCGAGATAATTCTCCCCCCATACATCCAGAAAGCGCAATCACTCCTTCGTGGTGTTGCCGTAACAAATCCCGATCCATTCTCGGCTTATAATAATACCCCTCAAGGTTGGCCGAGGTTACTAATTTGATAAGATTTTTATATCCAATGTGATTCTTGGCAAGTAACGTAAGATGGTACCGACGCGCGTCCAATCCTGGAGATTTATCAAATCGGGTACGCGCCGCCACATATGCTTCAACACCTATTATCGGTTTTATACCCTCACTGGTTGCTTTTTTATAAAATTCAATCGCACCATACATATTGCCGTGATCAGTGATAGCCATGGCTGGCATACCAAGTGATTTTGCTCGCTTAACTAAACCACCAATCTTTGAAAGTCCGTCAAGAAGACTGTAGTGACTATGGGTATGTAAATGAATAAATGGTGTCCGTTTTGACGGCATGAGATTCCTTGTTTAAAATTGATATCTACTTTTTACCGCGTCCGCGAGTCTTTTGCAAGGTGGATACTACGCCTTTGAGCATTTGTGCTATCTGCAATGCTTGTTTGACATGAGTCACTGCCCCCTCAACTAATAATGTTAATCGGACAAAGCTATCCTTACTGCGATCTATCGCATCATTGATCTGACGTGAAATTTGAATTGCATATGCAAGAGCGACAATAGCAAGGACGACGGCAATAGCACCTCCCACGATAATAATACTTAAACAAATTTGTAAATAGAGTGGTAACGTTGGATCCATATTATTTGAGAATTAATGATAAATCAATGTCAGTTCCCGCTCGCTGTATGCCTGCTTTAACAGTATCGCCGGGATTATATTGATTAAGTATATCTGAAAGACTTCTATTGATGTCCACATTTTCATTGTTGATGTGCAACACAATGTCTCCCTTTTGCAAACCGGATAATGGCTCTTTTGATGACATATTACCTGGATCAATGATCGTCGCGCCCGATGTTAAAAGTGCAGTAGAATTAAATTGAATATGTGGCATCCACGCATTGTCATAATAGCTTGCATTGGAACTAATTCTCTTTATCTCGTGATTTGTTAACACTTGATCCAAGGATGAGCGGAACCTATATGATGGAATGACTCCGTTTTTTGCCGTCAAACCTATGATATCGCCATTATCGCTCACAATAGCCATCCCGCGTTGTGAAAATTGCATGTCTGGATTAAAAAATTTATTTAACTTGTTCGTATGCGATACATATAGATCTGTGGTCTTTGCGGAACTATAGTGTGGTGGTCCTAAAAAAAAACTAGAGACAACACCCACACTACTCACCCCATGTACCCCGATAGTGCCAACAGCACTTTGGTCCCATCCGAATGATGCTGGTTTTAGCCATACACCTTCAATCTTTAAAAAAGAAACTCCGGCAACAGGATCGGTCACAATAGTGGTCACCGGGTACACAATCTGTTTATAGATCACAAAATAATTCGGTTCCACACTTGAATCCTTTTTTTCAGCGCTGTTCCTCGTGGTGATCTCGGGTGTGACAAGCCAGCCATCACTAGCCACTGCCACCGCGTCACCAAGATATGATTGTGCTGTTGGAAGCGGGTATACTACATCCGTACTATTATTATCATCAAGACTATATAACGAAACTAAACTCGGAGAAGTATTTGCTAATAAATCCACCAAGGAAAATGCACGAGTACTTCCTGCCCTCTGAATGATCTGTTCAGGTTGAATAAACTGTCGAAGGTAGTCTATGTAATTCTGTCCTGAAAGCCCCCCCACATACCCCGCAATAACTGCAAGGATTGTAATACTGATAATTATTTTTACGCGAGTGTATTTGGATGAGGTGAGTTGTTCCATAATTATCTCCAACGAGTAGTAAGTAGTACTAATAGTATCACAACAACGACTATCACACCATTACGTATCAGCTCTCTACGAGTCATTTCCTTTTGCAATACCGCTAATCCCAAATGCACAGCAAGATAATAATACACTACAACCATAAACGCATTCACAAAATACACAGTCGGCAATATTTGAATCACAAAAATAAGCTGTGTCAGCACCAACATGATGACGGCGACATAATACCAACGTTGTTTGATAGAAATATCATGAATCCATAAATTTTGAATCAAAATCAGCAATATCAGGAGCAGAAGTGGCCACACCGTATACCAAATTGGATACTCCAGATAAAAACCAAGAGCGTATACGATAGTAGCACTATAAAAAACATTTATGATGCCCATATAGCTTGTAATGTGTGGCAATGCTCGTTTTTGATAGCGTTCAAACTTATAAAGAAAATAATAAACATTTATTAAAAAAATGTACTGTAAACACACATGTGCAAGCACAATAGCATACCGACTGTACGGATCTTCAACAAAGAATAATACAATCCAGGCAAGAATCATTTGAACAACAACAGGAAAGGCAATATTGATTACATCAAATGTTCGTTCTTGACGGGGAAATAAAAAGAACAGAAGTATACCTTCTGCAACGATCGATCCCCCAAGTGCATAAAAATACATTTCAGGCCTCCCCAGTGTCAGTAACATAGCCACCGTAATCAACGCTGGTACGAGAAAAATTAGTAGAATCCGTAAATATTTCATAATGAAGTAAGAATACACATGGTTTCCCGTGCCGTCTCTCTCCAATCATACTTAATAACACATTGAAATCCTTTCTGAATGTAGTCCTCCCGTAATTCAGAATTATAGCGTACTTTTTTGATCATTTCAAGCCAGACTTGCGTGTCTTTTGGTGACGCAAATAATGCCGCATTGCCGTACACTTCAGGTAAACATGAGGATGTTGATGAGATCACCGGTACACCGTATGACATTGCTTCAAGACCAGGCAAGCCAAATCCCTCTTCAAAAGAAGGGAAGACGTACGCTAATGCAAAATGGTATAAATTCGCTAATACTTGATCTGAAACAAACCCACGATGGTGTATACGCGACCCCAACCCCATGCTTCGGACTTTTTGTCTAAATTTCTTAGCAAAATAGTCTTCTTGCCCTACAACGATGATTCGTAAATCAGACGACTCCTTATCCAGAAGTGTACCCAGCTCCAATAGTAAATCCAAATTTTTATGTGGATATGCATTTCCCACATACAGAACATATGGACCAGCAACGACTGGCGAAACGTCTTTACTATCATGTACATGAATATCCATCGCCGCTTCAGAGATACACGTAACTTTTTTATCAATACAATGCAACATCGTTAATAGATCATTCTTTACATAATGAGTGGGCGCGATAATTTGTTTTGCATTTTTTACTGCTTGATGCAAAACAAACCGATACCCTGCATATTTGAGGTCATATATCCATGGAATACGCGTACTCGCAGCGAGTCGTGCCGAGCGTGGCATTTTTAAAAGAATTAAATCATGAATAGTAACAACGTATGGCTTCTTATAAAAAATGGGAACATTGAAGTGTGGAAAATGCACCACATCACACCCAGACTTATTGAGGAGTAGGGGGAATGCGATCTGTTCGTGTAGTGTGTACCATTGATACGGGGCTACTACCTTTACGATATTGGTATTCTTTGGTTGAAACTCATTCATTCCCTCTTTGGATAAAAAAACCGTCATCGTGTTCTTACCGAGATCTATGGCATCGTATTGCAAAAGGAGCTGCTGAACATATCGCCCAAGCCCAAGCCCTTTTTGATATAATCGTGCATCAAATCCTATATTCATATATGGAGAGGCGTCCGTACCGCCTGTTCAAGGACTGAAAGTGTCCTGCTGGCGGTTTTGCGCCATGAATACTCATTTATGCGTCTTTGAGCATTTTCATTTAGTCTGCTACGTAATGCCGTATTGGACAAGAGCATATCCAACGAGCGGGCCATAGCATGTGGATTATATGGATCTGAAAAAAAAGCAGCGTTATGTGCAGTTTCCAAGATAGCTGAATTTGGACTCGCTATCACAGGAATCCCGGCAGACATTGCTTCAAGAAGCGGGAGTCCAAATCCCTCATAAAATGAGGGATACACAAAGACGGATGCCTGACGCATAAGAGAAATTGTTTCACTCCTGCTAAGACCGTCATATAGATGGACATTAGATTCGTAGTCCTTTAAGACACCATGAATACTATTACCAATCCATCGTCCTCGCCTACCGACAATGTGGAGTGACACATCATCAAAACGCGATGACATTGATCGTAATAAACGATACCCATGGATAATAACATCAAGATTTTTTCGCATGTCTCCTCCCGCATAGGTAACAATAGCACGTCCATACTTTTGAATCTGTGTAGACGATGACTGTGATGTAAGACAAAATGAAGTATCAAAACCCAATTGTGTTACTTCAATTTTTGATTCTAGTGTTTTAAACTCTCTAATTACATCTGATTTTGTATGCTCTGAAACTGCAATAATTTTTTGTGAACGTAAAAGCAAAATATCAGGATGCACTACAGAATGCCACCATCGTTGTTTTTTTGAAAAAAACTCAGGATATCGTTTGAAACTGACATCATGCACTGTGATCACACTACGTTGATTCGGAGAGAGAGCAATAAAATTTAAATTGGGAAAAAACCAGGCATCAATTATTGTATTGGTTTCTTTTCGTAACACCTGGTCTAAATATGGACGTCCAAAAAAATGTAGACGCGCGTTTGTAAACTTATTTGGCATAGTATGCACAGAAACACGTACGTTTTTTGTTTCCTTTATCCACTCAGGAACGTATACATTTCTTCCGCTGTAAAACAGAAAAAATTCATGCTCTGGTGCCATCTGTGCACAATGATATGCGATCATGGATGTATACTCGGGGATACCCCCTATACCCTCTTGTGATGATCTCATGTCAATCGCAAATTTCATAGATGATCATTTCGTTTTAAAATAGATGCGATTATCAAAACGTACATCTATATAGTCCAACATGAAACGATCTTCCTTAATTTTTTGCGTCAGTACCTCCCGCAAATGCTCAATTTGTGCATCTACATGTTCAAAAACGTTTAACTTAATACCCCAACCCTCCGTTGTAAATACCTCCATATCATGTTCCTGTAACTTTGTAATGACATAATAAATGGAAATCTGTTGCAACGCCAGTTTTGAACGCACATCCCCAATAGCTTGTACAACGTTTGAAGAAAGCACACTATTACCTGACTCTACAGCCGAACCGTCCACATCTTGGATAAACAACAATTCTGGTGCTTTGAGTGCATTGAGCTTGGGTGGTCTTTTTATTGGGACAACGCCACCATTTATACCTGCATGGGGTAAGGGATATGGGATATCACGTAGTAATTCATGATCCACTTCTTTGATAATGATCCCCCTTCCGTCCATCTTATAATATTTCCCCTGGCTGTACCAAATAGATTGAAATGGTTCTTCAAAAACATTGATTTTGAGAGAATTAGGTTTCTTTTTTTCGATTGAAAGTTCGCTAATCGCATATTCTTCCCAAATAGCATGTCGTGCTGATTCACTATCAAAAAACCATATATTTTTTTTTGGGAAAAGGTGATAGCGATATCCTGTCATTTGAGAAAAAATTACTCTGCGTACCCCGGTCATATCTAGACCATTTGCGCCTGTAATATCTATGTAATCAATGACAAAATAGGAAGAAAACCATATAAAATAGACAACAACTAGAAAAATAATGGATGGGAGTATCGTCGCAACATATGCAGATATCTTAAACCATTGCCGACGTGTGAAAGGTCGACGAGGATGATTAAGCTGTGGCAGGGGTATCTGAATCCTCCGTAATTGCATGGGAAGATATACAAAAGGTAATTTAAAAATCTACGATAGCGACATTGAAATCATCTCAACACTGCAGTAAGGACGTAGTGCGTCTGGAATCACCACATTACCTTCCTTTGTCTGATAATTTTCTATAATAGCAACCATAATACGTCCGATCGCAAATGCTGTCGCATCGTTGGTGTGTACAAAGTCTAAGTGTCCTTCACTTCTTCTCACACGCGTATTGAGACGACGCGCTTGGTAGTCAGTCATATAGTCAGCAGTATGTGTTTCCTTATATCCATTTTGCCCTGGCAACCACACGTCAATATCAATGCCACGAGCATTTGGTTTACCAATATCCGCAGTGCATTTTTTGACAACACGATATGATAATTTTAGCGTTTGCATCAGATATTCCTGAATAGCGACCATTAAAAAATGTTCATCCATTGCTTTTTCCGGGATACTAAATGTCTCCATCTCAAGCTTATCAAACTGGTGCATACGTATAATACCTTCCATGTCTTTGCCATATGTGCCGGCTTCTTTACGAAATGATGTCGCATATCCCAAGTAGCGAATCGGCATATCTTCTTCTTCAAAAATTTCTTCCATATGCATAGTACCCAGCACATGCTCTGCACTGCCTTGTAGCCAGAGTTCTTCTCCCTCAATCTTATAACGGTCATCTCGCGGTTCTAGGCGGTCCATTGCGTCGTATGGCTCTGTTTTTATCATCAAAGGTGGCAATACGGGCACAAAAGGATTTGAGCTTACATCTAGCTTGTTCTCCTTTATGATTTGAGAGAGTATCGTCTCATCTCCCAATGTTTGTATAACAAACTGAACAATCGCTATCTGTAGTCTAACAAGATCACCCTTGATATATGCAAAACGTGCACCTGCTACATTTGCAGCTCTTTTTTTATCTATCAAACCGGCACCTTCCGCCAATTCCCAATGATTTTTCGGTTCAAAATCAAATTTCGGTTTTTTTCCCACTTCTTTTACAACGATATTTTCATCTTCTGTTTTCCCTACGGGCACATCAGCACTGGGAATGTTTGGGATCTGCTTCAACAGCATCATATACTGACCGTCAATTGCATGAAGTTCTTCTTCTTGTTTCTTTATTTCTTCCTTCAATTCGCGCATTTGAGCGATGTTATTATCGCGCTGTGATCCTGTCATTTTTGCAATTTCATCACTTATACGATTCTGATGTGCCCTCGCGTCATCTGACAAGCGAATAATTTCCCGACGTTTTTCATCCAATTTCAACAACAAACCGACATCCACCTCTGTATTTTTATTACGCGCCACCATTTCTACTTCTTTTTTATGTTCGCGAATGTATTTGATATCAAGCATATACAATACAATTATTCATCTGTCTTAGGACGCAATGCAGGAAATAGAATGATCTCTTTTACCGCATGCGAGTTGGTAAGAAGCGCCACCATACGATCAATACCCATACCCAAACCCGCAGTCGGAGGCATACCGTGTTGCAGTGCTGTAATATAATCCATATCCAAACGTTGTGCTTCTACATCTCCTTTTTCACGCATGGTCTCTTGTTCTTTGAATCGTTCCAGTTGATCCACAGGATCATTCAGCTCTGAAAAAGCATTGACCCTCTCAACACCCGCTATTACCAACTGGAATCGTTCTGTATAGAAAGGGTTCTCGTTTTTCTTTCGTGCCAACGGTGAAAGCTCCAAAGGATAATCAATAACAAATGTCGGTTGTATCAGCGCAGGTGCTACAAGAGTTTTGAATAATTGATCCAATACATGTGCGCGCGAAGTACAATCCTTCATATTGACCCCTCGTGAAGCAGCTGCAGTGGATAGCATCTCAAAAGTCAAATATTGGTCAATATCAATATCCGCATATTGTATGATCGCGTCACGAAATGTAATACGACTAAACGACTCGCCACATTCAATTTTTTGTTCTTCAAATTCAAAAAAAGTCTTTTGGTGTACTGCCTTGACCATATTCACTACCAGTCGCTCTACTAGGTCCATCAAATCTTCATAAGTGGCATACGCCATATACGCTTCCACTTGGGTAAACTCCGGATTGTGGCTGTGATCCATTCCCTCATTGCGAAAACAGCGAGCGATCTCAAATACGCGTTCAAATCCTCCTACAATGAGACGTTTGAGATACAATTCAGGTGCCACACGCAGGTACATATCAATATCCAAGGCATGATGATGCGTCATGAACGGCCGTGCAGTGGCCCCACCGGGAATGGACTGCAAAATGGGTGTATCAACCTCAATAAAGCGCTCCTGCTCAAAAAACTCACGAACTACACGGATTATGGCCGCACGTTCGTAAAAAAGTGCCTGCACCGAAGGGTTGGCAATCAAATCAAGATACCTCTGACGGTACCGTGTCTCTACATCACTCAATCCATGCCATTTTTCCGGTAACGGTAGTAATGCCTTGGTCAACAATTTTAGCTCACCTACTTGCAAAGTTTTTTCCTCCTTTTTGGTTAAAAACAGTATGCCGGTCGTATAGATAATATCACCAATATCAAGCAAGTCATTCACAAGCTCAAATGTTTCCTTTGATACCTTATCTTTTTTTACAAAAAGCTGATGACGATCACTGCCATCATCTAGATCCAAAAATAGTGATCCGCCATGTTTACGGATACTACGCACACGGCCAGCCAACCCCACGAGGTACCCGGATTCTGACCACTCCTCAAAACGTTCCTGTGCCTCATGGCATGATACACGCGCTCCCAACTCATTTGTATACGGATCTATCCCCTTTTTACGCAAATTATCGCGTTTTTGCTCTCGCACGTGATGTTCGTCAATGTCTTGCATATGAGCATATATTAGTAGACGTATTGTAACGCGAAGAGGGTGATACGTCAAAAAATCCCTGTTTCTTTGTCTTACTTGAAACACGTTCAACTCTTAAGACCACTCAAATGATCATTCCTGATCCTTTCAGTTTTCCATTTTCTAGCTCGCACTCAACCAACTCTCCCAGTTGTTTAAGAAAATACCTATCATGAGACACCACAAGAATACCGCCTTGGTATTGTTCCAAAGCGTGTTCTATAGCTTCGCGAGAAGGTATGTCAAGGTGGTTAGTCGGTTCATCAAGGATGAGTAGGTCGTGTTCTTTTTGCATAAGCTTGGCAAATGACAGTCTCACCCGTTCGCCGAAACTCAGTGACCCAATTGTTTTGTAGATATCATCGGCAGGAAATAGAAAGGAGCCAAGTACCGCGCGTGCTTTTTCCAGTGTAAGAGACGTATTGCTTTTCATAATTTCGTCCAATATTGTCTTTGTTGTATCAAGGGTATCATTTTCTTGAGAAAAATATCCAACGCGAACATTTTCACCGTGTTCAATAGTACCATTATCGGAATTGGTTTGTCCCATAATGATTTTCAACAGACTGGATTTTCCAGTTCCGTTACTACCCGCGATGTGATATCGATCATGACCGCGGATTTCAAATGAGATATCTCTAAAAAGTGGATGTCCGTCAAATGATTTTGACAATGACAAAACTCGAAGGAGTAATTTCCCAGAATGTGCATTGCCTGAAAATCGAGATCTTTTCATGATTTTGTTATCAGTCGGTTTGGCGATTGCCTTGTCGTATATCTCGCGCTGGATCCGTTTTTCCATCATACGGACTTGCCGGCCTTTAGCAGGATCAACAAAGATACTCGCTTCTTGTCGTTTGAGCGCAAGCCATTGTTCAAGCCGTCGTTTTTCTCGTTGTTGAAGTTCGTAATTTTTTTCCCACTGGGCACGACGTGCATCGCGTTCAGCCAAATATCCATCATAGTTTCCTCTATATTCTTCTATTCGATTGTTCACAGGATCAAACTCTACAATTCGGCTAACCGTAGCGTTAAGAAATGCGCGATCATGGGAGACGATGAGAACACTTCCAGGAAATTGCTGGATAAATGACTCCAGCCATTCGATGCCGTTGCTATCCAGATTGTTGGTCGGTTCATCCATTAGAAGTACGGTCGGATTTGCATATAATGTTTTTATGAGCGCAAGACGTGTTTTTTGACCACCGGAAAGTGAGTGTATATTTTGTGTTAGGTCAATATCATCCAAAGCTAGTTTTCCCAAAAGCACCCAACCTTGGGGGTGAGCATGAAGTTCAAGATAATCTTCAAGAGTATTCTGTTCATCAGCTTCAATCTGTTGGGGCAAGTAGCCAACTATCTCCTTATCCAAAGACACACTGCCTTGGTCGGGCTTAATATGTCCGGCGATGATTTTGAGCAACGTGGATTTACCACATCCATTAGGGCCGATAATACCGATTTTTTGGCCTTGGTGTACGATAATGCTCATGTCTTGAAACAGAGACTTGCCGTATATGGTAGTAGTGAGATTTTTTATGACGATCATATAGTTGAAATAAGGATTAAAAAACTCGGCAGGTGCCGAGCTTTTTCGTGTTATAAAGAGGAAAAAATCCTTATGTACACAAATATTTGCCCAGCACAAAACAGCCTGCTAGTGTTGCTGATCGGATTTGATCTACAATTAAGATTTCTTTTATTTCCATATAAATGTGTAACTAACAAAAATACTAACATGGGGCGATATTTTTTGCAAGGAAAAGGGATAGTACCCAAACCTTTCAGTATAAAAAAATAATAGGGTTTCCCTATTATTCACTATTTAAATTACTGATATTTGAATCCCACCTTGAGAAGGTATTCTTTTTCTTTTTCTAGCTCTTCTGCTGATTCAAATTCAGGACCTTTAAGGGACACTAGAACGAGCGAATCGGAGAGGTTCATTCCTATGTGGCCGTCAACTTCATATTCTGAATAGTCCCCCTCTTCGTCGACATAGATCATGAACCCTACAGGAGGTAAAAATTCCAGATCTTTTTCTATCTCCAGACTATAATATTTATTAGTCGGATGGTTTTCAACCTGTATCTCAACCATAAAACGTATTCTCATTACTTACCCTCCACTTACCATAATAACTCATTACTTTTAGCACATAGGGTGATTATGTCAAGCCGCGAATAATCTTACAAAAACTTACTACTCAAGCACTGACCTAGATAGCAAGTTGGAAAAACTCTCAAAAGAGGTGCCTTTTTATTTATTAAACAAATATACCACCGCAACGCCGGCAAAAATCATCACGCCGCCTATCGCTGTTCCTAGATTGAGTTGTCTTTGTCGATAAATCAAATACGAAAATATCGCGACAAAGATAGGATATGAGATCTCGATCAGTGACGCGAGAGTGGTGTTTTTGTCCGCAATTGAGAAATTGATCAATATTTCAGCAAGGATGAAAATGAGAACACTTGCTATTAGCAACCATAACAACCGCGGTGATTGGGTGATGGATAGAAAGTCTCTTTTGAGATACCCTCCCATAAATGCCCAGATCGAGATCACTACAGAAGACACGAATGATATAATCGCAAGCGCCGAAATAACACTGATTTTCTTAAAAAGCTGTTCGTTGATGACATAGGTGAGCCCCCACATCACCGACGCGCCAATTGCATAAACAAACCACATAAAAGTATTATGTTATCGCCTTCCCTATCTCCTCCTCCCACCATGTTCTGACTGCTTCGGTATGGTGTTTTGGCTCCGCTCTGCGAAAATATGCCATGCGCTTTTTGTAGAGCGCGTGATATTTCTTGAAATTGTTGGCGTTTTCAAGCGCCCACAAATCAAACGCGAGCATTTTCTTTTCTTTTTTAGCCAAGAATGCGGGATCAAGATATCTATTGGGGCTTGTATCAAAATCAACAGCAAAGACGGAAACATGTTTGTTATTGAATACTTTTTTCGCTAATATCTTTACTCGAGTTTCTCGCGTCTTTTCACAAAAAATATATAGGCATCCCCCAATCGCTCTTTTGTCCAAAATTGCTTTTGTGTATATAAAATTTTCTAGAGTAGACAATGCGCGTTTCTCCGACAGTACTATAAGATCGCGGGTAAAATCCTTCAGGTACCGTTTTGTCGCAAGGTATGCGGTAAAAAATCGTATCATCTCCCCTGCCTCGGTGCGCGTATATGGTTTGAAACAATCCGTCTTCCCGCCAGAAAAAATCACATAATTTTTTGCCGGCTTTGTCTTTTCCGCGATATCGTACAGCGTATTAAAAACCGTTTTCAAATAAAAAGTATAATTCTCGTCTTTGAGAATGTCTTTGGGGACGCCGTAACCGCAGATGATGAAAATGTTTGAGGACATAATGGTTATTGCTTTGATACGATGAGATCATCAAATTGATTCCAAAAATCAAGTGCGATCTTTTGAACTTCAGAAATATTTTTTATTTGTACAATAAGAGAGTTAATCTCATCTGCGATGGCTTGTTCTTGCATTGCTCCTATTGCGAAAACCTCCACACTCATTGGAGTAGGCACCTGTTTGCAATATTTTTTTACCATCCCATGCCATTTTTCAATGGCTTCTCTGGATATATCATATGATAATTCTTCCGTTAATAGAGTATCAAACATACTACCAATATTCTGCCAGTCTCTGACATGTGGGAAATACAACTCATCTTCAAAAAGTTTTATCGCGGTGGGAGTAAATTTTGAAACGGGACAAAGGTCATATATTCCTCGTCCCGAGACAAACCTCTCGCGCATCTCGTCCACGAGGCAATGATAGAGCACGCCTGCACGAAACGCAGACGAAGCGCTGGTCACATCAGACAAGGAAACATTAAAAACATGCGTCTGGTGTCGCTCTATCACGCCCAAATACCGAATATCAGGAAACACGGAGCCGATATAAAAATCAGCACGTTGAAAATGTAAAAAATGCTTCTCAAAAACTTTTTCGGCAAGAGCAATGTGGGTGATGGGAGTAGCCATGTGGTGTGTTTGTAGTAATTTCCACACTGTGAATGCTTTTTAACATAAGTCGCAAAAAACCACACCCTTACCGTATCTTCACAATCTCATACTCAAACTCCCCTGCCGGCGCTTTGATAACCACTTTTTCTCCGACTTGGCGATTCATAAACGCCTTGCCCAGCGGTGATTCGTATGATATTTTGTTTGCACCAGGATCCACTTCTTCGGGTCCGACAATCATAAATTCCATTTCATTATCACCGAAACGCGCCTTAAATGTAGTGCCGACACCCACTTTGTGGTGCGGAATTGCTGACTCATCGATTATTTCTGCATGTTTTATAAGGTACTCTATTTCCGCTACCCGCGACTCCAATACTCCTTGCTCCTCCTTTGCTTGATGATACTCTGAATTTTCTTTGAGATCTCCATGTTCCTTAGCAATAAGCACACGTTCAATGACGTCTTTGCGGGCTACATTTTTTAAATGCTCCAACTCCTCCAAAAGTTTGTCGCGTCCCTCTTTGGTAAGGATGTGGTTCATATTAATAAAGTAAGTAAGTAATCTATTGGTAAGTACACAGAATACATGTTTTATTGTTGTATGTCAATAGCATCATTTGCTCGTGAGTTTGCTCCATCATGGCCAAAATACCACGTAAGAATATTCCGTGTTACTTGAACTGCCGGTAATGTTCCGTCTTCACCTTCTTCGATCAATACAGTAATGACTATTTCTGGATTATCAAATGGTGCCCAACCGGTAAACCAGGCGTGGGGATTTTTATCTGGTGACCATTGAGCAGTCCCGGTCTTACCCGCGACACTTACAAGGACCGATTGCAACATCCGCGCACTTCCTGAAATAACTGTCTGATGCAATCCATCTCTTATAGTAGAAATGCTTTCCGGACTACCCACTCCCGAGATGTATTGTGGAAAAGATATATTTTCTCTTTCATGTGTTTGACTATTTTCCTTACCAATCACGACATGAGGAATCACATTGTATCCTCCATTAGCAAAATATGCACTGGTTGTATGTATCTGTAAGGGGGTGACTAATAGATCTCCTTGACCAATACCAAGATGATACGTATCACCAACATACCATGCCTCACCTTTTACTTCTTTTTTCCAATCGGGTGAAGGTACAACACCGCTCGCTTCACTCGGGAGGTCGATACCGGTAATCTTTCCCAGCCCAAACCGTTCATAATATGTTTTTAATTTTTCAGCCCCTAAACCCTTAATGTCACCAAATCCCCCACTGATAATATAAAAATAAGTATTCACCGATTCAGCCAGTGCTTTATATATATTTGTAATCCCATGTCCTCCTGTCTTCCAATCAGGATAAAACCACTGACCTATGTGTATACCACCCGTACTATTAACTGTCGTACTTGCTTTTACGATACCCTCTTCAAGTGCTGCCAAAGCGACCATGGGTTTGACGGTAGAACCGGAAGGATATTCACCACTGACCGCTCGGTCAAAAAGTGGATGACTGACGTCGTTTGACAATACATCATAGTCAGCCACAGAGATACCACCAGAGAAAAGATTACCGTCAAAGTACGGAATATTTACTAGAGCAAGTATTTCACCATTGTGCGGACGCGAAATGATGACGACCCCTTTTGTTTGATGGATTGCATCTAGCGCCAATTGTAATGCATCTTGGCTTTCCTTCTGCAATCTAGCATCTATACTCAAAACCAGACTATCGCCATTCACTGCAGGTGTTGTCGAAATAACCTTTTGTACTTTTCCCAGCGCATCAACTTCAACAGATTTTTCTCCATGAGACCCTCGTAAAACACTGTCATACGTCCGCTCCACTCCCACTTTACCAATCTGATCCTTTGATAGATATATATCAGGGTGCGCGTCTAGATCACGTTGTGTAACTGTGCTGGTATAGCCAATGACATGGGCAAGTGATGATGCCTGACGATAATCATATTCACGTATGCCGTTTGATACAACAGAAATACCTGGCATAGATGATGTTGCGACCGATAGTTCCAACGCTTTTGAATAAGGAAAACCATCCATCACCACTACCGGCTCATACGAGGACGGGTTTTTTATCATAACTTTGAGCTGATCAGGTGTCTGCTCTGTCAAAGGAGCTAGTGTAGCAAAAAGCGATTCTCGATTAATTGAATCATTTGGAAGATCAGCCGGAGTAATCGTCAATGAAAAAAATGCTTTGTTGGTCGCCAAGGGGATATGTGTGCGATCGTACATTACGCCACGCATGGCAGGTATTGGAACGACGCGTACTTTATTTGATTCCGCCCGATGCGCCATAGTTGTACCTTGTACGGTTTGTAAATATGCCGTCTTGCCCAGCACAAGCCCAACGCATACCATCATGAAAAAGAAAAACAACGTAACAGTACGACGCTTCACGGAGACACCCAAAAAATCTTGCGAATGAGAATTCCAATCCCTCGTTTCCTCAAAACTTGACTCAACCCACTCAAGACGACTGGAAGTGTCCAATCGTATCTCTTTTCCCTCAAGAAATGGTAATAATGGTAATCGTTTTTTCATAATGCCTGATCGCTAACAAGATATACACGTTTTCCTCGTTTTCCTTTTGTCAGCATAAGCCATAGTGCAAGCGTATATATAATAGTTCCCAAGATTTGTATGACAAAATGACCAACGTTGATATCTTGCCACATATTTAATGATGGCGCATTTGATATAAAAAATGACAGAACATACCACAATACCCAATCTATCAAGGTCACGCCTAAAAATGTACCAATTGTTATGGCCAATAATGCTAACAATGATCGGTTTGTCAGTATCGTTACTGATACAATGCTTACAATCCCTAAGACGAGGATCCATTCAAACAAGGTGCTTCCAAATACAGGAGAATAAAGATCAATAATAAGCACACTACAAAACGCCCAGGGTGAGACTGCTCGAGTCCCAGCCCACCACATCCACGCTGCAAACGAAATCAATGCAAATGGATATGGATTTGCAACTGATACCTGAAGAATCGTCAGAAATAATGTCATGATGATTGCCACTAAAATATATCGCATAATTGGCAATGTTTAATACACGAACTTTTTTACTTGAGCATGCTTGAAAAACGTGTAGCAAGTATTTTTTTGAGTTGATCGGTCGCATGAGTAAATGCCTCACGACATCCCTTTTCTAATGTTTGTTTGTCTCCAACGATAGACTCACCAATTTCCACATTTAATAAATTTTGATTTCCGTCCATGGTGATCTTAAATGCACCATCATGTGAAGTACCCATTACTTGTTCTTGCGCCAATGCTCCTTGTATCTCCTTCGCTTGTTTCCGCATCTCGTTCATATCTTTTAATTTGTCAAAAAAAGCCATAAAAATATATTACATCAAGAATAAACGTCATTTGTCGGACGACTAACATCAAATCGCGTTCAATCTTAACGGGATTCACCTCATCCGTCAAATATTATACCCGATAAAACTCACTCCTATTTAATTTCATAGTTGAGCGAGACCTCAATCGTCACGCGTTGTGTACCTGCTTGGATTGCCGGTGCTGGCGCGGCCATTGATACCGCATCTGACATACCGCCCTTTCCATACTCCATGCCAGAGTAAGGTGAATTGGTTGCGTATTCGCTGATAGACAATAACCGTCCCAAAGAAAAGCCCGCTGCTTGAGCCATGCTCTGTGCTTTTTCTTTTGCACGAGAAATGGCTTGGTCGCGTGCCTCTTTCTGTGAAAATGCAGGATCATCAATGGTAAAATTTGGTCCGGAAATAGAATTCGCACCTTGTGCGGTTGCCCCGCTTAACAGATCACCAATACCATTAAAATCTCTAATTTTTACTGTTGCTGCTTGACTGATAGAATATCCGACAATCTCTGGCGGTGGACATGTCTTTGTCGTCGACGATACATCACTCATTGCTTCCGTTGGAGGAATAGACCCGCTCCCGTCAGGAAGTAGGATTGATGGCAAGGACACAGGAGTCGCTCGGCAGTCAAAATATTGATAGCGAGGACTGATAGAATAATTCGCAGTGGTAATGTCCTGTTCACCTACACCTTTGGATTTTACAAATTCAATCACCTTATTCATTTTGTCAGTATTTGTTTTTTGCAGTTCTGCAATCTTCGTGTCTCCTTCCGTCAAAACACTTAGCTGAATTATGGCTATATTGGGCGTTACATCCGCGTTCCCTGTTGCGGACACATTAAATTGACGAAATGATGCTGGATTCACCGCACGCGCATAGTAGGATGAAAACAATGTGGCGCCAACATAGATAGGAATACCGACGATAATCATCACACCTACCAAGTTTTTTACGAACAAATTCATACAATAAATTATTAGATATTAGAATATTATAAGGTAATTAGTGGGAAACGTAACCAAAATATACTTTTAAAAATAGTTTGAAGCAGTTCTCATTCCGGTGATTGAATCGGTACTCCACCTCTTTAAGATACATCGGGAAGTGATATTTGGAAACACCTCGATAATTGTACA
>JAUYIE010000014.1 GCA_030688365.1 bacterium
TGTACAATTATCGAGGTGTTTCCAAATATCACTTCCCGATGTATCTTAAAGAGGTGGAGTACCGATTCAATCACCGGAATGAGAACTGCTTCAAACTATTTTTAAAAGTATATTTTGGTTACGTTTCCCACTAATTACCTATTTTTTTTGAGGAGGAAAAATAATGAAAGAAAAAAGCGCGTCTGCCCAGAATCAATTGTTTGACATGGCAGATGATGTCAGAAATTCACTCCAGGTGATACTGGGAAGGCTGGAACTAATTTTATTAGTTTCGGCCGATCCGAAAGTAAAAAAAATTGCAGAAATTGCAAAACAAAGTGCCATTGACTTGGCATTGCGTGTAAAACAAAAAATAGAAAGTCTGTAAATGGACTTGATGTCATAGCTGATGTCAAGTTTTTTCTTTTACACTGGTATTTTTTTGCTGAATATGGTTAGATAGGGATACTATGAAAATCATTATACCAATGGCGGGAAGGGGTACTCGTTTGAGCCCGCATACGTTTACTACCCCAAAGGCCTTGATTCCAATTGCGGGCAAACCGATCGTACAGCGTATTGTTGAAGATACGGCAAAAATATGTGATGAACCTATTGAGGAGGTCGCATTTGTTGTTGGTCATTTTGGACAAGAGACTGAAGACAAACTTATAAAAATAGCAGAAAATGTCGGAGCGAAAGGCAAGATATATTATCAAGAGGTGGCTCTCGGATTGGGTCACGCGGTCTTGTGTGCAAAGGACTCATTAGATGGGAAAGTGGTAGTTGTGTATGGAGATACACTTTTTAAGACTGATTTGATTTTGGATACATCAAAGGAGGGTGTTGTCTGTGTTTTTAAGGTAGAAGACCCACGTCCATTTGGGGTGATCACGATAGATGAAAAAAATATGATTACTGGTATCGTTGAGAAACCTCAAGATTTTGTATCCGATCTTGCAAATATTGGTGTGAATTATTTTCAACATGCAGAAATTTTAAAAGAGGAATTACAATACTTGGTAGATAATAATATTACACAAAAAGGTGAGTATCAGCTCGTACATGCAATAGAAAATATGCGAGCAAAAGGAACCCAATTTTTTATTGCTGAAGTGAATGAATGGCTCGATTGTGGAAACAAAGATTCTATTGTCTATTCCAACTCGCGTATCTTGGAATTTGACAAAGAAATATCTAGGACATCAAATTTTGAGAACGAAAACTCTATCATCATAGAACCGTGTTATATCGGCGAAGGAGTTCATTTGAATAATTCTATTGTTGGTCCATATGTTTCTGTGGGTGAAAATACTCTCGTTGATAATTCTATTATCAAAAATAGTGTCATACAGACAAATGCAAAAATTCTTCACGCAGAGCTCAATAATTCTATGATTGGTAACAATGCGGAGTTTACTGGTACATCAGACGATGCGAGTATTAGTGATTTTAGTACAATTCGTTAATATGCATCATGTTATTGGTATTACAGGTCAGCCGGGATCAGGGAAAGATACTGTTGCAGATTATCTTGCACAAAATGGCTTTAAACATATTTCGCTTGGGGATACGATTCGAGAGATTATGACAGAACTGGGTTTCTCGCTTGATCGTCCCACTATGCACAAATATACTAAGGATTTATTTTTGGCTGGTGGTACACGGGTTATCACCTCAAAGGTCATTGATCAGATTACGGGACATGCTGTGGTGTCTGGATTTCGTAATAGACTCCAAATAGAACATTTTAAAGAAGTATTTGGTAATTTGTTTCTGTTCGTGTGTGTTGATGCGCCGATTGAGTTGCGTTATTCTCGTGTGTCATCACGACAGAGAGAAGGTGATAGGGTTACATTTGAAGAATTTAAAATACAAGAAGACCATGAACGAAGTAATGATGTAGGGTCGCACGAAGTAGACCGGATCATCGAGATCGCTGATCTATCTATTGAAAACAGTGGAACAAGAGAGGAACTGCTTGCGCAACTAAATGCTTTGGTTCCGCTACAAAATGAGAATTTTAATATTCCTGCATTGGATGGTGATATAATACATATATAAAGGTCGGTGTATTTGTAGTTTTTTTATAATTTAATTCGTAGAATATATGGACTTATCAATATTTTTAGGACAATTTTGGGGATGGTATTTGATTATCATTGGTTTGTTGTTGCTTTTGAGAGGGAAGTCATTTATTGAAGAATTATACAAACTTGGAGAGGATAGAAATTTTACGCTTATATCAGGTTTCGTAGCATTACTTTTTGGTCTCTTTGTAGTGATTTTGCATAACGTATGGGTAAATGATTGGCGTGTGGCGATTACGATCTTTGGGTGGATTGCTATAATAAAAGGAATCATGCTTATTGGTTTTCCAAAAGCAACGAAAACGCTCATGGCATCTTTTCACAAAAATAGCGCCATTCTCTATGTCTTGTTAGTAGTGGCAATTGCGCTTGGTGGATGGCTTGTCTGGGCGGCTAAATAGAAGCTTCATCTTCTCTTCACGGCGCGTATGATACAATATGCGTATGTTTTTTATTAGTAAGAGCGTTTATGAAAAAGGGAATATTGTATATCAGTGTTGCGGTGTTTTACGCGGTATATGTTGTTTTATATAAAACCACTCACGACAGTGTGACGACTCTTGGCATATCGTCATCTGTTCCCTCCATGTCCGCACCTTCGTCAATGATGGGGGGTAGAGAGCCGATGACGGGCACTCCTATGATGGGGGTATATAGGGATGGTCAGTATACTGGTGACTCGGTGTATGCGTATTACGGATATGTGAAAGTAAAGGCAATTGTTTCCGGTGGTAAAATAACTGATGTGCAATTTTTGGATTATCCAAACGATCAGAGTACGTCACGCATGATTAATGCCCAGGCAACGCGATACTTGACTCAAGAAACTATACAAAAGCAAAGTGGGAATGTTGATATAATTTCGGGAGCGACGTTTACTAGCCAGGCATTTATTACATCGCTCGCTTCTGCATTGGTGCAAGCAAAAAATTAACGTATGAAAGAGACGCGCATCATCATGGGCATGCCCATTACCATAGAGATTATTGACTCATCCGCACCACAGAGTGTTTTTGATGAAGTGTTTGCATACTTTACTTATGTGGATGAGACATTTAGTATTTTTAAATCAACAAGCGAAATCACTGTCATCAACGAAGGACGATTATTACCGGCTCAATATAGTCAGGATATGCAGACTGTTTTTCAGTTATGTGAAGAAACAAAAAAAGACACGCATGGTTTTTTTGATATTATGACATCACGCGGTATATATGACCCATCGGGGGTGGTGAAGGGATGGTCAATCGCACACGCGGCAGACATGCTGGCAAAAAAAGGATACGATAATTTTTACGTAGAGGCAGGCGGAGATATACAAGTGTGCCGAAATGATGTTTCGTTACCACCATGGAAGGCGGGTATACGCAATCCGTTTAATATTCATGAAAATATTGCGGTGTTGGGTCTGTGGCATGAGGCAATCGCGACATCAGGAACATACATTCGCGGACAGCATATTTATAATCCATTTAGCCCGGGTGATGAACTACAAGAAATTGTTAGTTTGTCGGTGATAGGAAAAAATATTTATGACGCGGATCGGTTTGCGACTGGCGCGTTTGCGATGCAACATGATGGCATTGGATTTATAGAACAGCTGGACGATTTTGAAGGGTATAGCATAGACGCTTGTGGTATCGCGACAAAGACATCCGGATTTGATCAATACATAACAACCTAATGTTATATGAAACGTTGGATTGATGGCATCCTAAGTAAAATAACGATGTACAAGCTGATACTGTATTACTTGCTTGCGCTTTTGGGAATCGCATTTTTGTTTAGTGCTACCGGGTGGTTGCCGTATACATTTTTGGGTTTAGCTTTTTCCACGGTACTGGTACTGGGAGTATGTTTGTGGACAAACGTGATTTTCTCCATGGTGGCTAAAGTACAGACCAACACAGAATCAGTATATATTACGGCGCTTATTTTGATTTTGATTATCACACCGCCTGGACCGGGAACATGGTTTCCTACTATTTCTCTATTATGTTGGGCGTCCATACTCGCCATGGCGTCTAAGTATATTTTTTCTATACGAAATAAGCATGTATTTAATCCGGCCGCATTTGCAGTGGTAGTGACTGCGTTGACGTTGAATCAATCGGCGAGTTGGTGGATCGGTACATCCTCAATGTTATTTTTTGTGATACTCGGAGGATATCTGGTGATACGAAAAGTCCAGCGGATAGCAATGGCGGGAAGTTTTTTGCTAACAGCACTGGGGGTAACCGCATTGTTGAGTTTTTCGGAAGCGTCGTTGTGGACGACTGCTCATCATGCGATTGTCTTATCGCCACTTATCTTTTTTACAGCAGTGATGTTGACCGAGCCACTCACGACACCGCCAACAAAACGATGGCAGATAGTCTATGGGTGTTTGGTGGGTATATTATTTTCACCACAATTTCACATCGGATCGCTGTATTTGACTCCGGAGCTAGCGCTTTTGGTGGGAAACGTATTTACATATCTCGTCAGTCCAAAAGGGCGATATATCATGACATTGGTGAGCCAGCACGATGATGGCAAAGGGGTGCGCAATTTTATTTTTCGGCCTGATAAAAAAGTTGATTTCCAGCCAGGGCAATATATGGAGTGGACATTGGGGCACACCCGCGTGGATAGTAGGGGCAATCGACGATATTTTACTATTGCATCTTCGCCGACAGAGCCGACCGTGTGGTTGGGGGTGAAATTTTATGACAAGCCCAGCAGTTTTAAATCGCGCATGCTCTCCATGCAGACATGGGAGACTGTCATCGCATCACAAATAGCAGGTGAATTTACATTGCCAAAAGATCCGACAAAAAAGTTGGTGTTTATCGCTGGTGGTATTGGTATCACGCCATTTCGCAGTATGTTGAAATACCTGATTGATAAAAAAGAAAAACGTTCTGTCGTGACATTATATTCGTGTAACACAGAAGAAGAAATTTCATATAAGGATGTGTGGCGAGAGGCACAGCAACGTCTTGGATGTAAGACAGTGGTCACGCTGACAAATATAGAAAAAATCAGTCCGCAATGGACAGGTCAAAAAGGATTTATTACCGATGAAATGATCGTAAAAGAAGTTCCTGATTATCGTGAGCGGATGTTTTATATCTCCGGTCCACACAGCATTGTGGAGGCGACAAAATCAGTGTTGAAAAAATTGGGTATTCCGCAATCTCAAATCAAGACTGACTTTTTTCCCGGGTTGGCGTAGGTATTGGGAGAGGCGTATGAGTACGCCATTCTCAATACTGTTTGAATTGTAAACTAATTTCTACTACTACTACGTCGTAGTAGTTTTTTTATTTTTTTTGCGCGTTGCCGTGCTATACTAACTCAATAACACGACAATTTAAAAAAAATGAAAAAGAAAAAGAAATACGCGTCTACAAAAGTGAAGACGTCGCAAGAAATCATTCCTGAGAAAAAAGTTCAAGGATACTTAATGTATCTTTTCGGTCTTGCATGGACACAAAAAAAGTCCATGATTGTTTTGTTGTCGCTGACTGTCCTTGGCGTATGTGCACGATTAGCGGAACCGTATCTCTATAAGGTGGTAGTTGATACATTGAGTAATGGTTTGATTGCAGGAGTATTTGCTTCTGCACAAATGCAAACACTCATATGGGTAATCGTGATATGGTTCTTTTTGTCTATTTTGCAAAATGTTACCAGTTCACAAGCGTCATATTTAGTGTGGAAGGTCGGAACCACGATTTCACAAAAAGTTCACATTGCCGGATATCGACGACTATTGCGTATGGATTACTCTACGCACATGTCCCAACACTCCAGTCGATTTGCAAAGATCGTTGATGATGCGGATGTGAGTACATGGGAAATGACAAACTGGTGGTTGCGCCGTTTTACTTCTGCCATATTGGGATTTATCGGCATGCTCATCATTGCATTATCAGTCAGTTGGCAGATGACATTGATTGCTATAGCAATTATTCCCCCCGGTTTGTGGTTTATCTTGCGCAATGTCCGCAAATATAGAGCGGAACAGCGCAGAGTCAATAAGATGTGGGAAGAAAAACACGAACACTTGTCTGACCAAGTGAGTAATATTGTAACATATAAACTCAACCCATTTGAGGATATTTTTCTGAAACGCCATGAAGTATATAGTGCACGTGCAGCCAATGCTCAGATTGCTTTGGATAAAAAATGGCGACTGGTAGAAATGCTCAACCCTGATGCATTTGCTCGTTTTTTAGTGCTGGGCGTTGGAATTTTTTTTGTGAAAGATGGATCTATTACTCTTGGTACGCTTTTTATGTTTATGGGTCTGCTCAATGAGATCCTCACCCCACTTCATGTCTTGGGCGACATATTGCCTCAATATTCACGACGCGCACAACAAATTCAACGTTTGTTGATACTTTTTGAAAAAGAAGACAGTATCAAAAATGCTGAAAATCCTGTTCCATTTTCCAAAATAAGCGGGGAAATAGGATTTCATAATGTGTCGTACTCATATCCAAAAGAAAAGAGCAGTTTTGCATTGCAAAATATTTCGTTTGCTATAAAGCCAAATCAGACGTTGGCACTGGTGGGATATTCTGGTTCGGGAAAAAGTACAATAATGTCGCTTCTCGTCCGTTTGGTTGATCCGACAAAAGGACGTATTACGATTGATGGTATTGATCTGAGAGAGTTTCAGCCGGAAAAGTTGAAACGATACATTGGGACGGTGTTGCAGGAAAATTCTATGTACAATGAGACGGTTGGCGCAAACATCGCATATGGTGACCCTCACGCGTCAAAGAAGCGTATTATAGAGGCGGCACAGCAAGCAGGCGCACATGAGTTTATCAGCAAGCTTCCAAAAGGGTATGAGACGATGATTGGTGAACGAGGTGTGCGACTTTCAGGCGGTGAAAAACAACGCATCGCTATTGCGCGTGCTATTCTTAAAAATCCAAAGATTGTGGTACTTGATGAACCGACCAGTGCGCTTGATAGTATTACAGAAAAAAAAGTGCAAGAAGGTATCAATGCATTGGTGCAAGGACGCACGACGATTATCATTGCGCATCGTATTTCTACCGTGCATGACGCGGATATGACGATTGTGCTCAAAGACGGGAAAGTGATCGGACAAGGTCATCATACGGAGTTGATCAGGACATGTCCGACGTATAAAACAATGGTTAGTCTTCAATCTGAAGGATTTTTGCCTGATAATCCTGAAAGATAAGGAGTCTCATGTTGGCGGGAAGGTACGAATATCTGCGAAAGGTAAAAGAACAGAGATTGAGGTATTGCACCATTAATATTATATGCCATACAAAAAATATAAAGATACAGTGCCTCAACTCACGTTATACGAAACTAAATATTTGCAAAAACAATCAGTTGGGAGGAATATCATCATATATGAAGACGTCGTTTATCAAGATATAGTATCTTAAGCGCAGATATTGAGAAAAAAGTAGTTTAGGTATAAGATGATATATAAGAGCGATATCACTTTGTAATTTTATAACTGTATGAAGGCGCATAATTTATTAAAATTAATTTTTTCCGTGGTAGTATGCGAGTTTGCAGGGATGCTTGGTGCAGTTTTTACAGCACCATCGGTTTCTGGTTGGTATGCGCAATTAGTACAGCCATCCTTTGTTGTACCAAACTGGCTATTTGGTGTGGTGTGGCCGATCCTTTATCTGCTTATGGGCATCGCAGCTTTTATAGTCTGGAATCAAAGAAAGACGTGTAAACACGTAAAACTTGCACTAGGTATATTTGGTGTACAACTGATTCTGAACTCGCTGTGGTCGATTATCTTTTTTGGCATGCACAACCCAGGCGCAGCATTGGTGGAGATAGTTATGTTGTGGTTTTCTATTCTTGCCACTATCATTGCATTTTATAGAGTGTCCAAACATACATTATGGCTTTTGTTACCGTATATTCTCTGGGTAAGTTTCGCGGTATATCTTAACTATAGTATTTATATTTTAAATTAAGTATTTTTTATATCCTATGAAACTTCCTACAACGCAAGAGGTCATTGATCTTTCAGGAAAGACAGCTATCGTCACGGGTGGGGCGATGGGCATTGGGCTAGGGATAGTGCGGCGCTTGGCGCAAGCTGGCGCAAAAGTCGTCATTGCTGATCTGGATAAAAAAGCAGGAGACAGTGCAGTAAAAGAAGTTCTTGCTGGTGGAGGGCAGGCAGTTTTTTTCCAGACGAACGTAGCAAATGAAAAAGATATAAAAAAGCTTGTTGTTTTTGTAGTCAAGAAATACGAGGGTATTGATATTTTGGTCAATAACGCAGGTATCTATCCTATGGTACCGATGGCGCAGATGGATAGCACGACGTTTGAAAAAATCTTGTCAGTCAATCTAAAAAGTGTATTTTTTTCAACAAAAGCAGTGTCGCAAGCTATGATAAAAAAAGGTACGGGCGGTAAGATTATAAATATTACATCTATTGATGCACTTCACCCGTCTAGTGTTGGTCTTGCTGCGTACGATGCTTCAAAACATGGATTGTGGGGATTTACTAAAAATACAGCACTTGAGCTGGCACCATATAATATTTCTGTGAATGCAATAGCGCCAGGAGGTATCGCTACACCTGGTACTGGAACAGGAAAACCAACGAGTCCTGCGATGAAAGCTATTTTGAAACAATTTTTAGCCAAAATTCCGATGAGACGTATGGGTGATCCCGATGATATTGGCAAAGTGGCGTTATTCCTCGCATCTGACCTATCAAGTTACATGACTGGAACGCAAATAGTCGTAGATGGAGGTGTTTTGTTGACATAAAGGTACTTCATATAAAATACCGAATACTGTATAGTATGTGAAGTGATTTCGCATATAAGGTAGTTCGGCAAAATCGCTCCGCTCTTTTGCCGAACGGGTCGCGGTACCCGCTGCTCGTCGAGTCGCTTCGCGACATCGCCGAACAGCGGATATCCGAAATGTCAGTCGCCCCGCAGGCGGGTCGCCAGCCACTTCGGATATC
>JAUYIE010000027.1 GCA_030688365.1 bacterium
GCTATCTAATGTTTGAACAGCTGGCCTTGTATCTAAAAGAGGATCCGCATTTTCCACGCCAACACAGTCATCGCTTTTACACTGAACAAACTTAAGATTACCGTTTGTAACATCGTAATAACTGATACGAGCAAAATCGTCGAAGTCCAAGTCAATGGATGTATATTGTCCTACATCACCGGTATTATCCACGGTTGTTATAGTGCTGGTTGAACATGTAATGTCAGTACATTGAACAAACTTGAGCGCACTATTAGTAACATCGTAATAACTTATGCGCGCAAAATCAGTATCTGGATCAAGGGATAGAGAAGTGTATTGACCCACATCACCAGTAGAATCTATGGTTGTAATGACTCTTGCAGGAATATCTGTGCATGCGGCATCAGCACACCGAACAAATTTCAGATCGTCATTGGTCGCGTCGTAATAACTGATACGAGCGAAACCGTCAGAGCCAAGTACAAGGGAAGTATATTGTCCCACGTCAGCGGTATTATCCACGGTTGTTATAGTGCTGGTTGAACATGTAATGTTAGTACATTGAACAAATCCAAGTGCAGTATAACCAGAATCGTAGTAACTAACGCGAGAGAAAGTATCAGAAGCAACAGCAGTAGAATTATATGGACCGGTCCCCGCACCCAGCGAAATATCAAGAACCGTAATTGTCGGTCCAGCCGCCATTGTCGCATCATTCTTACTTTGTATAAAAAGAAAAACTCCCATGCCTAAAGTCAGGAGCAACAAAAAAAGTACACTCAAATGCGGGTAATGTTTTTTTTGTATTTTTGGTAGAATCACATGCTTTATTACTTCCTCTAAATAACCATTTAATTATACCACATCTACCCCCCCCCTCAAACCGAATTTTCATACAAAAAAATCCCCTTATCTCGACAAGGATAAGTCTGCTATACAGCAGACCGGAGGAGAGAGATTTGTCCTTGTCGAGATAACGAGATTCTATTGTGAAATGTGGACTTTTTGTATCAAACGTAAATGCACTATAGCACAAAATAATCATTTTGTCAATAGTCTTTATTCTTATAAATATAAGAAAACCCCTTTTTCATGACCCGCTAAGTAGCGAAATGATAAAGGGGTTTTCTGTGCGCTCTTTCAATCTTAGTGTTTGTTCCTTCGTGTCGCGTATCCTGTACCGACGGGGATAAGACGACCGATGATAACATTTTCTTTGAGTCCTTCGAGGTGGTCTACCTTACCGGTCACTGCAGCATTTATCAACACCCTTGCTGTTTCTTGGAAAGAAGCAGCAGACAACCAGCTTCGTGTAGACAGAGATGCTTTTGTGATTCCCATCAACAGTTCTTGCGCAAGCGCTGGCTTTCCTTTTGTCTTTTTTGCCTCTTCATTTGCTTCCAACCACTCGGATCGTTCAATGATTTCACCAGGCAATAAATCAGTATCACCGGAGTCTGTTATCTGTACACGTGAAAACATCTGACGTGCGATGATTTCCAAGTGCTTATCATTGATCCTTCCTGCTTGCGATGCATAAATATATTGAATACCATTCATAATATATTTTTGTGCTTCAAGTTTGCCTTTATAATCATAGAGTAACTGCAAATCCATAGCCCCTTCTGTCAGCTGATCACCAGCATTAACCAGGTCACCTTCATTGACCCACAACGAAAGTAATGCGGGTATTACGTATTCTCGCACGCCAGGTACTGTAGCAATGACCTTAATACCATCTTTTTCAACTGTAATAGTACCGGTATGTAGACTTTTTACATCAATACCATGCTCGGTAACAAAGAGTGTATCACCTTCGTGTACAGCGTCCCCCTCTTTTACCTTGACTACCAAGTCACCTTTTTTCACTTTCTTAGGCGCTGGTGCTTCTCCTTCTACCTTTGCTTTTCGTGGTATTTTAAATTTATATAAATCAGAGCGAACTTCATCATAGTGCACAGAGACAACTTTTTGCCCATGAGATGTGAGTGCTATTTCTTTTCCTTTGGCATCAACCATTGTTTTTTTCTTTTCAGATATTGAAACCTTTCCCGTTACTTCAGAAATCACTGCCTTTACTTTGGGAATGCGTGCTTCAAATAGTTCTTCCACACGAGGAAGACCTTGTGTGATATCCGCACCAGCAACACCACCAGTGTGGAATGTACGCATAGTCAGCTGTGTACCTGGTTCACCCAATGACTGTGCAGCCAATATGCCCACCGCCATTCCTGGAACCACCGATGCACTTGTTGCCAAATCAGTGCCATAACATGCCACACAAACACCACGAATAGATTTACAGGTGATCAATGACCTGACAGTCACCTCTTCTACGCCTTTTTCACGCAAAATATCAGTGTGAACTTTGGTAAATATCTCATCTTTTTCAATAATTGTACTTCCATCACTATCGCTAATTGTTTCAAAACTAGGACGTGCCAGCAGACGATCATAGAAATCCACATCAATAGCATCACTTTCTTTCTTTGTCAGTAACAACCCTTCTTTTGTACCACAATCACCAATACCGGTTACAACGTCCTGCGCGACATCCACCAACCGGCGAGTCAGGTACCCTGCGTTAGATGTACGAAGTGCTGTATCAGCAAGTCCTTTACGTGCACCGTGAGTAGAAATAAAGAACTCCAAAATTCCCAACCCCTCTTTGAAACTACTCTTAACCGCGAGTTCTATGATATCACCGGAAGGGTTTGCCATAAGTCCTTTCATACCGATCATCTGGTTCATCTGTGACCAACTACCACGTGCACCGGACTGAATAATAGAGTAAATAGAATTATTCTCATCCAACGAATGTTCACTGATTGCATAAATTTTATCACGTGCCTCTGTCCAAATACTGATGATGCGAATACGACGTTCCGCAAATGTCAGTAATCCCATATCATACTGTTGTTCCACTTCACTAATTTTTTGTTCCGCATCTTTGATGCACCCCGGCTTCTCTTCAATCAAAGGTATGTCAAAAATACTAAACGAAAGACCAGAGGCCGTGAGATAAGAAAAACACAGGTCTTTCATATCATCCAAAAGTTTCGCTGTTTTTTCTTGACCGCAATATTCCAGTGTCAGCGAAACAATCTCACCCAAAGTTTTTTTATTAAGTTCCTTGTTATAAAATCCGACTTCATTTTCCAGTAAGTCATTAAATAAAATACGTCCTACTGTTGTTTCAAGAATATGACTTTCTTTCTGCTCATCAGAAAGCTTTGCTTCAAGTTCAGGCGACACACGAATACGAATCTTATCGCGAAGTCCGACCGCATCCGTAGAATACGCAAGTTTTGCTTCTTGTTCACCGTCAAAATACTTAATACCTTCTGTATTATCTCTCTGTCCAGAGTGCATGGAAGTCATGTAAAATGCCCCCAAAACAATATCTTTATCCGCTTGTGCGATAGGCGCTCCCGTAGCTGGCTTAAGTAAGTTATGACTGGCAAGCATCAAAGTACCTGCTTCTTCACGCGCTTCATCGGATAACGGAACATGGACTGCCATCTGATCTCCATCAAAGTCAGCATTAAATGCAGCACATACCATCGGATGTACTTGGATCGCTTTTCCTTCTATAAGCACAGGTCTAAATGCTTGAATACCAAGACGGTGCAATGTCGGTGCGCGGTTTAACATCACATACGCCCCATCCACAACCTCTTCCAAAATATCCCAAACCTCATCCCGCCCGCTTTCAATAAATCGAGAAGCACTGCGCACGTTGTAAACATATTCACGTTGGATCAGTTTACTAATCACAAATGGCTTAAAAAGTTCTAGTGCCATACGTTTTGGTAAGCCACACTGTCCCAGTTGAAGTTTTGGACCGACTACAATCACACTACGCCCTGAATAATCAATACGCTTTCCCAAAAGGTTCTGACGAAATCGTCCACGCTTTCCTTTTAACATATCCGCAAGGGACTTGAGTGTACGTTTTTGACCGGTAGATGCTACAACTGTTTTGCCATGACGAGCAGAGTTATCAATAAGTGCATCTACCGCCTCTTGCAACATACGACGTTCGTTGCGACAAATCACCTCTGGTGCACGCAAATCAACAAGTTGCTTCAAACGATTGTTACGATTGATCACCCTTCGATATAAATCATTCAAATCAGACGTCGCGAAACGTCCGCCATCAAGAGCAACCATAGGACGTAAATCCGGTGGGATGATGGGTACCGTCGTCATGATCATCCACTCGGGACGAATATTATTTTTTCGCAAGTTCTTGACCAAAATAGCACGACGAATCAACTTCTCTTTTTTAAGACCCTGCGCAGTAAGACCCTGTTCCTTCATAGTACGCTCCATTTCTTCTAGATCCATACGTGCCAAGAGTTGTTGAATCGCTTCCGCACCAATACCTGCCTCAAAGATATGCCCATACTTCATGGACATCTCACGATAACTTTCTTCACTCATGATACGTAAGGGCTTCAGATTTTTTAACTCCTCCTCTTCCATCTTAAACGATGCTTCAAGCTCGGCAATTTCTTTTTCCTTTGCCGCTTCTACACTATTAACACCGCTTAATTGCGCTGAGGCCTTTTGTTTGGTGCTCAACTTTTCATTTTGATCAACAGCCGTTCTTGTCTCGTTTGCTTTTTTATTAAAATCAACTTCCATCTGATGTTTCTTGTTTTTATATTCCTGACGTAATTGTTCAATTGTTTGTTCCTTTAACTCATCGTTGACATCGGAGACAATAAAACTGGCAAAGTAAATAACCTTTTCCAAGTTTTGTACTGAAATATCTAAAAGTGTACCGATCTTTGACGGAACCCCACGCAAAAACCAAATGTGCGAAACAGGAGTAGCCAAATCAATATGCCCCATACGTTCACGACGAACAATGGATCGCGTTACTTCCACGCCACATTTATCACACACAATACCTTTGTATCTCACCTTTTTGTATTTTCCACAGTAGCATTCCCAATCTTTTGTAGGACCAAAAATACGTTCGGAAAACAAACCATCTTTTTCCGGTTTTTGTGTACGATAGTTAATAGTTTCAGGACGTAGGACTTCTCCAAATGACCATCGATGGATATCGGCAGGTGATGCAATGCGCAAACGAATCGCCTCAAAATCTAAAGGAGGTGTATCATTTCTTTCGTAGCTATTGTTCATATATATTACGTTAAGAAAGAAAATTATGTTTCGTCATCTTCACTGGCCGGCACTGCCACTTGGCCATCCTTTTTGAGAAGTTCTACATCTAACGCAAGACCTTTGAGCTCGCGAACGAGCACGTTAAATGCTTCAGGAACATTTTGTTTCAATATTTTTTCACCTTTGACAATTGCTTCGTATGTTTTTGATCGTCCTTGGACGTCATCTGATTTGATAGTCAAAATTTCCTGCAATGTATGTGCTGCTCCATAGGCCTCAAGCGCCCACACTTCCATTTCTCCAAATCGCTGTCCACCCTGTTGCGCTTTTCCACCCAAAGGCTGTTGAGTGATCAACGAGTAAGGACCGATGGAACGTTGATGAATCTTATCCTCTACCATGTGATTCAACTTTAACATATACATCACTCCCACGGTCGTTGGTTGGTCAAATGCCTGACCAGTACGACCATCATATAGCTGTACCTTACCATTGGCAGGATGTTTTGCTTCTGCAAGTTGTTGTATAATTGTCTCTTCAGAAATACCATCCAAAACCGGTGTCGCCACCTTATAGCCAAGAGTTCGAGCTGCGAGCCCCAAATGGGTCTCCAAAATCTGTCCCAAGTTCATACGTGAAGAAATACCCAACGGACTCAAAAGAACATCAACAGGTGTACCATCTTCCAAAAACGGCATATCTTCTTGTGCGACCACACGTGAAATAACGCCTTTGTTTCCATGACGTCCTGACATTTTGTCGCCCACCTGAATCTTTCGCATGTTCGCCACGGTTACTTGTACTGTCTGCAATACACCAGCAGTAAGTTTGTCACCCTGTTCGCGAGAAAATATTTTGACATCAATTACCTTACCCCGCTCACCGTGTTCCAAATACAGAGATGAATCACGTACGTCCTTGGCTTTTTCACCAAAAATGGCACGAAGTAATTTTTCTTCCGGCGACAACTCTGTTTCACCTTTTGGTGTAATCTTACCTACCAAAATATCACCAGACGATACTTCCGCACCAACCCGTACAATACCATCTTCATTAAGATCTTTTAATTTTTCTTCCGACACGTTTGGAATATCACGCGTAATCACTTCGGGACCAAGTTTTGTATCGCGTACCGCTAAGGTGTAGTCCTCAATGTAAATAGAAGTAAAGCGATCTTCTTGCACTAAGCGGTCTGATACTAAAATAGCATCTTCATAGTTACCCCCCTCCCATGACATGAACGCAACAACCACATTTTGACCCAAAGCAAGTTCTCCGCCGTCGGTTGCAGGGCCGTCTGCAAGTACCTGACCTTTTTTAACTTTGGCATTAAGATTGATAATCGGTTTTTGATTGATACATGTAGACGCGTTGGATCGTTGAAATTTTACTAAGTCATGATTGTATACTTCACCATCATCCCCTTGTACAGAAATCCTATCCGCTTCAACTCCAACAACCAGCCCATCAGCATTGGAAATAACCAAATGTCCGGAATCATACGCTGCACGTCCTTCAATACCCGTACCCACCATTGGAGATTGCGGTGTTACCAATGAAACTGCCTGACGTTGCATGTTGGTTCCCATCAATGCGCGTACAGCATCATCATGCTCCACAAATGGAATCAGAGACGTTGCCACACTCACGATCTGGTTTGGCGCAACGTCCATATAATCAATGTGATAAACATAATCAATCGATGGATATCCACGACGTCTCACTTCTGCACGATCATTTATAAAATACCCTTTTTCATCAAGAGGGGTAGTAGCAGCTGTGGTGGTATATTTTTCTTCCACAAAAGCGTCTAAGTGAAAAACTTCAGATGTAGCACGCGGTTTAACCCACACATGAGGGACATCTTTTTGGTGTTCAGCAAGTTTTTTCGCAAGAGCATCAGAAATATGTTCACCTGCTTTTGCAAGGATCTTCTGTGTTTTAGGATCAACAACATCAAGACGAACAATCTCATCTAGAGTATCCTTTCCATCATTTTCCGCCCTTGATTTCACGCGACGGTAGGGACTTTCCAAAAATCCAAATTCATTCAAACGTGCATACGACGCAAGGTGTCCCACCAAACCGATGTTTGGACCCTCTGGTGTTTCAATCGGACAAATACGTCCATAGTGAGTAGTGTGTACATCACGTACTTCAAAACCAGCACGTTCACGTGACAGACCACCGGGACCTAATGCAGAAAGTCTACGCTTGTGTTCAAGCTCTGCTAGTGGATTTGTCTGGTCCATAAATTGAGACAACTGCGAAGACATAAAAAATTCTTTCACTGCACCTATCACCGGGCGTGCATTAATCAGTTTTGTTGGTGATAGATTTCCCATATCAAGCGTACTCATACGATCTTTTACAATACGCTCCATACGAACTAAACCAATACGAAAACGATTTTGTACTTGTTCGCCAATCGCACGAATTCTGCGATTCCCAAGGTGATCAATATCATCCGGCTCTTCTTGAGAGTTGTTATATTTAATAATCTCTGCAACCACATGCGCAACATCATCCGGACGCATCAAACGTCCATCTTTTTTTCGAGCAGGTATCTCTTCATTGAATCGTTGATTCATTTTATGACGGCCCACTGCGCCCAAATCATATCTATCAAATCTAAAAAACATATCATGCACCAATTGACGCGCATTTTCTGGCGTGGCCATATCACCAGGACGGACACGTCGATATATTTCAACAAGACCACTTGCTTCATCAGTTGCAATATCTTTTGCCAACGTTGCTTGGATGTGTTGATTATCTGAATGAGTATCCACATCCTTAAACAAATCTAATATCTGTTCTTCATTACCGTATCCCATTGCACGCAAGAGTGAAGTGGCGGCTACTTTTCTTTTGCGATCAATCTTTACCCAGATGACATTATTTTCATCTGTTTCAAATTCCAACCATGCCCCACGATTTGGAATAATTTTTGCGCCATAATAACTTCGTTCAGAACCGCGAAGATGTTCTGAAGTAAAAAATACACCAGCAGAACGAATAAGCTGGGATACAATCACACGTTCTACACCATTAATAACAAAAGTTCCTCTATCGGTCATGATAGGGAAATCTCCTAAATATATATCTTGTTCTTTTACTTCTTCTGAACGTTTGTTGGTAAGACGTGTCTTAACCCACAATGCACTTTCGTATGTCAGATTTTTAGCACGACTCGTCTTTTCGTCAAACTTCGGCTCATCTAAATAGTAATCCAAAAAATAGAGTTCGAGATCTCTTCCAATAAAATCTTTGATTGGAGAAATCTCGTCCAAAAGCTCGCGTAGTCCGGTTTCTAAAAACCAATGATAAGAGTCACGCTGTACTTCTATAAGGTTTGGCAATTTCTGTATATTGTGTTCCTTAGTAAAGTACTTGCGAACGGAAGGGATCGTCGCCATACAATAAGTCTAAAACGTTAGCCCACTCAATCGTATTGACAAGGAATACGGATAAAGCGCGAGCAAAAAAATAATTAAAATGTATATCAGAACAAAAAATGCTCACCATAATAACCTCCTGGTGAGAATGAAACTTTTAAAATGTTGCCAAACTGTAAGACTTCATGAAGTGCTTCTATATATAAGGAAGAAGCGACACGTATAAGGCATACTACCAGGATTATAAGGAAAGTCAAGGACTTATTAAGCAATATGGCCTAGTCTATAAGCTTTTATAATAAAAATCCTTTATTTATAATAAAAAATAACTCATTAATCGTCTCAAAATACCTTGACATACGGGTAATGAATACGAAAATGTATCAACAGATACCCCACCTTAATACACAAGTTATCAACAGGTAAAAATACTATTATTTAGTACTTTTAGCACTTAATCTGATAGCTTCACGTGCAATTTCGCCTTCATTCCATGGTAATGTCGTACCAGATGACCCCATAATCATGTGTTCAGCCCCCTTTCCTGTAAGTATGACGATATCACCGGCAGTAGCCATATTACATGCCTTAATTATAGCTTTTTTTCTATCTTGTATCATAAAGAGATCCATATCTTTCACTTTACCTGCATCAATCGCGCCATTCGCGACCTGTTCAATAATCAAGTCTGGATCCTCGTCATACGGATCCTCATTTGTCACAATCACGATATCTGCATTTTTTCCCGCCATAGCTCCTAAGATAGGTCTGCGAGAAGTATCGCGACCTCCTCCTGTAGAACCAAGTACATGAATAATACGTATTCCATCCACCATGTACACCTTCCTTATGTACGTATACAACGCCTTCAACGATGCCGGCTCGGGCGCATAATCTACCAAGACACGATAATCTTGACCTTCATCAATCCATTCCATACGACCAGGTATATTACGTGTGTGCAATAAAGTATCTTTCAGCGGTTCAATCTCAATCCCTAACGCATCAACGGTAACATAAGCGCATGCTGTATTATATACGTTAAATAGACCCTCAAGACATGTCTGAATACGAATATGATTCAGAACAAAATCAACATGATTAGGAATAATTTTAACACCAGAAATAGAATACCATTGATGAAACAATTCTTTGGGGTGTGGTTGCATGCCAAATCCTATTTTTTTGTCAGCCGAAAACTGTAAAAAATAGTGGGCAAGATCATCATCAGTATTAGCAACAATTATTTTAGGAATTTTTTTATCTCCAAGGATTTTCTTGTATGACCCTGCTAATGAAGCAAATAATCGTCCTTTCGCCTTTTGATACTTTTCAAAACTTCCATGCGATTCTATGTGTTCAGGAGTCAAATTGGTATACACCGCCACATCTACATCCAAACCCGCAAGTCTCCCTTGCGCTAATCCTTCTGATGATGTTTCTATAACGACATGGGTGCATCCTTCACTGACCATTTGAGCAAGCAGTGATTGCAGTGCCCCTCTACCCAACATGGTCATCTTCAAATCATTATTCCATTCCCTATTTCCCACCCGAAAAAGGACACTGCTCGCAAGTCCTACTTTTTTCCCAGACGCCTTCAAAAGATCAGCAATAAGGATAGATGTCGTGCTTTTACCATTAGTACCTGTAACACCTATAACAACCAATTTGCGACTTGGGTACTGATATCGCCATGCCACAATACCAGTAAGAATCCTGTGATACCACTGGAAAAATATTTTTGGCAAAACCGCACGTGCACATTTTTTTAAAAAATAAATCATAATCCAATCAATTTACGAAATACTTGCACTGTCGCTTTTACATCGTCTAGCGCACGATGTGTTGGCCGATGTGAAATATCAAAATATGATGAAAGTGTGTGTAAACTATAACTTGGTAGCCGCATAGTCTTTTGCGCAATAATACGTGTATCAAGAATATGTGCATGCGTCAAATCAACGTTATGTCGACCTGCATGGTAATGTAAAATCGGCAAATCAAATGCTTTAATATTTTGTCCACCCACAGCTCCCCCATTCAAAAAATCATTCAACTCTGTAAGTACTCGTTTTATAGGCAACCCTTCCTTGTTCAAAACATCTATATCCAAATGGTTAACATCAAATGCGCTTTGATCTGGTGTACCGTCAAAAAAAACATATCGATGAAATGGTATACCCACCGGCTCTTGTTGTGAAAGTAATTCCCCTGGCGCAAATTTTAATGCTCCCACTTCCAACACCTCCGTGCTTATAGCAAGACCATTGGTTTCAATATCAAGAAATATTACGGGATAGTCGGAAATAATTGTATGTAACTCTTCCATCATATTGATCGTCGTATAAGTCGCGCAAGTGTATAAAACTGATACCACCCGGACTGCAATGGTATATCAAATGTTCCAGGCATGGTAACTACCTCCCCACCAAACCCTTTTTTAAACCTACTCACGTTCGCCAAGGGGTGTGATGATTTGTCAGACGGGGACCCTCCC
>JAUYIE010000020.1 GCA_030688365.1 bacterium
TCTTTATGGTAGTGCGTCCGTCTCTGGTGCTCCTACCGGTGAGGAAACACCCGTTCCCATCTCGAACACGGCAGTTAAGCTCATCCGGGCCGATGATACTTCAATTGAGGGAAAGTAGGTCAGTGCCAGTTTATGATTAAACCATCCCGTAAAGGGTGGTTTTTTCTTATACTGTTTGGTTATTGACGGATTGTGTGAATATAGTACAAATAGATAGGGTATTTATAGGAGGTGAAATAATGAATACAGATGTTTTAATAGACATTCTTCAGTTAGAAACAGGGATATCGATTATCGCTGGTGTCCTTTTTTCAAAAGGAGATACATATATTGACGGTAGTTTTGAATCCCTGCTTGTAGGATTAAGACAAGATACTGGTGAAATTACATGGGTTGACGTAGACGGTAAAAAAAACCGAAACATTGTTAGTGATTTAAAAATCGGGCAACAGTATTTTGTACTTTTTGAGATAAAAAAAGAAAAAAAACGCCCATCTTTTTTAAGCGTTCATAGCAATTTGGAAGATTGTTGCCATTCCTTATTGAAAGGAATGCAATAGTTCATAAGTATATTTTGAATCGTCCATCGTGGCGATTCTATTTTTTTTAAAATTTTGCTAATCTTTCCCTGTCGCGGTAGGATACCTATAATATATTTCAATTACTATGCGCCACATTGCTGATTTTCACATACATTCAAAGTACTCACGTGCTTGTAGTAAGAGTCTTGATTTGGTGCACCTGTCTGCGTGGGCCAATATAAAAGGCATTGATATCATGGCGACAGGAGATTTTACTCATCCAGCGTGGTTTAAAGAGATTGTTTCAAAACTTGAAGAACGAAAACCCGGATTATTTGCACTCAACGAAAAAGCGCGCGAAGAAAGCGAAGAACTATATAAAGAATACACCGACCGCGCGTATAAAGAGCCGTTATTTGTCCTCGGTACCGAATTAAGTGCCATATATACGCACGCCGGTAAAGTACGACGAGTACATTTACTCGTATTTTTACCCTCTATTCAAGCAGTACGGCGTTTCAATGAAGCGTTGCTTGCTCGCGGATGCAATCTTTCTTCTGATGGACGACCTATCCTTGGATTGAGTGCAAAAGAAATATTACAAATTGGATTGGAAGTATCTCCTGACTTTGTAATGATCCCCGCACACGCATGGACACCATGGTTTGCTGTATTCGGATCTAAATCAGGATATGACAGTCTTGAAGAATGTTTTGAAGATCTTACACCCCACATCTTTGCGATAGAAACAGGGCTTTCCTCTGATCCGGCGATGAATTGGCGTCTGTCCACGCTTGATACCATAACGCTTATTTCTAACTCCGACGCGCATTCGTTGGATAAACTGGGACGTGAAGCAAACATCTTTGAAGGAGAAATACAATCATATCAACAGCTTTTTGATACTATCAAAGCGGGAAAGGCAGGCACAAACGATCTGAAAATGACGGCGACTGTAGAATTCTTCCCCGAAGAAGGGAAATATTACGAAGACGGGCACTTGAAATGTGAATTTTCATGCAAACCAGCAGAGACAAAACGATTAAAAGGCGTATGTCCTGTGTGCAAAAAGAACTTGACCGTCGGCGTGCTGTACCGCATTTCAGAACTTGCTGACCGTGAAGATGAAAAAGGAACAAATCATATTCCTTTTAAAAGCATCATTCCACTCAAAGAAATTATTAGCCAATGTGTCGGTACAGGAGTAAAAAGTAAAGCAGTAGAAAATATTTTTCAAAAACTTATCAACAGTGTTGGTCATGAATTTTTTATTTTGCTTGATGCGCAAGAAAAAAATTTTTCTACATTAGTTCCCGATGAATTGATAGAAGGTATAATGCGCATGCGAAATAATGACATAGAGTTGACTCCCGGATACGATGGAAAATTTGGTGTGATAAAAGTTTGTATGCCACTTTCACGTGAACAAAAAAAATTATTATAATAAAAATAGTTTGCTCTAGGGATTGGTAATGAATGCAACATAACTTATTTTTTTGAAATTCATTGAAGTATTTTCTGATTGATCAATGGTGATAATGTGAGTGCTTTTCCTTTTAAATAAAAAGAAATAATCCCACATGTATAAACATACGGGATCATTTCTTTTCAGTTAGCTGCTTTGAAGACCTACTTCTTTTTCTTTGCTGGCTTTCTTTTCTTTGCTGCTGGCTTGCGCTTTTTAGGCGCAGCTTTCTTCTTAGCGGCTGGCTTGCGCTTTGCAGGCTTCTTCTTTTTTGCTGCTGGCATGGGTATCACCTCCTTTCGATATTATTCCTTCAAAGGAATTATATAATAATCTATTAACATTATATCATATTTTTGACTCAAAAAATTTTTTTTCACAACTTTTTTTAAAAAAATAAATAATCTCGCACATACATGGGCTGCGAGATTATTTATTTAAGTGAAGTGTAAAGAAAAATTACTTTTTCTTTTTCTTCGCTGCTTTCTTTTTTGCTGGCATAGGTACCACCCCCTTTCCAATATATTCCTTAGTTGGAATGTCGTAGTGATAGTATATCACCTGTATTATTTTTTTGTATAGACTGTTGATAACAAAATTGACATGTACTTGCGGACTTCGGTTCGCCGTACTATAGTTAGCACATAATTCTGGTTTTTTGCATTGTCTTTTAGGTTATTTGTATGAGTGATAATTATAATAGATCACGTAAAGAGTCACTGATAGGCAGGTACATTGAGGATATAAACTTGGAACAACGGATTATTGGTCAAGCACGAGCACTAGCGGATAAGTTGAATAGGGAAATAGAAAAAGGGAATGATTCTATGGCATTTATGGTTGCCCTTGTTTTGGCGGCGTGTAAAGATGTTATAGATTTAGTACCTGGTGGGTTGATTGGTGTTATATCCATGATTCCCGTGGTAGGTATTGCGATCGCTGCAGCACTGCTTCCTGTTTTGAAGGCAATAACTACCCTGACTGGTTTCTTTTTTACTGGTTTTATTTTCTTTTTTTTACTCGGGAAGGGGTGGTTTTTAACCACAAGAATTAAGATAATATTCTGGGGTTTGGGGCTTTTTATGGATAATTTGCCATTGATTGGAGAGTTGCCAATGAATATTTTTGTGGTGCTTTATGCGTGGAGATTAGTAAAGAAGAGAGCGCGAAATGGAGAATTGAAGCTTAGAAACTTGAATAATTTGACGGAGAAAGAAATAGTCGCTTTGAATAAGGATATTAGTTTGTTAGAGTCTGATTTTTCTAAGTGATAACAAAAAGGAAATAGATAGACGTCTAATGGGCTGTGGTGGATGTAACAAAAAACTTCTGTCGTGAAGACAAAAGTTTTTTGGTGGACCCTACCGGGCTCGAACCGGTCACCTCCGCGATGCAAACGCGGCACTCTACCAAATGAGCTAAGGGCCCGTATGTGTTTGGACACAAGATTGGTGGACAGTACAGGACTCGAACCTGTGACCCTCGCGATGTAAACGCGATGCTCTACCAACTGAGCTAACTGTCCTTGGTATACCACAGGACGTTTTTGGTGCGCGAGAGAGGACTCGAACCTCCACCCTATTGCTAGGACCAGCCCCTCAAGCTGGCGTGTCTACCAAATTTCACCACCCGCGCAAAATCTCGCTGTACAGCACTCCCATAGTATAGACAAACTTGCGTGTATATTCAAGAGGGAACGACTCTATACGAAAAAGCGCTTAATAGCGCCTTTTCAAAAAAAGAGATACTTACTTAATCGGTGTTTCTTTAATTTTCTTTTTACTGGTGCGAAGGTAATAAAGTTTGGCGCGTCTCACTTCCAATTGTTTGACTGGTACAACCTTTTCAATGGATGGCAAATGAATCGGATAAATTTTTTCTACACCAACACCATTGGATATTTTGCGAATCGTCAGTGTGGCGCGCGGTGAAGTACCTCCCTTTTGTTTGATAACCATACCTTCAAAAATCTGGATACGTTCTTTTTCTTCACCCTTTGGGTTAACATCCTTGATTTTTTGATGGACACGTACTGTCATACCAACTCGTACCCCTTCAAATTTGTTTGCTAATTCAGAAACTACCATAAATACTTTAGATATATAATAGAGATATCCTAGCGCACCATCCCTTTGATGTCAAGTGTATATGCGTGTGGCAGGCAATCGTATAATATAGACAAAAATTGCTCATCAGGAAGACATGTGTACTCTTGGGAGATGTCTTTTTGGTCATGAAACGACAATACGCGAGCATGAAGCATCAGGCGGGATGAATGTATAAATTTGCCTGTTTTTAGTCGATATATAGGATCACCGACCAATGAATTTCCTTTTGAGTGAAAATGAACGCGGATTTGATGTGTTCGTCCTGTTAACGGGTGTACACGGATGAGAGAAAATTTGTTACTTGAATCAACTGTCCAGTATTCAGTGATTGCTTCCTTACCACTATCATCGCTTTTGGCGGCAAATCGAGTGTGTTGGCGCACTGATCGCGCTATAGGTCTACGGATTGTTCCTTCAAGTGGTTGCATGGAGCCATACGTTACAATAAGGTATTCCTTGTACACGACGCGAGTTTTAAATTGTCGTTTGAGATCTTCAAAACTGTCTTGCGTGCGTGCAACGACCATCACACCTGACGCATCTTTATCAAGACGATGGACGATACCAGGACGTTGTGGATCATCCCCTACTTTTGCAATCTCCGGATATTTTTTTAGCACCGCATCCACAAGTGTATCCGGTTGAGGGTGGACTTTTGAAGGATGAACAATCATTCCCGATGGCTTATTTACCACGACATAGTCAGCGCATGAAGCGATGACATTGAGGGGTGGAAGAGGTAGTACATCCGCAGACAAACGCGGGGTGTCGTGTATTTCAATACAATCTCCTCCTTTCAGGAGATAATGTGGTGTGCGTACAGTACCATTGACTGTTATTCGTCCGCTTTTGATATCATTTTGCAACTGTGATCGGGTACGGTTAGATAGTGTTTGTGTGAGAGCTTTGTCAAAACGGATACCGGTCATCGTTTCATCAACGGTGATTTTCTTTTTCATACAGTTAGGAATTTTTTTTGTGTTCGAATAAATTTCTGGGCATCTGCTTTGGTGCGTATTTTGCCGGAAAGTTGTTCTTCACGTAAAAGTAATAGAACATCACCTACTTTTTTTCCTTCAGATAGTTTGAGTATTTTCATAACCTCGTTGCCGTTTAAAATTGGTGCGGGTAGCGTACGCGTAGCATGTGCGGTTTTTTGAAACTTTTTTAGACGTTTTTTCATGGCATTGTATGCCGTCAGTGTGCTTCCTCCGTCTTTTCGTTTGCATCCTTTCGCATCTGCGTAACAAAGCATAAGGAGTTTTTGTCCCATTTCAGGATCTTTGAAAAAGTATTTTTCAATTGTTGTATTATTCATTTCTTCAATAACACTATTGAGAAGTAATAGGTGATGATGTACGAGCCATACTACATGGTCAATATCAACAGGAAATTGATGGCTACTACTAATACGGAGACGTTCACAAATTTTGCGTGTCATTTCTGATCCCACGCGGTCGTGTCCATCAAAACGAATACGATCAACACCGTGTTTTTTTGGTGTTTTGAGTGTGTAGGGTTTGCCTATGTCATGAAATAACGTAGCAAGTATGAGCTCTATGTCGGGTGGTGTGTTACATTCTTTTTTAAACGCTGTGCTTTGTAAGACTTCCAGTGATAAATGTGTATGTTGCCATACATCACCTTCCGCATGCCAATTTTTTGGTTGCGGACATTGTTTCATTGCAAGTAGTTCAGGTAAAAGCACCCCAGTCAAACTATAATAATCATAAAGATCAAATGCTTGTACTGGATTTTGTTGAAACGCGCCGAGAAGTTCTTTGGTTATCGTTTCAAATGGTACCGCGCGTATTTCTTCTGCTTTATGTTTGGCACTTATTTTTTTTGTTGCCGTAAGTACATCATCCAAATGAGATGCATTCTTTTTTAATGCTCGTGATGTGTGTTGTTCAATTTCAAAATTGATACTGCACGCAAAACGTATTGCACGCAACATACGCGAATAGTCCTCTGCAAAACGGCGATCCGCTTGTCCCACCGCGCGAATAATTTTTTTGCAAAGATCATCATATCCGCCGTATGGGTCATATAGTGTTTTTGTTTTTACCTCCCACGCAAGCGCATTGATAGTAAAATCTCGTCGTGCCAAGTCAACATCTACCCCCAGCGCGGGATCTGTTTTTATCTCAAAATCGCGGTAATGACCAGTGTTATCAATAGTGTATTCTTCACGTGGTAAAGCAATATCAAAAGGTTCAAATCTTTCAGTCTCTTTTGTTGATGTTGGCACAAATTTTAATACGCCAAATTTTCGTCCTACGAGGTTTACTTTTCCCAACGGTTTGAGAAATTTTTCTAGTTTGTTGGTAGAAACATTGCGAACAAGAAAATCATAATCTTTTGTTTCTCTATCAAGAAGTGTATCGCGTATTGCACCACCGACGAGGTATACTTGGGCTTGGGGAAATGTCTGATACAGTCTTTTTATAAAAGAAAAGTTTGCATTCTTTGAAAGAAGCGTAGAAAGCTCGGCAAGTCTTTTTTTGTGCAAAGCGGTCATATATTTGTTAGCTTTATCCTATCAAGATTATCGTGTTTAGTCGAGAAGAGTTTGCCTCTTGCATTTTTGGCGTTCGGACGCTATGCTACTTTCATGTTTTGTTGAAATTATGCGCGTGTAGCTCAGCTGGTTAGAGTGTCGCCTCGACATGGCGAAGGTCCTCGGTTCGATCCCGAGCACGCGCACCACAGTATCCTCTCTGGGTACTATCTCAAATTCAAATCCTATGCTTTCACTCATCGCGGCGGTAGGAAAAAATCGTGTTATCGGTAAAGACAATGGCTTGCCATGGCATCTTCCTGTTGATTTGAAACATTTTAAAGATCTTACAACCGGCCACACCGTCATAATGGGACTTAAGACGTATGAATCAATCGGAAGGCCATTGCCAAATCGAATAAACATTGTGCTTACATCAGATACTTCTTTTACGACTCCAGGGTGTCTCGTGGCGCATTCATTGGATGAAGCGATAGGATTGGCGCATGATGATGCGTTTATCATCGGCGGTGCGAATCTTTACGCGCAAGCCCTTGATCGAGTCGGTCGTATGTATTTGACCTGTGTTCACGCGTCGCCTGATGGCGATGTTTTTTTTCCTGAATTTGATATCACACAGTGGAAAGAAGTATCGCGCGAGGAACACAAGGCAGATGAAGAAAATGAATATGATTATTCATTTGTCACTTTAGAAAAATATGAAACAATATCTTGATTTGTTGCGTGATATACGTGACAACGGTATACAAAAACATGACCGCACAGGAGTCGGCACAATCAGCACGTTTGGAAGACAGCTTCGTTTTGACCTTACAAAAGGTTTCCCTATCATGACGACGAAAAAAGTATTTTTGAAGGGAATTATTTATGAACTTTTGTGGTTTTTGAAGGGCGATACCAACGTGAAGTATCTACAAGATCATGGTGTGCACATTTGGGACGAATGGGCGGATGAAAATGGCGAACTTGGTCCGGTATATGGAAAACAATGGACGCGCTGGCAAGGGTATGATGGCACGACGATCAATCAAATCGCACAGGTGGAAGAGATGATAAAAAATAATCCCGACTCACGGCGTCTTATCGTGAGTGGGTGGAATGTTGCTGATCTGCAAATCCTCATCGCGGGTAAAAAAAGCGCCCCGCCACCATGTCATACCATGTTCCAATTTTATGTAGTGAATGGACGCCTGTCTTGTCAGCTGTATCAGAGGAGCGCGGATGTGTTTCTCGGTGTGCCATTTAATATCGCTTCGTATTCTCTTTTGACAATGATGATGGCAAGCGTTACGGGACTCCAGCCAGGAGAATTTGTCCATACATTTGGTGATGTACATATTTATCTCAATCACCAAGAGCAAGTAGAAACGCAGTTGAGCCGAGAACCACGCGCGTTACCAACGATGATTATAAACCCGGAAGTGAAGTCAATATTTGATTTTAAGTTTGAGGATTTTGAACTAAAAGGGTATGATCCGTATCCATCAATATCCGCGCCGATAGCGATTTGAGTTTTGTTGGAGTACTTGCTATGATGTGGGGCGTATACAAGGGCCGTTAGCTCACTTGGTAGAGCGTCGCCATGGCATGGCGAAGGCAACCGGTTCGATCCCGGTACGGTCCACCAAATTTGATTTTTATATTATGTCCGTATGCCCATCAAAATTACTTTTTTCGCTCATGGAACAACTACTGACAATGAAAAACATATCTCATCGGGTGCATCGGATGTAGATCTCTCTGAAAAAGGTATACAACAATCTATCGAGCTCAAAGAACAAACAAAAGACAAGAAATTTGACGTCGTGTTTTGTTCTGATTTAAAAAGAGCGATTCATTCGGCAAATATTACGTACGAAGGAATCTTTCCGATCATTATTGATAAACGGTTACGTGAATGTGATTATGGTATTTATAATGCCAAAGAGTCAAGCATCGTTGAGCCAATGCAAGAGAAAAATATTACTGATCGGTTTCCGGAAGGTGAAAGTTATGAAGACGTGAAGGCGCGTGTGGCTGATTTTTTGGAATTTTTGAAACAAAATTACGATGGGAAACACGTTGCGATTGTTGCACACAAAGCGCCACAGCTCGCACTTGATGTGTTGTTGAAAGGACAGACATGGGAAGAAGCGTTTGAACAAGATTGGAGAAAGATACATGCATGGAAGCCGGGCTGGGAATATGAACTAAAATAATATTTTTTATACCCCTATGAAAAAGTACGAATACATTTTAAAAAGTTTGCCAAATGCGCTTGGTGTTTTTTTATATATCTCTGCAATCGCATTCTTTTTTGCTAACGCCCAAAATATTTTTGGTAATGAAGAAGATAATTTTTTGATACCGGTATTCATGTTGTTGTTGTTTGTTATATCGGCATCTATCACAGGGTTGTTGGTACTAGGAAAACCAATTTTTCTTTATTTAAATGGATTAAAAAAAGAAGGATTTATCATGCTGTTTGCAACATTGGGATGGTTGATTGTCTTTCTTTTTGCAGTAGTCGCGTTTTTGATTTTACGATAACGTGATATCTTATTCTTCCTTACGTTTCCACATCGCTCCAACCCCCTTTTTGTACATATACAAAAATCCTCCGCTCACAAACAACAAATCTCGTACACGAATGATAATAATGATAGGGAGGGCAAGTAATGGATTAAGTCCTGCAAATGAAAACGCACTGACTTGTGCTACTTCCAGTGTACCATCCGCACCAGGTACGGGGGATGAGATAGCTGACTGCGTATGTGACGAGGTGATACCATGTCAAAGTAAAGACAGAAATATGCGAGGTATCACTGGTACGTAAAATTAATTTCCACCGTAGAGTAAAAAGAAGAAAATTAACGATGGAAATACCAATAAAAAGCACTAACGCAACAGGTGAAATTTTTTGGATGGACAGCCAGATTGCTTTCGGCCCCGCAGAGTAGATAAGTCCTATAAATAGGGCGATCCCTATCATACCGGCAACGGCTGATAATATAGTCTTTTTCATACGCAAATTGTACCGTGGATAGGCAAAAAAGCAAACTTGCCAATATCTTGTTTTTTCTTTATACTATATCCATAACTTCCCTACTGTATGTACATATATTTTTTAGGAAATTCTTGTTTCAAAATTCAGACTCAAGATAAAGAAACGACGCTTTTGTTGGACCCTTTTGATGGTACCACAGGGACTCTGTCAAAACAGACTGCGGACGTGATTTTGTGCAGTAGTGATCGTAGTGACCATGGGTATTCTGATATTGTAAAAAGAGTGAGTGAACAATCCCCTTTTATTATCAATAACCCTGGTGAATACGATGTGCGTGGTGTGAGTATTCAAGGAGTTGCTGTCAAACAAGAAGTGAACGACAAAAAAAGTAAATCTGAATATGTTTCCCTTTTTTCCATAGGTATTGAAGGTGTATTTGTTGGTCACATAGGTGCGCTCAATCGAAGTCTAAAAGAAGCAGAGTTGGAGGCATTGGGGCGTATTGATGTTTTGTTATTGCCGGTGGGTGGGGGTCATGTACTTTCACCAAAACTGTCGGTTGATGTGATGTCGCAGTTGGAACCGCGACTCGTGATTCCTTGTCACTATGCTATGAAAGAAATAAAATTAGAGCTTGGCACACTGGAAGCTTTTTTTAAGGAAAGTGGTATGAAGGCGGAACCAACGGAGAGTAAAATAAAGATTACAAAAAAAGATTTGCCAGTTGAAGACGTGAAATGTATTGTTTTGAATATTGCATAAATATGGCGCATACTCCATCACATTTTCCATTGCGTCCCATGATTTCATGGTCTCTTGTGGCACTGGTATTTGCGGGACTCATTATTTTTTGGATACCTTCATTTTTTCAGACAATAAAACAACTTTCCCAAGAAGTGGGCAAAAGCGCGCATGCGTCGTCTGAAGATTTTAATTCCCAATGGGGCGTGACCCAACAGCAAATCAATCAAGTGGGTGAAATGATCTCGTTAGCAGTTACGAACAAAAACATTCTTTCTAAGGAACAGATTGAAACGTTTATTAAAGAGGTGGAAGCACAGACTGCGACCTTAGAATCAAAAGATCCCGTTGCTTTTCCTGTTCACGAAGATATATTGGACACATCCTTTACAGAGACTGATCCAGCGCGGGCATACTGTACGCGCAATGGCGGACAGGCGGTGACACGTGAACAGAAAATACAGGGGTATGACGTATGTATTTTCAAAGACGGCAGTGAGTGCGAGGTCGGTATGTTTGTTGAGGGGTCTTGTCGATTGGGTCAGTACAAAAAAGCAGAAGATGGAATGAAAAAAATTCCCGACCTCGTGTTAGAAGTGAAAAAATCAGGATATTGTACAACACGGACAGTGCCCACCCAATGGACAGAAGACAAAGATGCGACCTATATTTGTTTGGATGGTGTGACAATAAAAAATATTGGTTGGAGTGATGCATCATCAAGCGCAATACGTACTGCAGGTAAATATTATGACATACCATCGATTCCAGCCGGAGAATCCTTTACATTCTCCGATATGTTTCCGTTTATCCAAGCGATGGTCAATAACCAAGCAGTGATTGTAGTTGATGCGAAAAATAATGTAGAAGAATCAAACGAACATAACAATATCTATTCCTTTCCACAGTAATTATGGCATACAAAGAAGAACCCAAAGATTTTGCCGTTGGTCACATAACCCCCCGCAGTATCGTAGATGAAATGCAGGATTGTTATATTGATTATGCAATGTCTGTTATTATTGCGCGAGCACTCCCTGATGTGCGGGATGGACTAAAACCAGTTCATCGTCGTATTTTGTATGCCATGTGGGATATTGGTTTGCGTGCAGGCGGACGTTTTCGTAAATCTGCAACTGTTGTCGGAGAAGTGTTAGGAAAATACCATCCTCATGGTGACGCATCGGTGTATGATGCTATGGTACGTCTTGCGCAGGACTTTGCTATTCGCTATCCACTGGTCAATGGTCAAGGGAACTTTGGTTCTATGGATGGTGATTCCCCTGCCGCTATGCGTTATACCGAAAGTAAGTTGATGCGTGCCGCTGAAGAGATGTTATATGATATTGAAAAAGATACAGTAGATTTTATTCCAAACTATGATGGTACCCAAAAAGAGCCGACCGTACTTCCTGCCCGTTTACCAAATCTTCTTCTCAACGGTACTGTCGGTATTGCGGTTGGTATGGCGACCAATATTGCACCACACAATCTCACTGAGTTGTGTAACGGCATTGAATATCTTATTGATAATCCCGAGTGTGATCTTGACGCGCTTATGGAGTTTATCAAAGGTCCTGATTTTCCAACCGGCGGTATTATATACAACATAGGAGATATTCGCCAAGCATATGCTACAGGACGAGGTGGTATTGTTATCCGCGCAAAAACAGAGATTGAAGAAACAAAATCTGGGTTATGGAGAATTTTGATAACTGAAGTCCCCTATCAGGTCAACAAATCAACCCTCATTGAAAAGATGGCAGATCTTGTTCGTGAAAAAAGAATTGAGGGAATTAAAGATATTCGTGATGAATCAAACAAAGAGGGCGTGCGTGTTGTCATTGAATTAAAAAAAGATACATATCCAAAAAAGATTTTGAACCAGTTGTTTAAATATACTCAACTGCAAGATACATTTCATTTCAACATGCTCGCGATTGTGGATGGTATTCAACCCAAAACATTGACACTTAAAGGTATCTTGGAAGAGTTTATAAAACATCGCAGGATCGTAGTTGTCCGTCGTACCGAGTTTGATCTGGCACGCGCACGCGAGCGGGCACATATTTTGGAAGGATTGGCGATTGCGATTGCAAATATTGATGCGGTGATTAAGACAATCAAAGCATCCAAAGACAAAGAAGTTGCCAAAGTGAATCTGATAAAAAAATTCAAACTGTCTGATCGACAGGCTGCTGCTATTTTGGAAATGCGATTGGCAACACTGGCAAATCTTGAGAGTATGAAAATTCAGCAAGAGTTGAAAGATAAGAAAGCACTTATTAAAGACCTTGAAACTCTATTGGCATCACCTAAGAAATTAATGGGAGTAGTGAAAACAGAATTACTTGAGATTCGTGATAAATATGGTGACGATCGTCGTACAGAAATTATGCCAAACGCAGTTGATACGTTTTCTGCTGAAGACTTGATTCCTAACGAGTCTACCATCGTCATGCTCACACAAGACGGATATATAAAACGACTACCACCTGATACCTTTAAACAGCAACATCGCGGTGGAAAAGGTGTCATAGGCCTAACCACAAAGGAAGAAGATATTGTAGAACAACTTTTTGCATGCAGTACTCATGATGATATTCTGTTCTTTACTACAAAGGGTCGTGTATTTCAAATGAAGGCGTATGATATTCCCCTTGCATCGCGTACTGCTAAGGGACAAGCAGTGGTAAATTTCCTACAACTTGGCCCCAATGAAAAAGTTTCCAGTGTTCTTTCTATCAAAGATCTAAAGAGTTACAAGTATTTGATGATGGTTACAGAACAAGGGGTGGTAAAAAAGACAAACATTGCTGATTTTAAAAATATGCGTAGTTCTGGTTTGATTGCGATTAGACTTAGAGGTGATGATGCACTACGATGGGTCAAGCCGACAAAAGGAGAGTCGGACATTATGTTGGTGACTAGTGAAGGTCAATCTATACGTTTTAAAGAAGGCGATGTACGATCGATGGGTCGCGTCGCGTCCGGTGTACGCGGAATTCGTTTGAAAAAAGATGACAAAGTGATTGGTATGGCTATCGTTGCGGTGAATGCAAAAAATGCTGAACTTTTGATTGTTATGGGGCATGGCTATGGCAAACGGACATCAGTGAAAGCATACAAAACACAAGGGCGTGGTGGTTCAGGTATTAAAACGGCGCATGTTACCACCAAAACAGGAAAGATTGTAATGGCGCAAGTGGTGGATCTTACTGATTTGCCAGAAGGAGAAAATGGAGACCTGTTGGTTATCTCTTCAAATGGTCAAGTGATTCGTTTGTCCATCAAGAGTGTGTCTTTATTGGGACGTGATACACAGGGAGTACGTCTTATGAGGTTCAAAGAGGGTGATGATAAAGTTGCGAGCGTGACGTTGGTGTAGAAAAATATTTGTACAAAAAATAGCAAGTATGTTTACTTGCTGTTTTTTAATTATCAGAGGATCGTGAAAAAATCTTCAAAAAAAGAGTGTTCCTATTTTCCATTCTCCTTTCTCTTTTTCAAGTATCAACATGCCAATACTAGACATGTCAACATTCATTCCATTTTCCTCAAAACAGCTTATGTTGATAGTGCAATGACACACAACACAAGTCTTACTTGATGCACGATAACGTCGTGCTGTTATTGTAAGTATTTCATCTGGTATGTGTTGCCACCTGTCTTCCACATATTCTTTCCATCCGTTTTCATTACATATGCGAACATGTTGATTGCAAAGAATCGGGTTTGTGGCTAATTGTTTCAGGACTTCTTGCACACTATGTGTGTTCCATCCTTTTTCAAATTTTGTAACTCGATTTTCCAGATTTCGGAAAACGGTAATCATTTTTTTCATCGAATAACCTCCTTTTTTCAAGATACGCAGCCATTAGGCGCTGTCATTAGCGTAGCGATAAGGGGGAAAAACGTCAAACTACCGCCCCCTTGCAGACTTTAAAATATCGTGATAACATACATTTTATCTGATACCTTAGAAATGATGGTATCTTCCTTAAACCACACAGAAATATGGGACTCCCTGGAAAAAAACTATCAAAATCTTCAAAACGTCGGCGTGCGGCGCATTTTGCGTTGGATCAGATGCAGTTGGTTGCATGTAAAAAATGCTCCAAGCCCATCTTGCCCCATCGTGCGTGTGTATATTGCGGGACTTACAAAAGCAGGCAAGTTATAGGAAAAAGTAAATCTGAAGTACTTTTGAAGGAAGTTTCCAAAGAAGATATTAAAAAAGAACTTTCAAGTAAATTATCTTCAAAAAATAAGTCCTAAACGGCATCAACTTCATGGCAAATCGTTACCTCTCTCGTACATTAGCTCTTCAAACACTGTATCAATGGGATTTCAACGGCGTTCACGACGCGGTCGTTGATGAAGTGCTTTCTTATAATTTTGAAGAGTTTGCCCCTGACTTTGATGACGAACACTTTGCGCAAAAACTTGTAAAGGGTGTGATAGCACACAAGGAGGAAATAAATCCTCTCATCATACAATATGCCCCTGAATGGCCACTGGAACAAATTACGGTGATTGACCGTAATATTTTACGTCTTGGTATCTATGAGATGTTATATGATCAAGATATTCCTGCTCGCGTTGCTATTAATGAAGCGATAGAGCTGGCTAAAGCGTATGGCGGGCCGTCTTCATCAAAATTTGTAAATGGCGTTCTTGGTTCTATATATAAGGACAGCGCAGACAGTCTTACAGAAAAGGAAGATCGTTTGGAAAAAGCGTATCAAGAAAAAAAGAAGGCTCGAGAAACCGAATTAGCAGACAAAGAACATGAACAACTGGAAGTGGAACCAGACCTTCCTTCAGAAGAAAATAAAGATGAATAAGAAAATGTATGACAGATGACAAAGTTTTTACTACATTACAAAAAAAGATCGGTGTAACGTTTAAGAAACTTGATACTCTCCGTCAAGCGTTTGTTCACCGCTCATACTTAAATGAAAATCCTTCATTTCATCTTGAGCATAATGAGAGATTGGAGTTTTTGGGTGACGCGGTATTAGAACTAATTGTTACTGATTATCTATATGATACGTACTCCACTGCCACTGAGGGTGAAATGACCAATTGGCGAGCGAGTGTGGTCAATAGTAAGATGCTTGCACAAATAGCGGGAGATATTGATATCAATGACTGTTTGTATCTTAGTCGCGGTGAAGCGAAAGACGCAACAGGTAAGGCACGTCAATATATTTTGGCTAATGCGTTTGAATCATTGATTGGTGCAATATATCTCGATCAGGGATACAAGAGTACAGAAAAATTTTTACACACATATTTGATTCCACGATTACCGGAAATCATTGAGAAACATTTGGATGTTGATCCAAAAAGTCGTTTCCAAGAGATTGCGCAAGAGCAAACAAAAATCACGCCACATTATGACGTGTTAGAGGAAACAGGGCCTGATCATGCAAAATGGTTTAAGATGGGTTTGTATATTGGAAAGGATTTGGTTGCGACTGGTGAAGGTGAAAGTAAACAAGAGGCACAAGTTGATGCTGCACGAAACGGCCTGCGGGAAAAAAATTGGAAATAGTAATTATCACAATTACAAATGAAGATCCTTAAAACTCTTCTTTTGGTTTGTGCTGTGAAGATTCATCAACCAATCGCGAAAGGATATGTATAACTCCGCGCGGATTACGTACTTGTTTGAACATAAAACGCTCTTTTTCGCCAGCGGTCTGTATATATACATTACCGTAATTAAAAAGTGTGGGTAAAATGCCATTTATTTCTGCCGTCATATCTTGAATACGATGGATTTCTTGTTCGGATACGGAAAACGCAAATAGTCCTTTTTGTTCCATGTCAATAATGCGCTCGGTGGTAATAATCCAAATATCAAGTACGTAATCTAGCAAGCTATGTAATGTGAATAACCAAATAAAGAGATAATAAATACTAGTAGCAAGTATAATAAACGCAAATAATGTGAGATTGTCACTCAACGCAACGCCAGTCAAATAAACCATGACATATACAATAATAGGGATTAACATCAAAAATACGAACAATAATAAGTCAAGTAGTATGATCAATGGATGACGACGCAAACTCAAGATAACATGCTCGTTTGGAAGTAGGTTGAGGTGTGGCATATGCTTATGGATTTATGAGAGGAGTGCCCCAGTCGATTGCAAGTATATAATACCAGGAGACACCCATGATAATTATACTTCCAATCGCATATACGATTAAGAGTAATCCAGCAGCGGGCATTTCTTTTACATACGCAAGGAGATTCCAAATGATCAGTAAACTAAAGATAATCCAGAGAACAAGGAGAAGACCAAATGGGATGAGTAGGATACTTAGTGTCATATACTACATGTGGTCAAGAGTAGGGATGTTCAATAAATCAAGAGCGTTTTGGAGGGTTCGCAATGCACTATCAATGACTGTCAACCGTGCAGTACGCGCAATGGGCGGAGCTTTAAGTACGGGTACTTCATGATAGTACTCATTGAGTTTTTTGGCTAGGGTATAGGAATAGCGAGCGATTTTTGCTGGATTGTATTCAAGAGCAGACGTCCGTACCTCTTGCGGAAAAGTGGCAAGGTGTAGAAGAAGTGATTTTTCTCCTTCAAAATCATATCCTTTCGGAACAGATACACCGGAATGATATTTACCTTTTTGTAAAATATTTTTAAAACGTGCATACGTATAGAGCAGATATGGTCCTGTATTACCCTGAAATGATATGGACTCTTTTGGATTAAACATTACAGGATTTTGGGGGTCAGAGTGCAGAAGATAATATTTGAGAGCAGCAAGCGCAATAGTATGTCCGCGGTGTTGAATTTCTTTTTTTGAAAGAGATGCTTCTCGCTGGCAAATTTCTTGTCTTGCAAGAGTCTCCAGTTCTGCTAACAAATCATCAATATCCACCACCGTCCCTTCGCGTGACTTCATCTTTCCTTCCGGCAAAGTGACCATCCCGTAACTTGCGTGATAAAGTTTTTTGGCCCATTTGTAGCCGAGTATATCCAGTATGGCAAACAACTGTTTGAAATATAGATCTTGTTCGGCGCCAACCACATATACTGCGCGATCCAGTTTTAGTTGTTTGGCACGGTGGACTGCTAGATAGATATCTTGAGTGATATAGAGCGTCGTACCATCCTGGCGAAGAAGGACTTTATTTGGAAGATTATATTTTGAAAGATCCGCCATTACCGCGCCGGTCTCGTCTGTTGTAAAAATTTTCTTTTTTAGACCATTTAAAATCATATCCTTTCCTTTGGTATACATATCACTTTCTAGATATGTATCGTCAAATGTGATTTCTAATTCTTTGTATGTTTGATTATGTCCATCAAGCGCCCATATATTCATTTTTTTCCAAAGCGCTCGTGTTTTTTTATCATTCGCTTCCCATTTGAGCAGACAGTTTTGTGCTTCTTCAATGATCGCTTCTGATTTTTTTGCTTGTGCGTCAAACGCAACATAATAATCCCCCACAAAATGATCTCCCTTGATTCCCGTGTTTTGCGGAGTCGGGACAGATTGCTTTTTTTCTTTGGCTTCTTGTATCGCTTCTTGATATGCAACCATAGATTTGCAGATATGGATTCCGCGATCATTGACTACCTTTGTTTTGGTGACCGTATGACCCTGCGATATTAAGAGTTTTGCAATACTAGCACCAAGTGCGGCATTGCGTGTGTGTCCGACATGAAGGGGTTTGTTTGTATTGGGGGAAACGTACTCAATCATGATCTGTTCTTTTTGTTTTGCAGATCCTGTACCAAAATGTTTGTGTTTTAGAATCGTTGGTAATAATTCTTTTGCAAATGTATCAGGATTAAAAAAAATATTGACGTATGGTCCGGTTGCTACAATTTTTGTAATAGGTAATTTTTGTAGAGTTTTTGATTTGTTTAGGGCGATTGCTAGATCAATGGCAATCATTGGTGGTGCTTTTTTTGCAAGTATAGTAAGAGGAAAGCATGCAAACGCAATATCTCCCATCTCGGTTTGTGGTGGTTTTACAAAAGATGACGGAAATACCGTAAATGGTGTGTGGTAACAACTCGCAATACCTGTTTTAAAAAAGGAAGAAAGTGATATAAGAAGCACATCCCACGTATCTACCATGGCGACGGAGCGCGACGGAGATTTTTTGCGCGATGCCTTCGTATTCATAAAGTTTCAAGTATGTTTATTTTATACTGAAATACCAAAAGATACAATACTAAAATGTCATAATTGTGCATGACAGGTTTTTGGGGTAAAATAAAACCGATGTTGGTGCTTATTACACCTCGATCGGTTATTTTTTCTTTGTTTTTACCCAAAGGAAAACGACTACCCCGCCCAAGAGAATGTAAGCGATGTAATGCATCAAAAAATAAATAAAATACGAGACTACCCTTGCTATCAAGGCAATAAGAAAGTCTTTAGCAAAGATTACTAGCAGTATAAATGCGACAAATGCGACAAAAATTACTGTTCCTATGAGATTCCACCTACTTAACATTATTTTTTCTCCTTTTTCTTTTTACCAAATCCAAGAATTTTTTTAGCTTTCTTGACTGGTTTTGAAATCCAGAGGTAAATCCAGATCCCCAATCCTGTCATGATAGCTGTCCCCTCCAGCAGAGCTTGGTTTTGGGGTGTTATGACTGGTGGGTTAATCCAAAAGCACACTCCGATAAAGAGAATTATGCTCCAAAGTGCTCTTTTTGGGGTCTGAGAACACCAACTGAAAATCCATTTTGTTAGTGTCCATATCTTTTTTGAAACAAACTTTCCTGCTGTTGCCAAAAATTCTAATATTTCTGCTTTATTCATGATGTTTTCCTCTCAAGACATCAATATCCGTCTAGCTCTCTTGTAAAGAACCAACACTAAACATATACTATATTTATACACTTTTGTCAATACTATGCTTACTAAAAATCAGGAAAAACTTATCGCGTCACTTCAGACCCAAAAAGGTCGCGAGTTAGAGGGTTTATGCCTTGTAGAGGGGAAAAAGGTCATTGAAACAGCGGGGAAAGCTGTACTTTTTACGTTTACATCAAAAGATACAAAACAATTTAAAAAGCTGGTGACTACAGAAACACCACAAGACCTTGCCGGGGTGGCGACGATACCGACATGGACTATCAAGGATATAACCAAATCCTCTACTATTGTCGTTTTGGATGGAATACAAGATCCAGGGAATGTGGGAAGTATACTGCGTCTCTGCTTGGGTTTTGATGCTTCACTGGTACTTATTGAATCTGCGGATATCACAAGTCCAAAAGTCGTCCGTGCATCTGCCGGTACTATGTTTTCCGTGCCGTGGATTGAGTGCGCGCGTAAAGGCGCGGATGAGCTGATACACAAAATCAATCGTCCTGTGTATCGTCTTGAAGCACGCAAAGGTGCGACCGTAGTTTCAAACGAATCTATAAAAAAATTGGAAAACAAAGTTATCATCATTGCGGGGTCGGAAGGATCAGGGATCACACTGCCTGTCGCCGGTACGTCTTTACGAATCCCTCATGATGCTGATTTGGAATCCCTTAATGTCGGACACTCTCTCGCTATACTTTTAGCGATGAGATATATATCACGCTCGTGAAGGTAACGCTTCAGCGACATCGTCCCATATGTTAGTTAGCAAGGTTTGTACTTCTTGTTCTTCTTTGCTGAGTTCTGGTGTATTTTTATTTTCAGCTGATTTTGAAAAGGGATAGGTTCCATCGCCGAATGATCTAAGTGAAAAGGTTATCTCATCTTTTTTGCAAAAAGATTTTAACGGCGGTGACTACTTGGGGTTCAATCATTTCCCAATATATATTCTCTCCTAAAAGTGCTTTTTCTTCTTCTGTTTGTTCAAGACTATTTTTTTCGCGATTAGTCCATTGTTCTTGTCGTTGTTTGATAATCTTTTTTCGCAAGATTGCATATTGTGATTCCATTAGTATGTCTTTATAACATTCGGCATCATTCGCATATAGGGTTGTAAATTCCTCTGATTTGTTTTTTTTTAAGTTGTGTCATAAACGCATGAAGTTCATGCTCATCAGCATTTTCTAAAAGACGTACAATCTCAACGCCTTGGTTAAGGTTATAGCCAGCTAGTATTTGTTCTGGCGTTGATTGTGTTGGTATCTCGTACATAATTTATTGTGTTATTACCCCATCACTTTCACGAAATACCTCTTCCCTTTTTGGATGATTGTTCCTTTCGCAGGGATAGTGATTGAGTATTTAATATCATCTACAATTTCATCGTCTATTTTCACTGACTTTTGTTTGATCAGAGCGCGTGCGTCCGTTGTGCTCGTTGCGAGTTTTGTTTCTACTAGTGCATTTATAAGAGAAATGTTTTTCTTTGCGATTTTGAAGACAGGTATTTCATCCGGTCGTTTTTGTTGCTGAAATACTTGGATAAATTGTGCTTCTGCTTGTTCACTGTCTTTTTTGCTGTGATACATCGTGGTGATTTCTCGCGCAAGAAACATTTTTGCATCACGTGGATTGAGTGTACCGGCTTTAATATCATGAGACATCTTGCTGATTTCTTTTTCCGGAATTTTTGTTGCAAGGTCAAAGTATTTCCACATGATCTTATCCGATATAGACATCACCTTGCCATACATATCGGCTGGTACATCAGTGATATTGATGGTGTTGCCCAAACTTTTTGACATTTTTTCATTACCATCAGTGCCGGGGATGTAAGGAAATAAAATCACATCTTGCTCTGGCATGCCGTGGCTGTGTTGTACTTCCCTGCCCATCAGTACATTAAATTTTTGATCCATGCCACCGAGTTCAACATCCGCCTTGATCATCACCGAGTCATATCCTTGCATGAGCGGATACAATATTTCTTGTGCGTGGAGTGGTTGATTTTTTTTCAGGCGCTCACCAAAGGTTTCGTGTGCCAAAAGACGATTGAGTGTAGTGGTCGCCATGAGTTCAATCACGTCGCGTAAGGTAAATTTTGAAAACCATTCGGAATTACGGTGTACCTCTGTCTTCTTTTTATCAAGAATACTAAATACTTGCGTGAGATACATATCCGCATTGCGTTTTGTTTCTTCGTGGCTTATGAGCTTGCGTGCCTCCGATCGATCAGACGGATCACCAAGTTGTGCGGTGTAGTCGCCCAAGATAAGGACTGCGGTATGTCCCGCGTCTTGAAACTCACGAAGTTTATGAAGCGGTACAGTGTGGCCAATATGGATTTGTGGCTTGTTGGCATCAATACCGTACTTGATACGAAGTTTCTCGCCTTTTTTGAGACGCGCTTCAAGGTGTTTGCGATCAATCACTTCTGCGACTCCGCGCGAAAGAAGAGAATGAATAGGATCGTTGTGTGTCATATATGATGAGTACTCATTAAGTACTTTTATTATATCAGTCTTTTGCGTTGTTCTTGCATGCGTACGAGCTCATCTTGATAGTTGGCGACTTTTTGATGCAAATCTTGGACGATATGTTCCGGTGCTTTAGCCACAAACTCTTGGTTTGCGAGTTGTCCGTTTGTTTTTCCAATAAGAGATTCTATGTTGATGATTTCTTTATCAAGACGTGTCTTTTCTTCTTCAATCTTCATGGAAGTCAACGGGATATATATCTCAATGTCTTCTGTTGTAAGAAACAACGCGCTGTGCGGTTTTTTTCCGCTATCTTGTATAGTGAGTTGTCCGGCATGTGTAAGTCGTGTGATGGTATCTATGTGTGGTGTAAGAAATGCGCTTTTGTGCGGAGTGTAAAAAATCAGATTGATTTTTTCACCAGCGGATATGTGATTTTCTGATCGTGCATTACGTATGGTTTGGACGATTTTTTGTAATGATAAAAATTCTTGTTCTATTTTTTCGTCTATAGCTGACGAGTTTGATTGTGGCCATGCGCGTACCATAAGCAGTGCAGGTCGGTCAGGGTGTGTGGGTGGAAATGAAGACAATGCAAGACGATATATCTCTTCTGTGACAAATGGCGCCATCGGATGCCATAAGACTAGTAATACCTCAAGAATAGAAAGTAGCAATGCGCGCTTATCCCCCTCCACTTTACTTATCTCAACATACCAATCTGCAAAATCATCCCATGTGAATACTCGTAGTAATTCTGCTGCATGAGAAAATTCATAGTGTTCAATAGATTTTGAAACCTCTGCGATAAGATTGTTGAGTCGGCTGATGATCCATCGGTCTGCAAGAGTATATTGCGGTTTTTTTGCTGTTTTTTCGGATTTTTCCTCGTTACCAGTGAAGGTCAAAATGTATCTACTAATATTCCATAGTTTGTTTACGAAATTTCGATAGCTCTCGACCTTGTCTTGGGAAAGTCGCATACTATTTCCTGGTGTCACGCCGATTAACAAACTTAACCTCAATGCATCTGTACCATATTTTTCGATCATCTCAAGAGGATCAATAGCAGTTTCTTCATGAGACTTGCTCATCTTTCGTCCATTTTTATCCAAAACCATCCCATGAAGATAGATTGTTTTAAATGGCGCTTCATCAAGCGCGTATTCCGTCATCAAGATCATTCTGTTTACCCAAAAGGTGAGGATATCCCACATGGTATCCAAAACAGTAGTAGGATGAAAAGTAGCCAAATCACCTTTTTTAATAATTTTTCCATCTTTTTCTTCTGCATTGTCTGGCCAGCCCATCGTACTAAACGTCCACATACCGGATGAAAACCAGGTATCAAGTGTATCTTCTTCGGGTGTGGGTTTTGTGTTGCTACATTTTGGACACTGTAGCGGTTCTTCTACACTGACGATTGTCTCACCGCATCCTCCATTTTCCGGCAAACAATAGGATACAGGGATTTGATGGCCAAACCATATTTGTCGCGAAATACACCAATCACGAAGATTTTCCGTCCATTGAAAATATTGTTTTTCAAATCGTTGTGGGATTATTTGAATATCTTTTGAATGTATTGCACGAAGTCCCATCTCTTTAAGAGATTCATTATGGCGAGGGGTTTTTTTGTTAACATCAATAAACCATTGCAAGGAAGTAATTGGCTCAATGATAGTATCGCAACGATAACAGACGCCGACGCTATTTGAATATGTTTTCTTTTTTTCAAATAGACCTGCGGTCTGCAGTGCTGATATGACTGCTTCTCTCGCAGTGTAGCGATCCATACCTTCAAATTGCTGAATAGACGAAAGATCGTGGTTTGCCTTTCTTAAAGAATCAAAGTTGATTTTGGCTTCGTCATCAAGTATGCGATATGTCGGTAGGTTGTATTTTCTACCGATTTCAAAATCGTTCGGATCATGCGCGGGGGTGATTTTGAGTGAACCGGTACCAAACTCCATATCCACATATTCATCTGCAATGACAGGAATATCACGATTGGCAAGCGGAAGTGTTACGACATTACCAATGTACTGTTGATAGCGCGGGTCGTTTGGATTGACGGCGACCGCAACATCGCCAAGCATTGTTTCGGGGCGCGTTGTGGCTACGGTAAGAAATGCCTCACTATTTTTTATAGGATATTTGATGTAGTACAATATGCCTTCCTGGTCTTTATGATTTACCTCATCATCTGCCAAAGTGGACATACAACGAGGACACCAGTTGACAATGCGTGTTCCACGATATATCAGATCGTCTTTGTACATACGAGCAAACATTGTGCGCACTGCCTTTGTCATGGCGGGTTCCAAGGTATACCGTTCTCTGCTCCAATCACAACTCGCGCCTAGAAGCCGTCCTTGATTACTGATATCACTACGCGATTGTTCTACATATTGAGATACGCGTTCAAGGAATTTTTCACGGCCGAGATCATGGCGAGAGATACCTTCCTTTGCAAGAAGTTTTTCTACTTTATTTGTGCTCGCGATGGATGCGTGGTCAGTACCGGGAAGCCATAGTGTCTTATCTCCTTTCATGCGGTGATAGCGAGTCATGAGATCTTCCAGTACATACCCTAGCGCATGACCGGTATGAAGTCTGCCTGTCGCGTTTGGCGGGGGCATGATGATACAAAAAGGATTCTTGGCCTCCGGGTAGGCATCAGGATTAAAAAGACCGGAATCCAACCATGCCTTGTAGGTGCGATTTTCGACATTTTGAGGCTCGTAAGCTTTGGGAAGCTCGTTTGATGATTCCATAGCGAAAAAGATAAGAAATACTACACAAATAGTACCAAGCAATGGCTTTAGAGGCAAATAATGGCTAAATTATAGAAAAAACTCTATTATTTATGAGTTTTGACATTAGACACTTGACAAAATGGGAAAAACCTGATAGTTTGTATGTAGGTTGAGAGTTATATCAGTGAACATGATGTCGACCATGTTCGGATGGAGTAAAAAAAATGAAGCATTTTTCAAATTATTTTGTTTACCGATCGGGACGTGTTTTATGTTCAATTGGTAAAAATTCTGGAGGCTAACGGTAATGGGTTAATCTCCTAAAAAAAGGTCTGACAGATCACAGAATACCATTAATATGGTAAATCTATGGCTCTCGTCGGACCTCTTTTCTTTTCTAAATTTTCTTCAAGGATTTTAAAGCAAGTTCAAAAACAATCAATAGAGTTTTTGCTATAGCGTCACTTTCAATGATGACAGAATTCATTTTACCCTCAAAAGTGATGAAAGCGATTTTTTTATCTACGATCAATATCTCTGAATTGAAATGGGGATATTCAGCCGGAAGTTTAGTCGTATGAGCTATGCTTGCTGAGCCCGGCTCCCCAATAGCAAGATACTCAAGCTTTGTGTTATTTCTTTTAATTGCATCTTTGAATGGTTGCGTATCTTCTGGCGTAAGTATTTGTTTGACGGCATCAAAGTCAGTAATACCAAGAATTCTTTTTGGTTTTGAACCTTCAATATCTTCCAGTATCGCCTTAATCCCCTCTTTACCCTCAAACATTTTTACTACCGGATGTTCACCTCGTGCCTTGAGTTTGAGTTCAGGCAAAACCCGTGATAAATCACCGATCTTTTCTTTCATCTCCTGTTGCTTACGTTCCGCATACGCGAGTAGTTTTTCAGGATCCTCTGATACGTAATATTTCTTTTTTCCTTTTAAAACACTGGACATCAATCCACGCTTGGTGAGGATCTCAATAGCAACATATGTCGCTTGTCGAGAAAGCTTCGTGAGCTTGGTCAGGTCAATCACTGTCCCTGGTCCATGCTCAAGGGATGCCGTGTAGGTATTGATTTCGCTATCTACAAAGCCCAGTGAGTGCAAAATAGAAGTAATGTGTTGCATAAGAGGGATATATAATACTTATGACTGCGAATATTGTACCATAGTATACCCACATTGTTTACTTTTGACAATGGACGCCCTTGGCCGTATCATAAGGGGCATGCGCGCATAGCTCAGCCGGTTAGAGCAGAGATCTTATAAGTCTCAGGTCGGTGGTTCGAGTCCACCTGCGCGCACCAGAGAAAGTCTTCTATATTATTGAGGGCTTTTTTGATTCAATCTCGTCCCAGATTCCTTTGAAAAGATGTCGCATACTATCTGCAATGGTCTTGTCGTATAGTTCAATAAGATAGAAAGGGTGTTGGCGGGTATTTACAAATACTACATAATCACCATTAACCCATGTTGATGACTGAAAATTTGCACCTTTTTTCCAAAACAGCAAGTTTCTTCGGTTATAATCACGCGGTTTCATTATTTTTGTTTCAAATTCGGATTCATTTGTGAGCATATTTAGAGATACATTCTGCGAGAAAGGTTGTTTCCATTGCCAGTCAATCCATTTTACGTATTCTGTTGCAAAGGTATGATCTTGAAAACCCCAGAATATCCCATCTCTTTCAAGTAAACTCTCACTCCATATTGGCAATCTTGAATATAAATAATTTTCTAGCTGTTCTTCGGAGATAAAAATGAGCTTTGGGATGTGATATGGTGCGTCCTTCGTTGCCTCCTGAAGTTGGGTAATTGCTTGTGTGATAAGGTTTTTTTGAATATCAAGTTTTTCTTCCTCTTGTTTAGTGAGGTTAGCAAGATCTTGGAGCGGTAGTGCAACCAAATATGTCTTAGTACTCCCCAAATCCTCGGCAATTATGCCTTTTTTGATCAAATCAGAGGCGACGCTATATACCGTGGTACGGTTTATACCTGTTTCCTTGGCTATCTGAGTAGGTGTCGTCTTGCCAGCATGTAGTATGGCCAAATAAATTTTGGCCTCTTTATCACTAAAACCCAGTTGTTTGAGTATTTCTTGTGGCATATTTGAGTATATAATAGTATGTTGTTGGAATACTGTCAACAATATATCCTTTATGTCATAATATTTTTTATACAAAAAGGAAATATTGGTCTAAAAACTGTTGGAAGACTATTGACAATCTGTTGGATTCGTGGTATACTTCTCTTTGTTGAGTTAGTTGAAAACAAAAATAATATTATATATGTTCCACGTGGAACATTAAAGGAGAAATCGAGATGAGTAATAGTAATCAAGTACAGTATTGTAAGGCGTGCTTGCGCACGCGGGATACTAATTTCTTTAGCATCGGTTTGTTCATCATATGTGATGAATGTGTTAATCGGTATTATAAAAGAAAAACTTGTCCTAAATGTCTTTGTACTAGCTTTAAGCTAAGAGCTTTTTGGCACGTGGAGTGTGCCAATTGTGGCGAGGTATTTTTACAGTATAAAAATAAAAACGAAAAATGATTCAGGGTAAACGAAGGTATCTTATTACAAGATACCTTCTAATTTTCCTTATAATTCCGAGATCAGACCTCTCAACATGTTCCACGTGGAACATTTTGCATACACCCTAACCCCAAATAATGTTCCACGTGGAACATTTTGGTAACATATCGCGTGACTCGGAAATGTTCCACGTGGAACATTTTGAGGATATAAAGTACAAAAAACCAAATAAAAATAAGGATTCGTGTTTAGAATCCTCACTCTCTTTGTGTTATGTGAGTAGATAAATCTATCTCTGTGGTTGTTTTAGTATTCATTGGCGCTAAGTTCAACCATTTGAGCACCGCAAGTGATCGCGGATTCATTTGGTAAGCCTTTTCTGCGCAGTCTGTGGCACGAACAACCATACCAAGCTCCCAATAAATGTTTGCACAAACAAGAAATGCATCAGCGTTATCCGGATAGTTTTTAATGTATTCCGTCATCCATGATAGGGCATCATTGAAAGATTCTATCTGTTCATAGGATATAGCTAACCTATAAAGAGCGATTTCGTGTGTCGGATTACAGTCTAGTATTTGTTTATAACACTTTATTGCTTCTTGAAATCCTTTTATAAACTCTGTGGATCCTTTTTTGTATTCATAAGCCTTTAAAGTAGCTTGATATGCCACATTCACGAGTTCTTCCTCATCTACATAAATTGTAAAGAACCATTCCTTGATACTTTCGTACATTTTGTACCTCCTCGACTTGTAATATAGATATATAATCAGTATACGCCACAAAAGAGAGGACAGCCAAAAAATGTTCCACGTGGAACATTTTGGACACAGTTCAGCCACAAATAATGTTCCACGTGGAACATTCTGTGAATAAATTTCCAAAAAAATAAGCATTTTTAATAAAATGCCTATATTTCTGATTGATTTTCCTAAAAACATTATTAATTGTTCCACGTGGAACAATTAATTCGGGCAAAATGTTTCTAAAAGTCTTGCCGCTAAATTCCCATCAATTCTTTTTGCTATATTAAGTGTTTTTTGCACCAATAAAGAGTCTTCATACTGCTGAAAGCTTTCATTTTGCATTAGTTTTGAATAGCAGTCAGCAATTAAAATTAATGCTGGTACTGATTTCGCATTGATAGAAATAGCATGAATCAGATCCAAGATGGCTTTAGAATAATCAGCTCGTGAATGGAACACAACTGCTCGTAATATGTATCCCTTCTCGCTGTTGGGATAGGCAAGGATATACTGGCTTAGATCAGAAATAGCTAAATTTACATCTCCAATTGTTAGAAATGCCGTTGCCCTAAGACAAAGTGCTCTTGGATTATTTGGTTCATCCTCTAAAACTGAACTTACAAAATAAATCGCTTTTTTCATCTGATAAGCATATTCTATATCAATATTTTGTTCTGACCTAGGCAGGTTACATGCTTTTTTTATCGCTCTATTTGCGAGTTTACACGAAATTTTATTTTTTATGTTAAAGAACCATCTTCTAAGTTTTTTCATTATTGCATCTCCTTTTTGAAATAATATATTTCCATCCTAGCATAAAAATCATTTCTTGTAAATTGTTCCACGTGGAACAATATGCGTCGCACAATATTTTGGTAAAGACCACATTGACACGCATTAGATAAAGGGCGGAGTTGAAATCTATGAAAAGAGTGCAAGAGTCATGTCTCTTGTGCTATACTATCTATAAGGATTTCAAATCTATTTTATTATATATGTTGGGAAAAGCACCGGCGGGGGGTACCTCCTTGATTGATCCGCGAACCGTTGTGGCTCGTCTGGATATTCATGATGGCGATATTGTGGCTGATCTTGGGTGTGGGGGAGGAGGGCATTTCATCAATTCTTTATCAACAGCCGTGGGAGCAAAAGGCAAGGTTTTTGCTTTAGATATACAGAAAAATGTTTTAAAAGTAGTAGAAGCAAAGATGAAATTGTTTAATCTTTCAAATGTTACAACAGTATGGTCTGACCTTGAAAGAGATGGATCAGCAGGAATTATTTCGGGATCATGCACTATTGCACTTTTATTAAATGTTTTGTTTCAAAACTCCCGATATGAAAAGATTGTACAAGAGTCATTGCGTATGATAATGTCGGGTGGTCGATTGGTGGTTATTGATTGGAAACCGAGCGGATCGCCGTTTGGCCCTCCGTCTGATCGTCGTATTTCTCCACAAAAAGTCAAGGAAATTGCGCAATCCCTTGGTATTACTCTTTTGGAAGAGTTTGAAGCGGGACCGTATCACTATGCGCTTGTATTCAAGAAATAATGAATAACCTTATGATTGCACCTCATTTGTACGATTTTCACTATTGGTTTAGTTCTCATCCAGGTCCGTTGAGTGTGAGGGGGATATTAATATTGTCGTTTATTTTGTTTACCGTGATTGTGATTGATATTGTTAGTCGTATTATTGGTAAAAAGAAGCGCAAAGTATGGGATTCGTTGACAAAAAACGTTGTTGGTCGCTTACACAACTGTTTTGTAACGATGATTGTATTTGGTATAATTGTGGTCTTTTTTGAATATGAAGGAGTTCCGGTTTTGGGTGCCCGCTATTTTGCACTTATTTGGACAATAGTATTATTAGTCTGGTTGATTGCTATTGGGCATGAAACATACGTTAAAAATAAGGCATTGAGGAAGGAAGCTCAAAAAAAAGGTGAATTTACAAAGTATTTAAAAAATAAGTAGTAGAAATCTGCAAAAAAGAGCGTTTGGTAATTTTGGAGAACAACTTGCCTGTGATTTTATCCAAAAAAAGGGTTACGAGATTTTGTCTCGTAATTTTTTTGTAAAAGGTGGTGAAATTGATATTATTGCACGACAAGGTAATGATCTGGTTGTAATTGAGGTAAAAACGCGTGCAAGTTTGGTATATGGTTTTGGTGAGGAAGCTGTGGATGCCCGGAAACTGCATCGGATGCGCTATGCGCTAACTCAATATCATGTTCTTTTTAAAATTCGTTATGTTCGGTTTGATATTATTTCGATAGAGATTGACAGGATGCGAATGACTTCAAAGATCAGACATATAAAAGATATCCAGACTTCGTAACACACCATAAAGATAATGGCGTGTGTGAAAAATTGTTGTGTGGTATAATACTTATGAACACGATTATGTGAGTGTTCTGTGGAATATTTTTATTTTGATTATGAAAAAATTTGTTTTTTTGTTTGCCGTGCTGTTGTTGATGCCATTTATTTTGGTTATTCCATCACGTGTAGAGGCGCTGGAAATGTCACCAATTTTTTTTGATCTTACTGCACATCCTGGAGATTCTTTTTCTCAATCCATTAATTTGACAAATGACACGAGCGAGGTCATGACTCTTAATTCTCATATTGGGATAATCAAAACTGCTTCAGCTGACGGTACGACATCACAATTACTTCCAAAACCCACAGATGAAAATACTATTGCTGACTGGATTACGGTTACTACACCAAAGGTTACACTTCAACCGGGAGAAAAAAAGAAGGTATTATATTCGCTCACAGTTCCTTTGGATGCAACCGCGGGGGGGCACTATGCATGGATCTCGTATACAGAGACACCAACATTATCTTCAGGATCGCGGGTTGCCGTTTCTAGTGGTATCGCAACGCAGATATTATTAAAAGTACAAGGTGAGGTCAAAGAATCACTCTCACTACAAAGTTTTCAGACAAAAACAGGTATTGCTAGTTTTGAAAAATTACCCATTACGTTTATAACACACATATTCAACGAAGGCACGACACATCAACGTCCGAGTGGAATTGTTGAAATCAAAAATTTTGGAGGTAAAACTATCGCTACGTTACCTTTTAACAATGATTCGGAAGGTGGAAATATTTTACCAAAGTCTGGGAGGTCATATGAGACGATATGGGACAGGGGATTTGCATTTGGAAAATATTCTGCAGTACTTGATGCCACATATGATGGCGAACAACATCTAAAAGGTTCGGTAACGATATGGGTGTTGCCAAAAGCGTTGATCATAATATGGACACTTCTTTTAATTATTATTACAATGCTTATTGTAAAGGTGGTTGCGCGTATGTTTGATAAAACTCGTACAAAACCACTAAAGAAAAAGATATGACATTAAGACACTCAATCGTATCGCGTTATTTTGTTGGTGCTGTATTGGTATTGTTGGTGCTGTTTGTCTCACCTCATTTATTATTTGCATCATCACTGACATCAATGAGTGATACTTTGAGTACACAGAAGGCAAGTACTGTTGCTAATCATAGAGTAGCTTTTACAAGCCCAAGCGGTGTATCGTCGGGAACCATTACCGTTGACTTTAGTAATGCGGTGAGCTCAACAGGTAGTGTGGATTTTACTGATATTGACTTATCATACGGCACGCTTGGCACAGAAACAGAAGCAACGTTGGCGACATCAGCAGCAGCTGCCACATGGGGTGCTTCATTGAGTTCAAGTATTTTAACTTTGACATATCCGACATCCGGCGGGACAGCAATCGCATCTGGCGATAAGGTGGTTATTGAAGTTGGTACAAACGCTAGCGGTGGTGTTAATCAAATGACAAACACCACAGCAGGAAGTAGTAAGGTACTCACTATCACAACAGCTTCAGATAGCGGGAAGTTGGCGATCGCAATAGTAGATGCAAGTTCAGTCACAGTGACAAACAATATTGATGTTCCTAGCGCACCATCTTCTTTAAGTGAAGCAACAGGCGCTTCAAGTGTGACATTGACATGGACAGACAATTCCTCAAATGAAACATTATTTCTTATTGAACGAAGTATCACTGGCGGTTCTTTCAGTCAAATAGGATCAGTAGCAACAGGATCAACCACTTATACTGATAGTACAGTGAGAGGGAATACACGATATTCGTATCGTGTACGTGCTACAAACGGCGTGGATAATTCAACATATAGTGATACTGTCAATGTTACACTCTTAGGTGGAACAACAGCTTCATTGAGTGCACCGACAACGACAACCTCTACGACTACTCCAACAACAACACCAGATGGTAGTACAAGTACATCAGACAGCACAAGTACAAACAACACACAAAGTACCACTGATACAAACACTGCAAGCGGTGCCACATCACAAACTACTGATACAATTATTCGACCTCGTCCGAGCGATGAAGTTCCGTTTGATGCAACACCGAGCGCACCTGGTGTCGGTGGGTCAGGTAGTACAACAAGTAGTGGTTCAACTACTACCGGCGGAGAATCCACAGGTGGCAGTACTACTTCTGGTGGCGGTACAACTGGTTCGAGTGTTGTTGGCGGAGAATCCACAGGTGGCAGTACTACTTCTGGTGGCGGATCACTCAGTGGTGGTGCCATTGGCGGGGGTGGCGGGGGAATTGTTACCGGCGGTATTTCAACTGGTGGAGTTGTAGGTGGTAGTGGTTCTGGAAGTGGTGAAGTAGGTATGGCAGCAGGATATTCTGCAGATCTTTTTACAACTGCCGGTATTTCTCAAACAAACACATTTATTACTAATCCATTGGTGTGGAATGTGATGATGACATCAGGTGGATCTACACCATATAGTAGCGGAACGTTTTGTACAAAAACGACAACCAATTTTGTACCTTGTATTCCTACAGATGCATTTCCTGGTCCTGTATATCAAACGAGTATAAATATGGCAGGCGCACTATATCCACTGTCATTTGATGAAGATAAGCAATGTTATACCGGTACAGTAGCAGTTCCCAGCGGGCTTGGTTCATATGTTATGTCTCTTCGCACTACATACGAAGATGGTACAACGTCAGTTGTGGATTCAAAACTAGCGGTTCAGAATTCATGTGCTGATTTTGTACTTGCCGCGATGGAACCAAATCCTTTTGTGATCCCAGGACTTCCTGAAGAAGTGCAACAAAAAGTATCGGTCCAAATTCAATCATTTAATAATCAAACTGAAAACATTGTTGAAAAAGGAGAAACGACACTGCAAGTTGCATCTGTGGTGGTTGCAACAAGTATCCTCGTTCTGGCTCCTTCAATGGTGGGAAATCTTCCAAATGCATATCATTTTGTATATCAAAATATAACATCGATTTTTTCTTTGTTTGGTTATAAAAAGAAACGACGAAAAAAGTGGGGTGTTGTCTATGGTGCGTTTAGTAAGGAACCGGAAAGTTTAGCGATTGTACGATTATATAATGCGGTTACAAAGAAACTTCTTGAAACGCAAGTTACAGATAAAACCGGAAGGTTTAGCTTTATCACTCAAGCAGGAAAATATATTGTTAAAGTAAGTAAAGCTCCCTTTGTTTTTCCATCCAATATAATTAAAGGGAATGCAGATGGTTCATATGGAAATATCTATCGTGGTGGCGAGATCTATTTAGCAAGCGATAGTGATGAGATTTCTATAAGCATTCCAATTGATCCTAAACAAAGAACTTCAATCAAAGAAGGATCATTTTTTGGGGCAGTACTTGATTTATTGGAAAAATATGGTCCGTATTTTGCGCTTGTTAGTTTCTTGGTTAGTGTTTCTTTAATAATATACGCACCAAGTCCGCTCAATATTACGATTTTTATTCTGAACGTGTTAGTAGTCTTATTACAGTTCTTGGTTGTACCGCGTATTCGTAAATCGTGGGGGATAGTATTTGATGATAGTACCAACAAACCATTATCGTTGGCGACTATATCGTTATTTGATGCAAAATCCAATAAGTTGGTTCGATCACGTTTGAGTGATGTACATGGAAGATTTAATTTTCTTGTACCGGCAGGGGATTATAAGATTATTGCTTCGCGGTCAAATTATGATTTTCCTTCAAAACCTAATAAGAAAGCATCTACATATCGCCATCTGTATTTTGGTGAAAAACTTCATATTAAAAAGAATAATGGTGTGATTAGGGTCAACATTCCTATGCACAGACGACCTCTTGCGTAGAGAGTTGAATCCACTGTTTTAGACTTGACGAATAAAAGGAGTAGCGGTATACTCCTTTTATTGATAGTTTATACTCTTAAACTATCTTTTTTTTTGAAGTCAATCGTCTTTTTTAAAGACATTATTATAATCAATATGAACAATCCAATTGCATCAGCAATCAAGCAAGTATGTGATGAGAAAAATATCCCTCAAGAGTATGTGATTGAGGCACTTGAATTTGCACTTGCTGCAGCATATCGTAAAGATTTCGGTGAAAAGAATCAAAATATTAAAGCAGAGTTTGATATTCAGACAGGGGATTCACGTATTTTTGATGTGAAGACAGTTGTTCGGGATTTTTCTCCTGAAGAACTTGAAGATCAATTAGCGAAAGTAACGGAACATCGTGTTGAAGACAAAGCTGATAAACAAGACGAAGCAGAAGAGGAAAAACGCTTCAATCCCAAAACAGATATTATGATTTCTGATGCAAAGATATTGAGAGAGGATTCAGATGTCGGTGAAGTGATTAAAACAGAGTTGCCAGTAAATGAAGAGTATGGCCGTATGGCTGCACAGACAGCAAAACAAGTGATCATTCAAAAATTACGCGAAGCAGAGAGAGACTTGATTTTTGATGAATTTCAAGACAGACAAGATACCTTAATAATGGCGACAGTTCAAAGGAAGGAGACCTCTCGTGTATTGCTTGATATTGGACGTGGTACTGCAATCATGCCAAATGAAGAATTGTCTCCTCGCGAGCGTTATATGCCCGGCGACCGTATCAAGGTATATGTAGTATCGGTTACGAGAGGCACTCGTGGACCGGAGATTATCGTATCTCGCAGTCATGAAAATTTACTTCGAAAAATATTTGAAACTGAAATTCCTGAAGTAGAAAGCGGGGCGATTGAAATCAAAGCAGTGGCGCGTGATGTAGGAGAACGTGCAAAAGTTGCGGTGGTGGCTTATCAAGAAAATATTGATCCGATAGGTTCATGTATTGGTCAGCGTGGAAGTCGTATTCAAACTATCATTGCAGAACTTGGAGGTGAAAAAGTAGATATCATACAATATGACGATGATGTGTCTATCTTTATTATGAACGCTCTTTCTCCCGCCAAAATCTCGCGAATAGAGCTGGATCAGGAAAACCATCGCGCTCGTGTGTTTGTGAAAGAGGATCAACTCTCACTGGCTATCGGTAAAGGAGGTCAAAATGTCAGATTGGCTTCACAGTTGACACATTGGAATATTGAAGTAGTATCAGAACAAGAGGGTGTGGGGCAGGAATCCAAAGATGAAGAAATGGCTGATAATAAGGAAGAAAATAGCGATGAAGATTTGGATACACCCGAGAACCTCGCGGAAATTTTAACTGGATCAGAAGATGATAAATAAGATTAATTCATAATTTAATTCATAAGTTGTATGTCTACAGTGGCTGTTGAAGAAAATGAAGTAGATCAAGATAGAGAAGAGTTTAAGCAATTACTCCAGGAGTATGGTGCTCAATTACCGAAAGTAGGAGATATGGTAGAAGGTGAAGTCATCGGTATTGGAAAAAATGAAGTTCAAATTGATATAAATGGTATTGCGAGTGGTATTGTTCGCGGGTATGAACTTATTGATGAATCCGAAGAATATTCTCATTTGGCCCTCGGGGATAAGGTGGTAGCAACGGTATTGGACTTGGAAAATGAATCCGGCGCTATGGAATTGTCCTTTCGCTCCGCGGGACACAAAAAAGCATGGGATCGTTTGTTTGATTTGATTAATGCAGGAGACATCGTACAGGCACAAATTACCGAAGCAAATAAGGGTGGACTTATGGTTGTACTTGGAAAGACAAAGGGATTTTTGCCAGTGTCGCAGTTGTGCCCAGAACACTATCCTCGTATTCAAGGTGGTGATAAGAATAAAATTCTTGATCGTTTAAAAACATACGTTGGTCAAATGTTTGATGTCAAAGTGATAGACGTCAATGAAAAAGAAGAGAAACTGATTGTATCAGAAAAGTCAGTGTGGGAAGAACGACAAAAAGATGTGATCGGCAGTTATAAAGTAGGAGATGAGATTGAAGGAACCATTACAGTGATTACCGACTTTGGTGCGTTTGTGGAGTTTGGTGAAGGTTTAGAAGGTCTTGTTCACATTTCAGAACTTGCATGGCAACGTATCGATGACCCACGCGATGTTGTTGCACGTGGACAAAAGATTAAAGCGCAGATTATTAAAATAGACGGATCAAAGATTTTTCTTTCAATGAAAAATTTGATAGATGATCCATGGAAGCATGTTGTTGAGAAATATACATTGGGACAAAAGGTACAAGGGAAAGTACTTAAGATCAATCCCTTTGGACTGTTTGTGGAACTTGACACCGATATTCATGGGCTTGCTCATGTCTCGGAATTATCAGAAAAACCTGATGTGAATCCGTATGATGTGGCAAAACCCGGTGATGAATTGGAATTTCGTATTGTTTCTATCAAGCCAGATGAACACCGATTGGGTTTGAGTATTAATGCTATGAATAAACCAGATTCATATTTCACAGAGAAAACTGAAGCAACACAGGAAGATGAATCATCCGATCCTCACTCTACTGGCTCAACACTTGAACAAACGCCGAAGGGTTCAACAGAAGAGACAACGACTCCTATCGTTGAATAGTAGATGTTATCAATTTTCTGATTTTTACTTATGAAACCGATCATAAAAAACATCCTTATTTTTTTCATTGTTGTTGTCATTATAGGCGCAGCATTGAGTTTATATAATGCCACACCGGGTAACAAACCTACGGTGGTGGGGATGGAAACTCTTATCGCACATATAAATGATGAACAAGTTAAATCGATAGAGATAAAGGGAGACTCCTTAAATATTGTATTAAATGATGATACAAAAGAGATTGTTGTAAAAGAAGCAGGAGAATCTTTCTCTGACTTAGTAAAAAATTACAACCTTGATCCAGTAAAGGTTGCAAAAGCACACCCGGAAGTGAAAAATGATAATACAACTGCGTGGATCGGTGCATTGTTGCCATTTCTGATTCCTGTTTTGTTATTGATTGTCCTTGTATACGTAATGGGACGTCAAATACAGGGCGCAAACTCTCGTGCAATGATGTTTGGATCCTCACGTGCACGTAAGTTGGAGGCGGATAACAAAAAAAACAGAGTCACATTTAAAGATGTCGCAGGTATTAAAGAATCAAAAGAAGAATTAAAAGAAATTATTGAATTTTTGAAAGATCATAAAAAATTTACTGACCTTGGGGCGAAAATCCCAAAAGGAGTACTTTTGGTTGGACCTCCAGGGACTGGCAAGACATTATTGGCAAAAGCAGTTGCAGGGGAGGCAGACGTGCCGTTTTTTCATGTGTCTGGTTCAGAATTTATTGAAATGTTTGTGGGTGTTGGAGCCAGCCGAGTACGTGATCTCTTTACGCGCGCGAAAAAAAGTGCACCATGTATCGTTTTTATTGATGAGATTGATGCGGTAGGCCGTCAGAGGGGCGCGGGTCTTGGCGGTTCAAATGATGAACGTGAACAAACTCTTAATCAAATACTTGTTGAGTTGGATGGGTTTGAGCCAAACGACAATGTCATTGTGATGGCCGCGACCAATCGTCCTGATGTATTGGATCCGGCTTTGCTCCGACCAGGTCGTTTTGATCGCCGTGTGTTTCTTGATCCTCCTAGTATTAATGATCGAGAAGAGATTTTACAGGTACATGCACAAAAAAAGCCATTAGCTGCGGACGTATCTTTGAGGAAAATTGCTGAACGTACTCCGGGATTCAGTGGTGCTGATTTGGCTAACCTTTTGAACGAATCGGCTATTTTGACTGCGCGTAAGGATAGGAAAGAGGTCTTACAAGATGATATTATTGAAAGTATTGAAAAGGTCATGTTAGGGCCACAACGGAAGAGCCATATACTTTCTGATGAGGAGAAAAAAGTAACGGCATATCATGAAGCAGGTCATGCGATCGTTTCTCATGCCTTTAAAAAAGAAGGATCAGTGCAAAAGGTTTCTATTATTTCCCGTGGTCGTGCTGCTGGTTACACATTGAATATGCCCACGGAAGATAAATACTTTACCCGAAAAAAGGAATTTCTTGCGGATCTGGCAGTTATGATGGGTGGATATGTGACAGAAGAACTTATCTTTGGTGACGTGAGCACTGGAGCACACAATGATTTATCCAAAGCAACGGATGTAGCTCGAAAAATGGTTACGGATTATGGTATGAGTCCGTTGGGGCCACAAACATTTGGTCATGATGATGAGGCAGTCTTTTTGGGACGCGACTTGGTTACAAAACGAAATTATAGCGAAAGTACTGCGGAAAGTATTGATGAACAAGTCAAGGTGTTTATTCACGGTGCATATGAAGAAGCGAAGAAAGTAGTTACCCACCATCGCACAAAACTGGAAGAAATTGTACAATTACTATTGGAGAAGGAGACTATTGAGCAAGAAGAGTTTGCAAGTCTCTTTGCCGTATAAGTTTTTATTACAATCCCATGTCATCATCACCTCATGTAGGGAAGTCGTTTAAAGGCGCAGAAGAGAAGTTTTCTGAAAAAATGAAAACGATGGGTTTAGAAAAGCAAGAAAATGATGCTAAAAACCTTGCACATATTGCGGATTTTGGATATGTGTATCTTGTTGGCGTTGCCATAACGCCGGGGTTACTAGAAATGATCCCCGTTGATATTGCCAAAAAATTACAACTTATTTGTTTTCAATCCCAGGAAGGAAAATTTTTCTTTGCATCAATTGATCCCCTGGGTGATGATGTAGAAGACTATATAAAGAAGTTTGAAAAAACCAATCACTGTACCGTGCAACTACATACTATGTCACAAGCAAGTTTTGATGCTGTGATGAAGTTATATGCCAAACTTCCAACATTGGCAACAGAACAACATGGTGTGTCTATTAATCAGGATGATTTAGACAAATATAAGGAAGGTTTTTCAGATATACGCAAGATTCAAGAACAGATACAAGATGTTAATGTTACAGACATACTGACACTTTTGATTTCTGTGGCCTTGTCTACGAATGCATCAGATATTCACGTGGAAGCAGAAGAAAAGGATATAAAATTGCGACTGCGTATTGATGGCGTGTTGCATAATATTGCTTCATTACCACCAGAGGATTGGAAAAAAATTATTTCACGCATCAAGTTGTTGGCAAAAGTGAAAATTAATATTTCTGATCGACCACAAGATGGACGGTTTACTATCTTTCTAAAAGATGATGAAGTGGATGTTCGTGTTTCAACCTTACCCACAAGTTATGGAGAGAGTGTGGTTATGCGATTATTGCGATCATCCAGCGCTGGATTGCAATTTGCCGATCTTGGATTGGCTGATTATACTTTTCGCACACTCAAGCGAGAAGTAGAGCGACCAAACGGGATGATTATCACAACAGGGCCGACGGGGTCAGGAAAGACGACGACATTGTATGCGATGCTCAATCATCTGAATTCATCAGAAGTAAAAATCATTACATTAGAAGATCCGATTGAATACAAACTTGGTGGTATCAACCAAAGTCAGGTAGATCCGACAAAGGACTATACATTTGCCAACGGTTTGCGTTCTATCCTGCGACAAGATCCTGATGTGGTGATGGTAGGGGAAATCCGTGATTTTGAAACCGCAGATATTGCGATCAATGCCGCGTTGACGGGGCATTTGGTTATCTCTACAATTCATACCAACAGTGCGGCAGGTGCTATTCCACGTCTTTTGGCGATTGGTGTAAAACCCTTTTTACTTGCCCCTGCACTTACCGCATTGATAGGTCAACGCCTCGTACGACGTTTATGTGAGAAATGTAAAAAGGAAATCACCCCAGATACCGAAACACTGGAGCGAGTGAAGGGATATTTGTCCTCTCTTTCACCGGCAAGTGGTGTGAAAGTGGATATAAATACAATGAAGTTTTTTGGACCCGTTGGATGTGATGATTGTTATGGTATAGGATATAAAGGACGCATTGGTATTTTTGAAATAATGACTATAAATAAAGAGATTGAAGCGATTATGTTATCTCCACAGGTGTCTGAATATGGTATTCAAGAAAATGCAGTAAAAAATGGTATGATTACTATGGTACAGGAAGGGTTGCTTCGCGCAGTGTCGGGTATTACTTCAATAGAAGAAGTATTTAGTGTGGCACAATAAACTAATGTATAATTCAATTTTATATGAATAAATTTGAGTTTGATGAAGAATCGTTTAATGAAGCTATCAAACAGGATCCATCAAAAATTAAAACCATTATGGAGGATATCGGTCGGATGCCTTCAGGAGAGAATGCGGGGAGTGAAAAAAATAAAGAAACAAGTGATACGGAAAAAAAATTACAAAATTTAGAAAAAGAGATAGCAGAGCTAAAAAAAGCGGTTGAGGACATAGTTCCACGAGTAGAAACGTTAGAACAATCAAAGAAAAAGGAAGAGTAACGATAATACCCACCACGTTGGTTGATATTTAAATGGAGTGCTCAAAATGAATCCATATCGCATCTGGTGGAATGATATCTTTGATGTGTTCCGCCCATTCAATGATGGTGATGGTGTGTTTGTCGTTCATATAGTCTTTAATGCCAATGTCTTCCAGATCGTGTCCTGAAGTGAGACGATATGCGTCTACATGACAGAGTTGTGAGATAGTGTCATGTCCAGCAGGTACGTCATATATCTTCATAATGACAAAGGTTGGACTAGTGACAGTGTTTTTAACACCCAGCGCTTTTGCTATGCCTTTTGTAAATGCTGTTTTTCCTGCGCCAAGATCACCAGTGAGTGCTAACACATCTCCACCTGAAAATTTACTCACAAGTTTTTGTGCGTAACCATAGGTTTCTGGTTCGCTGTGAGTTATCACCGTATGTATTTCACTATTTTTTGAAATTGTAATAGTCCGTGTATTCATATTTTAATAGTTTACTTGCTCTATTTCCCAGTTTGGATCACCATCTAGTTGTTGCCATGAGATCGTATCTTTTTTTTGGATATGAAAATATCCTGCCACAGCGACCATCGTCGCATTGTCGGTGCACGCGTTTGGTCCAGGGAATTGATACGCGCATTGCGGGAGTTGTGTTTCAATCATTTTTTGCATTTCCGTGCGTAATGCCGTGTTTGCCATCACTCCACCGCCAAAGACAATAGAACGTACATCATACATCCGCGTAGCTTTGAGTGTTTTTGAAATAAGGACATCAATGACTGCTTTTTGAAAAGCGGCGCATACATCGGCTGTGCGTTTTTTTTGTTCTGGTGATAAGTACAGTACTGCTGTTTTTAATCCACTAAAGCTAAACTCAAAATTATCTGCATGGATCATCGGACGGGGAAGGATGATAGCTAACGCATCGCCCTGTAATGCATGTTGAGATATCTCTGGTCCGCCTGGGTATCCTAGACCAAGAAGTTGTGCGACTTTATCAAAACACTCTCCGACAGCGTCATCGCGTGTACGGCCAAGTAAATCATACTCGCCTATATTTTTTATTAGTACCAGTTCGGTATGTCCACCTGATACGATCAATCCAAGGGTGGGAAATGCAAGATGGGGATTTTCTAGCCAATTTGTAAGCAGATGTGCTTCTATGTGATTGACGCGCACAAGTGGAATACCCCATGCGCTGGCGAGTGTTTTTGCCGTCTGCACGCCGATGAGTAGTGAAGTGATGAGTCCAGGGCCGGCAGTTACCGCGATGGCGTCTGGACGGGTATCACCAAGTATTTTTTTTAAAAGAAAGGGGAGTGTTTTAATATGTTCCCGTGCTGCTACTTCTGGAACTACACCGCCGTATGGTGCATGAATATCTATTTGAGATGATACCAGATTTTTTTCAAGCACAAACGTGCCGTCTTGCGCGCGAAGAAGTGCTACTGCTGTTTCATCACATGATGTTTCAATGCCAAGGATTATCATAGTTCTTTGGATACTATCATGAAGATTGTGGAAAATCAAGAGTCGTTTACTTTCTGACTATGCACGGTAGAATAGGTATATGAAACTATCTGTTGTGATACCCGCATATAATGAAGAGGCAAGTATACGTCGTACGATTACTACGGTGGCTGATTATGTTCGCACGACATTTCCCGACGGTGAAATCATAGTGATCGACGATGGGAGCACGGATCATACACGTGATATCGTACGGTCTTTGATGTCTACCTATCCACTGCGCTTCATAACGCATAAAAAAAATAAAGGAAAGGGCGCGGCAGTAAGGACAGGTGCATTATCGGCGCATGGAGACTATATTCTTTTTATGGATGCGGATATGTCTACCCATATTCAAGAGTTTGATGGCTTATATCGTGCACTTGTTGGTGGGGCGGATATTGCTATCGGATCTCGCTATATGAACACAAGCCATGTGGTCGTATACCAGCCGTGGTTTCGTGTGATCCTGGGACGTATTGCCAATACCATTGTCCGTATGATGCTTTTACCTCGTATCTATGATACCCAATGCGGTTTTAAAGCATTTACCCATGAAACGGCTTTGATATTGTTTCATCTACAAACAATGGAGCGATGGTCATTTGATGTGGAACTGTTGGTTTTGGCGCGTCGACTCGGGTATACAATCGTTGAAGTACCGATAACGTGGGAGGATTCACGTGATCGCAAAAGCCGTTTTCGTGCTGTACGGGACGCGAACGGCATGGTGCTTGATGTGCTTCGTGTCATGTATGCTATTGCTTGCAAGCGATACGGTGATCTTGACCAACACAAAAAAATACGATAGCATTAGCTGGTATTGTGGCCTCATCGTCTAGTGGTTAGGACGTCAGGTTTTCATCCTGGAAATCGGGGTTCGACTCCCCGTGGGGCTACCAAGAGTTACAAGATTAATTTTTTCAAAATCCATCGCGCCATCTGGCGCGTACGCCCCGATGCCTGATTCAAAAACACCCCAGTATTTTTCGCTGTGGTGTTTTTTGCATGGTAAACGAAGGTTTGTTTATTTTTCTTTTATCACAAAAATGTCGCCATGCATTTTTTGTAGTAACTCAAGGGTGTCTCTGACGGAAAGATTCGCAGTAGTATACAAATGAAGTCTTTTTCCAAACTCCTCCGCAAGGGGAGTCAGAAATTCATCTCCCCACGAAGGAGAAAAGGTAGTTACACCCTCAAAATCAATCTCAATAATCTCGTTAGATTTTAACTGTGTAAGCAATGAACGCAATGCCAACAGGGCTTCCTTTCCTGCTTGTCGTGACATCAATGAGTGACCAATTTTTTTAAGTTCTAGACGCATAGTATTAAAATGTAATTACCGCTAAACATCCTCGTATAGTTTGCTCGGCCTGAATTATCGTGAGATCGTTTTCATTTTGTGCAAGTTGCAGTTCCGCATCTCCTGACCGGAAAAGGAGAGTAAGAGGATATTTTATGATATTATTGCGTACATACTTTAATCCATTTCCTCTTCGTTCGGGTGCACGACCACTGATCGTTTCAGTGAAGGCAAGGCGCAATGCTTCCCCGTCTGTTGCCAGAGTCGGACGTACTCGTTTGAGTGTGGTTAAAATACCTTGTCCACGGTCAGCGAGAATAATATAACGCTGTTCAAGGTCAAACGAAAAATAAATACCGGAAATATCAGGCCAGTTCACCAAATTATGATCAAATGAATTATTGCCAATTTCTCCCGCTGTTGACGTAATAATGGAATACAATTCTTCGAAACCGGACATTTTCATAAGCAGGAGCTCCATTCTTCCAATACGCGCCTGGAAGACTCCGCTATTGGGACAGTATACTTCTCCGTGGGGTTCGTATCCTATTGGGCTAGATACCCAAAGCTCAGCATCAAATAATAGCTTCATAGATGTTTTTCTTATAAACGATTCTATCGCATAGCGTCTATAATATCTATTCCCTCCTGTTTGCGCTCGTACGGCAAGAAGGGATCCTGATTTGTCCCATCGCCGTAATGTTTGGTGAGAGACCCCAAGTTTTTTGGCCGTCTCACCGATAGATACTAATTCATTTTTATTATTAAATCTATTCATATCTATACACTATTATTACATATATATATAGATATGTCAAGACAAATAAGAAAAAAGTTGATTTTATGTTCTGTACCACATTAATTTCACCAATATTTAGTTCCAATTCGCTCCCTCGAGGGCTATGTCAGAAAGCAAGGTTTATCGCCTTGTTTTTGGTTATCTCTTGCAGATTTTATATTCGTTATTTAGAATGCTATGTACACTATATGTATTATGAAACTAGTTTATAACATCAAAGATATTCCGAAAAAATACCGATATATTTTTACAATTGGTAATTTTGATGGTTTCCATACAGGACATCAAAAAATATTAAAAGCGTTGTTGAAAGAAAAAAAAATACCAAACGACAAAATATTATTAATAACATTTGTTGTGCATACACGCGATATTGATGGATCGTATGACTATCTGACATCCAAAAAAGACACAGAAAAGTTTTTTGCGTTGTATGGTGTAGACTTCGTATTGAAATTGGATTTTAAAAAAATAAAAGACGTAGAGTATGACGAGTTTTTGAAATGGCTTAATGATAATCTTGATCTGAAGGCAATGATTCTGACTGAAAAATTACGTATCGGACATAACCGAAAGGGTACGACAAAAAAAATAATATCAACATTGCAGGCATTAAAAAATGATATTGCAATTAAGTGTATCCCGTTAGTTGTGATGGATCATAAACCTGTATCTACCACCGCGATCAAAAAATTGATTCAGGGGGGAAATTTTCGTCAAGCAAATAAACTTTTGGGCTATAAATATCGTGCATCTGACAGACAAGCCGAGTGACACACAAAACCCTCAATATCTAGACAAAAATCGTTATAAATTGTATACTTTTTCAAGTTAAGGCGTGTAGTTTATTATAAACGTATAATTGACGATTATAGCATCCTTTTTTAAACGAAAATTAGTATGGGTGGGTATTGTGATCATAATAATCATCGGCGTTGTGGTAGGACTTTCTTTAAGAGCAAAACCACCATTGACCCCCGCATATACTGTCAGTTCACAAGACGTACGACGTACCATTATTTCAACTGGTACCGTAACATCACATATGGATTTGAGTTTGAGTTTTAAAACTTCGGGTATCTTAAAAACACTCAATGTAAAAGTGGGCGACAAGGTAAAAGAAGGACAGTTATTGGCGTCTTTGGATGATGCGGATGCCGGTGTATCAGTGGCACAAGCACAGAGCCAACTTCTTTCTGCTCAAGCAACATATGATAAATTGATTAACGGTGCCTCGGGTCCCGATATTGATGTCAGCAGGGCAAATGTTGAATCAGCGAAGACTACACTTTCCAATGCTGAAAAAAATCTTACTGACGTGACGGCTACGCAGGATCTTTTGATAAAAAATAGTAAGGAATCTATCGCGCAGGCGAAAAACAATCTTAGTTTGGTAAAAAATCAACAAGATCAATTGGTAAAAAATGCATACAATCTTTTATTGAACAGTGGACTGGAGCCCGTACCAGTATATGATAACGCAACAGGTACACCGACAGTAACAGGTGTATATGACGGATCATCTCCATCGGGAACATATATTATTAAAACGTATTTGGGTAGTGACGGAGTTAACTTTACTTCGTCAGGGTTGGGAAGCGGTGGTGGCGCGTTGATATTGAATATCCCCTTAGCTATTGGTCATGAGTTATATATCACGTTTTCTTCAACACCCACAAATGGCGACTGGACGATTGATGTGCCTAACACACAATCTAGTGGTTATGTAGCGAATCAAAGTGCATATCAAACGGCGTTACAAACACAAACCCAGGCAATCCATACCGCACAGACCACACTAGATAACGCGAATATTGCTCTGCAGACAGCTATACAAACACGTGCACAGGCCATCAATACCGCAATAGCAACTATTGAATCAGCACGCGTTGCGTTGCAACAAGCAAATGCAGCGTATATACTCAAGATTTCTGCCGCACGATCGGAGGATGTTGCGGTCGCAAAAGCTACTGTAGCACAAGCACAAAGTTCACTTGCTCTGGCGCAAAACACATTGAGTAATCTATCCATCACATCACCGATTTCTGGGTTGGTAACTATAGTAGCACCCAAATTGGGAGAACAAATCGTTGCGTCAAAAGAAGTGGTTAAAATATTGGATGATACGTCTTTGCATGTAGAGTCATATATTCCAGAATCTTCTATTGCGACCGTGTCAGAGGGGCAAGTCGTCGAAATGACCCTCGACGCGCTTGGACCGGAAATTAACTTGTCAGGTAAGGTTATTTCTATTGATCCAGCGGCAACAGTCATGTCGGGTGTTATTGAGTTTCGCGTGATTACTTCATTGCCAGTAGATGAGCGCATCAAAGCGGGAATGACGGCGAATCTTACTGTGATTACCGGTGAAAAAAAGGATGTCATGGTAGTACCAAATAGATTGATTGCATCACAAGGTACACAAGAATCAGTGATGATTCTTCGCGAAGGTATAGGAGTGAGTATACCTATTACTACCGGATTGATGGGTGATAATTATACAGAAGTCCTTTCTGGTATTTCAAATGGTGATTTGTTGTTAAATCCAGTGCCTTAATTTTTGTCATTATGGCATTGATTGATCTCGTCGACGTTAAGAAAAAGTATCGTTTGGGAAAGACAAATGAGTTGGAAATACTCAAAGGCATTACGCTTTCAATAGACGAGGGCGAATTTGTAGCAATCATGGGTCCATCCGGGTCAGGTAAATCTACTCTTATGCACATTACCGGTTTTTTGGATCATATGACATCGGGGTCGTATCAATTTGACAATAAAGACGTGACATATCTGAACGATTCAGAACTTGCGCGTATTCGTAATAAGCATATAGGGTTTGTATTTCAGGCATTCAATCTTTTGCCTCGTACGAGCGCGCTTGAAAACGTTCGCATTCCAATGATGTATGCACGAAATAAATCTCATGCGCAGATGAATGCCACCGCGAGAGAGATGTTGGAACGAGTGGGACTTGGTGATCGTATTCATCACCCGCCTTCTGAATTATCTGGTGGACAACAACAAAGAGTAGCGATTGCTCGCGCTTTGATCAATGATCCAAAAGTTATTTTTGCTGATGAACCAACTGGTAATCTTGATTCAATATCGTCGCTTGAAATTATGGATATTTTTAAAGAGCTAAACAAAGCAGGTCATACTATTTTGTATGTTACTCATGAACAAAAAATCGCGGAATATGCAGGGCGAGTCATTCGTATGCATGATGGTAAAGTTTTGACTGATAAAAATAAATAATATGTTTTGGCAAACCATAAAAATGGCATTTCGGGCATTATCTCTCAACAAAGTGCGTACTGCTCTCACCATGTTAGGTATCATTATTGGCATTACGTCGGTGATCATTTTGGTTTCAGCGGGGCAGGGAGCGCAATCGTTGATTATCGGACAGATTCAAGGCGTGGGTTCAAATCTTATCTTTATTCTCCCCGGGGGAAGTCAAAAAGGAGAATTTTCTCCTCCTGCTGCCAGTCAAGGTATCCTTGTAACGACATTAAGTAATCAAGATATCAAAGCAATTCGTAATCCGATTCTTGCGCCTAGTGTGCAATACGTCAACCCGGAAGTACGGGGGCAGTTTACTGTTGTGTATGGTAACCATGATCAGCAAGTTTCTGTAGCAGGAGATGATGATACATATGCGCGAGTGCACAATCTGGAGTTTAGTGCTGGTGATTGGTTTTCCAAGAGCGAGGTGGACGGTTTTACGCAGGTTGCAGTCCTCGGATCTAAAGTAAAGGAAGATTTATTTGGTGCTCGTGATCCATTGGGGCAAATTATCAAAATCAAAGAACTAAGTTTTCGTGTTGTGGGTGTCATGAAGCCAAAAGGCGTTGGCGTTGGTGGTGTTGATCAAGATAGTCAAATTACTGTGCCGGTAACTACAGCACAAAAAATTCTTTTGGGTATCAATTATTACAACATGGTACAGGTACAAGTCAAAGATGAAACATATATGGAAAGCGCGCAAGATGAAATAACAAAAATTTTACGAAATAATCATCATATCACGGATCCGAACAAGGATGATTTTACTATCAGAAATCAAAAGGATATTTTGGAACTTCTTGGCACCATCACTTCCGCTTTGACATTATTTTTGGGAGCCATCGCCGGTATATCATTGGTGGTGGGTGGTATAGGTATTATGAATATCATGTTGGTGTCAGTAACAGAACGGACACGAGAAATCGGTCTTAGAAAGGCAATCGGCGCTCAACGTTCTGATATTTTATTACAATTTTTACTTGAAGCAGTAACCCTTACGGTGATAGGCGGTCTTATTGGTATTGGGTTTGGCTATTTGGGATCAATCATCATCGCTCATATAGGGAATTGGAGCCCTGTAGTGCCGTTATCAGGCGTTGCGCTGGCATTTGGGGGTTCTGCACTGTTTGGGCTTGTTTTTGGCATGTATCCGGCATATAAAGCCGCAAAATTGGATCCTATTCAAGCATTGAGGTTTGAATAGGAAGTTATACACATCACACTTATCAAGTCAGTGCTATACTACTGTCAGTTTGTTCGCACCAGAGAGCTAACTATTAGCAATATTATTGTAACTTGAAAATTAAATTTCAAGGAAATAGAGGAGAAAGAGATGAGCAAATTTGCAGCACCCCTATTGATTAGGGGAAAAAAGCATATTGTTGTTAAACGAAAAAAAAAGGATCAAAGAAGAGTAGAGAATCCTCCACCTGCACTGACGACGATACCTCGCAGTGATACCATCATCAAGATAAAAAATGTTATAGCACAATCTCAGCGTGGCTGGTTTGTAAAGCACGGATATCTTGAAGAATGGTATCCAGTGATTACATCCGCAACAGGAAGTTGTGAGGCGGTAGGAAACGTCTACTTTGTTGAAATTGCAGACGGTCTTGTTCGTACATTGATGCAGACATCACAGTTGGAAATAGAAGAACAGATAATTCTTGGAGAATTATTTCGTATCTTTACCTTTGCCAGATCTTGTCGTAAAGAACATGGAGGGATGGACATCAAAGATGGGCGTCATCTTACTGATTTCTTGTTAGTAGAATGGGAGGCACTCAATGTCAATCTGAAGAAGCTTATAGATGATAATGTAAGCATGATTCGGTATATTATAGAGACAGTATTGGCTAGTACTTTACTTCCTTTTGCACAACATGATAATCTCTATGCCTGGTATACTCATTTTAAAAAACATGATATCCGGATTACATATAAGACAGCCATCAAGGAGTTACAGGATCAGGGTTTTCCGATTAAATATGGTGATGACCTGTCCAGTGATGCTGAAAGGGTGCTGACGCAAACGTTTGGTATACACCATGTGACTCACTATCCGGAAAAGATAAAGTTTTTTAATATGTTACGGAGCAGGAAAGGGTGTCCTGGTACTAAAGGGTCTGTTGAGTGTGCAGATCTTTTGATGCCGTATGCTGGAGAAACGACAGGGATGTCTCAAAGAGAATATGATTACGATATTCTGGTTGAAAAGTTGTACAATGCTCCCATGTATTCTCAACTGATGAGTGAATACAAACAGAGAGGAGCAAATACGCGACAGGTTGAAGCGGATTTTGAAAGATATCTTAATCTCTTCAAAGGCGCAGCTCTTCAGTGGCCAAATCAGAAACGGATTTTTAGATCTGGTGCAGGACAAGGAGGTGGACGACTTCTGCAATTTATTTTATCCTCTGATAAGATCATTCAGTGGTAAAATAATAATGATTCTTTTTGACAACCGTAATGGTTGTCTATTTTTTTTAAGAAGGGGTTGCCATCAAACCATAGGTGCGTTATAGTGCGCGTGGTGTATATATGTTCTCTATAATTTAAGGGGTAAATAAAAATGAAGAAGATGGTAGAGTTAGGCAAGTTGTTGGATTGGGGGTTCGTGTTCCCCGTATTTAGTGGCATACAGATAGATATCAATGTCGTACTTCGGCTGGTCAAGGAAATGATGGAAGAGGCAATGTTGTGCAACCATAGTTGTACAGATATTGTAGGAGAATATGATTGTCCTGCAGCATTTTTGTATAATAAAGGGCTGAAAAAAAAATATCTTGCGTCAATGCTCAAGATATTGGAATGGATAGAGATTGCGGCAGAAGGATTACGACGTGTGCGCGATGATTTTTTAAGAGATGATAAAGGATTTTATTTGAGGTACAATATACCTCCGATCATTCAGGAGTATATTAAAGAAAATCTGCGCACAGGAAAAATTGAGGTGAATCTGTTTGGGGGAAATCCTGAGATGCATCCGGCCATTCTTGAACTTGTCGTGCAATTGCGCCTTCGTGGTTTTATTGTAAACCTTACGACGACAGGCCGTAGTTTTTTGGAAGAAAAAACTTTTTTTGATGGGATAAAAAAAGCGTCTCCCCACCTTATAGCGGTAAGTGCTGATGATTTTGAAATCAGACGCTTGAAGGATTTGTTGAAACTTGATACTGAAGAGTTAAGACAAGAATGGAGAAAGATTCCAAAAGATCACGGTCAAGCGCAGAAGTTCTTAGAAGGAGTCTATACAGCGAAATTGTTTTCAGGGATGAAGGAGCCGAAATTACTGTTTAATATGGTAATCCATCGGAAAAATATTGCACATGTGGGGAGCCTTATCAATGCACTTGCAAAACAATTTCCTAATGTCTTGATTAATCCGTATCCCATGCAAGCGAGCTTTGCCTATAAGTCAGAATTTTTTGATGACAGTGATCTAAAGATGTTCCATAGATTTGTTGACCGTATGATAGATCTTACCATCTCAGGGGCTCCATTTATTACAAAGAGGCTCCATTATTGGATCGTCATGAAAGCAGTGTTTTTGACATATAAAGCAGACACGTACACGATTAGGAGGATGGTCGCAGGATATGGGACATGGCAATGCTATCGCGAGCCCAATATTCCCTATCTTCAGATTGGGAGAGGTCCGAAAGGACTCATCATTACCGACGCGACGGCGGGGGGCAAGCTGGGCTGTTTTTGGAATAATCAGACCGTGACCCAAAGCCAAACTCTCGCATCAATTGATCAAGTGTCTGAGTATCTTTCAGGAGGGATGAAAGAATTGGCGCGTCGATCTGCTCAACCATGTCCAGGGTGTAATATGCCACGTCTGTGGTTTAATGTCCTTTCCACATGGGCAGGCATTTCTCCAAAGCTTGTGCCTGCAGTGTTGCACCTTCAAGAAAAACATCTTGGATTTTAATAAATAAAAAAACTCTTGTTGTGCTAATGCATCACAAGAGTTTTTTTCTTTTACCCGCGTTTTACGCATTTTTGAAATAAGTTTTTAAAAGTACCATCGGGGTCATATTTTGTTTTAAGGGTAGTATACGCGGGTTTATTATAAATAGTCCAAAATTCATCTTCAGGATAATATGATGATGAATAGAGTGATTTTTTTCCACCCAGCTCTTGTACTTTTTTCTCAATGAGCCGATTGTAATAGCCCTCTTCTTTATCAGAACGGACTGAATCCCAAAAACCAAAGTTGATATAGAGTTGTCCCGGCGTTACAGCAAATAAGTCAAAGTTTTTTTCGCTAGGCATTGTAGGACAGATCCATATTGGCTTGATACCTATCTCATTATGGAAAAAGTGCATAAATTCTGATGCTCGTTCTATCGGTATCTCAACGTCTTGTATTACTGGTTCTCTATTTCCTTTGATGCGTGAGATTAGGTTTGTAAATTTGTATCGCGTTGCAAGATTTTTAATTTTCCAATACACGGTGGACCGCAGAAATCGTGGGCCGACAAGAGCGCGTAACACTAGATTTTGTACACCAAAGACTTTGGAGCACCAAAACCAATCAGTGTCCCAGCGCCAGATATAATCATGTGCTGTAAGAAAATCTTCCTCCCTGTGCGCAAGAGAGCGATAATATATACCCATATAGGTATAATCACTGTTTGTAGGCGCCGTGTCAGTAAACGTGCCGATATTCAGATAATATATTCCGCGCTCAAATGCGACGCCGTCAATAAAATCAGCAAGACCGTCTGTGTTGCGCGTTTTTTCACAGATTGCCTTGATAGCGGTGAAAAAAGACGTGGCATCTTGGTAAGGAATATGTTTGACACGCACAAACCTTTTTATCGGAATCAGTGATACTGTTAATTTCAGCGCATACCCAAGTGTTCCATACGAGTTTGGAAAGCCATAAAACAAATCAGCATATGTATTGTCAGGCGAACATGTTCGCACTACGCCATCTCCGCATAAAATTTCCATTTCTTTAATTGTTTCATGAACAAAGCCATAGCGAAATGATGTGGCTTCGATCCCTACACCACTCACGGCACCGCCGATGGTGATAGATTTGAGTTCAGGCACCACCGTAGGCATGAGACCAAAAGGGAGTGTTTGTTCTACCAGTTCTTCATATGTGGTCATGCCTTCTACTTGTGCGGTACGACTGACTGTATCCACACTGATAACACGATTCAATCGTGCGAGATTTATTTTTTTGACTATGCCTTGTTTGCGATCTCTAAAAAGATTGGAAGTTTTTTTTCCGCCAATAGCAATAGTAGCCGTGCTTACTCTGTGTGCACTCGTTGTGGCAAATTCATGCACCGCTTGTTCTTTTTTTCGTACATAGTCCTGTAGAGAATCCATCCTCATTGTGTGCGTTGTGTGCATCATATCTTATCGTATTGACTTGTAACCTCCGCGTATACCGCCTTTGGAATATACCACTTGCCATAACTGATTACGACGTGCACGGAATCCGCCGGCGCAACAGAGCAGATAATATTTCCACATTCGATAAAAACGATCGTTGAAATGATTGGATTTTATAGTTGGCCAATTGTGGTTGAAGTTTTCCCACCACGCCATCAAGGTTTTGTCATAGTTTGTACTCAAATTGTGCCAATCTTCCATTACAAATAATTTTTCTGCAGCTTTGGAAAGCTGTGCCATAGAGGGAAGCATAGAGTTAGGAAAAACGTATTTCTCAATCCATGGATCAGTGCGCTTTACTGATCTGTTTCCTCCTATTGTATGGAGAAAAAATATACCACCTTCTTTGAGTCGTGCATCGGCAAGTTCCATAAAAGATCGGTAGTTGCGATATCCTACGTGTTCTGCCATCCCGATAGCAACTACTGTATCAAACGTTCCGGTAGCGTCGCGATAGTCCGCCTCTTTATATTCAATCGGTAATCCTTTTGCTTTTTCTCGTGCATATGCAATCTGTTCTTTTGAAATGTTATAACCAGTCACATGGACGTTATAGTGCTGAGCAGCAAACCGTGAAAATCCTCCCCACCCACAGCCGAGTTCCAATACTGTTTCACCTTTTTTTAACATCGCTTTTTTACAAATCATATCCAGCTTGTCTTCCTGCGCTTTGTTTAAATTCCTCGCATCTTTCCAATACCCACACGTATATTGCATGTAGGGATCCAGCATTTTTTCATAAAAATCATTGCCAATATCATAGTGATCCCTAGCAACCTTTTTTGAGCGTGTTTTTGTTTGCATGTTTAGAAGGTATGCCTGTGGCATGAGCAAAATTGTTTCTAGATCTATACTTACTTTCCTCTCAATGTTAGGCACTGACAAAATTTTATCAAAAAATTGATCCAATGCTGGGGCATCCCACCATCCATCCATATATGATTCACCAAGTCCAAGAGAACCATGCGACAAGACACGATCATAGAAATCATCATTATGCACTTGAATATCCCAAGAGTTACTCCCATTGATAGTAACATCTGCAAGAGCAAGTATTTCTTGCGTTTTTTTCTTTAGGGGGCTTGTTGCCATATAGTATAAAAAGAAGAAATTATGTACTATGATTAAGTAAGGATGCTTTCTATAATAAGCAGTATATGCCAAAATATCGTCCTGTCCATATCCGACCTTCATATATACCACTTTTGCTTGCTCTCTTATTCATGGGCGTTTTAGTTGCGGGTTTTGTATATTTTTCCAAAGATCCGGTAAAAGAACAACAACAGAGTGTTATCATGGATCGAATTCCAAATGCGAGTACCACGCCCGTATCGGTACAAAAAACCGACGATACAGTGACGATTGAAAAAAAATCGCGTGAGGAAAAAAATAAGGAATATACGATTTCATTGCAATACCCTTTTTTTATGCGGGGGAAAAATGGTATAGATTCAATAAACATGACCTCTGCGTCATATATGGATGGTATGATAAAAAAGTTTAAGGATGATTTTTTTCAAGCAAAAAAAGCAGAAACCAATAATACTGTCATTGGACAGTGGTCGCTTGATATGAAGTATCGCGTTTCATACCAATCATCTTCTGTATTTGGTATTGTTTTTTCAATTGAAACACATGAAGGTGAGAAGGCGGTAGAAAAAACTATAAAAAATTTCGTGATTGATATTAATGAAAAAAAGATGGTAGCTTTTGATGAAGCCGTTGAGTAAAGTAAAAAATAAGCATATACTATAGGTATATCAATATGTTTTCACAACGATTTCAAAAACCGAATCCTGATGAAATAACCGACCAGAAATGGTGGGGTGATGTGACAAGCGACAATGATGAAAAAAAATCATGGGAGGCACTTGTTGAAGGTCAACTTATGGTGGATGTATATGATCGGCCTGATGCGATCGTCGTACGATCTCTGATTGCGGGGGTGAACGCTGAAGATTTGGATATTTCGTTAAATGATGACATGTTAACACTGCGCGGCATACGTAACGAACATGAAGAAGTCGCTGACGATCAGTTTTATCATCGCGAATGTTATTGGGGCACTTTTTCACGTACTATTATTATGCCGACACCCGTACGTCAGGAGAAAATCAAAGCATTTTCTAAAAATGGTGTAGTAGTTATCATTTTACCAAAAGCAACGAGCGCGCAGGGGGGTATTTCTATTCGTACAGAAGATGAGTTTTTGGAATATGAGCAAGATGACCAAGAATAAAAAGTACTATTAAAAAATACCGCCTGTAGCGGTATTTTTTTGAAGACGTAATAACGGTCATTGATCTCCAGACAAGAAAATGCAATCCTCCCGTATTTCAAGCCGGAGCCGGAAATGAGGAACATTACATCCCCATGCTTGTCGTGTCTGGAGGTCAATAAACACTCTTATGTATCCAGCCACCACTCTATCATAAGATGAGGTATTTGTCAAGAGTTGTTCTCGCTAACAGTGAATCATTTTCGTGTTCGCAGTCAAACAACCTTATGAATAGGAGTTTTTCCTTGAAAAACAGCAATGATACTTTCCGCGGCAATCGTAGACATCGCGTCCCGGGCTGTGGCACTCGCTGAAGCAATATGAGGCGTCATGACGACATTTTTTAGTTCCTTAAACTCGTATCGATCATTTGGGTTGCAGTCAATATGTGGTTCACACTCCAGTACATCCAATGCATATCCTCCTAATTTTTTTGCATATAAAGCGTGGAGTATAGCAGTCTCGTCAACGACTGGCCCACGAGCAGTATTAATAAGTAGCGCATCGTGTTTCATCAAACGCAGTGTTTTTTTGTTGATGAGGTGTCGTGTACTGGGACAGAGGGGAACGTGAAGTGATATGACATTAGCTGTTTTTAATAATTTTTCTTGCGTACAAAAACGCGCTCCGTATTCTTTTTCAAATGTCATATCTCGTTTTCTGTCTGTGTATAGCACGTTCATCCCCATACCTTTGACCGCCATGTGTACTACCATCTTTCCAATATTGCCAAGTCCGATAACACCCAATGTCAGTGTATTGAGTGATCGTCCGATCATAAGGTTGGCATCCCACCCATGATATTTGTTTGCACGCATAAAGGCATCTGCTTCCACGATCCTGCGAGACAATGCAAGAATAAGAGCAAATGTATGTTCGGCAACTGCTTCACTTACTTCTTTGCACGGCGTGTTGGCAATGATGATAGACTTTTTTTTGGCGGTTTCAATATCAATATTGTCATATCCAACGGCATAGTTTGAAATAACTTTAAGTTGAGGAGTGGCTGAATTCATGACGTCCTTGTCTATACGATTTGTAAGCAAAGTAATGATGGCATCGTATTGTTTGACCGCTTTAATGAGTGCTGTTTTTGAAATATTTATTTCCTTGGGTTGTATTTCCACACGATACCCCTTTTTTTTGAGCATAGTAATTCCAGGACCTGGGATAGGGCGAGTGACAAAAACACGAGGTTTTGCTAATTTCATAACAGGGAGAAATTATGATTTACGTGCACTACCAAAGAGTGCGATTTTTTTGGCAACTATGTATGCGACGAGGTCGCGGGATTCGCTTAATATGTCGCGCGGGTCATATGCATGCGGTTTGGCTAACAACGCATTACGCATTCCAGCAGTAAACGCGAGTCGTAAATCAGAGTCAATGTTGATTTTGTTGATGCCAAGTTTGATCGCTTTTTTTATTGCTGTATCGGATACACCATGTGCCCCTGCTACACGTCCACAATCATGTAGATCAGAACATTTGTGATCAAGCATGTCGGTGATACGGTGTGGTATACCACTCGCGCCATGAAGTACGAGAGGAAGGTGAGTATTTTTTTTGATTTCAGAAAGTCGTTTGAAATCAAGGATCGTTTTATTTTCAAATTTAAACGGCCCATGTGCGGTACCGATAGAGATTGCCAAGATATCAATATCACTATCGTTGACAAATTGTGTTGCTTGGACTGGATCCGTAAAAAAAGCTTCACGCGCCGCGATATCTATCGTATCTTCCTTACCTTTGATAGCGCCTAGTTCCGCTTCTACCGATATACCTTTCGCATGTGCCCATTTGACCACTTGTTGTGTTTTTGAAAGATTTTCTTTGTATGGTAATGCCGATCCGTCAAACATGACAGATGTCCACCCCATTGCAATGCATTGTTTTATTGTTTTGAGATTTTTCCCATGGTCCAAATGCAGAGAGATTGCAATAGGATATTTTTTGGCTGCTGTAGTTACCATTGCGTACAAAAAATCCATACCTGCATATTCTATCGCACCTTCCGACGTCTGTATGATAATAGGAGAACGCAATTTTGTGGCAGATTCCATGATACCTTGGAGTACTTCAAGATTGTTGATGTTAAATGCAGGTACGGCGTAGTGCCCTTTGTATGCTTTTTTTAATAATTGGCCGGATGTGACAAGCATGTGAGTAAGATTATAACTTTATAGCTTTGCATTTACTTTTTTTGATGCGAGCGAGAAGTGTCTTTTTTGTCATCAGACCTTCTTGTGGTCCGATATGTTCAATAACTGACGCAGCATTTACCGCACCCCAGACTAATGCATCGGCGATTGATTTTTCATGACACAGCGCCGCCAAAAATCCAGTAGAAAAACTATCACCCGCACCTGTTTTTTCAAGTACTTTTGCTGGGACATTTTTCATATGATATTGTTTCTTGCCATCAGAAGCATACGCACCTTTATCTCCATCGGTGATAACAACAATGTCGGAACCTAACATGCGTAGTTGTACCATACGTTCTTCCATAGAACCCATCGTACGATCGCCGAGTAATTTTTCTGCTTCTTCTTTATTGACGATAAGTAGGTTTGAACGTTTTAGGATAGGAAGTAAAGATTTTGTACCTGCTAAGAGTTGATGTGTTCCAGGGTTGAAAGCGAGAAGTGCCCCTGTGTTATCAATGTGGTTTAATAATTGCTTGTGAACAACAGGAAATCCTTTTCCCATGGAGGTCAAATAAATCCATTTCGCGGTTGATAGTTTTGGAAGGTTGTATTTTCGGGGTTGATGGTATACCAACTCTGTGCGTTCAGTTTTAAAATTGATCGCGATAGAAAGATTACTTTGGCTCTTTTTTTGTACCAAGAGATATTTAAGTGAAACTTTTTCTCTTTTTACTAACTTTAGAATGTTTTTACCTATCTCGTCGTCTCCTATAGCACTGTAAAATGCAGCTTTCAGACCTAGCCGTGCCGACCCGACTGCATTGTTGCATGCGTTTCCTCCTATGACGGATTTCAGGCTCCTAATTGGAATTTTTTCCGCATAATTTAAGCAAAGCCAACAGTTCTCTCCATCAAGATTACAGAGAAGCGATGCGGTGTCTAATTGTACAAAATGGTCAAGAGAGGTATCGCCTATGGAAATAATATCATAGACGTATCGGGTCGTTTTTTTAGACATGGGGTTTTCAACAAATGAATGAGTATACCTGTAGTATACCACATTATTGTTTGTCTTTCTTTGATGCAATGGCGACGGCGCGTGTGAGACGCGTCAAGTTTTGATGTATCCGCTCCATACGAGCATAAATACGGAAAAGAAGATAGAAGATGAGAATAATAGAAAGATAAAATACCGCATCTGCGCCACGTCCAACATGTAAAACTTGAGCTACAATGTTACTGATATTTGGATACCATACTGCAAAACCCATTGCTCCCCATAAACTAATCCATACAACAAAAATAGGGAGGGTAAAGTTTTTTTGTCTCAGTTTGCTTATCGCGTTAATGATAACGAGTCCCGCAATGATAGAGATGAGAAGTTGTATAGCCATATTTATGAAGAAAGTTTACTCCATATTACACGAGCGGCGATTTTTAGAGCATTGAGTGAATTTTGTCCTCGTGCTTGCGCTGCTACCATGATTTCATCATTATATAACGTTGTTACAGGGACTTCCACATATCGCAATTTATGTTTGGCAATTTCATCCAGGATTTCCGATGCATGGGAGTAGCGATCTTGAACGATTTGGATTTTATCCGCAGCATAGCGATTCATAGCGCGAAAACCATTGTGAGTGTCTGTCAAATTAAGTCCGGAAATGATATGAGTAAAAAGGATACCGCCTTTCAAAACAAAACGTCTCATAGCAGGTATCTTACTTGAATTGTCTATAAATCGAGACCCCAAAGCTATATCAGCTCGTCCTTCTAAAATCGGCTTAATCATACTGGGTATCTGACTTGCAAGCATTTGTCCATCAGCATCAAAATGTACGATGATATGCGCGCCTTGTGCAAGCGCATAATCCATGCCGGTACGTAACGCAGCTCCTTGTCCTCGGTTGATGGGGTGTCTTAGGACATGTGCACCACCCAACGCTGCTTCCTTATCGGTACGATCCTTTGAACAGTCGTCCACAACAACAATATTGGGAATATATTGCTTGACTTGTCGCACTGCTTCTCGTACACGCCGTTGTTCATTGTATGCCGGAATAACCGCCCATATTGAGGTATAGATCGCCGGTACCTTTGCTTTTCCTGTGGTTTCCTCGCTCATATAGATATTTTGAGGGTTTTCTAAGTACCCCTATCCTATCAGTATATCGCTAATTTTGGCAAGAGAGATGAAATTATAGGGATTTTATGGTAAGGTACATCCACTATTATTTTTTATCTTTATATGTCTTCTACTATCGGGATTATTGGACACGGTTTTGTTGGTAAGGCGCAAGAGTTTCTGTTTAAAACAAAGGATCTTCCTATTTTGTATCATGACAAATTTTTGGAGAGTATGACACTAGAAGAGGTAGTACAAGAGACAGATTATATATTTGTGTGTGTACCGACACCATACAAGGATGACGCGATTGATTTGACTATCATAGATGAGGTGATCGGGCAGATTGCCCCCTTGGCAGCAAATACAAAAAAGATAGTTATTATAAAATCTACTGTGATTCCTGGTACGACAAGTACATATAAAAAAAAATATCCTGATTGTCATTTCGCGATGAGCCCAGAATTTTTACGAGAAAAACATTATGAGGAAGATGTCATGAACCCCGATCGTATTGTTGTGGGAAGTGATGAAAAGGACATTGCCACACGCGTTGTTGATCTGTATAAGATGGCGCTACCAGATGCGCACTACTTTGAATCAGATGCGACGTCGGCAGAAATGGTGAAATATATGTCAAATTGTTTTCTTGCGACAAAAGTGATATTTGCCAATGAGATGTTTGACTTGTGTGAGGTGTTGAACGTGGATTATGATACGGTGAAAGTAATGGTATCGGCGGATACACGCATCGGCGGATATATGGATGTGACCGAATGGCGCGGTTTTGGTGATAAATGTTTCCCCAAAGACATGATCGCACTTCGTGCATTGTTTAAAAAAATGGGAGTAAATGATGATCTTTTAAAAACCGTGTGGGAAAAAAATCTGCGTATCCGCAAAGTAAGAAATTGGGAGGATATTCCCTTTGTGAAGGGATAACCTTTACTCTTCAAAAATTTTCTATTCAAAAAAACTGTGCAAGAAATCGTGTTTGCGTAGAAAGGGGAGTTTTGTAAACCAACTATCCAGACCCCATGTTTGACCCGCGTTCATTGTCAATAGCGCGAGAAGCCCTGTGGCGTATATGATGTGATCGTCCACGATCAATGAATGAGCATCAGGATGTAACATACCCAGTGGAAGCCAATATAAAATCATCAAAAGAACACCCAATGCACTGGATAATCGAACACATACACCAAGAATAAGTGAAACACCCAAGAGTGTGAGCCCCCAAATATTGATGAAGTTTACAGTCGGAAGTATATCTGGACTTGCAAGCCAATGAAAAAAAATGGGTAGTGTTTTGGCGGAGGCGAGATACCCAGCAGCTGAAAATTTTGGGTTAAGCAAATGAGTAACGCCTGCGTATAAAAACATCCAACCCATGGCGAGGCGAAAAAGGACGAGTGAAATTTTTTGAAACAGTGTCATACGAAAATGATAAATGGTTAGATGTGTGAATGATCATTTTTTGCTACTCTGGTGGAGAACATATTTCACAGTATTCACAGAGTTTGACATCTTTTCTGAAGGCACGCATCGCTTTTAAGGGTGGGAGGATAGAGAAAAAATATCGCATGTCCGCCAGCCGGCGTAATGTCCATCCGATTGTACCGTAAAATGCAAGAGGCCCCATCAGTGTGACAGCCCATCCCTGGCCGACCGGCAATGAGTAATAAGGACGCTTGGCTTTATAGGATTCTTTTTTTGTGCGGGTGAGTGTATGTTCAATATTGTGGGCGGTCAATATCCCGTCATAGATTGCTGTTTGTGCCATGCCGACATACTGTGTCGCGGCACCATCACCAAGAATAAAAACACCGGGAAATTTTTTGGCTTGTAAGTATGTATCAACCATCACTCTCCCTTGTTTATTAAACGTGAGATCTTTGATGGCTTGATAGAGGGTGTTTGGTTTTGTCCCCGCCGTCCAGATCACCGTACGTGTTTTTATCGCAGATTCTTGCATGAAGAGTTGTTCAATGTTTTCTTTTACCATACGATGTTCGGTTATTATATTGATTCCCAACACACGTAGACGTTGTGCCACGCGCGCAGACACAGACGCAGGAAAGGCGGGAAGGATGCGCGGTGCACCTTCTATCAAATCTATACTGATCAAAGATGTTGGAATATGATGTTGTAGCGCAAGTTTTTTTGTATACAATGCTAGTTCTCCCGCCAACTCAACACCACTTGCTCCACCACCGGCAATCACAAAATGCAACCGACATGTTTTCTCTTTTTTTGTCGCATGATGTGTCTGACAATATTTAAACATCTCATGTAAATGTTTTTTTAGACGCAGAGCCTGTTCAAATGTAGTAAATCCAAAAGAAAACTTTTCAATGCCGGGAATATGAAAATATGCAGGCTCGGATCCTAACGCAATGACGAGAAAATCGCTGTCATAATGTTTCCCATTGAGTCCTGTCGCTCTTTTTTTACGAATATCAATAGCAGTGATCGTATCTATGACAATATTTAATTTTTTGTTGGGAAATATTTCACTTAGTGGCACGCATGCTTCAAGTGGAGATTGTCCGGTAACGATGCGATAGAGGGCAGGTTGATATTCAAGATGTAGATTTTTTGAAATCAAAGTAATGTCTAATTTACAATCACGGAGTTTTTGTAATTCTTGTGCAACGGCGATACCGCCAAATCCACCGCCAATAATTAAAACTTTTTTCATATGAAACAATTATATCAAATATATGATATAGTTTATACTGGATTGTAAAAAATATATCTGGAATTAACAGAGGATTATATATACTTTAATATACAAAATAAAATATTATGAAGGAATTTGCTTTTACCTTTGATGTGATTGGTCACGGAAGAGCACCAACGCTTGTTGCGGCATATCTTATAAAAAAAGGTAAACGTGCGGTGAACGCTGAACGTTTTATAAAATTGAAATGCCAGTCTATACATTTAAATAATGCGCAACAAAAAACACTAGAGGATTTTAGTAAAAAATGATCGCTATCTGCGTATGAAAATTCATGTTAAAGAAACATTTAAGATAGTTTCAGTTCCTGTTGTAATTGCGTCGCTCTATTGTTTGTCTCTCGTGATCCTTGTTCTTTTTGGATTAAGTACTGTCGCAAGGGATTTGTACATTATTAGATGAAGCAAAAAAACGTCGTCATGAAATTTTGAATCTTGTTGTGGTATTCCTTAGTGTAGCTATCATCGGCTATATAATCTGGCTGTATGTGATTGTTGAATATACAGGGAAGTGGTTGTATATTTGGGAGTAAAATTTTGGAGCGGGTAAGGGGAATCGGACCCCTATCTCGACCTTGGCAAGGTCATATAATAACCATTATACGATACCCGCGTATGGTATTGCCGTACAGAAACTCTATCAATATGACAGCCAATCGTCAAGAGAAACAATGCGCGCGTGATGTGTATTATTTTTTAGTGTTTGTTTTTCTTTGGATATATACACCACTTGCAAGAAAAATAATGCCAAAGAGCGATACGACACCGATTTGGGTGAGGGGTATTGGGGCGTTCGTGCCAGTGAGGGAGAGCGTTGTATTACTGAGTGTTGATGTGTTTGTATTTGACGTTGTTATATTTGTGTTTTCTGAAACTACGAGATCATCAGTGGTGCGTGGAAGTATCCTGTATCCACTGCTTGTTTGACTAACCACCCCAGTTACCTGCACAATATCACCACTCGCGATTTTTATATGTGGTATACCAGTGGATGCTTTGACATATATTCGGGCTTCATCATCGCCATCATCAATATATATACTTGGCCATTGCACTTTGACTACGTCGCCTTGTAGACGAACCAGACTGCCTTCGTACTCTTCATTGACTTGGCTGGCAGTTATATCATGCGGTGTGGGTGGTTGGCCGTGAGAAATAAGTGTGATATCACTTTTTTGTGAAACTTTGAGACGCTCTTCATTACTGATTTGAGACAGGACACCGGCTATTTTTATCGTATCACCGCGCGCGAGCGTGGGTATTTGATTTTTTGAAACATACACCTGTACGCCTGATCCTGCCAAGTAAAAAATATTCGCACCCAGTACGCCTGGTACTGATGCAACAACACCTTCGGTAACGATTGATGTGTTTAACGGAAAATCGCGTATCTGATCCAACGCTACTGTCAATCGTGATGAGGTATTTGCAGAGGATGTTGAATTTTTTGTACTTGTTGCGTGTGTCGTACTTGTGGACGTAGTGCCTTGCTGGTTTGAAAGAGTCACGGACAAATCAATGACATTTTCTTGTCCGGGAGTGACCATCTTTGACCAAACAAAATCGTTGTTGTCAGTGCGATTGAGACTTTGTGCTTCAGGTGCAGTTTCATAAAAAACAGTATCAATCACATTTCCGTGTGTGTCGTATAGCACGACAGTGTCCGCGATATTGCGGAGTTGTATTTTTTCTTGTGCGGTGGTCAAGAGTAGATATCCATTCGCTGGTATCATTGTTGACGTGGAATATGTGTATGATTTTTTGCCCAACTGAAATGCCACACGCCATCTCGATATATCAACGGGCTCGTCAGAGGTGTTGACAAGTTCAATAAATTCATCTGTATCTTTTCCTTTTGGGTTGGGAAATATTTCATTGATGACGATGGACGATATGATATTTATACTTTCTTGTGGAATCGGTGCATCCTTGATTTCGATTTCGTCAGTGGTGTCAGAAGGTGCAATGTTTTGTATCGATTCCTTGATGGTGATTGTCTTAGTGGTGATTTTTTTATTGGTACCGTCAGTGACGGTCAGGCTGATTTTGTATCGGCCTGCTTTATCATAATGATGACTCAACGCGATTCCTTCACCTTTTTGTCCATCGCCAAAATCCCATGTATATGTCAAAGGATCTTGTTCGGGGTCAATGGTATCTGATGCATCACATGGTATTTCTTCTAACACGGTACCGGTGGTGGGGACTTGCAAATCAAGGTCAGGTGGTTGATTTGCTATTGTCTTTATATTTTCTCCTCCTGGTGTTGGTGTTGTGGTCCATCCTGTCTGACCGTCGTTAAATAATACATACGATTGTCCTTGTATTGCTTTTTCTGTGTACGTAAAAACGGCATTTGGTTTTTCTCCATTAGGTTGATACAGTTTGATGCCGTCACCACCGGTGTTTTTGAGTGCAAGCCCGGTAACAGTACGCGATAATACAAAATAATGATGTGCAGGAATGATGGTTGATGTGAGTTTTTTTGCGTTGACGATGTATTTGCGCCCTGCATTGTTTATCACCTCCCAATTCAAAAGATCAATGTCACTATCACCGCCGTTGTATAGTTCAATGAATTCGCCTTTGGTATCGGGACCGATAGGGTTTGGTAATAGTTCGGTGATACTGATGTTTTTGATAAAAGGTAATGTGTCGCCACCAGTCGGACTATCAGGGTCAATGATAACGTTTGAACTTCCTTTGGTGGGGTGTGCTGTGATTTGAAAGTCAAAAGTGTTGTTGTATGTATTGGCACCATCTTTTACGCGAGCTACTGAAAACGGATCTTTGGCGACTGGTGCGTTATTTTGATCATTGTCATCTGCCCAGTTTCCATATGCGACCTCATCAATAATATCGCCGGTCGGGCTTTTGAGGATGATAACATCGCCGGGGTTGTTTAGTTTTCCTTTTGGATTTTCTACGACAAAAAATCGTGTATTTGCGTTTGAGCCGATCGCACCTGCAAGTATTGTTTTACCTTTTGAGCCGTCTTCTATTGTCCAACCAGCAAGATCTATGTTTTTGATGAGCGGATTGTATAACTCTATCCATTCTGTGTCGTCGTCTGTCGGGTCGGATACAAACTCGTTGATTAAAAGATCGCCTCTTGAAAATGTTGGTGGTGAGGTAGACGGTGTTTCGTTATGTGGTGGTGGAGTTTCATTCGATGGTGGCGGTGTTTCGTCGTTTGGAGGATCTTGTTCATCAGGTGGCGGTGTGTCATCGTCTAGTGGGGGAACATCATCATCGGGAGGGGTAGATTCTGATTCGTCGGGGATAGTACTAGCGTCATTGACCGCACCGATTGTGTTGCTCGTTGAGTGTTCTATCCAGTTTGTGTTTGTATAATCATTTATTATTGCGTCTATTCTTTCTAGTGAGTGAGTTGGCGCCGCCGGGATATATGTGAATTGTTCAACAATCGTACCAGTATTGTCTTTTAGCGCGATAGATTCACCAGATTCATTGAGTGTTGACCACGCACTGTCTATTAGCGTGCCGGTAAATGCGGGATAGTCGGATGCTGTGTTTATGGCAACATCAGCAATCACTGCGTATTCACCCGGTTCAATGATCATGTCGCCTTGATATGCGTTAAGGCCATGATTGGTGTCATTTTCAAAAAATTTCCATCCAGTCATATCCACAGGTTCCGGTCCTTTATTGTAGATTTCAACCCATTCATGATCAGAGTTTTCTGATGCGCCGATTTCGTTGATGACCATATCCGCACTTATCGCATGGGCGGGAGGTGGAAGGATCGGCGCGAATGAAATTAAAAAAAGAACGGTGATAACTAAAGAACGCGACATAGAAAAAATAACAAGAATAAAAATTAGTTTCATTATATCAAAGACAGTGATTTTTTGCAGGCCTAACCGATGTTGTCTATTCACACCTTGACAGTATTAAAGGGGTGTGATAGTCTATTTTTTGTATATTATAGATTCAGGAGGAATCGCAAATGCCGTGGTTAGAAAGTTTTGAAAAAGCACATACAGACAAAGAAATTGATGAAACACAAAAAACGATCATCGCCGCTTCTACGCTAGCAAGTGTTGGCAATATTTCACGAGCAATACGACACATAGAGGGGCACATTAAAAAATTTCCTGATAGTAATACTATGGAAGTTCACTCTCTATTAGGAGATTTGTTGGCTAGAAATGGCCATTTTGAATTATCGGCGGGGGTTTTTGGTAACGCATTACGATGTTTTATCAACAAAGAAGTAGTAGAATAAATTTTCATCAAAAAAATATTTTGGGAATCCCTACTTAATTGCGGGATCCCTATTTTTTTCCGCAAAATTCCAATGATATGCTACAATATACACATCATATATATTTCCATGCCAATACAAAAACTCATGCAGATGCTGGGTGCCAAACCACGCCTTCGCGATACGCATCTCAAATATAAAATCTGCGTTTCAGGATCGGCCGCCGGCAAAAGCGTCGAGTCGAGCATGATTGAAAAAGCAAAAGAAGTGGGACAACAAATAGCCATGCACAATGGTGTTTTGGTGACCGGTGCTACGACCGGCATCCCGTACGCCGCCGCGATTGGTGCCAAAGAAATCGGTGGTATCAGTATTGGATTTTCTCCTGCTGCTACTGAACTTTCACACGTTAAGAAATATCAACTGCCAGTAGACATGTTTGACCTTATCATCTACACGGGTTTTGAATATTCCGGGCGCAATTTAATTCTTACTCGTAGTTCTGATGCTGTCATCATTATTGGAGGACGTATTGGCACAATGAATGAATTTACCATCGCGTTTGAAGATAAAAAACCGATCGGTGTTTTGGAAGGGCTTGGTGGAACAGCAGACATGCTTCATCAGTTTGTGGAATACTCCGGTCGTGGTCATGGTAAGATGGTTTATGACACTGACCCCAAAGCATTGGTAGAGCGATTGATTGAACTCATTGATAAAGAAAAAGTGGTAACCATTTCTAAAAAAGAATACGCCAAAGTAAAAATGACGAAACAGTCTCGTCGTCGCGGGTAATAGAGACTTTTATGAAAAAAGAAACGATTTACATTGCGTCCGACCATGGAGGATTTCTTCTCAAAGAAACATTGAAACGATATCTTGAGTCGTTGGGATTTGTTGTACTTGATGTGGGGGCGACGAGCTTAAACGATACAGATGACTATCCGCAGTATGCGTTTGCGCTTGCACATGAAGTAGTGAGCAAACAAAAATCGCGCGGAATAGTACTTTGTGGAAGCGGGCAAGGGGTGTGCATTACTGCCAATAGGATGAAAGGTATCCGTGCGGTGCAGGCGTGGAATGTAGCATCAGCAAAAATGAGTCGCAACGATGATGATGCAAACGTGCTATGTCTGGGCGCTCGTCTCATTTCCACAAGACAGGCAAAAGAAATAGTGAACGTGTGGCTTGAAACACCATTTGCAAAAGAGACACGATTCAAGCGTAGGATTAAAAAGATTGATAAGGGAAAAGCGGTGTGAGAATATCACCTATGCCATCAAATTCTAAAAAAACTACTTTCTCTATTATTCCAGCTATTTTAGCTCATTCTAGGGCTGAATTTCTGGAAAAGCTTGAAATTATAAGGAAAAGCAGTCCAAAGCCGAAATTATTGCAGATAGATGTTGTGGATGGCAAATTTGTTGATAATACGACATGGGGCACGCCTGCTCAAATAAAGGCGCTACAGCTCGATATCCCGTTTGAGGCGCATTTGATGGTAAATAATCCTGAAAAGGCGTATAAACGCTGGATTACGGCTGGTGCGAACCGTGTGGTGTTTCATTATGAAGCTACCAAAGATCCAATCGGACTTGCGAAAGGGATAAGAATAGCCGGTGCGAAGCCGATAATGGCGATAAATCCGGAGACAAACATTAACATTGACCCATTGATTTTTAAGGTTATAAATGGTATCCTTGTTATGGATATTCACCCTGGTTTTGGGGGTCAGAAGATGTTGCCGGGGACGTTTAAAAAGATTCGCGCACTTCGCAAAGCTCATCCACATCTCAAGATAGAAGTAGACGGTGGAGTGAACGCAAAAAACATGCAAAAACTTATTGACGCCGGCGCAAACGAGCTGGTTATCGGAAGCGCATATTATTCATAAAGAACAATATGAAAGAAGTCATGAATGTGTTGTTCAGCAATGAACAACCGAAAGAAAATAGAAGGTCAGTAGACACAGAAGAATTACGTATTTTACCAGAAAGTGTGAGATCTTCTTTTACCAAATTGCCCGATTCTTTACAAAATAAAATATTTCAAAAATTAGGGATAGACAAATCAGAAAAAACGTCGGCGACTCTTGAAAGGAATCTTGAAGAGATTATTACTGGTCTTGATGAGAAAGCAAGGGAAGAATTTATGAGACATTGCTTAGATGAAGTTTTTGATAAAGGGAAATTGGATATTATTTTTGAGGAGGCTGATGAGAACACAACACAAATAGAGACCAAAAGATTATTGGATACATTTTGGCAAAATAGAGGAAAAGGGGACGATATATGTATTTTAAACAAAGAATACTATGAACATTTTTTTGAAACTCGACAGGAGATCACAGAAAAGATTTCTCGACAGAGAGAAGAAATTAAAATGTTAAAACAAAGTATTTCTGTTACTGGGAAACAGAAGAGGATAACTGAAAAGAAAACTGAAGAAATGTGGAATTTGGAAAAAGATCTCAGATTAATGATTTCTGAACTGGAGACATTTGACAAGGAAAATAAAAATTCTGATTCTGATCATCGTGGTGCGGGTGATGTGGCGTATCGAAGAAAATGGGAAAAAGAATGGACCAAAGCCACAGCCATTACATGTGAATATCTATCTCCAGATGAATTTGCTACGATGGTGGTTGAAAAGCTAGAGAGTAAATTTTCATTTGATATTTCAATTGAAAAAATTAAACTTAATCGTTTTAGTAGTATGGGATCTGAAATACATGTTATGGAAATACAAAAAAAGATTGAGACCATGAAAAAAACAGTTGATAGCTGGTATGAAGCACATGAAACCGATGAACTGTTTAAGAAACCACTTGAAGAAAAGGTAGAAAAGAAGCAAGAGAAATTGATTGAATATCTTGGCGCTCTTATTAGCTCATATCGCAAATCAAAACAAATGAATATTGAGGACGGAGATTTGATTACGACTATTCGTCAAATGGAAATTTCTTTATTTATGCTTGGAAAGGGTAAATAGCTCTTATGAAAAAAATCTCGGTTATCATCCCCGCGTACAACGAAGAACAATATATAGCAGACACGCTTGACGCGCTTTCACGTCAGGATTTTAATCGTGAAGATTTTGAAATCATTGTAGTTGATAATGCGAGTACCGATCTTACCAGTAGTATTGCACGCGTCCATGGTGCTGATGAGGTAATTTTTGAATCAAGAAAAGGTACAAATCGCGCGCGACAAACAGGAGTGGAACAAAGCAACGGAGAGATCGTTGCTTTTTTGGATGCTGATTGTGAGCCGGGGGATCAGTGGCTCTCGCGCATTTGGGAATATTTTCAACAAGACAGACGACGATTGGTTGCCGTTGCCGGGCCGTATGACTATACGGATGATCCGCGATTACATTTTATGATATTTCAACGCATGGCATGGCATGTCGTTTTTCCGTTTATGAGTCTTTTGATGGGGCGCGTGTTTAGACGCGGGGGAGTGATGCTGGGAGGAAACTTTGCGACACAACGAAAAACATTGAACGCGCTCAATGGACTTGATACCTCGTATGAATTTTTTGGTGATGACGCCAGTATTGCGCGACGTTTCGGTACGCTCGGATATGTGAAGCTTGATTCTTCATTGTCGGTAGAGAGTTCCGCACGCCGTTACCAACGCGAAGGATTTATCCGTACCAACTGGAACTATACCCGCAACTATTTCAAGGTGATGATGAGGTAAGTCTTTTGATTCTGTACTTGTATGTACAGGATAATATACTCCTATAGTGCACGCCCTATTGCGCTATCTTCTTAAATCATATATTATATATAGGTAGGGATTACTACTTTATTACCTTTATATGATGAAAGATGAATTATTGGGCATATTGAATGAGTGGAACTTTTGGAATCAAAAGCGTGATGTTGGGATTAAACGCCCTTTTTATCTTGAAAAAATGAAGGATTTTAGCCAGACAGGGCAAGTGGTGGTGCTTTCAGGGGCGCGTCGTTCCGGAAAATCTACTTTAATGCTCCAATATACGGCGGATCTCATTGCTGGTGGGTTGGATGCAAAAAATACCTTGTATATTAATTTTGAAGATTCTCGTTTTTCCGGTGAGCTTACCTTGGCGTTATTGCAACAGATATATGATGTATATAGAGCAGAACTGGCACCGGATACTCCGAATATTTTTATTGACGAAATACAACTTATTCCCGGGTGGGAGCGTTTTGTACGAGCGATACATGAACGTAAGGAAGCGACGCTGTTTGTGTCAGGATCCAATGCTCAAATGTTGAGCGATGAATTTGGTGCTTCGCTGACAGGACGGCATCTTATGATAGAAGTTTTCCCTCTTGATTTTTCTGAATTTTTAGCATTTCATGATATATATCTTAAGAATAATCTTGAGATTGTTTCCAAAAAAGGCATTATACAGAAATTTTTTGAAGAATATCTGTTATTTGGCGGATTTCCTAAGGTAGTTCTTTCGCAAGAAAAACAAGAAATACTTCGTCAGTATTTTGATGATGTGCTCGCACGCGATATCGTAGGTCGCTATCATGTACGTAATACTGTCACGCTCAAGGCACTCGCTCAATACTACGAAACAAACATATCCTCCTTGATGACATACAGTAGTGTTCGTAAGTTTTTGAAGACTCCGCTTGCGACTGTGCAACGATTTTCCGGATACTATACCTATGCGTATTTGATTTTCTTTGTAAAAAAGTTTGCCTATTCTCTTAAGGAACAAGAAGTGAATCCGCGCAAAGTGTATAGTATTGATACTGGCTTACGTAATGCGGTGAGTGGGGGGATGATACCTGATAAAGGAAAGTTGTATGAGAATTGTGTGTACCTTGAGCTGTTGCGGAAACATGGCAATAATGTTTTTTATTGGAGTGATAAAGTGGAATGCGATTTTGTGGTTAAAGAATCCGATGGTATGCACGCCTATCAAGTCGTATATGCTATGTCGCATGCGAGCACCCGAGAGCGGGAATTTGCCGGCCTTGCCTCAGCGCTCAAAAGTTTTGACCTTAAAGAAGGGGTCATTGTTACCGGAGAGGAAGAAGGGTTGGAAGAATATGATGGGAAGATAATACATCTTGTGCCGTTGTGGAAATGGCTGTTGGGGTTTCCTGTCTCTTGACACATCTTTTCATATATGATACAATAATGTCATATATATGAAAAGTAAGAAAAATCTCTTGGAACAATTAAAAACACTTCCGCACTTCAATAAAGATGTGATTTTTCAGCTGGGTACACATCTTGGACTTGAAGATTCCACTATTGATACCTATATCAGCCGATTTTTAAAAAATAGAGAGATCTATCGGCTCAAAAACGGACTGTATATATCCGCTGATTTTTTTGAAAAGAACAGGAACGATATTTCGTATTCGTTTTATGTGGCCAATATCTTGCGTACGCCATCATATGTCAGTTCGTGGACGGCGTTGCAGTATTTCAATCTCACGACAGAGGCGATACATGGGATTACTTGCGTGACGCCAAAAGTAACACGAGACTATCAGACACAGGTGGAAAATTTCAGTTATCAGTCTATAGACAAAAAACTGTTTTCCGGATTTTCGTTGGGAACGGGGACATTTGATTTTTTTATTGCCTCTCCCGCAAAAGCTTTGTTTGACTTGCTGTATTTCAAGACGTATCAGTTTCGCGGTGTGACATTAAAACAGATACCGACATTGATTGAAGAATTACGCATTGACTTTGATGAGATGGACAAGAAAGAACAGAAAATTTTTTATAAAATGATTAAAAAGAGGATTTTGAAGTGGACGAAAAAGAGAAGGTAAAAGCAATATGTCTGCGTTGTTATCTTGCGAGTTGGATGATTTGCTGAAGTAGCTCTATATATCCCTCCTCAAATCTCCCTCTCAAACTCTTTGAATCTTGATCCTGTGTATGTTTTCGCGAGTTTACGATATTTTTCGTACAGTGTGTTGTCTGAAATCGTACTTGGATCAAGCGTTGGAGCATTTTTGAAATAAAAAGGATCATCCCTATCTTCCATCCAGTATATGATTTGTGCTACCAAATCATCTTTGTGGTGCGCCAGAATACCTTCTTTTGTCTCATCTGTGGTCACAATGCCCAGCTCTAGTAGTTTGTTATAAAATCTTTCAGCCAGTTCATCTCCCATTTCATATGATTTGTCTACGGCAATAGCAAGATCAAATAGCCGGACATGATCAAATTCCCATTGCCAATCTTTGATGCCATCAATTGTTCCATTGCCATACATCGCTTCAAACTCCACTTGCAATCGCAACGCCTTCATGACTAATTTTGATCGTAGACCTTGCTCTCCCTTTGAATAACTATACCACCAGTTGCCTTTGTACTCTGTGGGGCGGATAATTTTATTTTTTAGATCGTTTATGGCCTCTGGGGTTGCGATGATTTCTTCGTCTAGAATCAATACTTCATTTAACACAAAGTCGCGAGATAAAAAATATTCTGATAATGATTCTTTGCGAATACCGTGGCCTTGCGCGCTGTCATTGGACATATATCGTTGCTCAAGCATGTCTATCACAGCGGGATTTGGGTGAGCGTTTATGTCTGTAATGACAACAATATCAACATCACGCGGTTTTAAAACTTTGTTACCCAACAGCCGAAGTGCAACATTTCGCGCGACACCTCCCGCGATACCATAGCCCTTGGGTAGCTCTATTGGTAATTTTTCTTCAAGGGGTATATGTACGAGGGTACGCATGTTTTCTGTGCCATGTTCTTTGTCGTCAATGGGGATGCGCTGTATGGTATATACCAAGTCATGTTTATCCAATATTTCTTTAACCCCATCGCTTAATTCAGGGGAAACAAATGTTTCGGTTGGGATTGTTTCAAATTTTTCCATAGCGATACATCAGTAAATAGTGTTTTTTCTACTGCAACGATTGCACATACTTCATCGCTTCCTCTTTGGTAGAAAGTGAGCGCGAAAGTGCGAGGGTTTCTACCTGTTCCAAGATTTCCTTGAACTTCGGTCCCGGTTTTATGCCAAGACTATGGAGATCGGTGCCGGTGATTAAGGGGAGTTTTGGCAAGGGATTTGTCTGGAGATCTTCTATGATTTTTTGAAAACCTATTGTCTCCGGCGAGCCAGTACCAAATCTCACTTTCGCAAGTGCGAGGATTGCTTGTTGATTATTTTTTACTGCAAGTCGGCGCAAGGCAATCTCGTCCAGTGAAGACAACGCCTCAATATTTTTTACAATATCGTTAATATCAGTAATCTCTTTGTTGGAAAGTTTTATTGTTTTGCCGAGTGTCGTCACCTCTTGGTCAGCCATGATAATCGCCCACGTAGTCATGGCTGGCGCATCGGACGTGGATTCCAGTCGGGTGAGTTGTTCCTTCATTTCCGGGTTGATATCTAACCATGGCAATAAAAGTGGTAACAGGCCACATTCTTTCATAAGTTGAAGACCATGAAGGGGCATGGAAGTCGCAAGCATTTTTCTGATTTCATTGGTTGAACGTTCTTGTTTCAGGGTTAGTGCGTTATCGTGGTGCGTTTTTATTGCGTCATAGAGCGACGGATCAATATCAAAATCAAACTGGCAGGCAAATCGTATCGCACGAATCAGCCATAATGCATCTCCCGCTTTTGTCGGGTCATTCGTAGCACGAATAATGCCCGCTTTGATATCATCCATTCCGCCCACGAGATCAATGACCTCTTTGGTAAGCGGATCAATCAAGAGCGCGTTCATGGTGAAATCGCGCCGTGCTACATCTTCCTCTTTGGTGGATGAAAATGCTCCGCCATCCCCCCGATATGTAGAGACCTCGTAGCAGTCCCCATTCAATAAAACTCTGACCATGCCGTATTCAGCGGCTTGCATCACTGTTCTGGGAAACAGTTTGGCGACTTGTTCTGGTAGCGCGTTTGTCGTCATATCAAAATCTTTTGGTTCCACGCCAAGAACCATGTCGCGGACGCAACCGCCAGCGAGATATGCCTCATACCCTGAATCGCGGAGATTCTGCGCCACATTCCGCGCGCCTTCAAAAAATTTATTTTCCGGCAGTGTGAGTGCCTCTTTATTAGCTATTTGTTCGTTGCTTGCGTCCCCAAGACGAAATTGAGAGCGTTCCATGTGTTGTTCAGGCATAATAAAGACGGTGAAGTTATAATACTGTTTAGTATGTCATGTATTGTGAAAAAGGAAAATGAAGAAAAGAAAAAAGCCCGCTGACATTATTTGTCGCGGGGCATTTCTATAATTACGATGATAGAGTGTACACTACTTGCCTGGTATACACTCAAGCGTCGCAACGATAGGGGAGAATATGTTTTATACTTCCTGTTTCATCCTTTCGGAATCATCAGCACGGATACACATCCGTGAACAGGTGGGGGAGTTTCGATTATGAAACTCCCCAAACTTGTTTATTCTTTGGACGTATTCCTTTCGATCCAAAGCTTTTTTTGTTCCTCCTTTCTTGCTTGTTCGAGGTTTAGAATGTCCTCTTTTAAATTCGGAAGTGGTTTTGTTTACAGTGCACTATGAATAAACTGGTGGTTGTATATATTGTAGTGGAATAGACTTTTCATTGTGGTATAGACACCCCAAATGGAATGGTGATATACTTTGAGTGATTTACTATTATCTATATATATATGGAAAAAGGAGGAGGATCGTTTGAAAATACGCCGGAACAGCCAAAAACAGAATTTGAAAAGGCTAAAGAAGAGGTTTCCGCAGTAGCGACAGACTGGGAATATATAAGCGAAATAGAAAAGATGTCCAGACAAGAATTATCACGAGGTGAATCACCAAAAAAAGTAGCCGACGATATTTATAGAATTTGCAGACAAGAATCTATAGAAATAGAGAAAGAGATTCATCTGCTAGAAACGAAACTTGAGGATAAGCAATTTGACGGAGTCCGCGAACCTCTTGTTGAAGTCCTTGCTAAGATACAAAATGAGATAAATAAACTTGAAAGAGATGAACGAAATGGATCTAATCCGTAATTGATTTTAAAGATTCAATAATTTTTATATAAAAATGGTCCCTTTGGGGGCCATTTATGTTGGGTTGTTTTTCTAATAACTTTTTCCGGATTGTAGTACTATTTGTCTGATAAACAACATGCCGGTGGCAGTATCTCCGGCGTATAGACGTGCTTCAATACTGTTTAGCAGACTTCTGATGTCAAGTCCGTACCAGTATTGGGCTTTGTCGAACACATCTTTGCCAGAACAATTGCATTGTTCTTGAAATTGGAACAACTTTGCGGAAATTTTGAACTTTGAATGGTATTCGTGCATCAAACTCGCTATGTCTTTTCCCGCTATCCGATGGTTAGTGAGTACTGACAAAATCTGATCGGCTTCATTACTGGTGTATGTTGAGGGTTGTGTGTCAATAGGAATCCCCTCAATTACCAGGCCATCTTGTGAAGACATAATAGTTATCTTCCCAAAAGACGTGAATACCGTTGCTTTTTTCTTCTCATAATCTATGCACGGCGCTCTTTCCTTTGCGCCATCTTGTTGTAATGAACACATTTTTTTTCTCCTTTTTTAATAACAAAGGTTTACATTAACCTTTATGGCAATCACTTTGGCATATTTGACCGGTTTTGTCAAGAATATCTGGGTAAAAGAAAAAAGCTCAAACAGTGCAATTGACTGTTCGAGCTTAAATTAATCGGTGTTCTGCCTCTGTGCATCCGTGCCAAGGTCTTCAAGTTCCAGAACCATACGCTTCACTCTCTTGAAACCAAGAAAGCGGTACATACGGTCTTTTACTCTCCAGTCGCAGAGCTTTGGGTCGGTGACCGTCTCTGCTTCTGAATACAGTGGCCTTAGACCAAGATCGCATAAGCGGGCGAGTACGCTATACGGTGCGACGACAATGCAGTCGTTGTAACCGCCTTCGCGTATCCGCCGTACGATTGTCTCCGCGCTATTCCAGACACGATGGTCTTCGAAGACTTTGACATCTTCTCCGAACATTCTTTTCAACGCGCCCATTTGGACGCCATTCATGCTGTGCTGTGATACCCAGCATATTCTTTTTGGCATAATACCTCCTTTACTCTGTGCCACAGAGTATTTATTGCTACAGTCGAGCATGCATCACTTGCCTGACACATACTCAAATCTAGCAACAAATGTGGAATCTTATTTCGTCCTTTCGGACTCATCAGTGGAAGTACACACTTCCAGATAAGAGAGATCATTTTAATTGATCTCAATTTTTTTGCCCTGTAAAAAAGAACTATGATTTGGCAAGCGTGATACCTACCGATGGGAGCCGTTTTGATTTTGGCTCCGCGTGTAAAAACTAATGGGATCCGTTCCATTTTTTAAAACCTGCAGATTCGGGTATTCTTCGTTCGAAGACGTTTTCTGCAAAATTTTCTATCAGTTTTTGGACACTGGCAATCTCTACTTCTGTAAAAGTTGGCTTAGTGCCTTCTTTCTCGAAGTCGAGAGTAAATCCACGAGAGGCATTCCAGCCACCCCAAGAAGGACTTCGGGGAAAATCGTTTTCTGGAGTGCCCCAAAATTCCCGGTCATTAGTGTCGACTAAAGGGCCGACGTCCTCATGCGAAAAACTCCATCCATCAGCCTGCATGAGAGCTGATAAACTGGCAATCAATGTGACAATATCATCATATTTTTTGGGTCGTGTGAATCCAAGAGAAATGGTGACAGTCTGTTGATTGGCCATGCACTCATCTTCGCCCCAATTTGGTTCAGATGAATCACCCCAAAAGGTAATTCGTGTTGAGTTTTGGGGATAAGACTCTGTTTCCGAAAAATCAATTCTCAATGGTAGGTACATTATTGTACCTCCTTTGAGGAAGAAAATAATTCAGAAATTTTCTCAACCAGCTGGGCCTGAGTAATTTTTTCTGCGTTCTTTTTCGTAGACCCGCAAAGTAAATACTCATTCCCATTCTGAAATGCGTCCTGCATTTCAGCCTCCCCAACACTCCTCCTTGTGGGGTGGTCTCCTGCATGAAAAAATCTTTCCCAGAACCCGCTCATGCCGCGGATGCTGGAAATCTGGAACGTACGACCATCGGGCGTCGTCCATTCCAAATTCTTCTGCGTGGCCACTAGGTAGGCCAGCACCATGTTTGCATTCATTTTTTGTCCTCCTACGACAAAAGATAAAATATTACTTTTAAATTTACTCTTGATTTAAGATAATTCTGTTTGGGTTGTAACACCCCGACACAATGACCTTAAGAAAGAGGGGAAACATTTGTTTCCCATTCTAACCCTTTTAATGTACGATGATGAATCGCGAATCACCTATTACCTCCTTTCGCGTGCTATAATATTTTTTAATGAGAGAGTCGTCAGTCATCATTATTGGCTCATCGTTGATTGAATCAACTAGGCTTATAGTGATCGACTTCTCTCCCAGCGATTGTTTGGTTCGCCAGCACCTTCGATATTCTTATATCTATCCATGTGTTGTTGTGTAAACAACTCATTTCAAAATACTCTCCAAAAATCTCGAACACCTTCATGTTTACGGGAAGCTTGAGAGACTTTCTGTAAACAATCCTCATCTCGCAGTAGGGTGGTTAAGGACACCGTCCTTTCTTTATATCTTTTGTGATTTCAAAATCTCTAACCCTCGATTTTGTTCTATTTGGGTCCTCTGGTAATGAGATCCAGATGGAGTACTACTACTGAGCACTTTTTAACAAGGTTACCTTCCCTTGAACATACTACATACCAACTTCGACGGTTATATTCATGTTAAATATATGACCAATCGCCACACTTATATCGTCTTACGCAGGTAAGCGGGAAAACGCTGTGTAAAACAGAACTTTTAATTCATTTGAGATACTGTTCTCAAACATTCTTGCATATGTGTCCGTAATTGATCTTGTTGTAACAGTGCTGTGCTTGTGGCCGCTCTGTCGCTGTCAATTGTGGCATTTCAAGAATTTAGAATCATCGTTTCTACCCTAGTGTGATCCCTGTCAGATCACGCTGTGTTGGTTTACCCCCGAATCGCTAAGATCCTGCAGGTTTCTTTTCAACCCGGCCCGCGAAGGGTAAGGTCAGCCAACGTTCCGGTGTCAGAACCATCTTCACGGGATGAGCGGTCAACTCTCGGGTGACGGGCGTTCATGCTTTGCCACTGCTTTTGGGTGAGACAATTTCATCGTTTACACATGACGATTATTTTTGTGTTCACTAAAACTTTCTGTACAGTATCATGAAGTAAGTTGTTTTTTGTTAAGTATACGCGATATCAGAAATACTATCTCGCAGACTCTAACCTCTCAGGGTGGCTTAGTGTAATAACACCCACTAACTGGTTGCCCTGTTTGAGATCGTTCGCTCCGATCTCGTTTTTTTGGCGTCTTTCCATGTAGCAGCTTTCGGTTGTGCCGGAACCGGGCTGTCGCGCGCATGCGTCATATGTACCTCCTTTCGCATGAGCAATCTTTTCCCGCTACTAATTGTTGCTGAATGTGATATCGGGAGAAGTACGCGGGATGTACTTCCAGATAATTTCTTCTGGTTCATGCTTGAGCAATCCCCAGACCATATCGGCGATTTCGGCGTCAGTCCACTGGAGGACTTCTGCCAAAATTTCCCCTTTTGTTTCCGGTCTTCCAATACCGACAAATTCTCCTACGCCATCTTTGAGAATGGCAGTAAGAATATTTGCCAGCGTTTGGTGTTCTCCTGCCAACAATAGGTCGTCAAGACAAATCATTGGTTCGGGGATCAGGCCAGAGGAGATGAACTTTCTATTGATATACCACATATCAATTCACCCCCTTTCCAAATTTCATGTTATCGTTTACGAGATGGTGGCTCGTAGCGATATTTTTTAGTGCTTCGTTCTCTGAAGCGACACTGAAAACATGAAGCTTGATATCGCCTAGCGGTTCATGGGTTCCCAATGAGTCATCCCCATCAGTAACCATGATGATATCGCAGCGATGGAATCTAGCCTTATCAGCGTTAATATCCTTAACTGCTTGTGATATCGCTGCACTAAAATTTGTACTACCACCACTATATGTTCCTTTGTTTTTTATCATGTCGAGCAGCTCACGCCCTTGCTGCTCATTTCTTGCTTCCTTCAGGTCGTGGGGCGATCCGTCAAAAAGTCGTAAAAAGAGTTCTGCTTCTCCTCTGATTACTGCCTTCACACGGTTCAGCAAGATTCCTCCTGCTTTCACGACCCTTTTACCGTCTCCCATAGAACCTGAACAGTCAACGAGCAGGTAAATTAATTGTTTTTGCTCGTCAACCTTTACATACTCACGTACAGGTAGACGTTTTTCGACAGCTCTTTGCCAAAAAATTTCATCAGGCAAACCATGTGCAACACGGGCGACTTTTGGTAATTCAGAGAAATCTCTGATACCTCTAGTGCGCACGAATGCCGTGGGTTCCAGCGAAGATTTTGTACTTCTTTTTTTGCTGGTTTTAAGTTCAACCAGATCATCAAGAAGATGCGAAAGTCTCACTAATTCCCATTCGGTTGACTGGCCGATTTTTTCAGCAACCTCAACGACTGACAACGGGCTATTCCCGTTCGGTGCTTTTGTGTCCAAAAGCTCCTGGTCGATGTCATCAAGGTTCTGGGCTGCCTCTAGGCAATCAGCGGTTTGATTGCTGAGTTCCTCTCCGTCTCTTTCGAGAAAGATAGGTAGCGCATCAGCTTCTTCACCGCTACCACCACTTTCAGATTTTGACTTTTCAGCCATCATTTTCAGTAAGGCGGCTGCCTTTTCAAGCGCCGTCCCTGGCAAGTTATCCAAGGTTTTCTTTTCAGCAAGTGCCTTGAGAAACCCCCGGACGTTTTGGTGATATTTAAGTAATTTATCTCTGTCCAGAAGTGGCTGCTCCTGTATGAGATCTTCTACTTGTTTTTCCACCTGTGCCTCATCCATGACCGTTTGTTCTCCGCCGCGAGCGACGTTGAGCAGATCCTGGAAGAAGGCGGGTGCTACAGCCGGCACCTTGGCTTTCCTGCAAAACATTTCAATCTCTGGTGGGTGTGCAGGTGTAAACCCATCAGGGAGGTGAGTACGCATTAACGGTTTCATTGGCACACCTCCTAATTTGCCAATGAGAGCAGCATATTATTTGATAACTTTTCAAGGCTATCTAGTAATTGTTGCCTGCGGTCTTTGTTCTGTTCAAGAACAGAGCGTCCTTGTAACTTGGCCTTGGTTGCTTTCGCTTCCTTAGCCATTGTTACAACGGCCGCAATATTACCTTTTGCTTCTTTTTTGTACCAATTTTTTGCAGTATCGAAATCCATTTCAATGCTGTTTAAAAATTGGACATCATCATCCATTTTCCTGCTGAAGTCGACGACTTCGAAAAATATGTCGTCGAATTTTGCTACCTTGCCTGCCTCATCGGCTACCAGGTACCTCATGACCTTGAGATCATCAAGTATAACTTCTGATCTGCCAGCAAGGAAAGCAGCGGCTTGGGCCAGTTGGTCGGCCCAGATATCCAAACGAGGCGAGATGTCGTGGAGTTTTTTAAGTTCCACACTAAAGGCTGCTTTCTTGCGAAGGTAGTCCTCAGTTAATCTTACCTGTTTAACCAATCTTGGCAGATCTGCAAGATCACGACGGGTCAGCCTTTCAGCAACTTCGCCATTATTTGCATCACTACCATTATGGACAGCCTGGTAAAGCTTCAGACGTTCACTGGCGTTATCTTGTTTCCAAGTAACTTCCAGTTGGATGGGGAAACGTTCAAGAGTGGCGGCTTCGCTGCGGCCCATCTGAGAAATCTCATCTGGGCTTCTGTTGGTAAGAGCGATTGCCAGTTTGCATTGGCTTTCAACTCTCTGTCCGCCGTTAAGCAGTGCTCCTTCAGTGAAGAGGGTTTTCAGAGATCCCAGAACGCTCGCGGGAGCATCCAGCATCTCTTCAAGTACTGCCACGTCAGCGGTCAAAAGCGACCACTTAACCCGATATTTTTCCTCACCGCTTTCACGGAGAGACTTCATATCAATACCGCCATAAAGCGAACTGATTGTTGACTCGACATGAAGCTGAGATTTCCAAACCCGAATATCTGTTGCCAACGCTTTTGCAAGTACGGCATTTGTCATTTCTGACTTGCCATATCCGCCTACGCCATGGAACAGAACATTTTTTCCAGAAGCTAAACCGAGCTTTAGAGCTTCGGCGGCTGCTTCTGATTGGACAAATCCTTTTAGTGCTTTGTCCACTGCACTATTTACCTTCAAACTTAAACTCATTTTTCAATCTCCTTTTGAGCAATGCTCAAAAAATTCTTTATATTTCCGGCCGGAGAATATAAAGAATAAGAAGAAATTGTTTTTTCTTTTTATGTTTGTTTTATTTTCAAATATCATCTCTACTCTCTCCTTCCAACCACTGTTTGAATAGTGATCGTCTCTCAAGTAGTAAAGACATTGTTGGATACCGTGTGATATACAAAATATGTCTTTGCTAGTGTTTGGTTGTAATTTTCATTCTCTCAGAATACGAATATCGCTATTCATACTCTGGGAAATGAATTCTATATTGCTATAGAAACATTTTTACCCTATCCTCCTTTTTGATTATAAAATAAATTGTATATTATGGTTGCTAATTCTGTATCATCCGGAAAAGTGATTTCAGCACGGCCGCATTCGTTTTCTATAGATATAATTTCGTATAAATCTATCATCACATCTCCGTAATAGGAGTCATGACGCTTTCCTCCTGATGTTGTTACTTTCTGCATTACTTTTGTCCCGAACATCGGGCTAAGAAAAAATTCCATATCCCCGGCGCCCTTGTTGTTTTCCAACTTATAAACAAAACTTGGGTCATCTTCAAAGAAAGTTTTTAGCTGTCCCTTTAAAAGAAGCACAATTGCTTTGATACTGATCGGAACGGTTGTATCTTCAAAAAATTTTTCAAGATTCTCCTCGGCTTCTGCCTTTTTTGAGGCAGCATTATTTTTTTGTTCAAGTAAGTTTTCTAAGTTTTCCATGATTACCTCCTGGAAATTTTGATTGTAATTTTTTAAGTCTTTCGACTTCAGAGATCCACATCTATGAATCGCTGAATGGAAAAGGGAAACAATAAATTGCTTCCCTCTTTTGTTTTTTATTTACCCGTTAACATTTTTGGCCGACGCGATCGATCGGAAACTACCTTCGTTCCGCGCCAGCCACCAGATTTTCTAGTTTTCTAAACTCCTAGATAAAACCTGACTTGAAGAAGTATCTCATTCTTCCTTCCTTTCCTCGGTTTGTGGCCGAGAACTAATAAATAATATTTAATGAACTGTTAACAATTTTTTTGCCATCCTTGGCAGAAAATTTCCTTAGTCAGCGACTCTTGCCCAGACTGAATCCTTGATCTATTATATCCCCGATGCAGGGGCTGAATTGTATAATTACGCTTTTTTATCTTTATTTCTCTCTCCTGTTTTTTATGAGCTCTTGCTTTTGGCAAGTGCTTCGAGATAGTAAAGACATTACTGCATACAAATCGATTGCATCCAGAAATGTCTTTACTTGGTGTGTCGGCATGGTAGCCGGCAATGATGAAGGTGGTGTTGTGTTCGTTCTTATGTTGAAGTGTTGATGGGCTTTTTGTTTGTTTTTATATTTATTTTATCCCTCTTTACTTCGTGATCATGATGGGAAACTCTGTCCTACGCCGTAGCGATAAGATTAAGAAACCCGTCATACTCTCTCCTTCACCATTGTCGGCTCGCGTAGTACTTGATAACCCCATAAAATGGGGCAAGTATTTCAGCCAGAGGCTGATGGAGAGAGGTATACCTACCCCACTCCATGGCATTAAAAATGTCCCACGCGTGCCGTCTTTGTTTTATGTCATAAATTGTAATGAATTTGTTCACTCTCCGACATTCGCTTTTTAGCTGAAGCGGAAAGGTTACTGCCTTGTGTCTCTCTTTCACAAGGAGATTCCTGCCTGTATCCCACATGGGGAGTGGGGCAGTGTATCTACTAATGAATACGTTATGGCGTGTACCTCGGCAGTTCAAGGCCGTGGCGTACCGATTATGGGTACCTTTTAAGAAGATTTTTCCAAAAGAGTTTGTTGTAGCTCCTCTCTCCATGAGATAGAGCACACTCTTCTAAATACATCTATTCTTGACTCGCAGACGGGAAGTGTAGGTTTTCATGCCACACACCCTCGGATCATGTTTGTTTAGGGTAATGATCCTTGCGCCATCGCGGTGCCTCTATTATGAGGCGGTTTGAAAACGATTATTATTGAACTGTTTGTTTGTTTTTGTTTCGTAAGCCTTTTTGACTTACAAGGGAAGTATATCATGTCTTGCAGGAAATGTCAACGGTTTATGAGACACTTCGGTATATATTTTACGCTTTTTTTTGATATACTAGCGGTAATAATCACAAATAGGGGATTTTAGTGTCAAACTTTCTTGACAATGGACGGAAAGCGTGGTATTGTGATTGTGGACAGGGAGGATGAGGATGGAGAAAATACAGTTACTAACTTCAAATTATCAGATATTATGGATTTAGTAACTTCAATAAAGGCATAATCCCTTGCCAAAGTGCCATAAATAGGCTATACTGATATTATCAATTCATTTTATCTACAATATGGTAGAAAAACCGAAATCAAAATATCACAGCGCTTTGGGAATACAGACAGCCCTTTTGGAGAAAGGGATGAAAGTCTTTACGCCCCTTGATTTTCAGCGATTGTTCCAAATGACGCCCAAAAATGCTTCTATGACCATCTTGCGCAATACCAAGCGGGGATTGTTTCAAAAGCTGAAAAATAGCGCATATGTGCTCAATATTGGGTATATTTCTTTATACCGTATCGCAAATATGCTCTATCGCCCTTCGTATATCTCCCTTGAAATAGCGCTTTCTCGCTATCGCATGATTCCGGAGACGGTATATGCGGTCACATCGGTTACCACCAAGGCAACGCGCCATTTTTACACCCCCCGTGGTCATCTGACATATCAGAAGATACCGAGACGCGCATTTACCGGATACTCATTGATGACCGTTGAGGGTGAGCGCGTGTATTATGCGGAACCGGCCAAAGCATTGGTTGATTATTTGTATTTTGTCAGTTTGGGGCATGTCTCTCTTAATGATCGTCTGGATACAAAATCGGTATCAAAGGCGGAGGCGCTTGTATACGCCGAGTTGTTTCGTCGTCCATCGCTAACACATCTTATCAATACTCTCTATGATTCCGCTTAAAGATATTGAAAAACTTATAACAAAGTATCAGGCGGTGCGGGGAACGATCATTCGCGAATACTGTCAGCATTTGTTTCTTTCATTTTTGTACGAAGCGCCGATGTCAGGCCATTTATTGTTTAAGGGTGGCACCGCATTGAGAATTGTGTTAAAGAGTCCTCGTTTTTCTGAAGATTTAGATTTTGACGGATATCACATACGCTTTGATGAAATTGAAGCTATCATTGAGCATGTTTTGGGTGAAGTAGAAAAAATGGGTATCGGTGTTTCTTTGGGGGAAAGCAAAAAAACAACCGGCGGGCATATTATGCTTGCTGATTTTACTTTGCACGAAGAAGTCATACAGATCAAAATAGAGATATCATTGCGTGATAAGTATACCCAGAAAGAGGGAACACTTGCGTTGATAGAGAGCGAATATATACCGGATTACAACCTGATACACCTTGCATTACCTCTACTCATACAAGGGAAACTGGATGCCTTGTTTGCACGACAAAAACCTCGTGACTTTTATGATTTTTTCTTTCTTTTGTCGGCTAATTATCCGGAAGTGAAAAACCGTGATGTATTGGAAAAAGTACGTACATTGACCAAGGAAACAGATATCAATTTTCGTGCAGAACTCGCAAAGTTTCTCCCTGCCAGTCAATCAATGATTTTGCGGGATTTCAAAACAACGCTTCTTGCAAAGATAAATCAATTTCTTGGGTAATCTATGTACGAAGATATTTTCAAACAAATAGGGTTGGATGAAAAACAGACGGCGGTGTACACCGCCATGCTTGAGCTGGGGCCGGCGACCGTGGGGCAGCTTTTGAAAAAAACGCCGTACAAGCGCGGGGATCTATATAATGTTGTATACTCGTTGCGCGACAAAGGGCTAGTGTCAGAAAAAGTTTCAAAAGGGGTGACGATATTTACACTGGAAGAGCCGGAACATATTAAAGATCTCATCACGGCGGAAAAAGAACGCATTGCTCGCGTGCAACAAGGGTTTGACGCGATCTTTCCTGATTTGAAGTCGCAATACAATTTGTCCGTGCAAAAACCGGGGGTGAGATTTTATGAGGGGGAGGAGGGGATGAAGACTTTGATGGCAGATTCTCTGTCTGCCAAAAGTGAGATTTATTCCTATGTTGATGTTGAGGCTGTCCAAGCGTATGTGTCTGAGTTTAATAAGGAGTATGTTAAAGATAGGGAGCGTTTAGGTAAAAAAAAGAAAATGATTGTATTTGATAGTGAATACAATAGACATTATTTTGCTCAACTCGGTACTTCGGTTACTGATGTGCGATTTATTGCATACCCATTCAATTCCTTTGGCGTAGGAATGCAGATTTATGATAAGAAAATTTCTTATCTTACCATGGAACCCTCCCACATGATTGGGGTGATTATTGAAGATTCACTAATTTCAAACATGCATAGACAGCTGTTTGAATACATGTGGTCAACTGCAATATCAACGGGTTCACCACAAAATTCTTGATTTAAGATATATCTGGGTGTGGTTCAAATACGAGATAGAGAATATTTTTTGTTTCCTCGTCATGACGGTAGGCAGTCAACACCTTTTTGTCTTTATTGAGTAGGATAGTACATGTTTCTATCATTTTTTCATATCCGTCTGATTGTGAAAGATCAAATGATAACATTTTTATCTCTTTTGAGTAGTCATTGGATTCAAATGCTTGTTTAATCTGTTCTGTCGGTTTATTAAAAAAGAGGTAGTGCGGGTTTTCCTTGATATCGATTACCATATCGAAAAAGGTATCCTCGGAATCTCCGTAATTGGGTATCATACCATGTACGGTGAAACCAAATTCTCCAACATATCGCGTTGCAATTGGTAATAATGGGTATGCGGTTGCGTGAATTATTGCTTCGTGTGCTTTTTCTTTTAAAGTAGTTTTTGAAAATGTTTCGCCGATTCTAGAGCTTTTTAGTTTTTTTTTGATATTTAATGATCTTGCACTTAGCTCAGCTCTCTCGCCTGTTGTAGTGTCTCCTTTTTTCAACTCATCAAAACGACTAAAGCAGATTATCTCATTGTCAAACGTCAGTATATCAAATTCTTTTCCGGGTATTTCCATCGCATTCTTTAATTCGTTAACGACAGTGTCATGAAGTTGAGGATATTGTGACCAGTTGATGTCTGCAATCTTTGTCATCGTTTGTTTTTGATCCAGTTGAAGCTCGCTTGAATCATACCTATTCATTTTAAGTTTTTGGAAGTCCTCAAAATTGAGTGTCGGGTCTTCTTTTTTTATATCTCGAAATACTTGACCAAGTAGTAGGATTTCTGTATTGGCTTCATCAAGATCACCGAGTAATTTCTCCAAAGTTTTTTTATTGATCTTTGTAGGCAATTGTCGAAGTATCTTATTTCCTTTGATTGCAAGATTTTTCACAATAGAGTCAATCGTTTTTTGTTCAATATTATTTTTGGTTGGTAATTGTGATATAAGAAAATTGCGAATTTCATCGGATGAACTGACAAATTGAGCGTAATTATGGAAGATTTTTTTGACTAAAGGTTCAAGAGTTTTGTTTTCACCGTACGTAGATAATTTCAAGATGGCTTGCCTGATGGCCATTTCATCTTTTTGTGGAGATGATTCATCTGATAAAGATCCTTCAACTTCTTCTGCGACGAAGGATTTCAGGAAGTCAGCCCCATAGCGTTTTACATGGTCGCGAAAGATTTCAACCGTATCAATATCTTCTTGTTCAAGGTATCTAAGAAAGTTTCTTTGCACCCATAATGAGTAGTCTGATAACTCAATATCGAATCCATCCTTTATCTTTTTTCGCATGTTTAATCGTGAAAGTGTATAATAATTATAGAGTTCATTTTCAGAATAATTTTGAAGCGGAAATATTTGCTTAAAAAATGATTCTTTCTCTATTGGTATCAGTTGCCCAATCGTTTCGTCGACTTGATAAATTTTTCTGAGGCCACCTTCTTTGTATGTTCCGTAGTAATAAGGTGCTATTTGAATAATCGTAGTATCGTCTATTACTCGTGATTGTGGCAGTTTAGAATCAAGAAAGAAACGGTCGGTGTCATCAGGATTCCATCTATTTACTTCGCGGGCAAATATATTTTTTTCTTCATTTACATTCATAAGATTTGCTACCTCTTCCGTATGCAACTTAACTAAATAATTTGTGGTATTTGGAATTGATGTTTCCATGAGATTGTGGATATCTAACGCCAGAATTCTTTCTCGAAATTGATTGCTCCAGTATCCATGCATCATATAATCGGGATATACATCAGCGACATAACTTTCCCCGAAATCCCCAGCTTCTTTTATGACGTTGGAATATCGTATGAAGAAATCGTTAATTGTGTGAAGTACTGCGTTTGTGGCAAAAGTGTTTTGAATGGAGAGCATGAGATATTGATTTTTGACTCGTGTATTGAGTCTGCCCCATTGTTCCATTTGCTTAAGAAAATATTCTGATTCGTTGGTATCATCGCGATGTCGTATTGCTTCCCCTAACAAGAAGAATATGGGTAGTGTACATTCTTCTGCGTCATTGAGGCGTGTGGTGTCTAGTTGTGTAGAGAGATATTCATAAAATTGTGATGCATGTTCTGGGGATGAATGAATCCACATGATAATTTCTTGCACGTTTTTTTCTATGATATTTTTGTCTACCCCGGGTTTTTTTACTGATGAGTTTAGCAGCGTATTTAGTTTTTCAGCCACTTCTTTATTTGTCGGAATCGTTATGTTTTGTGTATCATTGTTCTGAAAGATATTGATGAGTGCCTCTATTTCATCGATTGAACGTTGGTCCATTTCTTTTGGTGGCTCCTCGACTTTAAGTATGTGGTATTTAGGGTTTGAATCGTCACTATTTTCTAGTTCGTCATACCAATTTACATACATTTTTTCTGTATAAGCCTGCATGATTGGCATGCGATTTGGTTGAGGATTTTCTTTATACATCATTAAAAACATGTCTTGATCTATGTCTGGCCAATAATATTCTTGTAAAAAAGCGATGTCTTTGTTATTGAGAGGTTCATTGGAGGATGCTTTTTGATAGAGATCATCCGTGCGAGCGACTATCTCTTTGTATGGGAGCTTTTTTGTTTCTTTTTTTTGGAAGGTATTTTCCTCTGTTATTTTTTCTTTCTTTTCCGGTCTTGGCATCGTCATCATCTCTCTCATATATTGAAGTATTACATACTTAGTACCTGTATTATCTACTAAAAATGGTGTACAGTAAAGGGAGAAATATACCTATGCTCCTCCACGATAAAAAACTTAAAAAACTAGAGAAAGTCGCAAACGAGATTCGTAAGGATATCATTCGTATGTTGGAACACGCTGGTTCGGGGCATTCGGCAGGTCCTTTGGGTATGGCGGATGTGTTTACGGCACTGTATTTCCATGTCCTGCACCATAATCCAAAAAAGCCAAACTGGCCGGAGCGCGATCGGTTGGTGATGTCAAACGGGCATATTTGTCCGGTGCGATATGCCGTGATGGCGCATGCGGGGTATTTTCCAAAAAAAGAATTGATGACATTGCGTCGGCTGGGGTCACGTTTGCAAGGACATCCGGAGAGGTCGCTTCTTCCCGGGCTTGAGACGTCCAATGGCCCTCTGGGGCAAGGGCTCTCGCAGGCGATCGGCATGGCGCTTGCTTTGCGCATGGATGAAAAGTCTGTCGGTCGTCGCAAACATGTCTATTGCGTCATGAGCGATGGTGAACATCAGGAAGGACAAATCTGGGAGGCGATCATGGCGGCGGGGAAGTATAAACTACATAATCTCACCGGTATCATTGATCGCAACAACATCCAGATAGATGGATATACCGAAGACGTGATGCCATTGGAGTCGCTCGTTGATAAGTACAAAGCATTTGGGTGGCATGTCATTGAAGTGGATGGACACAATATCCGCGCATTTGTGGACGCGTGCGAGCAAGCAAAAAGTATTTTTGAAAAACCGATGGTCATCATCGCGCATACGATTCCGGGGCGGGGGGTGAGCTATATGGAAAATGATTATTTGTGGCATGGCAATCCGCCCAATGAAGAACAAGCGCGACAAGCTCTCTCTGAATTACGTACCTTGGGAGGAAAAATCCACAGTGAACACGAGTAGAAAAATCTCCAATACTTGCAATATATTATATATTCAGATATACTGAAGATATCTTCAATAATAATGAAAGATATGAGATTGTTTGGAACTCCTCTTGAAGAAAAGATATTTAAACGTTTTGCGCTTTTTCCAGAACGGTCTTTTTTCATTGCTGAATTAGCAAGAAAAGAAAATCTAAGTGTTGGCACTATACATGCGACAATACAAATCTTTCTTAAAGATAAGTTTATCATTCTGACTGATCAAAAGGGGAAAGTGAAACTGTATCGTCTCAATAGTACCAACCCTGTCGTACGACAGCTAAAGGTATTAATGGTAGTTTTTGCAATCTCTGATTTTGTTATGAGGATTGCTCCTTATACGAAGAAAATTTTTTTGTTTGGTTCTTGTGCACGAGGTGAGCAAACAAATGAAAGCGATATTGACCTATTGGTTGTCACTCAGGATTCATTGGTGTTGAAAAATGAAGTGATGCCCAAAAAACTACCAATCACTATGATAACAAAAACACCTTCTCAATGGGCTGAGATGGAAAAGAAAGATCCTGATTTTTATCGAGAAGTCATTGAGGGGGGAATTACTCTTATTAAAAATATATGACTTCCGAGTTTCAAGACTGTCTCACTCGAGGAAAGTTGAAATCTTTTTCACAAGGCATGGGGTTATGTGAAAAAGAGTTGCGTATTGCTAAAGAGGATTACGTGATTGCGACGAAAAGTTTTGAAGATAAAAATTACAGATGGGCTATCATACAAACATATTATTCTATGTTTCATAGTGCGCGGGCGTTATTGTATAGTAAAAATTTTCGTGAAAAGAGTCACTATTGTTTGATTCAAGCTATCAATGAGTTATTTGTGAAAGAAGGATTGCTGAGTGTCATATTTTTGGACGCTATCATTGAGGCAAAACAATTGCGTGAAGTTGCGGATTATTATGGCGACTTCAGTGATAGTAATGCGGAGAAACTCATTGGACATGCTGATCGTTTTATTAAACGTTCTGAAGAGATATTGAACAATGAACCTAAGTAGACACGAGATATGATGAGTTTTTTATGTTGCGTTATGCTGTTTTTTGTGCTATTATAACAGTATGAAATTAAGCAATTTTATCAAAAAAAGGCCATCTTTAGTGTGGTACACAAAAAATTACGAAAGACTTTCTACGGAGTCCATTGTTGAGGCTACGTTGAATTACGGTGATTGGGATGATGTGCAGGAGCTTATAAAAACACTAGGGGTAAAAAAGACGGCAGGGATATTTCAAAAAAAATCGCGACAAAAGCGTTCAAATTACGGGATAAAGACAAAACATTTTTTTAATCTTTATTTCAAGACCCATGCGCGCTCATGAGGAAATATTGACGAAAGAACAACGCATACTCCTACCCCTTGTCAGTGCGTTTAAAAAAGATTTTTTCTTGGTGGGAGGCACTGCAATTGCATTGCATCTTGGCCACAGAAGGTCAATTGACTTTGATCTTTTTTCACGAAAGAGTTTTGATAACACCAAAATACGGAGTAAGGTTTCGCGATATGGGAAAATACAGCAAACGTACATCAATCAGGAAGGGGAATTTACGTGTTTGGTCGCGGGGGTCAAGTGTACTTTTTTTCATTTTGATTATGACATCAAAACCCCCTTCAAATTTGAAGCCAATGTACATCTACCAAATCTGTTGACGCTTGGCGCAATGAAAGCATTTGCTCTGGGTCATCGTTCGAAATGGAAAGATTACGTTGATCTGTATTTTCTCCTAAAAGATCATTTCACCGTTGAGGAAATTTCAAAAAAAGCCAAAGTGTTGTTTGGTGGTGAGTTTAATCAAAGAATTTTTCGCGAAGCACTGGGTTATTTTGATGATATTAACTATTCAGAAAAAGTTATTTTTATGCCAGGGTATGAAGTCAGTGATGCAGTTATAAAAAAAGAGCTTATCACGTTGAGTGTCCAATAATATGCTCAACCCCTCAATGCACCTCAATCCCCATCTGTTTGATAAAGACGTTTCACAGATCCCCACACGCAATGGCTATGGGGATGGACTTTTGATATTGGGTGAAAAAAATAAAAATGTGGTGGTGTTGACGGCGGACTTGGCGGAGTCCACGCGTGCGCTGGCATTTGGTCAAAAATATCCTGATCGGTTCATTGAATGCGGGGTGGCGGAGCAAAATATGATGAGCATGGCATCAGGGTTGGCATTGTCGGGGAAGGTTCCTTTTGTTTCCAGTTATGCGGTGTTTAATCCTGGACGGAATTGGGATCAGCTTCGCATAAGTGTGTGTGCAAATGATGCAAATGTAAAAGTTGTCGGCGCGCATGCGGGGATTTCTGTGGGGCCGGATGGTCTTACACATCAAGCGCTTGAAGATATTGCT
>JAUYIE010000029.1 GCA_030688365.1 bacterium
CACAAGAGCCACTCTTATTTCACCGAACATTGAGTGAAAATATTTCGTACGGCAAGCGAGACGCAACCAAGGGGGACATTGAAGAGGTTGCGCGTCGCGCGCGAGCACATGATTTTATTACTGAACTACCTCATGGGTACAATACCTTGGTTGGTGAACGGGGTATTAAGCTCTCCGGGGGTGAGCGTCAGCGTGTTGCGATTGCGCGTGCCTTACTTAAAGATGCCCCCATTATTATATTGGATGAAGCAACAAGCTCGCTTGACTCTATCTCTGAAGCATATATACAAGAAGCTTTTGATGAACTTATGAAAGGTCGCACTACTATTGTTATCGCACATCGCCTCTCAACCATTTCAAGAATGGATCGCATTGTGGTGCTTGATCGTGGCACTATCGTAGAAGATGGTACCCACGCAAAGCTACGTGCCATGGGTGGCATATATGAAGAATTATGGAAAAGCCAGGTAGGTGGTTTTTTGCAAGAAGGTGGCGAGTAATATGAATATCATATATATAATGAGAGGTATTCCGGGAACCAACTAAGGCAAAAGAGCTTGCCGGTTTGAATGGAAAGATCCATTCAACTGATGCGTACTTTTATACCAACGATGTCTATGAATTTAGGTGGGATCTTTTTGATCAGAATCATGAAAGAAACTTTACTGATATCCTGTCAAGATAGGTGCCGGTTGTGGTATGTGCGATAACGTAAACCAGCGACACGGTGACTATAAAAAGTATGCAGAGGCGGCAGGGTATGAAGTGATATGTTGTGTTGTGCCACATCCGACCATATCTGACGCAACAGCCCGAAATATCCATGCCGTTTCGCGCGAGATTATTGATCAAATACTAGGGGAGTGGGAAGAGTAGTACATGATGAGCGGGATGCTGTGGTGTATACATGGAACAAGGAGGTGAAATATGTATACACGGTTGTGTAAAGCAATTATCAAACATGCACCCTATATACATGTATTGTTTAAGTTCGAACTTTATTTCAAGTGTTTTTTGACCATCTGGTCAGCGGTTCAAGATTTTTACAATGGACTTCTAATATTTTTTATTTTTGGGTTTGTTACCTGCGTATAAATCTGTGTTGTACGAATGTTTGCGTGTCCAAGAAGCGCTTGCACATATCGAACATCTGTTCCATTCTCCAGTAAATGAGTCGCGAATGAATGTCGCAAGGAATGAAAAGTTGCTGGTTTATTAACCTTTGCCTTGTAAAGGCTTTTACGAAACATTTTTTGTAAGGATGTTGTTGTCAATTTTCCACCACGATTTGACTCAAAGACAAAGTCTTTTACATTTTTACCAGCAATTAAATTTCGTAAATCATTTTTCAATTTTTCGGGTAATATACTGACTCTATCTTTTTTACCTTTTGCCTCTTTGATATACACAACAAGTTCGTCAATATCTAAATCAGATATTTTCAGGGTTACAACTTCGCTCACTCGCAACCCACATGCATAGCCAAGTGAAATCATGAGCCTATACTTTGCATTATCTGTATTCGCAATAATGCTTTCAATTTCTGTATGTGATAATACGATCGGTAGTTTTTTACTTCGTTTTGCAAATTTCAGGTCAATTTTCTGTGGATTTTTTAAAACCTGCGTATATAAAAACTTGACAGCATTTAGCGCAAGGTTAACGGTTTGCGGAGATTGTCCGCGTTTGTGTTTGTCGAGTAAAAATTCCTCAATTGCTTTTTGTTTGTTTTTGATTCCTTTTTCTTTTGAAAAACCGATATACTCTTTTATGTAGAGTGTGTATGCGCTGCGGGTCCTTGGGGAGTAGTTGCGGAGTTTTAAAATCCGCTCAGTTTTATCCAAAATAGTGTCCATAATCAAAGAATAACAAAAGCTTGCATAATATACAAGATGTTGCTATAGTTTGATTGTAAAGTTTAGATAAAAACCAGTTGTAAAAAATTCCGCCTCGCTTCATTTTTTACAATGTGCACGAATATGCGTGGGCGGGAAAGTGGTATAATCAAACAATAGTAAGAATATCCGCGGAACTTCTTACAACAACGAATATACGGCTAATCCGCCCAAATC
>JAUYIE010000021.1 GCA_030688365.1 bacterium
AACTTACAGGCGAATTTGGTGATAAAATAGGATTTACATACCGTCATTTCCCCCTGACAACACTTCATAAAAATTCAATGCAGGCGACATGGGTGGCAGAGGCTGCAGGCGCGCAAGGAAAATTTTGGGAAATGCATGATAAACTTCTTGATATGCAAAAAGATTGGGAGAATGAAGCCAATCCGACAGACAAGTTTATCAGTTATGCGCAAGATTTGGGATTGAATATTGATACATTTAAAGTCGATATGGAGTCCTCACTGTTGCATTCAAAAGTGCAGGCGCAGACGGATTCAGGCAATCGTGCGGGGGTGAACGCTACACCGACGCTTTTTCTCAATGGAAAAAAACTTGAACTTCCCCGATCATATCAAGATTTAAAAAATATTGTACAAACAGAATTGGATAAATAGTTTTTACAGAGCTGATGAAATTGCTTATTATTGATGGCCACAATTACTTATTTCGTTCGTACTACGGAGTACCCCCACAAAAACGGGATGGTGGTCCACATCTTGTCTATACGTTTTTGTCTTCATTGCGACGAATGGTGGATACGTTGAATCCTACCCATCTTGCGATTGTGTTTGATTCAGAAACAGGCACAGCGGTCAAAAAGGGAGTCAGAGAAGAATACAAAGCAACGCGCCAAGAACATGACAATGAGGTATTTGTACAAAAAAAAGTTTTGGATGCGGTATTAAAAAAGATTGGTATCTTTACTTTGGAACACGCGGACTACGAAGGAGATGATGTGATTGGTAGTCTTGCAGTTCAGTGTGCCCAAAAAGGATTGAATATCAATATTGCATCGGCGGATTTTGATTTTTCACAGTTAGTGAATGAACAAATATCACTGATACGTGAGCATAAAGGGGTGTATGACATTGTAACACCGCAACGTATTAAAGAGCGTTTTGGGATACAGCCAATCCAATATGTGGATTATATTTCGCTCAAGGGGGATAATAGTGATAATATAAAAGGGATAAAAGGCGTAGGACCAAAAGTGGCACGTCAGCTTATTGATCGATGGGGATCACTTGAAACGCTACTGGAAAATTGTGACTATTTGCCAGAAAAGTGGGCGCGTTTGTTTGAAAATGAACAAGAGCGTATAATAAGTGTAAGAAATTTTTTGCGTATTAATTCGGCATTGGCACTATTGCCGGAATCCTCACAAGCATTTGAATTTTCACATCAATCACTCATGACACCAACGCGATACATAATAGATAGTATATGAGAAAATATTTTTTAGCGTTTGTATTTATTTTTGGATGTAGTTTTTTTATAGTTAATGGCACGCACGCACAAAGTGTAGCGAGTCGACTAGCGGGGAGGATCTTATTGCAAGTACAAGCACACGGCGAAGGGTGGTATGTCCATCCTTCTGAATTAGTACGATATTATCTTGGGAGACCAGATGACGCATTTTCAATCATGCGCTCAACAGGATTAGGCATTACCAACGTTGATTTAAATCGTATCGCAACGTCTGATTCATCAAGTAGTGGCGATCGTATTTTGGCTAAAAAACTTTCCGGGCGTATATTGTTGCAAGTGCAATCAAAGGGTGAAGCATGGTACGTGTATCCTGTTGATCTTAAACGGTATTATTTGGGTCGTCCTGCTGATGCGTTTGCAATCATGAGAAAATTAGGGTTGGGAATTACTGATAATGATTTGGGGGCTATTTTGAAAAATTCATCCACTTCAGTATCTTCTGATATCATCACAGATACTATTTCTACAAAAGACTATACCGCTGACCGTGCGACAATCATTTCCGATCTTAATAATAAACGTATCGGTGAGGGGGTTTCGACAGTTCAAGAATCTGATGCATTGTCTATTGCAGCACAAGCGCATGCTGATGATATGGCCAAAAAGGGATATTTTTCTTTAACATCACCTGATGGTACTACCGTGTATGATCGCATTTTGGTAGCAGGATATCAAGCACATACTGCAGGATTATGGTTGGATTCAGTAGCAAGAGTAGGAGACCTTATTCCAAAATGGGTATTACAGTCTCCTAATGATTTCTCAACAGTGGCTTTAAACCACAATATGAGAGAAATAGGGATTGGAGAGACAGTCGTAGATGAAAAGCCCACGTTTATCATCATTCTTTCCCTTTCAAAAAGTGATTATTTGCAAAATTATATCGCTGACCTTGCAGATATTTCAAAAGTGCGCAATGATATGCTCGCTCGCGTCAATGAGGAACGTCAAAAAGCGGGTGTTGCTCCTTTGGTACTCAATGATGATCAATCAAGTCAAAATACTGGCATTGGCTTTCTTTCGTACAACGATCAGTTAATTGCCGCTGCACAGAATCACGCTGATGATATGAAGACCAATGGGTATTATAGCCATCTATCACTTGATGGGAGTAATATAGGTAACCGCGTCAAAGCAGAGGGATATGACTATGCCGTCGTCGGAGAAAATATCGCAAAAGGACAGCGTTCAGTCAAAGAAGTCATGGATGGATGGATGGCAAGTCAAGGGCATAGAGAAAATATTTTGAATAGTACATATACAGATTTTGGCATGGGACTTTCTTTTGGGGAAAATAGTAATGGGTACGAGATTCTTTGGACACAGGCCTTTGGTGCCACACATTAATTGAATTGATACAATGAAAAAAAAGATACGTGTCTGTGATGGCGGTACTTGTATTTACGATGGTGCAATGTCTATTATGCGCACTATTGAGGAAAAAACAGGACTTGCCCCGGGACAATCAAATGATGAATACGATTTTGACCGATGCGACTGCACCGGGCATTGTGGTATGGGCCCAAACGTTGTGATTGACGATGAAACAGTTATTCACGAGGCAGAAAATGATACGGTCATGGAAAAGATTGATAAAAAAGAAGGAAGCCCTTTGGTAGAAGCAGTGGATGTGGATATTGATGCGATTATGAAGGATTTAGTCTAAGAAGTTACGTGCTATACTATGTGTATTGTTTTTTAATTGTTTATTTTATTATGTCCGCACTTCAAGAGACGTTTGAGCGTGTAGAGAAAAAAAGAGACGAACAGCGAAAACTTCGTGCACAGATCAAGGAGGCACAAGACGGGTCTCCTTCATATAAGCGTATAAAAGAAGAAGCACGGGCGCTTAAGGCGCGTAAAGGAACAGTGGAACAAGAGTTGCACAATGAATTTTTTTCAGAATACGAACGTCTTGACAAACTTGCTCGTGATATCAAAGATGATACACAGATGTTGGCTGATCTTGCATTAACCCGCATCGCTAAAGGACAGACAGTTGAAGTGCGAGGGCACGATGAAGTTGATTATGTGCCACTGTTTTCTGTCAGATTCAAAAAAGTAACCTAATATGGTCGTCCTGCGTCATAAGGAATTTATCCATCACATGAATCCACGAATTTCTTCGCAAGTGCGCGAGGTCGTTTTTGGTATGGAAGATGGTATGGTGTCTACGATGGGCGCAATTACTGGTATTGCGGTAGCGACCGGTAATCCGTTTGTCGTACTGGTATCGGGTTTTGTTATCATTTCCGTGGAGTCAATTTCTATGGGTGTTGGTTCGTATCTTTCAAATAAATCTGAAAAAGACGTCAATCTAAAAAAAATAGATGAGGAAAAGTCTGAATTAATTAAATATCCTGAAGCGGAAAAAGAGGAGTTGTACGTTATGTATTGCCAAAATGGCTGGTCAAAAGAAGTCGCACGCACAATGGCTGATGAAGCTTCACAAAAACCTGATTTACTCCTTTCGGAAATGACATATCATGAGCTCAAGATTGTGTCTGACAATCTGGGAAAACCATTTGAAAATGCAATTTTTATGGGGGTATCGTATGTGCTCGGTGGTGGTCTTCCGCTTCTCCCATACTTATTGTTTCCTGTGCCGTTGGCGCTGGGTATTTCCATTCCATTGACGATGGCAGGGATTTTTCTTCTGGGAAGCGTTACAACACGGTTTACGGGGCGTAAATGGTGGAAAGCAGGTTTTGAGATGTTTGTTTTAGCCGGTATAGCTGCCGGTGTCGGGTATGGAGTCGGAAGGATTGCGGATGTCGTGATAACACGTTCATAATATATGCCCCAGCGTGATGTGTGGGAAGGGGAATATGCGAATTCAAAACTCGTGACAAAGGGTGAAAAACCGCAGTCAAGTGTTGTGCGGTTTTTTAAGTCGCTTCGTAAGGAAAAAATAGTATTGGATGGGTTGGATGTGCTTGATCTTGGATGTGGCACAGGACGAAACGCATTGTATTGCGCGCAAGAGGGAGCGCAGGTAGTCGGAATAGAGATCTCGACAAATGCTCTTGCGATCGCACAGGAACGTGCAAAGACAGATGGTGTGGATATCAGATATATTCATGGCGATATCGGTGCGCCATTGCGATTTCCTGACGAAACGTTTGATATTATTTTGGATGTGACGTCTTCAAATTCACTGTCCGGTGCGGAGCGTACTATATATCTCAAAGAATCCGCGCGCGTTTTGAAAACCACCGGCCGTATGTTTGTTCGAGCCTTGTGCAAGGACGGCGATGTAAATGCAAGGAAACTTTTGAAAAGTCATCCGGGAAAAGAACAAGATACCTATATCATGCCGGATTTGGGGCTCGTAGAACGCGTGTTTAGCCGTGAGGATTTTCTTGCCACCTACAAACCATACTTTGATGTGTATTTTTTGGAAAAAGAAACACATTATTCGCTGTTTGACGGTATACGATACAAAAGAAACTACTGGATCGGGTATTTGAAGAGGTAAGACACAATTCTTGTTTATGTCTTTTTATCTACTGTGATAAGATAAATAGGAAATCAATTATTACTAGCCAAACTTTTTATGCCGTACTTAAAATTTATATCTGACAAAGATCTTATCTCTGCTGTTGGCAGAGTTGTGAAGATCATTGAGACGTCGGAGTATGAAGCTGATAGAAGTTTACATAAAAATGTGGTTGATCCTTTTTCTGCCTTATTTCATGGCATCACGCACGCGATAACACTCAAAGAGTGGATTGTGCAAGAAAAAGCGAGACAATCTCAAAAAACAATGCAAAATGCCATCGGGGATTTTCACCAAGCAATACTAGGAGGAGTGAAGGGCTGGGACAATCTTGGTATTGGTGGCGGATTGGATGTCGTAAATAAAGAAATGAAAATCATTGCGGAGATTAAAAATAAATTCAACACGACAAAAGGAAATCATAAAGTGGAGGTATATGATGCTATAAAATCAAAACTCAAAACAAATGAATATGAAAATTTCATTGGTTACTATGTTGAGATCATTCCGCAAGGAAAACATATATACAATAAGCCGTTTGTTCCATCAGATAACAAAACAAAGAAAAGGCGTCCAAGCAATAAAAATATCAGAGTTATCGATGGTATAAGTTTCTACACGATGGCGACGAGAAGAAAGCAAGCCATGCAGGAGCTATTTGAAGCTGTTTCACATATATTGGTAGATAAATTTCAATATACATTAAGCAAAAAAGAAGCGTCGCAGTATTTCGAATTATTTAAGATGGCGTTTTCCACAGAATAACCTTTGCCTATGCAATGGTTACCTGATATACTTATGATAGATTTGTTATCTATCATTTTTTATGCAAACAGCTCAGTTTATCACTGCAGGTGAAGCAGCATTATATCTCGGTATTTCTGTGGATACTATTCGGCGATGGGACAAGAAAGGGTTGATAAAATCCACCAGAGACGAAAGAAATGATCGTATTTTTGGTTTGGAAGAAATTAAAAGAATACACAACAAAACACGAGGAGATAAAAAAAGTAAATTTAAGATTTTGAAAAATACGACAATATCGCCGTATACCGCCATCGAGTTATTTGCCGGTGCCGGTGGGACTGCTTTGGGTATGGAAAATGCGGGTATTAGACATGTACTGTTAAATGAGTATGACAAACATGCTTGCGAGACACTTCGTGTGAATAAACCGAAATGGAATGTGGTTGAAGGGGATGTGAGAGAGCTCAAATTTTTTGAAGGACAGGCGGATATAGTCCAAGGGGGATTTCCGTGTCAGACATTTTCGTATGCTGGGAGAAAAATGGGGTTTGAAGATATTCGAGGAACGTTATTTTTTGAATTTGCACGATGTATAAATGAAGTACGACCAAAGATTGCCATAGGAGAAAACGTGAAAGGATTGTTAAGCCATGACGATGGACGGACACTCGCCGTAATGGCTAATGTATTGGAGGAGTTGGGTTATAACGTCAAATACAAAGTACTACGATCCCAGTATTTTGATGTTCCACAAAAAAGAGAACGGTTGATAATTATCGGGGTAAGAAAAGATCTTGATCTTCCGATTGCTTTTCCAAAAGAAAAAGATTATATTATTCCACTGCGCGAGGCGCTTTTTAAGTGTCCAAAATCAGAAGGTCAAGAATATCCTGAAAAAAAGAAAAAAATCTTGGATATGATCCCTCCTGGGGGGTATTGGAGAGATTTGCCTGAAGAACTGCAAAAAGAATATATGGGAGCAAGCTTTTTCATGGGTGGCGGTAAGACAGGGATGGCACGACGTTTGTCTTGGGATGAACCGTCATTGACTTTGACCTGCAGTCCTGCCCAAAAGCAAACGGAACGATGTCATCCGGAAGAAACGCGCCCTCTTTCTGTTCGCGAATATGCACGGATACAGACGTTTCCTGATGACTGGAAGTTTTCCGGATCGGTCGCGCAACAATATAAACAAATCGGTAATGCTGTGCCGGTGAACCTCGGATATCATATTGGCGATATGGTAATAAAGATATTAAATAGTGAGGTGGAAGAAGAAATTGAAGTGTTGGCGCCTATACAGCAGAGATTATTTACATTTACGACCTAAAATATATGACCCTTCTTCTCAATCTCGAGTTCGAAAAAAGCGGTGCGTATTTATATGAAAATGGTACTCAGTGCAAAACAATGAGGGCGAGTTGAAATACTGTATGCGAAATGCTAACGCGATTTTTAAATATAATCCTACAGAGTTTGATGACAAAATCTTTGATGAATTGAAAAGTTGGCAGGAGAAATAGTTTACGCAATTTCTTTTTTGGACAATATAATACCACCTTTGTGTTTCTCAGGTGGTATTATTATTTTAATTTGCTACGGGATGAGTGATTTGATAGGTTAGTGATTCTTGGGAGCCATTTACCCAGGAATCATCGTATACCTTTTCGACTGGTATTTTATATACCGTCAATCGGGCTTCATTGGCATTTGCTGAACCTTCACTGGGATACATGAAAACTTCTATTTTTATAGGATTGGTTCTGCTGACCAGCAGATCCTGTGCGATCCTATAATTTCCATCGTATCCTGATACAAGTGCCAAATCTGGACCCATATTATATCCCTGACGAAACTCGATAGTGTATGGATATGCGTAACCCGTGCTCTGTGCAAGCATTTGTACAGAACTTCTAAGCATAAATCCTTGCAGATCAACCATTCCTTTAAAGTCAGGGTCGGTCGTGAAGCTCAAGGACGCAACAGGATACCCATAGTCTCTCTGTTCATTCAGGATTGTGGCCTTTTGCTCAAGTTTAACTTGTACTTTGGGAAAACCCTCGTCCCAAGATAATGTTTGGGTTAACAGGTCAGGTGTAATCGGTGCGGGAGTTGTTGCACGATCTATCAGCTGTTGTGCCAGACTGAGTGGCACAGAATTCTGTTGCTGTGTCCTTACCTCATCCTTTAGTGTAAGTAACTTATCCTCCAATATAGACAGGATATTTCCTAGTGAAACGAGTCTATCATTTGTCTGTTGATCTTGTACTGGAAAATTTTTCAGATTCGCAATTTCTTGCTGAACCGTATTAATTTCCCCCGTCAATGAACTTAGTTCCCTCACACTTTTATTATGTGAAGATGTTAGTAAATTAACTGTATTAGTGAGCTCAGCAACAGAGCTTACTAAATCTGCAAAATCAGCAGCAGTGATTGCATTTCTGGGATCTGCTGTTGGGCTGGTTGCCAGAGGTTTTAACTCTAACATTATGGGCGCGTTCGGTGTTGCAGATACTATCGGAGTAACAGGAACCTGTCCACCACATGCGTTCAATAATCCAATTAATATAAGAGAAATTACTTGGTTTTTCATTTTCAAAGCTCCTTTCATGAGCTATAATACAATGGTTGCCACTATAGCATATTTGACCAATTTTGTCAAGTATAGATATAACGATTGTCAATGTGCTTTTTAGATAACTCATACAGCGCTACACCGGTCGCAACGCCGACATTGAGTGATTCTTTTTTACCTACCATGGGGATATGGACGATGTCATCAGCATATTCACGAACCTTGTCAGATATGCCATTGACCTCACTGCCCACGACCAGTGCCATGGGAAATGTGGGGGTATAAGAGGGGAGATTATGCGCATATGTGTCGGTTTCAAGAGCAACAATACGAACGCCTTCAGATTTTAATTTCAATAGTAATCGGTGGGTTTGGTAGTGCCGTTCCCATGGAATCCAGTTTTCTGCACCGAGCGCTGTTTTACTTATTTCCTTTCGTGGGGGATAACCGGTATAACCACACAAAAAAATCTTGTCTACACCAAAGACATCCGCGCAACGGAACAGGGCACCGACGTTGAACAAACTCCGTATATTTTGGGCGATTAAGTACAAAGGAGGTCGCATATATTTATGCACACCATATCACCATCTTGCACTTGTGAAAAGGGATGATATGGTGTTGTCAGAATAATTAATAAACATAGTGTTTATGGAAGAAGAACTGGAGGACACCATGGAGGATGCTGACATCCAAACGCCATCGGGAACGATGAGCGATGATGAGGATGCAGACGACGACGAAGAGGAAGACGCGTAGGGATTAAAAAAACAGGGTGACACTCACTCTGTTTTTTTGTTGTATGGACGAGTATTTGATATACTACCATTATATCTCTTTTTTTCATTGCCATGCTTACATTTTCATTCAAAAATAGTCAGATATCTGCGAGTCAAATCAAACGATATGGCACAGTACTTGCAGGATATGTTGCAACGTTGCAAGATGTTATGAAACAGCGTTCGTATGATTGTTACGAGTCTTCTATTTTATTATCCGGAAATCGTCAGGAAATAAAAGAAATTCAAAATCATGCAAAACAATTCATATCCTCGGCATTGCGGTATGTCATCGTGATTGGTATTGGTGGGTCAAATCTAGGCGCAAAAGCGATATATGATGCGTTATTGGGCTCTACAGACACTATTTCAATACAACGGTTTCCCAAATTGATATGCCTTGATACGTGTGATGTCCATACCGCGCAAACAGTGATGCAGACATTACAACAAGAGATCGTATCTTCAGATCAATATATTATCAACGTCATTAGCAAGTCAGGCAGTACCGCCGAGACAGTTGCAAATACGGCATACTTTTTTCAAATGGGTGCACAAAAGTTGCCGGAGTTTGAAAAACGGGTAGTAATCACTACGGACGAGGATAGTGTTCTATGGAAGATGTCCAAGGAAAAAGGATACACATCATTGGCAATTCCAAAAAAGGTGGGCGGGCGGTATTCTGCATTTTCATCGGTCGGTTTATTCCCCCTTGCATGTCTCGGTATTGATATTGCACAGGTGTGTAAAGGAGCGCAATGGGCGTTGAGACAGGGTATATCGGATCGTATTGAGAAAAACCCTTCCGCACAGTCGGCAATCGCGTTGGTCAGTCAATATACAAAACGCAACGTCATACATGATACATTTTTTTTCGCACCTGCACTGGAGACATTGGGAAAATGGTATCGCCAGCTTTTCGCAGAGAGTTTGGGAAAAGTCCCCCTTGGTAAAAAAAATACAAAGGCGATCGGCATCACACCGACTGTATCAATTGGATCCACAGACTTGCACTCCATGGCGCAGTTGTATCTGGCAAATCCTACTTCGCGGTTCACAACATTTGTTTCTATTGCCAAGACAATAGACACACCACGATTGAATGGCAGTGAGTGGACGGCTTTAGTACCGGGATTACAAGGACAAACCCTCCATGGACTCATGAAGACTATTTATCAAGGAGTCGTCAATACATATACTGCAAAAAAAATGCCATTTGTGCAGATTGACATGAAAGAATGTTCTGCATTTACACTGGGCGCGTTTATGCAGATGAAGATGTTGGAAGTGATGTATTGCGCGCATGTACTCGGGGTCAATGCATTTGATCAGCCCCATGTAGAGATCTACAAAAAAGAAGTGAGAAAGTTATTGAAATAAAAAAGCGCCCCAGGATGCATTAGCGCTCCTGGGTAAAAACTAGCTTTTGTGTGGCTTTATATACAGCCACCAATGAAGACCCTTGTAATTTCGATCTCCATATAAGTCAAATTTTTTCTCGACGCCTTTGTCGGGAGACAGACATACGATTCTCTCCAGTATGATAGGTTTATTACTTTCTTCTTCGAGAGTAATAAACAAAGGGCATTCCTTATGATTGTGGATTGCTTGTTCTATCTTTTTCAACGAATCTAAATGATCGTCGTAGGCGTTTGATAGATGAGCAATGACATTTTTATTTCTGGATGACATCCAAAATTCAAAAGATTCCTTTACTACGGGAGAGTGTGAAAAAAAAGCCACTAAATTTAAAAGCAACAACGGCATTTTTGTTCTCCCTTTTTAAAATACACGACCATAATAATTATACACCTTCTTTGGTCTACTACAACATGATTTTTTGTCAATAAGTACAATAACAAAACCCCGCATGGTTACGAGGTTTTGTCTAAAACAGTGGATAACTAGCAGGTGCAGTTGCTTTCAATTTCCTGACAATTTACGCACTTATTCTCGCACGTACCGCCACAATCGCAATGTCGTTCTCCTCCGCAGTCCATGGCGCATTGAGCGCACTGGGTTCCATCTGCGGGACTGCCACATTGGGCACACTTCATTTCTCCTTCCATAGAAGTGATGGATTATGTATTATACATCGTTAGTACAATATTGTTATATATGAGTGTGAATCGTACAAAAAAATCTGTCAAATTGTTACCCCGACGTATACGGCAATTTCAACAGATTATTTGGGATTATTATGAAAAAAATGGTAGACATGATCTTCCGTGGCGTCTTACCGATGATACATATACCATTTTTATTTCAGAAATAATGTTGCAACAAACGCAAGTACCGCGAGTGTTGATAAAATATCCCGAGTTTTTAGGAGAATTTCCTGATATAAACACACTCGCGCGAGCATCACTTGCAAACATCCTCAACGTGTGGCAAGGGATGGGATACAACCGCAGAGCGATTTTTTTAAAAAAAGCGGCACGCGAAATCATTGAGAAGTACGACGGAAACATACCCAACAATGTTATTGATCTAGAGAGCTTACCTGGTATCGGCATACACACTGCCGGTGCTATCATGGCTTTTGCGTTTAACGCCCCTGTTGTTTTTATTGAAACCAACATACGTCGGACGTTTATTCATCATTTTTTTCAAGAAGATGCTGATGTATCTGATACAGAGATACTTCCGTTGGTGCGTGCGACACTGCCGGTGGATCGCCCGCGAGATTGGTACAATGCATTGATGGATTATGGCTCGTATGTGGCTAAAAATGTCGCCAATCCCAATCACAAGAGTCGGCATTATAAAAAACAGAGTTCGTTTGATACGTCCGTGCGTAAAGTGCGAGGTGTGATAATCAACACTCTTACCAGATCAAAGGATGGAATAATATTCAACAAAGAATTGGATGCACTACCCTTTGAGCGTGAACGGATTAATATGGCGCTTGCAGGTTTGATGGCCGAAGATTTTTTGAAGAAAAAAAGGAATGGATATGGTATTTCATAACTATTTCACGATTTTCTATCAATTTGGTATAATAACGATATAATTTTGTAGCAATTATTTTTTATGTATACTCCCTACAGTCAAAAAGCATCAATCATGATTATATCTCTTGTCGGATGTATCGCATTATGGATTTTGGTAGTGGCCTTTGCAAATATGAACTATGAGATTGCTATGATAGAAAGAGATGTTGCGGAGTTAAAAGCAAACAGATTGGCAATGGAAACAACGCAACAGTACACAAATATTTCCAATAAGTTTTCGTTTGAATATCCTTTGAAATGGTATATCAATGATAATATCAAGCAGGATGGCATGTTGTTATTGGATCCTGACGCGACGTTTGCAAATCGTGCACCTATTCAAATAAGTGTGCAATCAGCCACAAAGGCAAAAGCATTGATGGAGACAATTGATGGAGACAAGGCCGTTGCAGACGAATCTGTTATGCTTGGCACTACACCGGCAATACAGGTCATGTATGACGAAAGTGGTGAAGAATCCGTAGGAACGGCATATTTTATTGATCTTGATGCGAAAAATACCGTCGTGATAGAGGTAGTCAGTGGTAATGGTCCTGCAGATCCTGCTCAAATGGCATTAGAAACGATATTGAAAACATTTACCATCCAGCAATAATATGAAGGCAAAAAAGACAGCTTTGGTTGGTGATTCATCTGTACCACTCGCTCATGAAGAAGGAACACGCATTATCTTTGCAACCGTTCATGATATTGTTTTTAGTGCGACTGAAAGTCCTCAACCCGGCATTACCGTGGTGTTGGAGTCGCAAGATACTGACAATGATCAATTATTGTGCGTGCGAACAAACGAAGCGGGTAAGCTTCCTATTTCTCACGACCTACCTGACGGCGCATATATGATGACCATGTTGTATACTGATCGCGTGGAACGTCAGCCAATCTTTATTGGACAACCAAAAGGAGGCAAACCCAAAGGGAGTGTGAGGAAATTGGCGTAGGGAACTTTATAAAGTGCCGTTATTTTGCGTAACTTTATAAAATTTGGTATTGCGAAAAAATGATGTAATATGTCGGATATGGAACAACCAAACTCACAAATCGTCATATATAAAGATCAGGATGGAAACATTAAGATTGATGTTCGTTTTGATGGTGATACCGTGTGGTTGACGCAAAATGCCATGGCAGAGCTTTTTCAGACAACAAAGCAAAATGTCAGTCAGCATATCAAAAATATCACAGAAGATGGAGAATTATCAGAAAATTCAACTGTAAAGAATTTCTTTACAGTTCAAAAAGAAGGCGAAAGAGAGGTTGGGCGGGATGTGGAATTCTACAATCTAGACCTCATTATCGCTGTTGGGTACCGAGTAAAGTCATCACAAGGCACCGCATTTCGCAGGTGGGCAACGGAACGGCTTTCAGAGTACATCGTCAAAGGCTTTGTGATAGACAGTGAACGGTTAAAGAATCCTGATCTTCCTTTTGACTATTTTGAGGAGCTTGAACGGACTATCGCGGATATTCGTACCAGCGAAAAGAGATTTTATCGCAAAATAACTGATATCTACGCGACGAGTGTAGATTATGACCCCACAAACGATCAAAGTATTCTGTTTTTTCAAACAGTGCAGAACAAAGTCCATTATGCTGTGACCGGTAGTACCGCAGCAGAAATTGTCGTGGGTAGGATAGACAGTGGTAAAAAGAATCTAGGACTGGAATCTTTTAGAGGTACCAAGCCTACAAAAGAAGAAGCCATTATTGCAAAAAATTATTATAACAAGGAAGAGCTAGCACAACTCAATGCACTGGTTGAACAGTATTTGATATTCGCAACAGAACAAGCTCGTCGCAGGGTGCCCATGACAATGAATGATTGGGTAGAAAAACTGCATGGATTTTTGACTATCAATGATAGGAATATCTTGCATGATGCGGGCAAGATTTCTCACGAATTGATGGTAGAAATTGCTGGGGCGAAATTTGATGAGTATAAGCATATGGAAGCAAGGCAAGATGTTGATTTTGACGAGGTCGCACTAAAGGCGATTGAGAGTGCAAGAGGGAGAGATATTTCCAAAAAGATTATATGAAAAAAGGACTTATCGTACATGCGCTTCTCTACAACCAAAAACACGAGGTGCTTTTGATTCGCAGATCTTTGGTAGACGATGTCTTGCCCGGTATGTGGGATATCCCAGGAGGAACGCTTGAAGACGGAGAGGATTTACAAAATGGCGCTGTCCGAGAGGTAAAAGAGGAAACGGGCTTAGATATCAAAAATCTTAATTTGTTTCACTACACTTCAAACGTTGACCAGACAAAGGATATTGAGTTTATTCGGCTTATTTTTATCGGTCAGTGTGATGATACCGAGATAGTGTTAAATCCAGAGGATCATGATGAATATCGCTGGGTGTCGTTGGATAAACCACTTGAAGATATTGCGATGGTGGAGTATTTGCCTGATCTTATTCAAATGCTTCAAACAAGGGACATCAATTGATCAGGTATTATCCTACAAAATAATCACCTCGCCATCTGCAAGCGTTTTAAATGGCATGTTATTTTTTGTCATATATTCAACGGTTTTTTGTGCGCTTTCGGATTCTATATGATCTGAATTGTAATGCGGGATTATGGAATACGGGAGAATATGTAGACCACCCCAAATAACTTCCAAGTTGTCCCCATAGGGTTTTGCTGTCGGATCATCCATGAGTTCCATGCCATGTAACGTTGGTGCCAATACACAGATGCCAGCGCTATATCCTCCATACAGCAGATCATCTCTGGTGGCTAATTTTTTTATAATCACATCAAAACCGCTCATCCTCATCGCTTGTCTCAAGACGAAAATGTTGCCTCCGCGCACCCAGATGACGCCAGATTCAGAAAGTTTTTTTTCTAATTCAGTCGGGTTATCAAAATAATCGCGTAGATCAACGAGCTCAACATCTAGGCCGAGCGTTGTAAGTTGATTCATATCAGATTGTTCACTGATTTTGCGTCTTTCTAGACCATCTGAAAAATCAAGAGCGTTGGGGATATAAGCAGTTTTTTTGTTCACTGCAGACAGCAGTGTTTTCAGCTTTTCAATCTCGTTTCCCAGTTTGTATGAGGATAGGTAGAGTTTCATAGAATTATTTTCTCAACAAATCAGAAAGTGGTAAGAATTTTTTCTCTTTTGCAATCAAAATGTGATGAAACGTTCCCTTTGCCCAAAAAACCTTATACGCATTTGCCATTTTCTTGGAAGAAATAATGCGGTACGTCTCATCAATGATTTCGATCGCGCAACAGTTATCAATCGCAACTGCTATTCCCTCTGTCTTTTTCATCATTTTCTTCAGGTCAGATTTACGGTCTTTTTCAAAATCATAATGAGGACATAAAAGGGCAGAGACCAAGTTTAATCCTGAAACTTTTATCAATGGGGCGTTCGGGTTTTTCATTTTTCGAGAATCAGAGTTGCCGTACTTGAACCAGCAAATCGCGCCCGCGCTCAATCCAGAAAGCACGATTCCTTTGTCGTATGCCTGCCTTAAGAGTACAACCACGCCGTATTTTTTCCACGCCTGCATCATTTTCAACGTATCTCCACCCCCAACGTAGATAATATCAGCAGACAAAATTTTATTCTTTATTTCTTGTTGTGTGAGTGCGCCCTTCAGAAGATACAACACTTCTGTTCTACACCCCAGCTTTTTACCAAAATAGTTTTTGACTGTTTCAAAATAGGATTCACTGTCCCCGCTGGCGGTAGGAATAAAAAGCAGAACAGGATTTTTCTTGCCAGTCAGTTTGATAATTTCTTTATCAATTTTTGTTGTCTCAATGGGATAGCCTGGTCTGCCTATATCCCCACCACCGATGGCAATGATTTTCTTCATATGGTGTACTTTTTAAAGCGTTTATTATGATATAGTGTAGTAGTAATGACTTATTAATACAAATAGAAAGGAGGAGAAATGCTAGACACCCATACAATAGACCAAATAATACACCAAATTGAAGGATTGCTTGGTATTACCATCGTTGAAAGGGAGCTGTCAGATTTGCAAGGTACTGATGGCCATGTATTTATCGTTACTGACAAGGATGGGACTGAATATGTTATAAAATACAGCCCCAATGCAATAAATGACGTGGTCGCTCTTAATCTGATCAAAGAAAAAAATCTTACCATCCCAGTGCCGAAGTTATTCGGATATTTTTCTTTCAAAGGAAAAACGGTTGTTGTTTTAGAAAAAATTACGTTTCCTTTATTGGATCAAACATCAAGGGAAAGATACCACCTGTATATCAAATCGATGATAGACCATTTACAAAAAATACATACGGTCAAATCAAAGATTGCCGGGTTTGTCTCAAATCAAGAAAAACGGATGTCTTGGCAACAGTTTTTGTTAAATATGTATACAGAAAAGAGTCCATTTTTTGATTGGAGAGAGATAGTGTCTCGTGATGGTGTAGATACAAAACTCGTGCAAAAGGCACTTACCGCCGTAGTAAAAAAGATTGAAAATCAAAAATTTCTTGACCCGACATATTCTCTATTACATACGGATTTTAATCAAAAAAATCTTTTTGTAGACCAAAAATTACATGCAATTTCCTCTATCACTGATTGGAGTGAAGCCATGTTCGGGGATCCGCTATATGATTTTGTGAGGATTAGGTTGTATATTTTTCATTTTAATTTGAAGCATGGTTCACGTAAAACATACTTTGACCTATTGCATCTCACCAAAGAAGAAAAAGAACGAGAGGAACTATATTTTGTCATCCAGATTTTAAACTACATAGGATGGTATTCGGAAGTAAAAAATGATTTTAATACCTCACGATTGGCGATGCATCAAGAGTTTTTGAAAAATTATCCGTGGTAGTCTATGACACATCATAAACTCAAAAACGACAAGTACGTAAAAGCTCGCGATGGCAATTCGTATTTTTTAGATCTCTACTGCAGTCGGTGTGAGCAATTTCTTGTTCTCTATCAAAAGGACGGGCAAGGTGCATTGATACGGCTGTATCTTGATCGATTTTTTGCCCCGAAAGAATTAGCAGTATTACAGTACGATTGTAAAGAAAAGAAGGATATGCCTAATCTCAAATGTTCAAAATGTGGCGTACTTATTGCCACACCAATGATGTATGAGTCTGAACAGAGACCGGCATTTCGTTTGATTCGCGGTGCATTCGTAAAGAAAATGACCATTGACAAATAAGATAGTGAATATTAGGCTTGTGTGTAGTTTAACTTTCTTGTATTTATGATATTTAGAGGAGTAGTCAGTCAGGATGGAATACGATGTGATGTACACCATATGGATGTAGATCATTTTAATGATATCCCCGACAATTTAAAATTGAAGGCACATGCCGTATGCTTATATAATGGTAAAATATTGTTAGTCCATCATCCAGAATGGGGTATCTGGAGTATTCCTGGTGGCACTCGTGAGCGGGGGGAATCAATAGAAGAAACCTTAGTAAGGGAAATATTAGAGGAAGCGAATTGTAAGGTGATTGATTGTCAACCCATAGCTTTTCAAAAAGTTGTTAATCCTAGCGATGAAACACTGTATTATCGATTACAATATTTCTGTAATGTTATACCTGTGGAAGATTTTAAGGAAGATCCTGCCGGAAATATAGATAAAATCGCATGGATACAACCACGTGATTTTGAATTATATATCGAAAATAAGGAGTTTAAAATAATAGTGATCAGACGTGCGCTTGAATTATTAAAAAATATGAAGATCAAAAAGCTCGATAAAAATATTATCAGAGTTATTGCTAACGAGAAAGACTATATCCTTGCAGAACCGATGGATTTTAGAAAAGAGTTTAGTTAAAATTTGCTATAGACCATTTTTTGGGAAGTGGTCTTGTTTTTGTGTAAATGTATTTTATTAAAGCCGATAAAATTTTTATTTTGTCTTGCCTATCGGTGGCAAGATAAAAATGATTAACGAGATTTCCAAATCTTTTATCAATATCATTAAGTCGTGCGTGTAATTCCTTTGGTTGTCTAAGAAAATCTCCATTTATTTTTAGAAATAGTTCCATAATATTATTTATCAAAAGTTGGCTGTCTACGCCAAACGCCACAGAGTCTTGATTTTTTGCGTCTCGTCGTACTTCACCCAAGAAATCGTCTATAGAATATTTATGCATTAAGATTTCCTCTTTTGTATATTTTGTCTTGAGATTGAGATTTGACTTTGCAATTGCTTGTATTTTCGCAATAGAGGCGCTCCTTTGAAAAAGTATTGCACTATGTGCCAGCATGTGAGAAGTATTTCTCTTTAAGGCATTTTTATCTTCATTCAAATATTTGTTTGTTTCATTTATAGGTTCAATGATTATATCAATTGGAATGCCGTACTTTATCAGACCTATTCGAGCAAATTTCGCAAGTTTACGTACTATTATATAGAAATCAATATCAGAATATTCGTCGGAGGTATCTCGTGCCGCAGATCCAAATACCATAATACCCAAGACATTTTTGTCTGGTTTGTATTGTGTGACTATCTCGTCGTAGATCTTTTGAACAATTTTTTGCATAAAAAAAAGATTAAGGTTAGTTTAACACTGAACCTTAATCCTGTTAAGCCATTTTACTTGCAGTTACTTGGTTTCTTGCAAGTTTTTCCTGGCTTTATCACTGGTAGTGATATAACAATTATTTCCATTTTGCACCTCCTTTATATAGATTGAGGAAGCGTTACCTCGATAGACGCCTCCAATAATTGATCTTTTAATATTTCTTTAGTTATATCACGATAAAAATTGCACATTCGTTCAATTTTTGTCGTACCGGTAGCTTTTGCAAATTCATGAGTTATTTTGCAGCCTCCACCACAGTGACCTTCAATCATGCATCCCTTGCACATTTCCATAACTCCAGTGAGATGATCCTCAACCAACTTATAATATGGACTTCCGAACGAATAAAAAGACTGTATTGTAGCAATGTCTCCAATCTGATCCACACTATAGCCACAGCTATAGATTTTCCCCGATGGAGCAACGCATATACTATTACCCTCGATCGCACCACAGAATGTCACACGTTTATCAAGCGGAGAGTCACTTAAGTTTTCTGCAGGACGAGACCAAAATCCAGGAACATCGACCCCTAATCGTTTTCCATATCTACGCATGTTCATTAATTTGGAAATGATCTCATATATAGGAATACTTACCATACCTATGACATCTATGTCAATTCTTACATTGGTCATGCCGTGTGTAACTGCCCAATCAATTAGAGACTCATTCAGTTCATGAAAATTGTTTTCCGTAATCGTTACCGCAATGCCATTGAGTGGATATCCTACTCTTTTTAGGGTTTGAAACCCATCAGTGATCTCACCGTAGGTACCACGCCCTGACTTTGTCATTCTGACGCTATCGTTCCCTTTTTGTAACCCATCAAGACTTGACGCAATATCAACATTATATTGCTTCAGGGTTTCGGCAATTTCTTTTGTCATCAGAGATGCATTTGTATTTATGGAGAAGTGTATATCAAATGTGCCACTATACGCTTCATCGCAGTATTCAATAATTTGTTTTATTACCTGCCAGTTGAGAAGTGGTTCACCTCCTCCAAAGTTGATTTCCGCAACATGTTTGTTGTGTATTTTAAGGATATCTAAGTATTTATCCACAGTCTTTTTTGCCAAATGGAATGACATGAATTTTTTAGGACTGTTGATTCGATCAGAGATTTCCAGGTTGTTGAAATGTATACAGTAGGTGCAACGAAAGTTGCAGGATTCGCACATAATCAGCTCAAGATATTCTACCAGGGATCCATTAGTAATATCTATTTTTCTGCGTTGCATCGTTTCTACAAGTAGTTTTCTCTCATCAAGTGTTTTTGGTTTGAGAAAATAACAACGAACCAATTCGTCAATTGCCTCCTGTCCCGCGTTTGTTTCATGTGTGTCATACCACGAAAGAAGTGTTTTTGGTTCCAAAAAATAGTTGAGAAATTCTAATGTTGCAGAGGAAACAATTTTTGGATATCCAAATAAAGAATGCCAAATTACGAAAACACCATCGTTCTCAATCTGTTGAATGAATGCCGATCTAACTAATACATTATCGTTGTCTACCATTGTATTTTTTCCTTTCTTTGTTTTTTGTCAATGTCCGATAAGTTGGTATTTACCATATTCTTTGGTATATTGCAACCCGTGTAAATATACACGGTCTGTTGGATACAATTGTAATCGAGGCATAAAAATATAAATATACTGTCTAGTTTGTGGTAGTCAAAAATAGGTCAGGCTTGATAATATAATATTATCTCCATATTTTTGGGCGAAAAAAGATGTAAAGTGTGTGGATAACAAATGACCTAATAAGGCGTTTTTCGGTGAAAAACCTTTGTTTTACAAAAATTGACATGGCATTGACAAACCCATGTTCTTGTGATACGAGAAGGTGTAGGATTATATATAAGGTATATAAAGGGTTAGACCTTTTAAAATTAAAAAAGGAGCATTGGCTAATGTCAAATTTAGAAAAAAAATTAGATACAAAACAAAACATCGAAAGCACTGCACGGATAAATTCCATTGCATTGTATGTGCCTGAAAAAAGCACAAGCGAATTATTGGATGGCGTAGAAGTTACTGTATATGGTAAAAATGGATTTGAGTATAAAAATCCACTATTCTGGTTCGTTTATGACCGCATCGTAGGAAAATGTCTTGAAAATGTGGTTGAACGCAAAACAAGGAACATTCTTGGTAAATATCTCAGTGCTGATGAAAAGAAGACATTAGTTCACTTGGATACTAGAACTACAACATTGGGACCATATCGTAGAAATTTTGGATTGAAGCAAGACTGGGCAGAGATATTTTTGCTCGAAACTACTTTGTTTAATAGAGGTTCACCGGTTATGAAACACCTCTGTGAGAATGTGGCGAATGCGCCCGGTCTTGATGATGTGTATAATAACAATGGTGGTTTTGCATGGAATGGACTTAAAATATTTCCATTGTCCGGCGAGCCAGACCTATTGTCAAATATATACATGGACAAGCCTGAGGCGCAGGGTACCAGAAATCGTTATTACATGCTTTTAAGATTATATGACCAGTTTGGGGGTGGTAAAACACTATCAATCGCTTGCGGGTCTGCACAGCCATTAATTCATGCTGTGAATAGATTTGTAAGTGAAAAACACTATAATTTAGATAACACAACATTAGTTTTGACTGACCAAGATGCTCGTAGTTTAGATTTGGCTAGATTAAGGGCCAAACAGGCAAATATTGAAGATAGGGTTCAATTCGTCCAATCTTCGTATCTGGAACTAGGCGATGCATTAGGAAATGAAAAATTTGATATTGTTGAGGCATGTGGTATAGCCGACTATCTGCCGGACAAATATTTCAAATCTTTAGTGGAAAAGGCAATGAGTTATTTGAACGTTGGTGGAAAGTTACTCATTTCTAATATGATGCCCGGGGTGTGGTCTTCTTTTATCAGAAGAACTTACAACTGGGAGATGATTTATAGAACAACACATCAGGTTGCAGAATTATTGAAAGAATCCGGGCAGAAAGATATACGCATTTATGTTGAACCGTGGAAGGTTCACATGATTGCGGTCGTTACAAAACATTAATAGGAATCATACAAAATCATGGAGACAGAGATAAAAAATCTGTCTTTTTATTTTTGTAGATGATAATATGTATACATGACATACTATTCCATTACCTCACTAATAAATTTTCTAGTCAGTTTTGGACTCGGTTTTTTTATTTTGACAAGGAGAGAAAAGACTCGATTACACAAATTAGTTGCATTTTTTTGTTTTGCTATATTTTTTTGGAGTTTCTTTTATTTTTTATGGCAAATTACTGAAACAAAAGAATATGCACTTTGGTTTACACGTTTATTAATGGTGGGTGCTATTCTTGCCCCCGTTGCATATTGTAAGGTTGTTCTTGCATTTCTGGATTTAGAACAAGTACATGCACGTTTGGTGAGAGTGTCATATATTTTAACTGGATTTTTTCTCATTTTACTACCAACAAAATTAATGGTACTTAAAATAGAGGCCGTACCAGGGTTTGAATTTTGGCCAAAACCAGGCTTATTTTTTATTCCTTTTTTAGTATTTTTTTTCTCATTAACATTTTTTAGTATTTATTTGACAGCCAAATCAGTATTGAACGAAAAATCATCATACAAAAGTCGCCAAGCTAGATTAATGTTACTAGGAATAGCATTGACATTTATTGGGGGATCCACAAATTATTTTCTTTGGTTTGATATTAACATACCACCTTATGGTAACATTTTGGCTTGTAGTTATGTTATATTGACAACATATGCAATTTTGCGCCATCAGCTTATGGATATCAAGGTTGTTTTACGTAAGTATTCTGTATATTTCGTTTCCCTTTTTTCCGTCATCGCGCTTGCGGGATTGTTTCAATATGGATATAAAACGATCTTGGGTATCAGCAATTTTTATATCGATATCATCATCACCGGTCTTGCGGTGAGCATCTTTCCGGTGTTACGGTCGTATTATTATCGTTTTGCCAATACCTATCTTTTCACTTCGCTGTATGACACGAAGCAGGTTATTTCCAAACTAAGCGAAAAACTTCGCTCTACGCTGGAGACCGAGGAAATCTATCGCACGCTTTCCGACACTATCCAAAACGCGCTTCATATACGCAGTATTGGTCTTTTGACATACGACCATGACAAAGAAGAATACAGCATAGCCCAATGTGAAAGAGAAGAGACATGCAATCCGGTGGTGCAAAAATTAAATAAAAAATTTGTGGATTATTTGGTGACGCATGATCGGCCGATCCTCACTGCTGAAATAGATGATCGGTTTGCGGTGTTGAAGCGATTATTGGCGCCCAGTACCGAAGTTCTTGTTCCTCTCAACCTCAAAGGCAAGCACATCGGGCTCATGCTGATAGGCCAAAAAGAGGCGAGTGATTCGTTTGATGATGAAGATGTGAGTCTTCTTAAGATTGTGGGGTCGCAGACCGCTATTGCGCTGGAAAACGCGTTGTTGTATGGAGAAGCGCAACATTTCAATGAAGTGCTTAAGCAAAGGATCGCGCGTGCGACAAAGCAGTTGCGTTCGCAGAATGAAAAACTCAAAGAGCTGGACGAGATGAAAACCGAGTTCATCTCCATCGCATCGCACCAGCTTCGTACGCCGTTGACCGCGACAAAGTGGGCGTTGGATTTTTTGCTCAAGGGCGCGGATGGCAAGATAAATCCAAAACAGCGCGAGTCGCTGTCGGAACTTTCGGTCATGAATGTCCGCCTTATCACCTTGGTCAATGAGCTTCTCAATATTTCTCGTATTGACGAGGGACGCGTGAAGGTTGAGCCAAAGCCGACAAGTATCACAAAGGTGGTCAAAGAGATTTTGGCGGAGTTCATGCCTATCATTCGCAAAAAAGGTATTATTTTGCAAGAGCATTATGATACGGTGCCACTCATCAAGCTGGATGCGGGTGTCATCGGCAAGGCGCTTTCCAATGTGTTGTCAAACGGCATAAAGTACAATACCGACGGCAAACATTTGTGGGTGGAGGTAGCCAAACACAAAGACGACGTCGCGATCATCGTGAAAGATGAAGGGATCGGCATCCCAACCAAAGAGCAGGATCATCTGTTCCAGAAGTTTTATCGCGCGTCAAACGCCATGACGTCAAACACGGAAGGGACGGGCTTTGGGCTGTATATCGCCAAATCCGCCATCGAGCTGTCAGGCGGAAGCATTTCTTTTGAATCAAAAGAGGGGGTGGGTACGACATTTACTGTCTTCGTGCCTCTCAAAGGCTCCCGCGCACGCAAAGGGGAGAAGAGTTTGGCATGAGACATAGATCATTACTGGTCTAGAAAAAGAGTCAATTATTCACAAAAGCTCTATTTATGGGCTTTTTTAGTACATAACCCTTTAAATATACTGATTTTCCTACCATAACCATTGACTTTTTTACTGAAATATAGTATAATGATGCTCAACGATCTAATTATCACTAAAAGATCAATTTAAGCTTTATTTATATGTATTTCGCTAGAAATATGAAACGGACAATCAGTTTTATGGGAGTTCTCATGCTCGGCGTGATTTTTGTCGGTTTGACGACTTCACAAGCACAAGCGTATGAATATCCATACGGTTATGGGTATCAATATCCTGCGCCAAAAACACCTAATGCGGGTAAAATCCTGTTACAGGTGCAAGATAGAGGTCAGGCATGGTATGTAAATCCTGCCGATCAACGACGTTACTATTTGGGACGCCCGTCTGACGCTTTTGAAGTTATGAAGAAGCTTGGTATCGGTATTACCAATGCAAACCTTCGAAAGTTTCCTGTAGCAGCATTTAATTATTATGGTCTTCCTGATACTGATCGAGATGGTTTGTATGACGATTTTGAAAAAGTATATGGCACTGATTGGACCAACCCAGATACCGACTATGATGGGTATACTGACTTAGCGGAATTGCGTAATGGATACAATCCATTTGGTGCAGGATTTGCCGGTTATGATATGGCTTTTGCCAAAGCAAACAAAGGAAAGATTTTTCTTCAAGTAGAAAACGGTGGAGCTGCGTGGTACATCAACCCTGCTGATTCAAAAGCGTATTACTTGGGACGACCGGGCGATGCATTTAACGTAATGCGGTTCTTGGGAGTTGGTGCGACCAACGATACAATCAATCGTATTCCACGAGGTGATCAGTATCAAGCATATCCGGTATGTGGTGCATACGGACAAGCGGCATGTTATAATCCGACACAGCCAACGTATTATCCAACACAACCAGCGCCAAGCTATCCATCACAAACATCCAATCGTTATTACGTGCGTTTGTTCAATGTGGATAACGTCGCATATGCCATCATCAATGGAAACAAGACATATACAGCTTCCTATGGTGCGGACAATTTGATTGACGTGACTGACTATATCCATTCTGGCAACAACACCATACAGTTTAAACTGTACAATGATACAGCTGGCTACACATGGGGTTTTCAGATCAAACGCAATGATCAAGTGTTGTTTTCTGAAATCGCCGGATTGGTAGGCGTAACGGGTGCAAATGGCAATGATGCCAAACATACCTTTCAAGATGTGTATAACAAGACAGTTATACTCAACGAATCAGGTGTTTCTAGCATCAACGGCTTTCAACAACCAGTTCCTGTGGCACCAACACCAAGTCACTGGTACCTTCGCGTATTTAACGCTGATGATCGTGGTTTGGCTGTCATCAACAACAAATATAGTTTGAACACCAGTTTTGACCAAGATACCGGTTTTGTAGACATCAGTAATTACTTATTGACTTCCGGTAACAACACGATTGATCTACGATCATACAATGATGGTGGGGCATATGCGTGGGGTTTCCAGCTTAAGAAAGATAGTACAATGATTTTTGATGATGTTGCAGGCGACTCCGGTACATACGGTGCACACGGTAATGAATATTCACGCGAGTATCAGTATTCTTACAACAAAACATTGACGATTAATACCAACGGTGTAGTGAGTGTCCGTGATAATAGATAAGATTTCTCTTTTCCAAATCATTCAGGATTTTGGAAGTAAAAAGGCCGTCGTCGCTTCAAGCGAAATGACGGCTTTTTTAATACACACATGTCATGGTATACTATATATATGGCTCCATCCAAATATACTATCGCAATCATTGAAGACGAAAAGATGTTATTGAAATATATGGCATCAAGCTTGTCGTCTGCGTCTGATTTTAGAGTCGTTACGGCGATGGACGGTGAAGAAGGAGAACAGTTGGTGATAAAAGAAAAACCAGATCTTGTTTTTCTTGATCTTATCATGCCAAAGAAAAATGGCTTTGAGGTGCTGGAATCTCTGACAAAAAGTCCCGAAACAAAAAAAATCCCGATTGTAATTCTTTCCAATTTAGGACAAGAAAAAGATATTGCACAAGCAAAACAGCTCGGTGCGCGTGATTATCTCATAAAAGTCAACCTTGAAATCAATGATTTGGTGCGCACCGCTCGTTCATATTTAGATACACCTTGATGTTTCTTCCCGATGAACAATTAAAAAAGATTTTGCTGTCAAGCAAAATGATAGACCAAGCGACATGGGATGATGCGTATGCGAATGCCCTTCGTCTTAATGTTCCTGTTGAGGATATACTCAAAGAACGCGATATTATTGCCGGTCATATTTTGTATGAATTGGTGGCAAAAGCGATCAAAATGCCGTATATAAATTTAAAGACGCATGATATTCCGCCGAGAGTGATGGATTTGCTTGATTATCGGACCGCGAGTGTTCTCCATGCCGTCCCGTTTGAAGCGCAGAAAGGTAAACCGGTCAAAGTAGCATGTTTGGATCCCCTGAATAAAAGGACATTAAAACTTATCAAGTCAAAGTTGAAACGTCCGCTTGAAATTTTTTTGACCGGTAAAGAGGGATTTGCATTTGCTACGCGTCATTACCAGAAAAATGTTGCAGAAAAAATTAAAAAAGAGGTACAGCGCTTGGCTACAAGTAAAGGAAAAAATACTGAACGAATCAGTACTTTGTTGGTAGAATATCTATATTATACACATCCGTCAGATATTCACCTTGAACATCTGGATGATGGTGGAGTGATCAAATTTCGCATAGATGGATTTTTATACGATGAGTTTTTTGTTCCTGATAAGGTACTTGATGAGTTGATACGACTTTTGTGTGTCAATGCGCATATTTCTCATGATGCAAAAAATAGTGCCGATGGACGGCTTGCTGCCCATGTATTTGGGGAGTTTATTGCGTTTCGTGTATCTTTGGTGCCTGCATATCATGGTAGGACTCTCGTGCTTCGTGTCATCAATGAATCATCGCAAAAAATGAGTTTGCGCGATCATGGACTGGAAGAGACGTCAATAGAACTCGTGAAAAAAGAAATAAAAAAGCCGTACGGGCTGATATTGGTGTCAGGTCCGACCGGTTCGGGGAAATCATCTACTTTGTATAGTTTAGTAAAAATGCTCAATCTCCAAGGTGTGAGTATTGCGACCATTGAAGACCCTATTGAGTACAGCATCCGTCATGTCAATCAGACTCAAGTGGATCTGGAGTCCGGATATACGTTTGTGCAAGGGTTGCGACACCTGCTCCGTCAGGATCCCAACGTCATCATGGTAGGGGAAATACGCGACAACGAGACAGCGGGCATTACGGCAGAGGCCGCGTTGACGGGGCATATTGTGCTTTCTACAATCCATGCAAATACCGCTGTGGGCACTATCACGCGTCTGCGTAATATGGAAGTCAAACCGTATCTGATCGGCCCTACACTCAACCTTGCCATCTCGCAACGTCTTGTGAAGCGTATATGTCCGTATTGTCGTGAGGGGTATGAGGTTATGAAGTCTCTGCTGGATAGTATGGATGGTGATACACATGTGTATACATCGTTTGAAAAGTTGCGCACGGTTGGTTTGCTCTCAACCAATGATTATAGTGCATTGCGTTTTTACAGAGGTAAAGGATGTCTCAAGTGCGCGGGCAGTGGCTATCGCGGACGTGTGGGCTTGTATGAGATTTTGAAAGTGGATGATGAGATACAAAAAATGATTTTGGAGGAAAAAGACGAACAGACCATTCAAAAAGAAGCCGAGAAAAAAGGTATGTTGACGCTGTTTGAAGACGGTTTGATAAAAGTAATTTCCGGGGAAACGACCATTGAGGAAGTGATGAGGGTGATTAACTAGAGCGCGATGGCATGATAGTCGTCAGTGCGGTTTATTATGCGCGGATTTCTCGCATCAGATCAAGATAAAAGGCAAGGTTATGTAGCGTCGCGAGGCGCATGGCGAGTCCTTCGTTTATGGTAAAAAGGTGACGAAGATAGGATCGGGAATGATACGCGCAGGTATAACAGGTACATTTTGCGTCAAGCGGTTTTTTGTCGTACTTATATTTTTCATTGCCGATTTTGATCGTTCCATAAAACGATTTTTTTGTTATGGGACCGGTGCGAACATAGAGTTGGCCATGGCGCGCTTCGCGGGTAGGGATGACACAATCAAACATATCCACGCCATGTTGTGTGGCAAATACGATTTCCTCGGGTTTGCCGAGTCCCATGAGATAGCGTGGTTTGTCAGCAGGGAGGAGGGGCGCGATCGCTTTGATGATTTTTTGCTTGTCTGATGAGCTTTCACCGACAGCGACACCGCCGATGGCGTATCCGTCAAAGTTTAGTTTTGTAAGTTCTTCCACGCAATGTTTGCGTAGATCTAGAAATGTCGATCCTTGTACAATACCAAAAAGAAGAGGACGTTTGGCGGGCGGGATTCGTTTTTGTTTCATGCGCTTTTCAAAATACTCTTTACTGCGCGTTGCCCACGTGATCGTACGCTGTACGGCATTCTCCGCTGTTTCATGGTTGCACGTCCCGGAAGGGCACTCATCCAAAACCATAATGATATCAGAGCCGATAGCGAGTTGTATATCAATCACGATTTCTGGTGTGAGAAAGATTTCATGACCGTCTATTTCCGATTGGAAACGTACTCCTCCGTCAGTGATTTTTCGCATCTTTGAAAGTGAAAAGACTTGGTAACCACCACTGTCGGTGAGGATCGGGCGATTCCATCCCATGAATGTGTGTAGTCCCTTGAATTTTTTTAAAATCTCAAGTCCGGGGCGCTGGAAAAGATGATAGGTATTGGACAGGATGATTTCGGCGCCAAGAGTTTTTATTTCCTCAACCGTGATTTGTTTCACCGCACCGCGCGTCGCGATCGGCATGAAAAACGGCGTCTGTAAGAGTCCGTGCGGAGTTTTCAATGTGCCCAGTCGTTTCAGGTCTTTTTTGTTGATTTTATAGGAGAAATGAGACATGGCGAATAGAGATAATTATGAAACCAGACTACCATAAGGACTTGATATGATCAATAGAATAGAGTATGATGGATGTCAGAATATTTTTTAACTAAGGGGGAAGGGAAGTGAAAGATCAAAAAAATAAAGAGGTGCCTAGTATTGTTCCAAAAGTATTTGTGTTTGGGATGATATTGCTTATCCTTTTGCTATTGAAAGTGATCTCTAATGCCATCCAGCACAATGGATGGATACATTAAACTAATAAGAACGCATCGAGGACAACCTTGGTGCTATTTTTTATCTAATTTTCTGGAATAACCACCCCGCTATGATACACTGGACATATTGACAGATTTTTATTATACAATTTTCATGCCAGACATTATACATCACATCCTCAAAACATATTTTGGGTATGATAGCTTTCGTCCGCAACAGGAGGAGATCATCCGCAATGTCTTGGCGGGAAATGATACAGTCGTGTTGATGCCGACCGGTGGAGGAAAGTCTCTTTGTTTTCAGATTCCCGCCATGGCGCTGGAAGGTATCACATTGGTAGTCTCGCCACTCATCGCTTTGATGAAAGATCAGGTTGATGCGATGATCGCAAACGGTATCCCTGCGGTGTTTATCAACAGCAGTCTGTCCGCTCGGGAGATATTTGAGATTCAAGAGGAGCTACAGCGGGGGAAAATAAAACTTCTTTATATCGCGCCGGAGCGTCTGGCACTTCTTGATTTTCAGGTATTTCTTAAGAGTCTGCCTATCTCACTCATCGCTGTAGATGAAGCGCACTGTATTTCAGAGTGGGGTCATGAATTTCGTCCTGATTATCGCAACTTACAGCGTTGCAAGCAGGTCTTGTTTCCCCATGTACCCATCATCGCATTGACTGCTACTGCTACACTAAAAGTAAAGGAGGATATCATCACACAGCTCCACCTACAGACGCCAAAAGTGTTTCTTGCAAGTTTTGACAGGCCAAATCTGTTTATCCGCGTGAAGCCAAAACAGCAGGCGTTTAAAGAAATCCTCCTTTTGCTCAAAAAATATACTGATGAAGCGGTCATTATCTACTGTCTTTCGCGAAAAGAGACAGAGACGCTTGCTGTTGCTCTTAACAAAGAAGGACACAAAGCAACTGCTTACCATGCCGGGATGAGCAGTGATGAACGAAAAAAAGCGCAAGATCGTTTTAAAAAAGATCAGGTATCCATCATCGTGGCCACGATCGCCTTTGGGATGGGGATAGATAAACCTGACGTGAGATTGGTGATTCATTACAGTCTACCAAAAAGCATTGAGGGGTATTATCAGGAGATCGGACGTGCCGGTAGAGACGGTCTTGCAAGTGAATGCGTTCTTTTTTATACCTATGGAGATACGAGGACTCTTGAATATTTCATCGGTGCTATGGAAGATGCTGATGAACAAAGGCGAGCACGAGTGAAATTGCAGGAGATAGTTGATTATTGCGAGGCACAGGGGTGTCGAAGGAATATACTGTTGCGTTATTTTGGAGAAGTGGGTGAAATGCAAAATTGCGCGAGTTGTGATACCTGTACGACGACAAAAGAGACTTTTGACGGGACAGTCATTGCTCAAAAGATTCTTTCTGCGGTGATAAAAACAGGGCAAAAGTTTGGCGCGCAACACGTGATTTCCGTACTGCGCGGATCCAAAAATCAAGGCGTGCTTTCGCGCGGGCATGATAGCCTCTCGGTATATGGCATTGTAAAGGACTATGACGACTCGGCATTACGTCTTTTTATCAAAGAGCTGGCATCAAAGGGCTATTTGTTAAAAGATGAGATTGATCATAATATTTTTATATTCAAAGTATCGGCAAAAGGCATGGACGCATTGAAACAACGAGCAAGCATTGAGCTTACGAAACCTCCTGTTGCGATGGCGAAAGGAAAATCGTCATCCTCTGGCAAGGGATCAAGTACACATAGTGATAACGAGCTGTTTCAGGAACTGCGCGCGTTGAGAAGGAAAATTGCAGAGCAAAGAAATGTACCTCCTTTTGTGATATTCAGTGATAAGTCTCTTTTGGAGATGACAGAGTATTTACCACAAGAGAGGGAACAATTTTCAAAAATATTTGGCGTGGGCGCGCAAAAACTTGAGGATTTTGGGCACAAGTTTATGGAAGTGATACGACAGTATGCGGGGAAGAAACTATAGGATAATCATCGCGTCGCCGAAGGAGTAGAATTGATACTTTTTGGCAATCGCTTCGGCGTAGGCAGTCAGGACATAATCTGTGCCGTCTTTTTTAATATTTTGTGCAAACGCGCAGACGAGCAACATAAGCGTTGATTGGGGAAGGTGAAAGTTGGTGATGAGTCCGTCAACGATACGAAATGTATATCCGGGATACATAAAAATATCCACTTCTTTGAAGCCGGCTTTAATGCGACCGGGAGAATCCGCGAAACTTTCTAACGTGCGGGTGGATGTTGTGCCGACGGTGATGACTCGTCGTTTCTCTTTTTTAGCGGTGTTGATGATGTGTGCCGTTTCATCAGATATGGTCGCAAACTCCGGGTGCATTTTGTGGTCGGTGATTTTTTCGGTGCGGATCGGGGCAAACGTGCCAGGGCCGACATGGAGCGTGAGCTCGGTGATGATGATACCTTTCTTTGTGAGGGCGTTCATCAGTTGTTTTGTAAAATGAAACCCCGCAGTCGGCGCGGCGACCGATCCTTCTTGGGAGGCAAAGACGGTCTGATATTCTTTTTCTTTTGCGATGCGAGATATATAGGGCGGTGTCGGTGGAACGCCATGTTTGTGGATGAGCGCACGCAGCGTCGATCCATGCGCATCAAAAGAAATCCGCCACAACATGTCATCTATTTTTTCTTCTGCTATCGCATGCCAGTTTTTTGTGAGAGTGAGTTGTTTACCTGCTTCACGGCCGGTCAGATTTTTTATCATTGCCGTCCATACGCCGTCTGATAATTCGCGCACAAGTAGGATCTCCACCGCTCCACCGGTGGGTTTGGTAGCGGATAGTCGCGCGGGAATCACTTTTGAGTTATTGAGTACCAAAACGTCGCCCTTGTGAAGGAAGTCAAGGATATCATAAAAGTGTTTGTGGGCGGGCGGGGCGCCATCAGCGAGTACTATAAGTCGGCAATGGTCGCGGGGCGAGCAAGGTTTTTGAGCGATTAATTCTTTTGGTAACGTAAAGTCAAAATCGGATAGTTTCATATGGGGCAAATGGTAGCAGTTTTTGTGGGAAATATAAAGATCACGACTACAGTTGCTTTATTCTCAAAACACTGTATACTCCCTATATCATTATTGAACTACTCTATGGCAAAAGGAAAAAAGAGATCAACGGGTGTCAAAAATCCGCATCTCAAGCGCAATGAGCGCAAACAACACGTTGAGAAAAAGTACAACTAAAAATTCATCCCCAGTCGGGGATGTTTTTTGTAATGACGTGATATGGTACAATATATGTATCAAATCATTACGTCCCTATGCCAAGAAAAAAAAGGATTCACAAAGCCTGGGTTTTAACTGTGGATATGGGGTATGGCCACCAACGGCCTGCCCATGTTCTGCAAGACATCGCCTATAATGGCATTATTACGGTAAATGATTTTCCCGGTATACCTGCCCATGAAAAAGCGACATGGACAGATAATCGTAAAGGATACGAATGGATTTCCCGCATGAAGTCCGCGCCGGTGATTGGTAACGCGTTGTTTGAAATTTTTGATAAAATACAAGAGATTCCCAGTTTTTACCCTCGTCGCGATCTTTCAAAAAGTAACTTACAACTTTTGCATACCTATCGTCTGATTGAAAAGGAACAAGTGTGTCGATATTTGTTTAATCATGTACTCAGCGAACAACCCGACCTACCTCTTGTATGTACTTTTTTTCTTCCCGCCTTTGCTGCAGAAGTATACGGATATCAAGGAGATATCTATCTTCAAGTATGTGATGCCGACATGAGTAGAACATGGGTGGCGCGTGATCCAAAAAAAAGTCGGATCAAGTATTTAGCGCCAAATAAGCGCGTCGTGGAGCGGTTAAAGTTGTATGGCGTGCCGGAAAAAAATATCTTTTTCACTGGTTTCCCTCTGCCTAAAGAAAACATTGGTGGTCTGGACGCAAAGATTTTGAAAAAAGATCTTGGTGCGCGTATATACAATCTGGATCCGCATTCGCATACACGACATAAATTTGGGCATATTATTAATTATCATTTATCAGGAAAAAATATCCCCAAACGAGCGACACATCCGCTGACCTTGATGTTCGCGGTGGGTGGCGCTGGTGGTCAGAGGGAATTGGGGGGGCAGATTTTAAAAAGTTTGAAAACTAAGATTCTTAAAGGCGCGATTGATTTTATATTGGTAGCGGGGGTAAAACAAGATGTGGCGGATTATTTTAAGTCAGAGATCAAAGCATTGGGATTAAATAAGGAATTAGGGGAAAGCGTAAAGATTATCATAGAGAAAACAAAAAAAGATTATTTTGACGTATTTAATAAAGCATTACGTATGACTGATATTTTGTGGACTAAGCCATCAGAACTTTCATTTTATACTGCATTGGGCTTACCGATCATCATGGCACCCTCTATTGGCTCACAAGAAGATTTTAATAGGATGTGGCTAAAGACGATTGCGGCGGGTATTAGTCAAGATGATCCGCGATACACTGATGAATGGCTCTTTGATTGGCTCAATAGCGGTTGGTTGGCACGTGCGGCACTCAATGGTTTCGTTGAAGCACCTGTCATGGGAACATACAACGTTGAAAAATTGATTCTCGGAAAAGTAAAAAATTCAAAAGACATTACCCCTCATGTCATTTCTAATATATAATATGTTTATATCTAATACGTACTACCATGTTTAAACACATAGAAGGCAAGATAAATAATAGTATTTTGACTTTTTTTACGCTAGGGATGATCTTTTTGTTACTCGGAGTAATGGTGATCATGTATGAGACATTACTAAGAGTCATTGTGGGTGTGTTATTTTTTCTTTTAGCATATATGGCCTTTCATTTGGCACATAAGATACAAGCAATTAAACACAGCATACAAGATAAACTGGGAGGTGTGGGGTTTGGTGACAAAAAGGGCGGGAAAAAATGATTATTTTTGAGGGATGAATTGATATGTTTACCAAGCCGCCCACATTCCAACATCGGCTGCGGCGAAATGTTTTGTGGCTCTTTTTTGGTCTCATGGTTGTATTGTCCGTATTTTTTTTGTTTTTAAATTATCCGACACGACCAACAACAAAAGAGACAATGTTTGGTGTAACATTTAGTCCGTATTACATGCAGGAGTTTGGTGTAGATTGGAAAAAAGCGTATACGGCGATATTGGATGATTTGGGAGTGCGCGATTTGCGTTTATCTGCATATTGGAATCACACAGAACCATCTTCGGGGTCGTTTGATTTTAGTGATTTGGATTATCAATTGGATCAAGCGGCACTTCGTAATGCTCATGTTATCTTGGCGGTCGGGCGCAAGTTACCACGTTGGCCGGAATGTCATGATCCGGAGTGGATCACCGGGTCATCTCGTAGTGAAATAGAAGCACAGCTTTTGACATATGTAGATACGGTGGTACAAAAGTACAAAGACCATCCAGCTGTAACACGCTGGCAGATAGAAAACGAGCCATTTTTTTGGTTCGGGGTATGTGATAAGACGCTTGGGTTATCAACATTAAAAAAAGAGATCGCGATCGTGCGCAAATATAGTCCTAAGCCGATTGTTGTGACTGACAGTGGTGAATGGAGTTTCTGGTTGCCTGCAGCGTGGGAAGGTGATGTATTGGGTATCAGTATGTATCGAGAGAGTTGGAATGCGCTACTGGGTCGTATTCCATTTCCAATAAGTCCGGGGTTTTATCAAAAAAAAGCTGACATTATTTCACCCGTTCAAAAAAATATAATTGTTACAGAGCTTCAAGCGGAACCATGGGGGGAAAAACCGATTGCGCAGATGACTCGTGAAGAAATGACAGATTCTATGGATATTGCAAAATTTGAGAGCAATGTGAGTTTTTCGCAACAAACGGGATTTGGTGAGGTTTATTTATGGGGCGTAGAATGGTGGTATTGGATGAAAACAGTACAGGGAGATTCCTCTTTTTGGGATACTGGAAGGGAGATCTTTAATGTTTCACATCAAGCGACCCAATAATATGAAACAAACATTATTGAAAATAATGCAAGTGCGAAGGTACACAAGATGACAAGTGCGGAAAAAACAAGGGGATGACGTGACAGACGTGCATATACTAAAAATAGCGGAAAGGCAGAAAGTGCATATCGTGGCATACTCTGTAGACGTCCGCTCAATAGAGGGATAATCAGTAATAATGTTGCAAACAGCGCATAAGGTTTGGGAAGCACAAACCATGCAATGATGACGCTTACGATAAACAAAATTGTGAACATAACATCAATATAACGTGTCGTCAGTGGTGTAGAATCAGTGACGTCTTTTACTGTTTCAAACTCTTTTACATATGTATCAAATGCTTTTTCTACCCCTGTTTTGGATAATTCAAAGTTTCGTTGCCAATTTTCCTGTGCTTCTAAAAAAAGTAGTGGATTACCAAATGATCCCTGAAGATATCCCATGAACAACAATAAACCACAAGGAATGATTATAATAGAAAGAATTTTTGGTGCAATGAGCACGCGCCAATGATATGTATGTTGTCGTAGGTATTCCCATATCAGTGGAATAACGATCGCAATACCAGCAAAGCGTGTTGCGGTCAAAAATATACCTGCTAGCCCTGCGAGCCACCAATGTTGTTTGCGCGCAAGGTAAAATGTCAACAGAGATAAGAAGACAAATAGGGATTCGGTATAGAGGGAAATAAGAAAAAATGAGGTTGGAAATACCAACAAAAAGACAATGCTGCGCCATGCTGTCGCTTCATCAAACTCAAAAAGCGCCAAACGATATAGTAGTAGACATGATAAAAAGGCGAATAACAACGAAAGAGCAATCCCAGCTAGCGCTGTGTTGCCGTGAGTTAGTGGTGAAAGCAGTGACATTAACATCGGGTACAATGGAAAGAACACCACCGAGGATTGGATGTCTTTCTGGTAAAAATAACCATGATTTGCAATACTTAAATACCAGTAGGAGTCAAAGCGTTGCCAGTTGCGAATGAGAGAATACTGACTGTCTGTGGCATCTATACGCGGGTTCATATCTTGATAGGCAGTATCAGGCGCAAGATGGAGGCGGTTGGTACCCAGGTATGCTAAAAGTTGTAAAGACGTAATCCATACAATAAGAAAAACAAATATCACAAGCACTGTTTTTATCCAACGCATAATAATAAGTATACCACTGATCGTATGGAATTTGTATCAGAAAACGGACGCGAAGTTCCCGTCTTCTCTGTGCACGATTTTATTGAGTACACCAATCTTTTGATTGGCAGAAAACAAGTGGTGGTGGAAGGAGAGATCGGATCATACAATGTTAGTCAAAACAGATGGGTATTTTTTGATTTGAAAGAAGGTGACGCGCGCATGAGCTGTTTTGGGGTGTTGTATCAGTTGCCACGTGGCCTTGTTGATGGTATGACCGTTCGTGTGACGGGTACACCGCGGGTACATCAGAAAAGCGGAAAGTTTAGCATCACTGTGGACACTGTCGAGATGATGGGAGAAGGTGCATTAAAAAAAGCATTTGAGTTGACAAAGAAAAAATTACAAGCTGAAGGGCTTTTTGATAGCGCGCGAAAACGCGTATTGCCACGTTTTCCGCAAACTATTGGTATCATTGCCTCGCGAGAGTCAGCGGCCTATACCGATTTTATGCGAATACTTAATCAACGATGGGGAGGGCTGGATATAGAATTGTTTCATGTAAAAGTCCAAGGAGAAGGGGCGGTAGAGGACATCGTGAACGCGTTTGCATATTTTAATTCTGGTCAATCGGAAGCAGAAGTGATAGTACTGACACGTGGAGGGGGCAGTATGGAAGATCTTCATGCGTTCAATGATGAAGCAGTTGCTCGCGCTGTGTTTGGATCACGCATTCCCGTGATATGCGGGGTAGGTCATGAACGAGATGAGTCGCTTGCGGATTATGTTGCGGATATGCGGGTAGCGACACCGACACACGCAGGGACACTCGTCGTACCTGATCGAGATGAACTTAATCGGCAGATCACACACAGTGTTCAATCTATGAGTCAATATATTGAAGGAAGTATTGAGTGGAATCGTAATGCGATACAGCGATATATGACAACACTGGAACGGAGCGCCACACATACACTTCACGATTTTGCTCAACTTGAAAAACGTTTTATATTTCGCATAGAAAGTTTTTCTCAAGAAGCACTTCATACGCACACACGCATTCAGAGTCTGACAGAGCACGTAATACAGGCGATGGAGCGGTCATTTGAACAAACACGACAGTCACTTGATGGATATACCAAAAGTTTATTACATTTAGGACCGGAGGAAGTATTAAAACGTGGATATAGTATTGTGCGTCGTCGTGGTAGTCCTATCACAAGCGCAGAAGCTTTAAAAGGGGGAGATACGATTGATATCACATTCAAAGATGGTACGCGACAAGCAAAAGCACTTGATAATCAACAATCATTATTATAACAAAGCAATATGGCAACAAAAAAAGATACATTCAAAGACGCGATGGAGGAGCTGGAGGGTATTGTAAAACAATTTGAGTCTGGCAATCTTGATCTGGATGAAAGTCTCAAAAAGTTTGAACGGGGACTGGAACTGGCAGAACAATGCAAGAAGCAACTTGCTGTGGTAGAAAATAAGATCAAGGAGATCAAGGGAAAGTTTAGTGAGACGGGGCAGAAGGAGTAAGCAGGGCAAAGTTTTACTTTCAATGAATTTTTGGAAGTGTTATACTTAAAAGGTTAGCTGTGTGATGTTTCTTTGGAGAACTATAAACCAATGTAGGTGTTCTCCAAGGATCCTTGTTCTGAATTTTATGTTCTTTAATATATTTTATTAGCAAAGTACGTTTGCCTTGGTCATGGATGGCCAAAGTATCGCCACTACAATAGTAATGATATTTTTGTAACCTGTAATGGCGGCCATGCTAATAAATTTATCGGCTCGTTTCCTAATAAAAAAGATCTGCTTAATCACAGATCTTTTTCAATATAAAATGCAAGGTCTTTCTTTATTTTCCAAAAAATACTCGCTCGGATCATCAAATCACGATACAATAAAAGTATTATGAAACGCGCCATTATAAAAACAGAACGCCGTGAGATATTACGACAAAAAAAGAACCGTGTGGCAGGTGGTGGTTTTAGTGCGCAGGCAAAACGCGAACAGGTAAACAAAGGATACATCGGCCTTGCAAAAGGGGTCAAAAAGAGCATACTGTCCCGTACGAATGTCCGGGTCTAATATTTATATCCTGTGCGTCCCTATTTTGCCTATGAAATTTGAATTGGTTTCTGATTACAAGCCAGCCGGGGATCAGGGGGAGGCGATTGAAAGAATCGTGAAGGGGTTTGCAAAACATAAAATGCAGACTCTTTTGGGTGTTACCGGATCGGGAAAGACATTTACGATTGCCAATGCTATCCAAAAATTGCAGGTACCGACCTTGGTGTTGGCGCACAACAAAACACTCGCGGCACAGCTATATAATGAATTCAAAGAATTTTTTCCAAATAACAAAGTTTGCTATTTTGTTTCTTACTATGATTACTATCAGCCGGAGAGCTATATGCCTCAAACTGATACCTATATTTCCAAAGAAACGCAAGTCAACGAAAAGATTGATCAACTCCGCATAGAGGCGACCGCATCGCTCATGTCTCGGCCTGATGTGATTGTCGTGTCGTCTGTGTCGTGTATATATAGTTTGGGTAACCCGATTGAGTTCAAGTCGCATATTGCGACGGTGCACAAAGGGCAGACGATCAAACGCAAGGATTTTTTGCAACAAATGACTGATTTGCTGTATCAGCGCAATGATATGGATTTAGGGTCGGGGAAGTTTCGTGCGCGCGGTGATACTGTTGATTTTATCCAAGGATTTGGCGGTGATATGTATCGCGTGCAGTTTTTTGGTAATGAGATTGAGAAACTTGAAATCATTGAGCCGATTACATTTACGGTGCGTAGTACGCCGGACACGATCAATATCTTTCCCGCGCGCCCGTTTATGGTGCCGGATGAAGTGAAAAAAGGGGCGATACAGGGTATTCGCGATGAGCTGACACAAGAAGCGCCACGGCTTGACATTGTAGAACGTCAGCGTCTGGAACAGCGAACGAGTTATGATTTGGAAATGATTGAGCAGTTGGGCTTTTGTAAGGGGATTGAAAACTATTCTCGTCATTTTGATAAGCGAAAAGAAGGGGAACCGCCGTTTACCCTGTTGGACTTTTTTTCAATGAATCCGTTTTCAAAAGATTTTTTGCTGTGCATTGATGAAAGTCATGTGAGCTTGCCACAAGTGCGCGGTATGTACCAGGGCGACCGTACACGCAAGCAGACGTTGGTGGATTATGGGTTTCGTTTGCCGTCGGCATTGGACAATCGCCCACTGAAATTTGCAGAATTTGAAAAATATATGGGGCATACGGTGTGCGTGAGCGCGACACCCGGGCCGTATGAACTGGGAAAATCAACACAAGTGGTTGAACAGATTGTCCGTCCGACCGGTCTGACTGATCCGCCTGTGTTTGTACGACCGATAAAAAACCAGATGGCGGATTTGGCTAAAGAGATCAATAAAACGATCAAGATGGGAAATCGTATTTTGATTACGACGTTGACTAAGCGGAGTGCGGAAGATCTTACGGAATACTTGATTGAACATGACTTGAAAGCACGATATCTCCATAGTGAGATTGATACCTTGGAACGTACAAAGATTTTGAAAGAACTGCGTCTCGGTGTTTTTGATATTTTGGTGGGTATAAACCTGCTTCGTGAAGGTCTGGACTTGCCAGAAGTCGCGTTGGTTGCGATATTGGACGCCGACAAAGAAGGTTTCCTCCGTAATGCGACGAGTCTTGTGCAGACTATTGGTCGTGCTGCTCGTAATATTGATGCAAAAGTGATTTTGTATGCCGATCGCATGACTGATTCTATGAAGCAGGCCATGGATGAGACGGCGCGTCGTCGTGAGATACAGATTGCGTATAACAAAAAGCACCACATCACACCCAAGACGATCATCAAGGAAATCAAGGAAGACTTGGTGATAGATGAGATGAAGGTATATATCAAAGCCGAAGATATCGGAAAATACATCGCCCAGCTTGAGCAGGAACTACAAGAAGCGGTGGAATTACTTAATTTTGAAAAAGCGATTGAACTGCGCGATATGCTTCACAAAATTCGCAAAGAACAGGGCATTCCCAACCAAGCGGACTACAGTTTGGATGGGATCAAAAAGCGAGGAAAGATGAAGAAAAAGGGGTAGTGTGATATACTTATTAATATAAATCTATTTTTTTATGACCCCAGAAAAAACAAAGAAGATCGTTATTACATTGAGTTTGTTTGCAGTAGTCGTTGGAATAGTAGGTGTGTTGTGTGTTTCTTATCAGGTAATTCGTTGGCAACAAAATGTTTTATTGTCTGTCGCTACAAAAACGGACTCACAAATAACGAAGGATGCACCCCCTGTTTCAGAAAATGCAATAGTAGTGGACGGAGATAAATGGAAAACGTATACAAGTAAGACCAGTGGCTATGCAATAAAATATCCAGAATCCTTTCAAGTCAAAGAAGAAACGTCTGCAGATACACTATTTTCAACAACAGATGGGTACTTTCGCATTAGTACTAAAAACAATGATATAAGCACCGATCCGATTGCCATCAAAGATTCTTATTATAGAAATGATCAATACGGATATCAATATCAGGATAGTTTTCCAATTATCGCAGGGGTGAAGTCATACAAACAAGGACGATATGACGGGGGTGTTATGGAACGGTATTTTGTACCCTATAGTGGCAAGATTTATACCATTGAGTTTGAATTCAGTTTTTATCCTCCCGATCAGGCATTGAGCGATACAAAAATAGCTTTCATCCAGAATGTTATTTCCACTATGTCGTTTACAAATGATACGACTTCCGACATGACAAAATGGAAGACGTATGCAAATGAAACGTATGGAATTGAGTTTAGATACCCCTCAGATTGGAAAATGCACGATCTTATCCCGACTAACGGTAATCTTTTTACTGTTGGTATGGGAGCTCCTGGGCTTGGTGATGACACGGTATGGGTGAATATTTCTTCTCAAAGCGATCTGCGCACGGCGATCAATACACATGTCAAAACATATATCACCGGTACAAAAATAGAAAAAGAACAGACATCCGTACTTGGCGGTGCGGGGGGCATCCTTGTCTATTTAAATGTTGGCGGTAATAGTTCGCGTCTGGACCGGTGGGTATTTGCCGAACATGACACAAAAGTATATAGCATGGGTATTACTAATGATGTCGCGCCGTATGACAAGGAGTTTTATCAAATACTCTCAACGTTTAAGTTTACAAAATAATTTTTTTTGCGTATTTCTTATGACCCCCGACAAAACAACTAAGATCGTTATCGCCCTTGGTCTTGTCGCGCTTCTTGTTGCCGCTGGCGGAGTAGGGTATACGTTATATAAAAGTTATCAAGAAAGAGTTATGGAACGTTCTATGCTTGGATTTCCACCAACATATAATTATGATATAGAAAAGCTAATAGAAAAGACCGACAAACAAACCTATACAAACTCTGATCTTGGTTTTAGTATGCAGTATCCCTCTGCGTGGCCAGTTGCGAGGGATATGGAAAAGATTGGCGGTAATCTCCGTACCTACATCCATGACGGTAAGTATATGGAAGGATGTTGTTCTGGTGTGCGTCTGGAAGTAATAGATATCGCTGAAAAGACATTGTATGAAAAATACTCTGACAAAGAGAACCTCGACATCAAACAATCTTTTACGACGATAAGTCTCGGAAGTATGACAGTAAACGAATATGTACGGATTACCCACTATGGCGATGACGAACGAGTAACATTTGTGCCATTAGGAAATAAAACATTAGAAATAGGCCGAGGAGAGAATGATGAGGCGGCGGAACAGATTGTTAAAAGTTTTGCATTTTTGGCAGTTGGCGCACCGAATCAGTTATTGGGCAAGCCGAAACTTATAGCCAGCGTGAACGATACCGCGCACTCGCAGAAAGCGCTCTTTACAGAAAGAGCATATGGTACACAAGGCAAATTTGGCATGCTTAACACCTATACCATTACTAAATTAACATTGGCAAAAACAGATTCCACGGGCTTGGAGCCGGAGATAGAACTGTTGTCTCTGGATAGTAGAACAGCCGATTACAATCCGGACGATGAAGAGTTTGGGGAGTACGCGTTTATAATCGGTAATACCTATTTTTCAAAGAGCGGGACATATTTGGTTACCAGCACCGAAGGTTTTATGAACACACGGACGGATTATCTGATTGATCTTTCCAGGGCGACAAGCATGCAAAAAGGCCACCTTGCTCTTTCTTTTGATGAAAAAGATGTCTTGTTTATATCCGGCGATGGTATACGGATGATACCGATCAATAATTTCATGCAGGGCAAACGTTCAGGCAAGACAGTATTTCAAAGCGAGCTGAATATCACTTATGTCCGGTCGATGGATGCGGATCACATAGCGTTTTTTACCTATTGCAACGGGAGCAACCCGCCTGAAGATGATGAGTTTACTTACAAAGGAAAAATATATCAGAAGGGGTATTATTCCCTTGATATAAATACGGGACTTCTCATCAAAAAAACTATCCCCGATGGGGTAGATCTGCATTCAGGGCTGTGCCAATGATAAGCATATTATGAATGTTCAAGATCACATTGTACTTTCTCGTGCAGGGTGTATAAAATAACATCAACAGATATTAATTTGTAAATACTTTGTTATGAAAATAGGTCGTATCATGCTTGCGAGCGTTTTATTGCTTGGAAGTTTTATGTATGCCGGCAGTTTGTTTGCCGCGACGCAATTTCAAGTTGAAAAAGTGGAGTTGGAAAAAGTCGATGCGATAGGACAGGATGCTGAAGATGTAAGAACATTTCGTATTTATATCACTGATCCCATAGAGAAAATGACCATTTCGATTTGGGAATATCCGCATACCTCGATTACTGATTCCCCATATATGACAACGACAATAAGCGGTTCGTCAGGACTTACTATGTACTATGTCAGCCCCGGATGGTTTACAAAGAAACTGAAGCCAAATACTTCCTATACCTACCGTATCACAGCGTACAAACACGATGCGACGTCAGATATGAATAACACCTATGAAGGGACATTTACTACGACAAGTTTTAGCCCATTACCTGATTTGACGGTGACGAATGTACAGTACTCTTCACCTAGCAACACTACAGGTGAGTCAGGGACTTTGTCTGTGACTATAAAGAATCTTGGTGGTGATTTGACTAGCGGACAGGGCTTGTATAACTGGTACATGAATTTTAACGCTCAAGATTTTATTTATGATTTAAGCGCATTTAAGAGCAGTCGAAGCATGCCGACCGTTGCTGATCCTTTGAGTGTGAATGAATCAGTCACTTTTTCGTGGGAAGGGACATTTCGTACCGCAGGTAACTTGTATTTACATTTTACTGTGGATAATGCCAATGAATTACGGGAGTTTAATGAAAATAACAATACGCTATCAACGACAGTAACAATTAAAAATAAGACCTCTGTCACACGTCCCGAGATTAGCACATTTAATGTAGGCGACGGGCATGACTATTTGATACAGGGTAATACTATGAATATACAATGGTCATCAAAGAATGCAGTATATTGTATAGCAACCGGGGATTGGAGTGGAAGAAAGAATGTAAACGGAGTGGAACGTGTGACGGTGCAGTCGTATGGATACAGGAATTATGGACTGCAATGCTATGACAATGACGGGAATATCAGTATTCCCATAGCGTCAACACTGTTTGCGGGCTCAACATTGAACGCGCCAAGACAGGATGGTGACTTACGTGTTTTAGCTACTCCGGTCACAATCACGTCGTCTGGCTCGGTTGAAATTAACACGACCTTTAATCAGCAACCCGGCGTCGCAATGATTATATTTACAGAAAGCAGTGCCACTCCTTCTCATCAAGTCGTTGTATTCCTTGGACCTGACAAGATAAATGGTTCCACGGTAAAGTTTGTGCCACCTCTTCAGGTGAACACTTCATATTTTTATGTTATTACCGCTCAAAGTGGTAATGTGGCCAAAGATGTGGTCGTACACAACGGCTCGTTGACGACGGCATCTACAGGACAGTTTGAAAATCCTTCCCTAGACAAAAAACCAACAGTATCCATACCCGAAACTAAAAAAGCAATGGATGCCCGACAAATCGTTGATATTGAGAAAAAAGCAAGCCAATTGCAAAATAATCAAACGGATCAGCTTCTTGCGGAGTTAAAAGAATTGCGTGATATCGTCAGAGAACAGCAATCAGAGATTAAGTATCTCAAAAAAGTCTCAACCGACTTGCAAAATCTGAACGAACAAATGAAGCAGGCAGTGACGACATTTGTTACGTATGGCATTGATGATAATACAAAAAGACTGGGTGCGGGAGAGCGCGCCGCGGTGATCAATTCATATAAGACAGCATTCAATAAATTACCCGAAACAGATGAAGAGTTACAAGACTTGTTTCGGATTGCAAATGGTCGTTTCCCTTCCCTGACAAACAAAGATGCGGAAAAAAGAGCAAAAAATGAATTCAGGATGATCTATAAGCGGGTCGCGAATATGGAAAATGCCAATGATCGCGCGGCAATCACCGTGATGGCATACGGCTTGCGCCAGTCTGCGCAAAACCGGAATCTGAACAGCGAAAGCGCGGCTATTTCCGTGTTTCAAAGAATATATGGCCATGTACCTCAAAAAACAGAAGAGTGGAACACCATGCAGGCGATCGCGTATTCAGGCGCATCTCGAAATGCTGACAGGGATAAAGACGGACTTTCTGATGAAGACGAGGCATCCATCGGCACTGATGCGGACAATCCTGATACCGATAGTGATGGACACCCTGACGGGACAGAAGTAGATAATGGTTTCAGTCCATTAAAATAAGTATTCTTGCAAAGCGATTACAAAAAGACCCCCTGCAATCCGCCAGCCGGCGAAGGCGGATCGGGTCTTTTTCTTTTTGGGGAAATGAGGTATACTCTTTGCTATGAAAGAAAATCGCAACAATTATGCGTTTATTGACAGTCAGAATTTGAATTTGAGTATTCGGCAGATGGGGTGGAGGCTGAATTTTGCTAAATTTCGTCAATACTTAAGCGATAAATATGGGATTACTCATGCATTTTTGTTTATTGGATTTGTACGGGGGAACGAGGCTATGTATACTCGTTTGCAGAGAGACGGGTTTATCTGTGTATTTAAACCAACTCTCGAACTGCCTGATGGGAGTGTAAAAGGCAATGTTGATGCGGAATTGGTACTCCATACGATGATTCAATACCCCCATTTTGAGAAAGCGGTGATTGTCACGGGGGATGGTGATTTTTATTGTTTGGTGGAATATTTACGCGATCAAGAAAAACTCTTGAAGTTGCTTATTCCCGATAGACATTCATATTCTGGTCTTTTTAAGAGATTGAGTACGCCGGAATACAACATTTTTGATTTTATAGATGCCTTGCGTGGAAAGCTTGAATTTATCAAAAAATAAATAAAAAAGGCTCTTGTCGGGACGGAACCCTTCGAGAACCTCTTTCGTCGTGATGTATACAATATACCATACTTACTGAAAATGTCAATATGTCCAAAGATCAGGAGTTCATACAAATACGCGGTGCGCGTCAGCATAACCTCAAAAATATTGACGTTGATATCCCTATCAATTCTTTTACGGTGATTACTGGTTTGTCGGGAAGTGGGAAATCGTCTTTGGCGTTTGATACGCTCTATGCCGAAGGTCAGCGTCGCTATGTGGAAAGTTTGTCGGCGTACGCACGGCAGTTTTTGGGTATTATGAATAAGCCGGACGTGGATTCTATCAAAGGTCTTTCACCGGCGATTGCCATAGAACAAAAGAAACTGTCTGCCAATCCGCGATCTACCGTCGGGACAGTCACGGAGATATATGACTACTTGCGTTTGCTTTATGCGCGTATCGGTATTCCACACTGTTATTCGTGTGGAAAACTGATTCGTAAGCAAGATGCACAAAGTATTTCCAAGTCTATCATCTCGGATTACAATGGCGCGCAGATCACTATCTTAGCGCCACTCGTGCGGGCGCGTAAAGGAACGTACGAATATCTTTTTGATGATCTCAAACGACAAGGGTTCCGCCGTGTACGCGTTGATGGGGTGTTTTACAATCTCGGGACGGAAAGTATTATTTTGAAACGTTATGTCGCGCATACTATTGAGGTGGCACTGGATCGACTGGGTGCAGATAGCGATGAAAAATCGCGCATGCAAGAAGCGGTAGAAAGTGCGTTGAAACTGGGAAATGGATTTATGATTGTGTTGGTAGAGCGTGCAGAGGCAAAGCACAATGTCGGCGGGAAAAAATATGAGGAAAAAATGTACAGTCAACACTTGGCGTGCATTGATTGCGGACTCAATTTTGAAGAAATGCAACCGCGCATGTTTTCTTTCAACGCACCCCAAGGAGCATGTCCCGAGTGTCATGGTATCGGTATTATTGAAGAGTTTGAGGAGGAGCTTATCATGCCATTGCCGTCCCGATCTATCATGGAAGGCGGTATCGCGCCGTGGAGTAAGATCGTGCCCGTACACTGGGACAAGATTGAACGCATGGCAGAATATTACAAGTTTGATCCGTGGACGCCTCTCAAACAATATTCCCGTGATATCATCAATCTTTTGTTGTGGGGGGATACAGACACAGAAACGGATCGGCATTATGGACATTTTGAGGGTGTCATTCCGCAACTGAAGCGTATTTACCGTCAGACAGATTCGGAAGCCATGCGTACGGCTATTCGCAAGTACATGCGCGAGACACAGTGCCCTAGTTGTCAGGGCAACCGTCTGAAAAAAGAAAGCCTCTTTGTATATATTGGTGGAAAAAATATTGTGCAATATACTGAACTGTCTATACGCGAGTGTTTTGACTTTATAGATACGCTAAAGCTGACGGCTACAGAGAAAAAGATCGCAGAGACAGTAGTAAAAGAAATCAAAGCGCGGTTGTCGTTTCTCAACAATGTCGGTCTTGATTATTTGTCGCTTGCGCGTACCACAAAAACGCTTTCCGGTGGAGAATGGCAACGCATTCATCTTGCAACACAGATCGGTTCGGAGTTGCGAGGGGTGATGTATATTTTGGATGAACCGTCCATCGGTCTACACCAGCGTGATAACGGCAAACTGATTGATACGCTGAAAGGTCTGCGGGATCTGGGTAATAGTGTGATTGTCGTGGAACATGATGAAGATACGATGGCTTCGGCCGATCATATCATTGATATTGGTCTAGGTGCGGGCGTACATGGGGGATCGGTGATTGCACAAGGGACATTTGAACAAATAAAAAAGAGTAAAAATTCTCTTACAGGGCAATACCTTTCCGGTAAAAAGAAAATAGCGATTCCTGATCATCGCCGACCGGCACGGGGATTTTTAACGATAAAAAACGCGCATGGACACAATCTAAAAAATATTGATGTCAAGATTCCTCTTAGTGTGTTTTGCTGTATTACGGGCGTCTCGGGAAGCGGGAAAAGTACTCTTATCAACGAAACACTCTATCCCGCGCTTTCAAAATATTTTGGGGAGACGGTGGATGCTCCCGCCAAGCACGATCGTATAGAAGGGCTTGATCAGCTTGATAAGGTCATCACGATTGATCAGTCGCCAATCGGACGTACTCCGCGTTCCAATCCCGCCACCTACACCGGCGTCTTTACCTATATCCGCGAACTGTTTGCCGCCACCAAAGAAGCACGCGTGCGAGGGTATCGTGATGGACGTTTTAGTTTTAATGTCTCTGACGGTCGATGTGGCAACTGTGAAGGAGATGGAGTTATTAAGATAGAAATGCATTTTTTGCCTGATGTATACATTCCCTGCGAGGTTTGTGGAGGGAAGCGTTACAATGATGAAACTTTGTCGGTGAAATACAAAGACAAAACGATCGCAGATGTGTTGGACATGACGGTGGAAGAAGCGCTGGATTTTTTCCGACCAGTGCCGAGGATAAAAAACAAAATGCAGACACTCTATGATGTCGGTTTGAGCTATATCAAGCTGGGACAGTCATCAACCACCCTTTCCGGTGGTGAAGCACAACGAGTGAAACTTGCTACCGAACTCGCAAAACGTGATACAGGCAGGACGATGTATCATCTGGACGAACCGACGACCGGTCTTCATTTTGACGATATTCAAAAACTTCTTACCGTACTCAATCGTCTGGTGGAGAAAGGAAACTCCGTCATTGTCATTGAACACAACCTTGATGTCATAAAAACCGCTGATTATATCATTGATCTTGGTCCCGAAGGCGGACAAGCAGGGGGGAATATTATCGCTGTCGGCAAACCCGAAGAAGTGGTTAAAATAAAGGAGAGTTATACAGGGCATTTTTTGAAAAAGGTACTGAAGAAGTAAATAGGAACCGTATATCTAGCATTTCTTTTGTTATAAGGACAAAACTCGTTCATGGAAGGCCAATTCTTGACGTTATCCACAGGGCGTGCTATACTAAGTGTTAAATACATTAGTTCGCAAGGTGCAAATCTTTAAGTTTGTACCCTCCGCGAAGCAACAGTCGACTCAATGTAGGTGAAGAATTTAGTTTTAGTTTATACTATGGCAAAAAAATTATACGTTGGAGGTATCAACTTCTCAACGACAGACGAAGCACTTCGTGAAGCTTTTTCACAAGCCGGTACCGTAGAGTCCGCAACGATCATCATGGATCGTGATAGCGGTCGCTCAAAAGGTTTCGGTTTCGTAGAAATGGCAAGCGATGAGCAAGCTACCGCAGCTATTGAAATGTTCAATGGCAAGGAGCTCGACGGCCGACGCCTTACTGTAAGCGAAGCACGCCCAATGGGTGAACGCCCAGCTCGCAGTGGAGGCAACAGTTTTGGCGGTGGTCGCAATAGCGGTGGTCGTGGTAACGATTACGGCTCACGCAACCAGTGGTAATTCGTTGATTTCGACAGAGGCACCCTGTCCGCCAGTAGGCGGAGGGGGTGTTTTTGTATACGTTGGCGCGCTATACTGATTTTATCCCAAAGGGATACCCTAGATATGAAACCATTTTTAAAACAACCCATTCCCACACAGCCCGGTTGTTATTTAATGAAAGATAAAGACAGTACAGTGTTATATGTGGGAAAAGCGAAAAACCTGCAAAAGCGGGTAGCTTCATATTGGCGCGCGACTGACGAAAAGACCGTCGCGTTGGTATCCGAAATATCTGACATTGAGTTTATTATCACTGGCAATGAGGTGGAGGCGTTGATTTTGGAAGCGCAACTTATAAAAAAATATCATCCGCATTATAATATTGACCTCAAGGACGGTCAGCGATATGCGTTTTTGAAACTCACAAAAGAAGAATATCCTCGTCTGCAAGTCGCTCGCGCGGTGAAAAATGATGGCAAATATTTTGGCCCGTTTCCTTCAGGAGGTGCTCGAACGGCGGCCATGAACGCGGCGAACAAGATTTTTGGCCTCTGTAAATACCGTGGGCTCAAAAAGCCGTGCTTGCGGTATCATCTCGGATATTGTCGTGGTGCATGTGCGGGCCTGATTTCAAAAGAAGAATACGGCGAGATCATCAAAGATGTTGAACGCTTTTTTAATGGCGAATATGCAATATTGATCAAGAAAATACACGAGCAAATGGCAGATGCATCAAAAGCAGAGCAGTTTGAAAAAGCAAAAATGTATCGAGATCAACTTCTTAATCTTGAAAAGCTTCAAGATCAGAGTGTTTCACGACCAAAGTCGTATGATCAAGATGTGGTAAATTATGTTGTGATGGGTGCAAGTATGATTGTGCAGTTGTTTCACTTCGATAAAGGGATTATTTCTGGACGCAAAGAATATACTTTTGATTTGGATACGTTGATAGTGCAAACACCTCAAGACGCACTGGGTAGTTTTTTACGACAGTATTATGCGAGTCACAATGTACCGCAAGAGATTGTTGTACCTGATGTATTGCCTGAACAAAAAATCATTGAAGCATTTTTGGTTCATATCGCCGGACGCAAAGTCGTATTGACGGTACCGACACGAGGTTTGAAGAAAAAACTACTTGCAATGGTGAAAGAAAATTTGACAGTTGGTTTGGGGCAAGGCGGTGGGCAATTGTATGAACTCAAAACCGCGTTGAAACTGGATATACTACCAAAGACCATCAATTGTGTTGATATTTCACATTTGGGCGGAACAGAGATGGTCGGTTCGTTGGTACAGTTTCATAATGGCGCGTCAGCGAAGGGGCAATATAGGAAATTTATTATAAAGCATGGCAAAGGGAATAATGACTTTGCGTCTATGGAGGAAGTGTTGACGCGTTACTTGGAACGCATGAAAGAAAAGAAAGAAACACTGCCAGATCTATTTGTCGTGGATGGGGGACGAGGACAACTTAATATTGCTATACGCGTATTCGGTGTGCACGGGATAGATATCCCATTGATCGGTCTTGCGAAACGACTTGAAGAAATATATGTCTCATGGGCGAAATTGCCATTGCGTTTACCGCCAAAAAGCCCTGCACTTCAGTTACTCCGCGCTCTCCGTGACGAAGCGCACCGATTCGCGATTACATTTCAGAGGAAGAGGAGGAGAGCTTAGTATTTGTAGGATTTATTTACCAGCTTTTTCCAAAATGCTCTGGAGTTCATTTTTACTAAAATCATGATTCATATAATGTTCTTTGCCAGAAAAGATATCTGCCACAAACATCCTCGGATCTGCACCATGCGTTTTAATAATTGCTTTCGCGGCTTTGTTTTTTGATATGTAAGAGTGAAAATCACTAGGTGACAGGCCTTCTCTATGTGCTTGATCCTGGTCAAATCCGCTTTTTGTATAGCCTATTTTTTGCATTTCGTCTTCTGTGAGACGTAGTGCTTCCGGAGACGATACTTCGTCATAGCCTAGTTTTGTGGTTATATCTTTTAGCCATTCTAATGATTCTTCTTTATCCTTTAGTCTTTCTTCATCCATTTGATGCACTTTTTCAGGTGACCATGTACCTTCCATATCTACTTTGGTTATTAGTTATAGGGATATCAATATTTTACTACTCATATAATCCAACGCTTCATCTTTGGTAAATCTCTTCTCTCTTTCTCTCCTCTGTTTTTCCCATGGTGAATTTCTTGAAAAAGCAATATTTTCAACTATAAACACCAGAATAGCTTCCTGATCTTTGAAATAGAGTTTTTACCGTCTCTGATAGCACATAGCATATAGTGATGGGTATGTGTAAACCGTAACTTTTTCTTAAAACGCAATGCCATGTTCTCGCACAGCCGATGGTATGGTCATGTATTTGTTGGCAATATCCTTTTTTGCAACGAGATGGGTCTCAAAACGAGGGTCTACTCCATGAGCTAATATATACACTTTGCGCATCAACGTATCATAATTTTTCTTAGTAAGTGTAGGTACTACCACCGCGACATCAATATCGCTTTCTGGAAAAGCGTTGCCTTTTGCTCGACTGCCAAAGAGATAATAATCAGATACGATAATACTTTCCTGTTTCATGCGTTTTTTCATCGCAAGAAGCTGTTTCTTTATTTCAGGATCTATTTGCTTCCTTTTTGTAGCCATACAAAGTATTCATTTATTCGCTTCCACCAGTACTCTGCTATTTCTGGTGTAGTTGTTTTACGTAACAGAGCTTTTTCTTCCGGATAACGACCCTCAATATTAAAAAGGTTAATTTGGAGCAGGCCTTCCTCTTGTTCTTTGCGCAATTCAATATGGGCTTTGTGGGCAAGTTGGGCTAGGTCATGAGTATAAGGCGCGTTTGCTTCGCCATATTCTATGACAAGACTTTTGAGGAGTTTTTCCAACGCAAGGTGTCCAAAAAAGAGTGCATGATCAAAACGCTTTGTTTTCATGAGATAACCGGCGGTCTCCAGCGCATCTTTTGCGCCTTCTCGCCAGTGTTTGATAAGCTCTTTTTGTGACATAGATACTGTTTCTCATTACCATAATCATATCGTGTTTCGATGATACTGTAAATGATCTGTAGTAAATGTCTAAACTCCGAATAGAAATCTCACACGAAAGGTCACCTTGCCCAAACCCTCCTTATACGCTATTCTTATACGTATAGTATTCGCTTATGTCTACTCTCTACGTTGTCGCGACGCCTATCGGAAACCTTGAAGATATCACTGTACGTGCAGTGCGTATTTTGAAAGAGGTAGACCTTATCTTATGCGAGGATACGCGCCATACAAAACAGTTGCTTACTCGGTATGAGATAAAAACACCTACTCAAAGCTATCATCAGCATTCCAGTGGCGGGAAAGTAAAAACGATTGTTGAGATGCTGGAATCAGGAAAAAATCTTGCCATGGTGTCAGATGCAGGGACGCCCGGTATCAACGATCCCGGAGTTTTGTTAGTGAAGGAACTTGTCACGCAGATGGATGGGAATATCAATATCGTCCCTATCCCCGGAGCATCGGCGGTGATCACGGCGCTCTGTGTGTCCGGTTTTCCTTCGCATGAGTTTTCATATCTTGGTTTTGTACCTCATAAAAAAGGACGACAGACAATTTTTCAAACTATTGCTCAAAGTGAAACGACCACTGTTTTCTATGAATCATCTCATCGCATCATGAAGACGTTGGATGCATTGGGATCAGTGTTAGAACCGACACGTCAGCTCATCGTATGTCGAGAATTGACCAAACTACATGAAACTATGTATCGCGGTACTTGTGCCACGGTTATTGAATCTCTTAAAAAAACTTCTACAAAAGGAGAATTTGTTATTATCATAGCACCCCGTTCGTGGGGCTAATCATATACTATGGATTATTTTCCACATATACCACTTATCCCACGTATCAAAGCAGTGGCGGTGCGTACTAATAAAACTGCTCTTGGACTGATTATACTACTTGGTTTAGTTGCTATCGGAGCAATTTTTGTCATCAATGGCAAACAACCTGTCTCTATGAACGACACGATGACCATTCAACCTTCATTAAAGACATTATTAAAGAATGCAAATACCATCGCAAATCCTCCTATTTATTATGCGTTACTTTCAGGACAGGATGGTGGGGATGTGCCAAAAGACAAAACATCTATTTATTTGCTCAACACTGCGCTGGATAAACCCGATACTCTTGTGGTGGAGCACAATGGTTGGTTACATTTTTATGATACAAACAAAATAGAACACACGTGGCTTGCATCGGTTACAAATAGTCTCTATATAATCAAGCCGGATGAAAAGAAGATAGACACAGTGATTACTGCACCCGATGGTTTTGTGATTGATAGTGCTAAATTTTCTCATGATACAAAAAAAATTGCCTACACGATCACTAATGAACGTATGCAAGACGACATGGTGACAGACTTCGTGAAGGCAGGTGAACTTTATATCTATGATATAAATTCAAAGGAAGCAACTAAAATCATGAGTCGTACTGATTTGGGTGTATACGAACCGGATACCCAGTCAAGTCGCACGGAGTTACTGGTAGATGCCTGGACGGCTGATGATACCAAAATAATCGGGTCAATGCAGACAAGCGGACTTTCAGGTGTTATTGACGGTGAACGTTTTTATGTTGAGCTTACTGATAATAATATCGTAAAAAAAATTGACATCACGCCCGTGGGTCATCGATTGGCTTCACTCTATAATGGAATAGTCAGTAATGATGGGCGATATATTGCATATCATTTTTGTCCCTCATTTGACTACGGACATGATCCATATATTGATTTGGTGTGTCCAAAAGGAGAGGAGATCATGCTTGCTGATACAATGACAGGTCAAGCAAAAAGTGTGTACCAAAACTCCGATTTTGCTGATATTCTCGATAGTCATATATTACGCAATATCTACTCAATATATTGGATTGACGACGCCACTCTTGCATTTAGTACCACAAGTGGTATTTTCCAGACAGGGATATCACGAGAAAAAGCCACATTGTTGTATCCTTTTGAGTGGAAATACGATCCTACAAAAAGTCTTATTGACAGGCCGAGTATCAGTGCGATATTTGGTGAGAATGTAATCATAACCACGCCAGAGACAGCAGTGACGGCCTTACAAGGGCACGCACTAATCAATCTCACAACAAAAAAGTTATTTGCGTTGCCGCCAACAGTGGCATCTGATTCATTGCTATTGCAATTTCTTTCCTACTAATTTTCTGTTATGTCTGATAAAAAAACATTTTATATAACCACGCCGATTTATTACGTCAATGATAAACCGCATATTGGTCATGCCTATACGTCTATCACTGGGGATGTGCTTGCGCGGTATCATCGCATGAAAGGCGATCAGGTTTTCTTTTTGATGGGGGTGGATGAAAATAGTCAAAAAAATGTTGAAGCGTTTGAAAAATCAGGGTGCGAGACATTGGAACAATATTTGGGTATACAAGCGGCCATTTGGCAACAGGCGTGGGATAGTATCAATATCACTAATGATGGGTTTATTCGTACCACCGAAGAACGCCACAAAATCGGCGTATACAAGTTTTTTGATTTGGTCAATAAAAAAGGGGATATCTATAAAGGGCTATATAAAGGATACTACTGCAATGGCTGTGAAGAGTTTATTAAACAGTCAGACCTTCTTGATGGTGAAATATGTGCTATGCATAAAAAGAAAGTGGAGACGATTGAAGAAGAAAATTATTTTTTCTCTGCGTCAAAGTATAAAGATGCATTGCTGGCACATATAGAAAAGAATCCTGATTTTATCCAACCAATCAGTCGTCGCAATGAAGTGGTAAATTATATAAAGGATCATTTTGGGGATGTAAGTATTTCTCGTCATTTTCAAGTTGCAAAATGTGGTATTCCTTTGCCGATAGATCCGGATCATGCCATCTATGTATGGTTTGATGCGCTGATAAACTACCTTACCGGGATTGGCTATGGTACTGACGACGAGGCATTTGATGTATTGTGGCCTGCGAGTATGCATATCGTCGGTAAAGATATTCTCAAATTCCACTGTGCGTTATGGCCGGCAATGTTGATGTCTGCGGGGTTGCCACTTCCAGAAAAAGTATTTGCGCACGGATTTTTTACCATTGATGGAGATAGGATCGGCAAGTCATTGGGTAATGCCATTGACCCCGTAGAGTTATCTCGTACCTATGGTGTGGATACGGTACGATATTTCCTCATGCGTGAAATACCGTTTGGCGAAGATGGTGATTTTTCCTTTGAGCGTTTGAAAGAACGATACGAAAGTGACTTAGCAAAAGGGTTAGGAAATTTTGCAAGTCGTGTACTCACACTGGCGGAAAAAGTAGATGAAAAAAGTCTTGATGATATCACCGGTCTGGATGACGAAGAAGCGCAACAGATGATTGTAAATGCATGGGAACAGTATGCAATAGGGATAGAAAAAGTGGCTCTTGATGACGTACTCAAAACAGTCTGGGAGTGTTTGCGTTGGGGGGATAAATATATAGAACAAAACAAACCATGGGCGTTGGCGAAAGAAGACCCTGAACATTTTGCTCAAACAATGGTATTATTATTGGAGGTGCTTCGTCATATCAGCGCGATGGTGTATCCGTTTCTACCCGAGACCGCAGAAAAGTTGTGGAAATTGTTGGATATAGAGAGTCTGGAACGATCGCATTCATCCGCACAGCTCATCAAATGGATCCCGGGGGCGGTCACCAAGCCCACAAAAGGCGTGCCGTTGTTTCCACCTATTGAACAACCATAATCAATAATCGTTTATATTGCTTGTCCTATGAATACCATTGATCTCACGATCCTTATCGTTCTCGCTGTCTTTGCTTTACTCGGTCTTATAAAAGGATTTATTAGACAAGTGGGATCATTGATTGGACTGTTCGTGGGGTTGTTTCTTGCAGGTAAGTTTGTATGGCCTGTTGCACAATATATTCGCGGTGGTTTTGCGCAATATCCGGCTATTGCAGATCCGTTGTCATATTTGGTTGCTTTTTTTCTGATATTTTTTGTCGTGACAATTATTATCGGCATTTTAGTCAAGGCGGTTGATAAAGTGTTTAATTTGTTTGCTGTTTTACCATTTTTAAAAACTATCAATCGACTTGGTGGTGCGGTACTTGGATTGTTGGAAGGGGCATTTTTTGTCGCAGCAGTGGTGTATATATTGATTTCACTTCCCATCAATGTCGGTTTGACAGAAAAAATAAATACTACAACAACGGGTCGTTTTTTTTCCACATTTGCTTTAACAGTCAAACCCTTTTTGCCTGATCTATCTAAAATTGATTTGAGTAAGTTGTTGCCCCCCATGCAATTTACCGTTCCTGTTGGGGGTGATATACCAAAAGTGTTAGAAAAGTAAACAGAACATTGTATGGAAACTCCATGGATGATTGATACACATTGCCATCTGAATCTGGGACAATATAATGAGGACTATCAAACTATCATCGACGATGCCTTAGAGCACAAGACTGCGATTATTATTCCCGGCTGTGATTTGGCGAGCAGTAAAAAGGGTGTAGAAATTACTACTGCGTATACAGGTAAACCAATCTGGGCGGCAGTGGGTCAACATCCGACAGAAACAGGCGAAGAATGGGATGAAAAAGTGTATAGTGATCTTGCTCGGTCAGATTTCGTCGTTGCGATAGGGGAGATTGGTTTGGATTATTTTCATTTGCCACAAGATGCACTGGAGCGCGAACACGCGGTCATTGCGCAAAAAAAACTTTTGCAACAACAACTGGATTTGGCACATGAAGTCAAAAAGCCGGTGATTTTACATTGTCGGGACGCTCATGATGATTTGATAGAGATGCTGATAAAACAATATGGCGTTTGGACAAGTGATCGCGAGCGGGGTGTGATACACTGTTTCACTGCAGGCATACGTGAAGCGCAAAGCTATCTTGATCTTGGTTTTTTGATTTCCTTTACCGGGATTGTGACGTTTACCAACGAATACGATGATGTTTTGAAAGATATACCTTTTGAAAAACTGATGTTGGATTCTGATGCGCCATTTTTATCACCTGTACCTCATCGAGGGAAAAGGAATCATCCTCGCTACGTAGAGTTTATTGCAAAAAAGATTGCAGAAGTGAAAGGTGTTACATTTGAAGCAGTTGTCATGCAAACAAGTAAAAATGCACGACGATTATTTGAGATATCTTTTTGATATCCACTTTTAAATAATTGTGGGGGGGTAAAAGAGTGGTATACTAAATGCGTACTTCCTATACTGTGGACAAGATGAAAAATAATGATGACAGACATTTTTCTGCATTCAAAGCGGACATACGACACTTGTATGTTTTGTTTGTTTTTATGATTCTTACTTTGGGTGTCGGAGTTTTTTTGTTGACACAGAGTAGGAGTGGAGATAGTTTGGCAGCTAGTACAATTGTAGATTCAGGAATTCAGGCTGGTCAGTATACATCAATAGCTATGGCTGCTGATGGCTACGCTCGAATTAGTTATTATCAGCAGAATGGTGGTGATCTTAAATTTGCTCAATGTACGAATGCAGATTGTAGCACAAACAATCTTACGGTTGTTGATTCTACTGGCGATGTTGGTGAATATACGTCTCTCGCTATGGCCGATGACGGATTTGCGCGTATTAGTTACTATGATGAGACAAATACTGATATTAAATTCGTACAATGTACAAATGACGCATGTTCGACAAGTGTTATTACAACAATTGATTCTATGGGTGATGTCGGGAAAGATACAGCAATAACAATGGCCGATGACGGATTTGCGCGTATTAGTTACTATGATGAGACAAATACTGATATTAAATTCGTACAATGTACAAATGACGCATGTTCGACAAACGTTATTACTACGGTGGCTACGAACTCCCTTGGCTATGGTACCGATATCGCTATGGCCTCTGATGGGTATGCTAGGATCACCCACTATGCAACTTCAATATATTCATATTTGCAGTTTATTCAATGTACAAATGCGGATTGTTCGACGAAAAATAGCACAAATATCTATCCCGCAGCTCCGGGGAGTGGGGGAATTGGTAGTTCTGTTGCGATGGCAGACGACGGATACGCCCGTATTACATATCACGATGATTCAGCGGGTGGATCCGTAAAATTTGTTCAATGCACTAATGACGCATGTTCAACAAACGTTCTTACTGATGTGGAAGCTCAATCCTATTCACCCTCTGCTCAAACATCACTTGCGATGGCAGACGACGGATACGCTCGGATTGCTTATCTTGATACTGATAATGTTGATGTCAAATTTGTGCAATGCACGAATGATGCATGTTCCACAAATACTATATCCACTGTTGATAGTACTGGATCTGTAGGATGGTGGCCGTCTCTTGCTTTGGGTAGCGATGGATTTGCGAGGATTAGTTATTATGACTCGTCAAATACTGATCTCAAATTTTTCCAATGTGTTGATGCTGCCTGTTCAAATGCTGCGCCAACAGCTTCTTCTGTCACTATCACTGGTACTGCTGAGGTTGATCAGCTACTCACAGGTAATTATACTTATGCTGACACTGATGGTGACAGTGAAGGTACATCCACATTTCGGTGGCTTCGCGATGATGTGGCGATTGATGGTGCAACATCTTCTACATATACAACAGTAGAAGCTGATGGAGGTACGACTATAAAATTTGAAGTCACTCCTGTCGCCGCTACAGGTACATCTCCCGGCATTGCCGTTGAAAGCGTTGGAACCGCGATTACTGCGAATAGCGCTCCCACCGCCCCCACCACACTGTATTCAAATACTGCTATCACCACGGCTCAAGCAGGTAGCGCCAATCCTACGACACTTGTAAATAATGATATTGTGGTATCAGCCATTAACAATGACCCAGACGCTGATGCCGCTGATAAGTATGAAGTACAGGTTGCTACCGATAATGTATTTGCGAGCATTGTATATGATTCCGGTAGTTCAGGTACTAGTATGACATCCACGGCGGACGGCGCTCGTTCACCTGATATTGGTATTCCTGTATCAATCACCGCTGGTACGACTTATTATTGGCGAATCAAATTTTGGGATACAAACTCTGCAGAGGGGGCATGGTCTCCATCAGCAGAAAGTGCTGCAACATTTCAAACAAATGCATCTCTCGCAACAGCTTTGACTACAATAGATAGCACAGGGACAGTAGGGCAATATACTTCCACAGTTGTTGCTTCTGATGGTTTTTCGCGTATTGCGTACTACGATACAACCAATACCGACCTCAAGTTTGCTCAATGTATTGATTCCACGTGTACCTCACCTGTTATAACGTCAGTAGATAGCACTGGTTCAGTCGGTCAATACACCTCTATTGCTATGGCATCTGATGGATTTGCGAGAATTAGTTATTATGACCAAACTAATGCTTCTCTCAAATTTGCTCAATGTACTAATGCTGCATGTTCCACAAGCGTTATTACTACAGTAGATAATACTGCTACTTCTGCAGGTACTTTTACATCGATTGTCATGGCATCTGATGGATTTCCTCGTATAGGGTACTATAGTTATATTGCTGGTGGTAAATTTGACCCGTCGTATTATCAGCTCAAGTTTGCTAAATGCGAGAACGCATCATGTTCGTCAAAAACTCTTTCGGTTGTAGATTCTTCTGGATCCCTCCAGGTTGGTCAATATGCTTCTCTCTCAATGTCTGCATCTGATGGATTTCCGCGTTTTTCCTATTATGATACGACTAACACCAGTCTCAAATTTGCTCAATGTACGGATGCCACATGCACTGCACCAGTACTAACTACGGTAGACAGTACTGACACTGTTGGATTATATACATCACTTACCATGGCTTCTGACGGCTTTGCACGGATCAGTTATTATGATGCAACAAATAGGGATTTGAAGTTTGCACAATGTACGGATGCCGCCTGTACAAGTCCCGTACTAACAACCGTAGACAGTACAGGCATTGTTGGTACATATACATCTTTAAAAATGGCATCCGATGGCTTTGCACGTATTGCGTATTATGATACAACTAACACTAATTTGAAGTTTGTAAAATGTACTGATGCTCCGTGTACTTCGGGAAGTGCGACGTTTACTTCTGTCGCGAGTGATGGGTCTGTGGGCACCTATGCATCTCTTGCGTTGACTTCAAGTGGTTACCCAACGATTTCTTACTATGACGCAACAAATCTCGATCTCAAACTCGCTTCCTGTACGAACTCTGTTTGTACTGATGCGGTGGAAAATGTCATCCCCACAGCTTCCTCCGTCTCCATCTCCGGTCTTGCTATAGAAGATGGAACCCTCACTGGTAGTTATACCTACACTGACGCTGATGGAGACGTCGAAGGTACTTCTACTTTCCGATGGCTTCGTGATGATGTCGCTATTGATGATGCTACCTCATCAACTTATGTCCTTGCCACCGATGATGTTGGTACTGCCATAAAGTTTGAAGTCACTCCTGTTGCAGACACTGGTCTCACCCCCGGTACGGCAGTAGCAAGTAGTGTTACTTCCACTGTTATACCTGCTCCTACCATGTCCTTTGACATAGACACTGCTACTACAGACACGGAAAGTGCTACACCCTACAGCGTTAGTCTTGGTACACTTTCTGCTTCAACACTCACCACCTCAAACAGTAGTATCAACAGTATATTCCTTGACCTGACCAGTAATGCAGGAAATGGTTCTACTATCACGGTCATGGGAAGTAACGGAGGACTCTATTCCACAACAGCAGATAATACGATCACCCTAGCCACCAGCGAAGAAACTGTCATTGCAGGACAAGAGAAGTTTGGCATGTGTGTCGCAAGTGCCACACAGGTATCAGGAACAGGTACATTCACTGCAAGTTCCACCTACGACGCGAACGGCGCGTCAAACTGCACCATATTAAACGGTGGAACACCCACCATCGGTAAGATCAACACCACTGCCACATCCATCCTTTCCACAGACGGCACTATTACCACAGGCAGAGCACAAATACTTCTCAAAGCAAGTATCACCGGCCTTACCCCGGCTGCCTCTGACTACACCGAAACCCTTACCTTCATTGCTACGGGGGAGTTTTAGAGGAAAAGTCGGAAAATTAATGTATTGACCGCCTCAATATATCTTGATATAATGGGCATATTGTCATTTTTTATGCCTACACAGTCAAAAGATACAGCTCGCTTAGTAGGACTCGCGCTCAACATCGGATGGCAGATTGCCATCCCGTTGGTAGTATGTGCGCTTGCGGGTCGTATGATAGACAGAGTATGGCACACCACCCCGTTATTTTTTTTAATGGGAGTTATCATTTCTTTGTTGCTGTCTTCATGGCTGGTCGTGCGTATAGTGAGTCGCGTTATCACCGCCACCGCAGATACACACACTGATATCAAAACAGACAAACAGTAAGTATGCATATATCTATAAAAGCAGAACCGTTATTCCATATTTTTGGACTTCCTATCACAAACAGCCTCTTGGTAACATGGGTTGTTGTTGTTGCTTTGGTTCTTGCATCATATTTTGTCACGAGACGATTGACCCGCATACCAGGAAAAGCACAAAATATCATTGAAACTTTTTTTGAGTTACTTTTGGGGTTATTTGACGGCGTGACTGGTGACCGTGCGCTCACAAAAAAGATATTTCCTCTTGTCGCGACGATTTTTATTTCCGTGCTGGCCGTAAACTGGACGGGACTTTTCCCCGGTGTTGGCACGATTGGTATCAATGAAATAGGACATGAAGGTACCAAGCTTGTTCCATTTTTACGCGCGCCTTCTGCTGATCTCAACTTTACCCTCGGGCTTTCACTTATTAGCGTCATCATGATTCAAATCTGGGGTATTGGCGCTTTGGGAATAGGAAAATACAGCAAAAAGTTTATTTCTTTCAAAAATCCTTTATCCTTTTTTATTGGTATTTTGGAGCTTGTTTCGGAGTTTTCTAAGGTAATTTCCTTTTCATTTCGTCTTTTTGGCAATATTTTTGCGGGAGAAGTACTCTTGACGGTTATCCTATCCCTGACATACTATATTGTGCCGGTTCCATTTTTGATGTTGGAACTATTTGTCGGATTGATACAAGCACTGGTATTTTCACTTTTGACGGCCGTGTTTGTCACATTGGCGCGCCAAGAGGCACATGAATAAATACAGACGCAAGCGGGCTTTTCGCCCTTTTACGCTTTTATTTATAACAGTAAAAACATATGGAAGAGAGCCAATTAGAGCTCATAAAGGCATCTATTGAATGGGCAAAGTATCTTGGTCCCGCACTTGCTATCGGTCTTGGTGCAATCGGACCTGGTATTGGTATTGGTATTGCCGCAGGTAAGGCGGCAGAAGCAATCGGTCGCAATCCGGAAGCGGCAGGTAAGATTCAGACTGCTATGATTTTGGGGTTCGCATTTGCCGAGGCAATCGCGATTTATGCCCTTGTCATCGCTCTTATCATTAAGTTCGTATAAGAATAGCATACTTGCATTATGGAAGTATTTTCACAGCTGGGAATTGATTGGAAACTACTCATCGCGCAGATGGTCAATATTGTGATACTTTTGGCGCTTTTGTATAAGTTTTTGTATAAACCAGTACTTAAAGCATTGGATGATAGACAAAAGATGGTAACGGACAGTGTTCATAAGGCCGATGAGATTGCAACACGTCTAAAGGTTACGGAAAAAGAACAACATGATTTGTTGGCAAAAGCGCGAGAGCAAGCACAAGAAATCGTTGCTCAAGCCCGTGATGTGGCTAAAGCGCAGACAGAAGAAGCGGTGACTCGGACACGAGCTGAAGTAGAAAATGTCGTACGACAGGCAAAAGTGCATATTGAAGCCGAAAAACAAAAAATGCTTGCAGATGCATCTTCTCAACTTGCTGATGTGGTAGTAGTTGCGACAAAAAAGATCATGGGAGAAGTGGCTGATGAAAAAATGGAACGACTACTTGCACAAAAGGCAGTTGACGCATTAAAGGATGTCAACGTATGAACTATACTGCCAAACAATATAGTCAGGCGTTGTTAGAGTGTTGCAAAAAAGCAAAACAGGAAGATATTGATGCTATGGTAGCTCGTCTTGAAACACTTTTAAAAAAACAAGGAAAGCGATCATTGCTGGCACCAATCATCAAACAAGTCAGAGATGCTGATGATAAGGCAAATGGCGTGACACATGTGAAGGTCACGACTGGCGCTGATACGTCGGTCAATGACACTGATATCTCAAAGATCGTACGTGATTTAGGGAAAGAAGAGCCACAGATTACCATAGAGCATGATGATACAATCATCGCCGGAGTACGTGTCCTTGTTGACTCACAGTGGTACATAGATACGACCACCAATCAATCCATCAAAAAATTATCCGACCAATTACACACACTATAGATATGAGTACAAATTATTTAATACAAGAACTTGAAAAACGACTAAAGGGCTACTCTCAAGAAGAGGAAGTCGCAGAGGTCGGCGTTGTTATTTCAGCGGGAGACGGCATCGCACGTATTGGCGGTCTTTCAAATGTACAGTCTGCTGAAATGATTGAGATACAAACAGAAAAAGAAGTCATCATGGCAGTCGTGCTCAATCTTGAAGAAGACTCGGTGGGTGTGATGATTTTGGGTGATGCGGAAATGGTCAGAGAGGGGGACATGGCAAAGCGTACAAAACGTATTTTGCAGGTGCCTGTTGGTGAAGGACTGATTGGTCGTGTGGTAGGCCCACTTGGTGATACAAAAGATGGTAAGGGCGTCATCAATGCCAATGGTTTTTATCCTGTAGAAAAAATCGCGCCCGGTGTGATCACTCGTCAATCAGTAAACAGACCGCTTCAGACAGGAATCAAAGCGATTGACTCCATGATTCCCATTGGACGAGGGCAACGCGAGCTCATCATCGGTGATCGTCAAACAGGAAAGACCGCGATTGCGATAGACACGATTATCAATCAAAAAGGACAAGATGTGATCTGTATCTATGTCGCGATTGGTCAAAAGGATTCTAAAGTTGCCAAAATCAAAGCGCGTTTGGAAAGTATGGGCGCGATGGAATACACGACTATCGTAGTCGCAGGAGCATCTGAAGCTGCCGCACTTTCATATATCGCCCCTTATGCTGGTTGTGCGATCGGTGAATATTTTATGGACAAAGGCAAGGATGTGTTGATCGTATATGATGATCTTTCTCGTCATGCTGTATCGTATCGTGAGATCTCACTTCTTTTGCGTCGTCCGCCAGGACGTGAGGCATACCCTGGAGATGTGTTCTATTTACATTCCCGTTTGCTGGAACGTTCTGCAAACTTGAGTAAGGAGTTTGGCGGTGGTTCTTTGACTGCACTTCCTATCATTGAGACACAAGCAGGTGATGTGTCAGCATACATTCCAACCAATGTGATTTCCATTACTGATGGACAGATTTATTTGGAAGCGGATCTTTTTTATCAAGGTATTCGTCCCGCACTCAATGTTGGTTTGTCGGTGTCTCGTGTAGGGTCTGCAGCTCAAACAAAAGCAATGAAAAAAGTTGCGGGTACACTCCGTCTTGACTTGGCTCAATACAGAGAGCTTGCAGCATTTGCGCAGTTTGGTTCTGATTTGGATGAAGAAACCAAACACCGTCTTGAAAGAGGAAAACGTGTAACAGAAGGATTGAAACAAGGACAGTATGTGCCGATGTCCGTCGCGCAACAAGTTATCATCTTGTATGCAATCGTGAATGGATATGCCGATGAGATAGAGGTTGCGCGTATTGCGGATTATGAAAAAGGACTGTTGGAGTATTTCATGACCGTGAAAAAAGAACTGTTTGAAACCATCAGTGAAAAGAATGAATTTACTCCAGAGATAGAGAGCTCGCTCAAAGAAGCTTTGGAAGAATATAAGGGAATGTTTAGCTCATAAATATGGCAAAAGGGACACTAGACTTAAAACGAAAGATGAAATCCGTCGGCAACACCAAAAAGGTGACAAAAGCGATGGAGATGGTGTCTGGCGCAAAAATGCGTAAGGCAACTGCTTCTGTTTTATCCACACGTCCCTATAGCGCTGCGTCATGGGAGATATTGTTATCATTACCCCATGTGTCACACTCTTTTTTTGAAAACAGTTCAGAGGGTGATACTGCGTTGATTGTCGTTAGTTCAAATCGTGGACTCTGTGGATCATTTAACGCAAACATTGCACAACAAGCGATGCGAACACTCAAGACATACGCTGGAAAGACTGATGTCTATACATTGGGTAAAAAAGCAACCGAAACATTGTCTAGTGGTGGGGTTACTATTGCCGGTGCTTTTGAAAAAAGTGACATTACCAGATCAATAGAAGATGTCTTGCCACTTGCTCATGTCGTGTTACAAGGATTTTTGACAAAGAAATATAGTCGAGTGGAGATAATCTATACTGATTTTGTTTCACCTTTAAAGCAAAAAGTGACAGTGCTTCCTTTGTTGCCATTTTCTCGCGTTGATGAAAATGTAACTCATGAAAGTGGTACACAAGTAAACACAGCAAGACTATCACGTGATACTGTTTTTGAGCCATCAGTAGAAGGTGTACTTGATTATGTTATTCCACGTATTATTGAGACAACTATTTTTCAAGCAGTTTTGGAATCAGAAGCCTCCGAGCATAGCGCTCGCATGTTGGCTATGAAAAATGCCTCTGAGGCCGCAACTGACTTGATGTACAGTCTCAATCGCGCGTACAACCAAGCACGACAAAGCGCGATCACGCAAGAAATTGCGGAAATATCGGCGGGGCGTGCGGCACTTGAATAAGAATAAAACAATATTTATGAATAAAGGTATCATCACACAAATCATCGGGCCGGTCGTAGACGTTTCATTTGAAGGCGGTGCATTGCCGGAAATATACGAAGCACTGGAAGTAAAGAATGATAAAAATGTCGTTGTGCTTGAAGTACAGCAACACTTGGGCGGACAGATCGTCCGCGCAGTGTCTATGGGGCCTACTGACGGATTGCAACGAAGTAGCGAAGTCATTGCGACCGGTGCGCCTATTTCAATGCCTGTTGGAAAACCAACTCTCGGACGTATGTTTAACGTCTTGGGTGAGGTCATTGATGGTAAAGAAGAATTAAACAAAAAAGAAGGAAAGACATATCCGATTCATCGCGGAGCGCCGTCGTTTGTGGATCAATCAACAAAAACAGAAGTATTTGAAACAGGTATCAAGGTTATTGACCTTATTTGTCCGTTTGTAAAGGGTGGAAAAGTAGGTTTGTTTGGTGGAGCCGGTGTAGGAAAGACAGTCGTGATCATGGAACTTATCCGTAATATTGCGGCGGAACACGGTGGTGTGTCTGTATTTGCTGGTGTGGGTGAACGTACTCGTGAAGGAAACGATTTGTATCATGAAATGAAAGATTCCGGTGTGCTTGACAAGACGACACTGGTTTTCGGTCAGATGAGCGAACCACCGGGAGCTCGCGCGCGCGTGGCACTTTCAGGTCTCACGATGGCGGAGTATTTCCGTGATGAACAAAATCAGGACGTGCTTTTCTTTATTGATAATATTTTCCGATTTACTCAAGCGGGCTCGGAAGTATCAGCGCTTCTTGGCCGTATCCCATCCGCAGTAGGATATCAACCAACATTGGCAACAGAGATGGGATCACTGCAAGAGCGTATCACTTCAACCAACAAAGGATCTATCACGTCTGTACAGGCCGTATACGTGCCTGCTGATGACCTTACTGACCCTGCACCAGCGACAACATTTGGTCATCTTGATTCTACTGTCGTGCTTTCGCGAAGTTTTGCCGAACTCGGTATTTATCCCGCTGTCGATCCGCTTGACTCAAGCTCAACTATTTTGGATCCTCAGATCGTGGGTGAAGAGCATTACAAAGTCGCGCGTGATATGCAAAAAGTGCTTCAGCGCTACAAAGATTTGCAGGACATCATTGCGATTCTTGGTATGGATGAACTGTCTGATGAGGATAAAGTCACGGTTGCTCGTGCGCGTAAAATTCAACGTTTCCTTTCACAGCCATTTTTCGTTGCTGAACAGTTTACGGGAAATACGGGAAAGTATGTACCGCTTTCAGAAACGATTCGTGGTTTTCGGGAGATTTTGGATGGAAAGCATGATGATAAGGGGGAGAACGCGTTTTATATGAAGGGGGGTATTGATGAGGTGGTGTAACGAGTCCGATGGTTGGGGATTATATCCTTCGGGTCGTCAAAATCCCCTGCGAGGATTTTGACTTAGTACCCAAAGGGCATCTACGATCCTCGCTCGCTCTTGCCCTTTGGGCAAACCATGCCCGCTCTCTGCGGAATCCCGAAGAATACAATCCCCAACCCTCTCAACAAGATATTACCTTTTTATGCCATTACACATTTCAATTGTCAGCCCAGAACGTGAATTGTTTGCCGGGGAGGCAGACCAGATCACCATGCCTACGCAAGAGGGTGAGATCACGGTACTTCCCGGACACGTTTCACTTGTTTCTCTGCTCAAAGCAGGGGAGGTTTTGATAAAACAAAATGGCGATGTGATTCCGATGGTCGTGTCAGGTGGATTTGCTCACATAGAAGCGAGGCGTGTGATTGTTTTGGCTGACACAGCGGAACGAGTTGAAGAGCTCATGTTGGAACGCGCGCAGGAAGCATACGAACGTGCGCAGGAGGAGCTTTCAAAGACGCACATGGATGCTCGCGAATATGCCGCGATGGCGGCAAATCTTGAACGAGAACTTGCTCGTTTGAAAGTGGCGAGGAAGTATAGGAATAGGTAGTATTTTGGTATTCCATTTCTTTGCGGTATACTTGTGTCATACAAGTATATATACATTACTATTATGCTGAACGTGCAACGAGAAGGACAGCAACTTCATTTTGACGACGAGAAAGAACTTCTTGTGTTTATCGCTGAAAAAATGGCGTTCAAAGAGGATGTTGATAATTTGGAAAAGCGCGTAACAGTGATCGAGAACACCATGGCCACCAAGGATGATCTCAGGGGTATGGCTACAAAGGAAGATTTGAATGGCATGGCCACAAAAGAAGACCTGAAAAAAATGGAGGCTAGTTTGAAAGATTATACTGATAAAAAAGTGGAGGAAGTCAAACACCATACTTCCGTATTGCTCAAAAATAAAGAAGTTATCAACAAAGACGAGGCCCTGCAATATATGCGAGCAAGCAGGTAATGGTATATGCCAAATATCATCATCGTCTGCGGACTCCCCGGAAGCGGAAAAACAACTCTGGCGACAGCGCTTTCTAAAAGGCTTGGTTGGGTGTGCTTTCATAAAGACACAATCAAGGAAAGTCTGTATGACTCCATGGGATTTTCTACTCTTGAGGATAGTAAATACCTTGGTGCTATTTCCATGCGATTATTGTTTGATCTTGCACAAGAACAACTCGCGCGCAATATAGACCTCATCGTTGAAGCACCATTTAATTTTGAGTCGGATTATCCAACAATACGTCAATGGGAGAGAGATTACGGATGCGCTATCTATACGGTGATTTGTTCTGTTGATGACCAGGCGCGAACGCAACGCGTCGCAGATCGTCCACGTCATGCATCTCATCATGACGCTGATCGGTCTTTTAATCTCGGTGATGAAAAAGTATATGAACGCATTCCGGGAAAACATATTAATATAGTAACAAGCCAGTCTGTTGAGGTACTGGTGGAGAAGGTAATAGATGATTTGTTAATATCTGACATAGAAAAAGCTAGATTGCAAGTTAAAAAAGGTGAAGTTGTTTCTCAAGAACAAGTGCTTAAACAATTTGGAGTATGACCATAATAATTTAACCTAACCATATGTCACAAGATACACAACAGGTCAAAACAGTAGTGCTCGTAAAATGCGTTGATTGGCGCTTACATGAAACCGCAGAGGAATATATCAAACAACAGCTTCAATCGCAGTATCCCGATCATCTAATCAAAATATATGTATTGAGAGTCGCCGGTGCATGCAAGGATTTGGATGATGCAAGTAAACACGCCAGCGATATCATGGGTATCGCTCATGATGTGGAATATATGTACTTGTGCAATCACCTCAACTGCGGGGCATATGCGAGTCGTGTTGCCAGTGAAGGGCTTGACGCACAAGGCGAAGAAGAAATGCATCGTAATGAAGTTGCGCGTCTCAAGGATATCATGCAAGAAAAATTTCCAGAATTAAACATCATTTCTCTCATTGAGCGCTTGGTCAATGACGCGGGCGCGGGCATGATTGAGCTCGATATATAAGGATATTTGGTACAAAGTGGATAACTTTGTCAGAAGCGGGGTTGACAAACCTCGTTTTTGGTTATATGGTTATTAGATATTAGATATTGGTAGCAAAAAATGGGAGACAAGCTGATGATTTTTAGTCGCACATTAAAAACAAAAAAAGTAACAAAAAAGTACGTGATTCGGTATCAATGTTTTGACGATAGACTGTGTGAGATCACAGAGGATTTCGTGGTTAGACATGAAGGTGTTGAATCTTGCAAAGAACTTCCCTGCGCTGGGGGTGTGAAAGAGATTGCAGTACCGACACATCAAAGTGTTCAGGATTTTATTTTGTGTCATTTTAGAATCGTAATAAATGGCATAAGAAAGAAAGACCCAGATGCGGAGATCATCGTCTATCTATTTAATCATACGGATTGTCATTATTATAGGAATCACCCAAATTATGCTGTGTTTGAAACCTATGAAGAAGAGATAGAGACACATATACAGCATCTGTTCATAGCAGCCGAGATAGTCACTCTGACATTTAATGTCAGGGTTGTGCCAGTCTTGGTAAGACTTGAAGACAGTGTTGAATTTGAAGTTATTGCAATACCTGAGTTTGCGTACGTGTAGCAAAAGTATTTTTCGAGTCACCATCATGAAAAAACCTAGGTGGGCTCTTTTTTTTTACCCGCGTGAGTGCTACAGTATCGCTATGAATACCCCTGATTTACTCTCTGATCTCAATGAAGCCCAAAAGTCGGCCGTAACTGCCGGTGAGGGTCCTTTTTTGATTATTGCCGGTGCGGGGACTGGCAAGACGACCGTGATCACGCGTCGTATTGCGTGGCTTATTTTAGAGAAAAATATCAAGCCGGAAGATATATTGGCGCTTACCTTTACCGAAAAGGCGGCGGGCGAGATGGAGGAGCGGTTGGATCGCCTGTTGCCGTATGGATATGTTCAGCTGTGGATATCTACGTTTCATGCATTTTGCGAGCGGATTATTCGTCAACATGCTCTTGATATTGGACTCCCTGGAGATGTTCGACTGTTAGATCAGACAGCGTTGTGGTTACTGATGCGACGAAACTTGCATCGTTTTAATCTTGAGTATTATCGACCGCTAGGCAATCCGACAAAGTTTTTACATTCATTGATCCAGCATTTTTCTCGCGCTAAAGATGAGGCGGTAAGTCCGGTGGAATATCTCGCTTTGGCGGAAAACTTGATTTTAAATAAAGATACGGGCGCGACAGAAGATGGCGACATTGGACTTGATGCTGTGCGTATCAAAGAAGTCGCTGATGCATATCATGTATATGAACAATTGCTTTTAGAAAACAACGCGATGGATTTTGGGGGAGTGATTACCAATACATTGAAACTTTTTCGTGAGCGTCCGGCTATCTTGGAAAAATATCGCCAGCAGTTTAAATACATCCTTGTCGATGAGTTTCAAGATACCAACTGGGCGCAGTATGAGCTGGTGAAGATGTTAGCAACGCCACGTGATAATCTTATGGTCGTGGGAGATGATGATCAGGCTGTATATGCGTGGAGAAACGCGTCTGTTGCATATATATTTCAATTCAAAAAAGATTTCCCCGCAAGCAAGGAAGTGGTACTGACCAACAATTATCGTTCGGCGCAAGAGATCCTTGACTGCGCGTATCGCTTCATCCAACTCAACAATCCTCATCGTCTGGAATACACACTTTCGCAAGAAGGTTCCGGACTTTCAAAACAACTCACTTCATACACAAAAGAAACCGGCATTGTGGAACATATCCATTGCGGGACACTGGAAGAAGAAATTGATCGTGTCATCACGACGATTTTACAGAAAAAAGAAAAAGAAACGCTCGCATGGTCGGACTTTGCGATCCTTGTACGTTCAAACGATGCGGCTCTGCCGTTCATTGAGCGTTTGCAAGAGATGGATTTGCCGTATCATTTCATCGCACACAAAGGGTTGTACACCAAAGCCGTGATTATGGATGTACTTTCATATATGCGCGTACTCATCCATCCAAACGATGGTGTGTCTATGTATCGCGTGCTCAACATGCCCCCGATCAACCTATCTACGAGTAGTTATCTCGCGTTGGGAGGTTTTGCACATAAAAAAGGATACTCACTATGGCAGGCAATGGAACATCATCTTGAAATCACAGATATTCCCGAAGAAGAACACGCAGTCATCGCGGGTGTGGTAGCGATGATAAACCGCCATTCAGGCGAGGCACGCATAAAAAAAGCCGCTGAATTATTTTTACATATCGTCAAAGACATCGGATATCTGGTGTACTTAAAAAAAGAGGAGACAAAAGAAACGCACGAGGCGTTTAGTTATTTCAATCAATTTTACAAAAAAATCCGCACACTTCAACAAGAAGATCCGAGTCTGAAACTTGCTGATGTGCTGGAAATCATAGGATATGAACAGCAAGCCGGCGATGAGGGGTCTCTGCCGTCCGATGGTGGGGGAGATTATGATGCGATCAAGATCATGACGATCCACGCATCAAAAGGTCTGGAGTTTGCGTATGTGTTCCTTGCAAACATGGTTGACAAGCGGTTCCCGACGATTAGCCGCAATGAAGGTATTCCTCTCCCTGATCAGCTGGTAAAAGAAGAAGTGCCGGAAGGGGATATTCATATCGAAGAAGAGCGTAGGTTGTGTTATGTAGGTATAACGCGCGCAAAACGCGGTATTTATTTTACCTCTGCGCAAAATTACGGCGGTGTGCGAGCAAAAAAGCCATCACGATTTTTGGAGGAGTTGGGATTTGTCATAGTCACTCCTGAAGGTACTTCAAAAGATACTTCATTACCCGAGCCGACAATGCATACGCCAAGCCCTGCAGTGATCATCCCTCTCCCGCATGTATTCAGTTTTTCACAGTTGGCCGCATTCGCATCATGTCCTTTGCAATACAAGTTTGCCTTTATATTGCGTATTCCCACTTTTGGCAAGGCATCGTTCAGTTTTGGAAAATCAATACACGCGACGCTTGAGGCGCTGTTTCGTCTTATCCTAGAAAATACCGGCAAACAGCAAGCAGGTCTTTTCCCGAACGTGGATACAGGTTATAATGAAAAAGGAACTATTCCTCCGTGGAAAACAGTGGAAGATCTCTATGAAAAATCGTGGATTGACGAATGGTACGCCGATCGTCGCACCCACGATCAGTATTTTGAAAAAGGTAAAGAGGGTTTGAAACAGCTTCATCAGGATTTGCTGGTAAACGGCGTGACGCCAAAAGCAGTGGAGCGCGATTTCACACTCAAGATGTCCATTGGATCGGATCAGTATTCTCTCAAAGGGCGTATTGATCGCGTGGATATGCACGGAGCGGACGGTGTGGCGATCATTGACTACAAAACAGGTACACCGAAGATTCTGAAAGATTTGCGTACGGAAGACAAGGAACAGTTGGTGTTGTATCAGATCGCGTGCGAAGATCTTTTTAAAGAAAAAGTGGAAGAGTTGACGTATTATTACATAGAGGACGGTTCCAGGGTGTCGTTTTTGGCAAATGAAAAGGAGAAAGAGAAACTCAAGGAACGGGTGCAGGAAAGGATAGAAGCGATACGCGGAAGCAATTTTGAGCCGACGCCCGGTTTTCAATGTAAGTTTTGCGATTTTTGGGACATTTGTGATTATAGGCAATAACTATGGGATTTGAACCGCTTACAAAATTACTTCCGCACACCGCGAAAATCACTGGCATGAGCGAGCAGATCATTATCGCGCAAGCATTGTCTCGCGCGCATAGGGTTATTGTGAAACATCTCGGTGAGAGCGCAGGTACAAAACTTCAGCCCGCATATATCCAACACAAGACACTGTATATCGCCACACTGGAACATCCTCTCGCGTGGCAAGTGGGGTTGCATCAGGAGCAGATCATCGCGGGGGTCAACGCGGAGAGCCCTTATCCACTAATTCAACGCATTCGCGTCATCAGCTAACATGCAAAAAGGATTTACCAAAAATGAAATACTCATCACCATCGCTTCGTTTATCGTTGCGGTTGGTTTGGCGAGCTGGGGAATATGGTATGAATATGCTCGTATTGATGATACGGAGAAATACTCCGAAGCGCTCCAATGGCATAGTGCTTTGGCGTGGTATTTTCATGTTCATGCGGTATACCCTTCTGTTCCTCAAGACGGTACCTCGTTTTCGGGTCTGTGTTTGGTAGATAAGGGGTTGGTGAGTGTTACCGATTCGGCATGCAGTACCTCGTCTCGGATTTATTATGTGTCCGTCTCATCAGTTGTGAATTATTATCCGCGTAATGCTGACAATACATTTTGTAAAGATCCACAAGGATGTAGTCGATATTATCTGACCGTTCCACAAAAAACGCGGGCTATCTCAGGACAGCCAATTGATATCTTCCGACAAGCCCCCCGCGGCCTTCATGTATTTGGCCCTGATGGCCTGCTTATCAATCAAAAACAAATTCCCGGTATATGACCTTACAAAAATATTTAAGCATGATGGCGTTTGCGACTCTCATCTGCTGGGGTGCATGGGTTGCAGTGATAAATATGGTTGATGTCCAACACACGGGCTTGCTGGGCTATGTACTTTTTTACGTCAGCTTATTTTTCGCTTTGACGGGCACATTTGCGGTTATCGGATTTTTTGTACGATTGGTATTACTCAAACAAGAATTGGTATTTCAAAAAGTCGTTACCTCATTTCGACAAGCGATATTTTTTTCATTGCTTATAGACGGGCTTTTGCTTCTCGCATCGCGCAATCTTTTGCGTTGGTACAACGTCATGTTTCTCGTCATTGGCTTGACTATTGCCGAGTTTTTTATGATCTCACGCACGCCGAGATATAGGGGGTAGGGACGCCATGGAAGCTATATATTATATTACTATTGCAATATAATCGGTAATATATTATAATACTAATATAATATATTGGGCTATGATAACGAAGGATTTACTCAAAAAAGTCATGCTTGAGCAACGCTCGGTGTTTTTTAGTACAGAAAAATCAATTGAGCGTGAGATTATCCAAGAGCCATATTTCCAAAAGTGTATTTCTGCCAAGGAAGCGGTGGTAATTACTGGCGTGCGTCGTTGTGGCAAATCATATCTGATGCGACTGATCTGGCAGGATATAAGAAAGAAACACAAGATTTCGGAAGAGCGATGTTTCTTTTTAAACTTTGAAGATGAACGTTTTCTTCATTTTACCGCACGTGATTTTGATACTGCCATTATTTGCTATGAAGAATTGTTTGAGATAACAGCGAGCTTCAAACATAATGTGTATCTTTTTTTTGATGAGATACAAGTGGTGAAAGGCTGGGAAAAGTTTATCCACCGGCTTCTGGAGACTGGTCGGTACAAGATATTTATTACGGGATCAAACGCCTCATTGCTTTCAAAAGAAATCGGCACGGCGCTTACTGGCAGAAGTGTTTCTACTACACTATATCCGTTGTCTTTCAGGGAGTATGTCTCCTATAAAATTGGTAAAATACCTTCGGATATTGAACAAAGAGGGTCTCATGCTTCACGATTACAGAAACTCTATCATGAATATAGTTTCAACGGTGGGTTTCCCGAAGTGGTGATACAGCAGTTTCGGCCACTTTTGCAGGAATATGTTCGTACTATCGTCTCGCGTGACATCGTGAGTCGGTATCATATCCGCCACGAGGTGAGCTTGCGTGAGCTTGTTGCATTTTTAGTCAGTAATAGTGGGGTTGTATCGAGTCTTGCGCGTATATCGCAGATGGTAAGGATTAAAAATCTTAGCACGATAAAGAATTATTTGGGACATTTGGAAAATAGTTATTTGTTTGTACGTCTTTCCCAATGGAGCACTTCAGTCAAGAAGCAAATATATAATCCTGACAAATTTTATCCTGTGGATCATGGAATGTACCAAGAGATAGGCTTTGCATTGAGCCCCAATGAAGGAAGGATTTTGGAAAACATTGTTGCCATTGAACTGTTGCGAAGAAGGAATTTTTTGTATTATGGCTTTGATGATGGTGAATGCGATTTTATTGTAAAATCACAAGACAAATCATGCACTGCAGTACAGGTCACCAAATATCTTGGGCAAGACAATATCGTACGTGAAAGTGCGTGGTTTTCTAGTCCATCTGCCAATATAGCTAAAAAGAAATACATCATCGTGGAAGAGTATGATGATGTGCTTGTTCCAATACTCAAGAAACAATCGATTGAAGTATGGGATATTGTGCGGTGGCTTTTGGGTTAGTAGGGGGACATTACTAAATGATAATAGCACTATACATTTAGTAATACTAAATGCCAGATGTACTTATCATTTAGTTATCCACATCCCCCCCTCAATGGGAGAAATCATGGTATAATTATCGTGTCGGTGGATATCCGACAAGTATTGATATAATTACTCTGTGCAGATATTTTTTGCAAAGATGCAGAAGAGGCATAAAAAATTAGCGTATAGTCTTTCACTTATTTCTATTGCACTCTTAGCGATAGGGATATTTTTGGCGTTATTATTTCAAACAAAGCACGATGACAGTTTTGCGTCTTCTTCTTGGACACAAACCGATTGGAGCGGGGGTGTGGGCGCGTCAACGACGAATCAATATTCGTCAATGTCAAATATAGACGCGACGGGTACGGCGGGACTATTGACACTTGCAAGCAACGGCGAGGAGCTTATCAATACGGATTTTGAGTCGGATTTAAGTTCGTGGATTGCCTCCGGGGGTGGCGCTTCCGCTACGGGTGGTACTATCACATATACGGATTCTGATGGCCTCAACCCGCGGTCGTCCCCGGCGTATAATGAGGGATATGCTGTACATACGTTTACGAGTAGTGGGACATTTACTCCGACTGAAAGTATAACTGTAGATGCATTGGTAATAGCGGGTGGCGGTGGCGGTGGCGGGTCATTAAATAGTGGCTCCGGGTCGCGAGGTGGTGGTGGTGCTGGTGGACTCCTGTATAACACGTCATTGGCTCTCACAGCCCAAGAATATTCCGTGACAGTCGGTGCGGGAGGTGCGGGAGGTGCGGTAGGAACAGAAAATAATGGTACTGTTGGTAATGACTCCGTGTTTAGTACTCTTACTGCAAAAGGAGGCGGATATGGTGCGGCAACTAACGGAGGGTTGATTGGCGGTACCGGAGGTTCTGGAGGAGGAAGTACGTATACGAGCACACATTCCACTACAACAGGCGGGCAAGGTAACATAGGGGGTGCCGGTGCGAATGGTGGTGGTGGTGGTGGCGGTGCCGGTGCAGTCGGTGCTGACCCGCCTTCCTCTGATGCCGGTGGAAACGGTGGTGCTGGTGTGAGTACCTATTCTGATTTATTGAGTGCGGGCAATGCTGGAGTAGATATTTCAGGTACACGTTGGATAGCCGGTGGCGGTGGCGGTGGCGGTTACCCTACAGGAAGTAATATAGGTACGGGTGGTAATGGCGGTGGCGGATCGGGTGGTGGTTCCGGCACATCTGCTACAGCGGGGACAACAAATACCGGCGGTGGCGGTGGCGGTGGCGGTTCCGGTGTCGGCGGTGGTTCTGGTGGTTCCGGTGTCGTTATAATTCGTTACATACCAACGGCAGTCACTATTACTCGTGACACTGATACAAAATATGCAGGCACTGCATCAGCGAAGATGGTAACGAGTACTGGCTCGTCAAACTTCACCCAATCCATCAACGTCGGTGATACCAATACATATAGCCTCACCACCTACGCCTATACGACCGGCGCGGCTGTTTCTGCATCAGATGCGGAGTTGTATTACAACGACTCAACTATTACGACGACATACACATCGGTCGGCGGGGGATGGTACAAGCTTTCCGGTTCACTCACCGGTGCAGACGAGGCGCGTGATTATGGCGTGCAAGTGAAAGCGAGTACGACCGTATACCTTGATGACATCAGCCTTCGTGTATATCAAACCCTTGGGACACTCACTTCAAACATCTATGATGCCGGTTCAAGTGGAAGCACATGGGGGACGATGACATACACCGCTGACGCGATAGGAACCACCACTGTCAAGGCTCGTACATCAGATTCTGCAACCATGTCCGGTGCTACGCCGTTTTCATCGTGCGATGTCATTACCAGCGGAAGCGATATTTCATCAAATAACTGCGTCAACGATGGAGATAGATACATACAATACGAGGTGACCCTCACGGGTACGTCCACTCCGACCTTTTCCGACATTACCTTCGCGTTCTCCGCATATTCAACACCCTCTGCTCGCCAAACCGACTGGAGTGGCGGTGTAGGCGCGTCAACGACCAATCAATATTCTGCCGGCTCAAACATAGACGCGACGACAAACACCGGCCAGCTTATGCTGACGGCAAACGCAGAAAAACTTACAAATACGGGTTTTGAGACAGATACAACTTCTTGGACACAACCAGCAACTGCCACTGGCGGAACCATCACATATTCTGGTGGAAAAACCATTCACGTATTCACTGGTAGCAGTACATATACACCATCGTTTAGTGGAAACGTATCAGCCATTGTGGTTGCTGGCGGAGGTGGCGGAGGTGGTTATTCTGGTAGTTGTTGTGGCGGAGGTGGCGGAGGTGGTGGTGGCTTACTGTACACAGGTTCCACTGCAGTGATCGCGGATACTGAATATACCATCACTGTTGGCACAGGAGGAACAGGTACTTATGGCAATGGAAATAATGGATCAAATTCGGTTTTTTCTACAATGACAGCCATTGGTGGTGGGGGCGGAGGCACCGGAAGTACTGGATTTGGTTGTGGGGGGGACGGTAGCGCGGGTGGATCTGGAGGTGGTGGAGGTCAAAACGCTGGTGGGTGTAATTTACTTGGTGGGGGCGCAGGGACAGAGGGTCAGGGAAATAGTGGTGGTTCTAGATCTGGCGGTGGCGGAGGTGGTGCTGGTGAGGATGGAGCCTCTGGAACAAATGGTGGTGCTGGCGGCGCTGGTCTTGATTACGGTTCTTATTTTGGTACCAGTGTTGGTGATTCGGGATGGTTTGCTGGTGGTGGTGGTAGATATGGTGCAAGCGGTGGTGCTGGCGGAGGTGGTGCTGGTGGCGATACTGGTACCAACGGAACTGCAAATACCGGTGGCGGTGGAGGTGCTGGAAAAGGAACCCCAGGACTTGGTGGTGATGGTGGCTCTGGTATAGTAATTGTCGCTGAATCAACCGCAAATGGCACTCGAGATACAAGTATATATCACGGGGGATCTGCTTCTGTAAAACTAACAAACGGTCAAAACTTTACTCAATCAATCAACGTCGGCGATACGGATGTCTATAGCTTGTCCGCGTATGCGTACACTGACGGTACAGCAATCACCGCTAGCAATGTTGAGCTGTATTACAACGGTTCTGTTGTCGATACGACCTATACATCGGTTGGTAGCGGTTGGTACAAACTTTCAGGAACTGTTACCGGTGCCAATGAATCCAGAGAGTACGGCGTGCAAACAAAAAGTACCTACACTGTATATATTGACGACATCAGTTTACACTCATACGCAAATCTCGGTACCCTTACGTCAAATATCTTTGACGCGGGCGCATCAGGAGGCAATTGGGGTGTTATGTCATATCTCACCGACGCTGTCGGTACAACACAACTCAAAGTCCGCACGTCAAACTCGGCGTCCATGGACGGCGCGCCAGAGTTTTCAACCTGCGCGATTATTTCTTCCGGTTCTGACATATCCTCAAACAACTGTGTGATTGACGGGCAAAGATATTTCCAATATCAAATTACTCTAGCAGGGTCAAGCATGGGAAATACACCGACGTTTTCAGATATTTCTTTCTTGTATACAGGATTTTCTACAACAAAAGCCGTCCAATCCGACTGGAGCGGGGGTGCTGGTGATTCTACAACAAACCAATACAATGGAGATGGGACATCAAACATAGACGGCACGTCTGTGTATGGACAAGCGACACTTTCAAAAAATACTGAAAAGCTTTCAAATACGGATTTTGAAACAAACCTAGATTCGTGGAGCTCTTCCGGAGGTTCTGCAACTCGCGACACTGACACGAAGTACACAGGTACCGCTTCAGTAGAACTTGTTGACAGTCAAAATCTTACCCAATCCGTCAACGTCGGTGATACGAGCGTCTATAGTCTGTCCGCGTACGCCTATACGACAGGCGCGGCAGTCACTTCGGCAGACGCGGAGCTGTATTACAACGGATCAACGATCACGACGACCTATACCGCGGTAGGTAGCGGTTGGTACAAGCTTTCTGGAACACTCACCGGTGCAGACGCTTCACGCGACTATGGTGTACAAGTTAAGGCTTATAAAACTGTATACATTGACGATATCAGTCTTCGTTCGTATGCGAGTTCCGGTACATTGACTTCAAATATATTTGACGCCGGTGTCGGTGGAAGTAGTTGGGGTACTTTATCATATAGTGCCGATGCTGTTGGTACGACAACCGTCAAAGTGCGCACATCTGATTCCGCGACAATGGATGGCGCGACCGCTTTTGCGTCGTGTGACGCAGTAACAAGTGGAAACGATATTTCATCAAACAACTGCGTGAGCGATGGTAATCGATATATTCAATATCAAGTTACACTTGCCGGCTCAAATACAGGAAATACTCCGACATTTTCAGATATATCTTTTGGTGTTGCAAGTTATACGGCTCCGTCAGCATCAGAAACAGACTGGAGCGGAGGCGAAGGCGTTGACTACGTAAGTGCGACGAATATTGACGCGACAACGACACCGGGACAACTAACACTGACTCTCACCGGAGAGGAGTACGCAGTTTCCGGTAATTTAACTTCAAATATCCTTGATTCAAATGCAGGCGGAAGCAGTTGGGGTGTGGTGTCATATTCCACTAGTCTTGTTGGTACAGCCACTGTGAAAGTGCGCACATCAAACTCTGCGACAATGGATGGCGCAACCGCGTTTGCTTCTTGCAATGCCATTACAAAAGATGCTGACATTTCATCAAACAATTGTGTTACAGACGGAGAGAGATATTATCAATATCAAATCACTCTCGCAGGTTCTTCCACCGCAAACACACCGACGTTTTATGCCGTATCTTTTATATATTCCGCATACACCGTTCCTTCTCATCTTGAAACCGATTGGAGCGATGGTGAAGGTACAGATTATGTTTTAGCTACAGACATTGACGCGACGACATCGGTGGGGCAATTGAAATTGGCAACGAATGGTGAGAAATTTACAAATACTGATTTTGAAGAAAATGTAAATTCGTGGCCGGCTTCCTCCGATGGTCTTGCCACTGGTGGTACTATCACATACACGGATTCTGATGGTCTTAATCCTCGTGAATCGCCAGCGTATAGTGGAGGGTATGCTGTTCATACGTTTACGAGTAGTGGCACTTTTACTCCAGCCGGTAGTATGAGCGTAAATGCTTTGATTGTCGCGGGTGGTGGCGGGGGTGGATCTGGTCGCGGTGGCGGTGGCGGTGCAGGAGGCGTGAGGACATCAGCGCTTAGTTTAAATGCTGGTGATATTGCTGTCACAGTTGGTGCTGGTGGAGCAGCTAATACAAATGGCAGTAACAGCGTATTTTCTACCATAACTTCTACAGGTGGAGGGCGCGGAGGTGGTGAGTCTGGTTATGGGGTGGCAACCACAGGTGCTTCTGGGGGTTCCGGAGGTGGTGGTGTGGCAAGTGGCGAGGCGGGAGGTGCCGGGAATGCCGGGAGTTTTTCTCCCGTAGAAGGATATGCTGGTGGCGCCGGTGGCCCTACAGGTAACTACCTTGCTGGTGGTGGGGGCGGTGCGGGTGCGATTGGGGCGTCTGGTGCAGTCAGTAGCAACGGTGGAGTGGGTATTTCTTCATCACTATCAGGTTCAGCAGTGTATTATGGCGGTGGCGGTGGCGGAAGTGGAAATAGTGGAACACCGGGAACCGGTGGAAATGGCGGTGGCGGAAATGGGACAGTGACTAGTGGTGCTACTGGTGGTGCAGGTACGGCAAATACGGGCGGTGGCGGTGGCGGTGGAAGTGGAACTGAATCAAGGGGTACGGGGGGCGCAGGCGGTTCCGGTATCGTCATTATCCGATATATCCCCGCTTCTGTAACTATCACCCGAGATACTGACACCAATTATACCGGAACAGCTTCAGCTAAAGTCGTAACAGATGGTAGTTCATCTAATTTTATCCAATCCGTCAATGTCGGTGACACTAATACATACAGTCTCACCGCCTATGCCTACACTGATGGTAACGAAGTCACCTCGTCAGACGCAGAGTTGTATTACAATGATGCAACCATAACCACAACATATACATCCATGGGAGGTGGTTGGTACAAGCTTTCCGGTTCACTCACCGGCGCAGACGCATCGCGTGATTATGGAGTACAGGTCAAAACAGGGAAAACAGTATACCTTGATGATATGAGCGTGGCTTCATACGCCTCTTCCGGCACCCTCATCTCAAACATCATTGACTCCGGCAATGTGGGAACAAACTGGGGGGTGGTATCATATATCGCTGACAACGTCGGTACGACAACAATCAAAGTACGCACATCCACATCTGCCACCATGGAAGGAGCAAGCGCCTTTGCTTTGTGCAATCCGATCACGACCGATACGGATATTTCCTCAAACAACTGCGTAACCGATACAGACAAGTATTTTCAATACGAAGTAACGCTTGCCGGCTCATCTACAGCCAACACCCCAACATTATCATCAATTTCCTTTCTTTATGTTTCCTCCAACTCTGCACCTACGGCATCCGCTGTGCAAATCCAAGAAACTCCTCCATTTGTCATCTCACAAGTACTTCACGGCCAATACACCTACTCTGACGCTGATGGTGATCTGGAGGGAACCTCAACATTCCGTTGGCTACGAGATGATGTCGCCATTGATGGCGCTACTGCTGTTGACTACACCACAGTAGCTGATGATGTAGGACACAACATCAAGTTTGAAGTGACACCAGTCGCTTCGTCAGGCATCACCCCCGGTATCGCATATCTAAGCGGTTCATACGCCGTAAATAACTCTGCTCCGACAGCATCAACACTGTCCGTGACAGGCACATTGGCAATGAATCAAACTCTGACCGGCAGTTACACATATGCCGACGCTGACAGCGACGTGGAGGGCACGTCAACATTCCGTTGGCTTCGCAGTGCAGGTGGTACAGACGAAAACTATACTGAAATCGGTAGTGCCACGACAATCACTCATTTGACTGTAGCTGAAGACGTAGGACACTATGTCAAATTTGAAGTAACCCCGATAGCATCAACAGGCACAACAAACGGTGTAGCCGTCTCAAGCTCTGGCTACCTTGTCGCAAACTCTGCCCCAGTCGCGTCTGTGGTCAGTATCGTTGAAGCCGACCAAGTCGTGAACACGCTACTCACAGGATCCTACACCTACTCCGATGTTGACTCTGACACCGAAGGCATATCCACCTTCCGTTGGTTAAGAAGCGCAGGAGCATCTGACGCTGACTACTCTGCAATAGACGGAGCCACATCACAGACCTACACGACCACATCCTCTGACGTACGGCATTATCTCAAATTCGAAGTAACACCAGTCGCCTCATCAGGCACAACCCCGGGCGACGCAGTCCAAAGCTCCGGCTACGAAATAATTAACTCTGCTCCGACTGCCCCAACCACGCTTCTGGTAAACACCAGAACAGCTACCGCCCAAGGATCTGATTTTGCCATTGACGCTGCAGGTCGTCTCACACTAACTTCCACAGACATAGTCTTTTCATCAATCTATAATGATCCAGACTCAGACGCGACCACAAAGTACAGACTTCAAGTAGACACCACCAATGACTTTTCATCAGGAACTCTTACCTATGACTCCGGCGCGTCTGGCACTGCCATAACTTCAATAGCAGACGGAGCAAGGTCTACTGACATCTCAACCACCGCTATAATAGCGGAAGACACCACTTACTACTGGAGAGTCAAGTTTTGGGATTCAGACGACACCGAAGGAGCATGGTCGCCGTCAGGCGAAAGCGCAGCTTCCTTCAAAACAGCGGCAAACCTTGTTCCTGTCCCTGCCACGCTTGATAGCACCGGCAACGTAGGACGATATGCGGTATCTGCAGTAGACACAATAAATGACAACGGAGGAGACGGCTTTGCACGCATCGTCTATTACGGAGCTACCACAGGATCACTCAAATATGTTCGTTGTCTTAATGCCAGCTGTTCTCTTTCATCCACTCCGACATCCCTTGGTTCAACCGGTAGTGTTGAAAAATATGCCTCAATCGCCATAGACCCAACCGATCACTTCCCAAGAATAGCGTACTACGACTCCACGGCAGGAAACATTAAGTTCATCACTTGTCTGGACAACACCTGTGACCCAACCGACCCAGCCAGTGCTACGGTGACAACAATCACATCGGGAACAGTGGGTTCCCGCGTTTCCCTTACCCTTGATTCAGATGGGTATGCTTTGATTTCTTACGATGGGCCTTCCGGTATCCTCAAATATTGCCAATGCCATGACATAAACTGTGACATCAACGATGTCATTACCATAGACATTTCATCAGAAGACGTTGTGGAATATGTAACCATGGCATCTGATTCAACTACCGGCCTTGCACGCATAGTATATTACGACTCAAACGCCAATACACTTAATTACGTCCAGTGCACCAACGCGAGTTGTTCTACAAAAACCACCACAACCATTGATTCCTCAACTATCGGTGGAAGTACAGGAGACGTTGGATCATATCCATCAATAGCCATAGACCCAAATACAGGATTTGCCAAGATAGCTTACTATGACGCCACGGGAGACAACCTCAAGTATATCCAGTGCAGATCAGCAAGCTGTGACCCAGATGATGCCACTCCTGCCAATCGCCCAATCATTACCACAATTGACTCTGTCGGAGACGTTGGACAATACACCTCTATAGCCCTTGATCCAGATACAGGCCTTGCACGAATATCTTACTATGACGTAACAAACACAGGTCTTAAGTACATTGTTTGCACCGACGATCCTTGTCAAGTGAGAGTAACAACGACAATAGTCACTACAGGAAATGTAGGAAAGTATTCAAAGATAGTTCTTGGTTCAAACGACATGCCACAGATCTCATATTACGACGAAACAAACGGAGATCTCATGTTTACCCAATGTTCCAACATCAACTGCGGGGGCACGGCAAACCTTGCTCCTACTGCGCCGACAACCCTTTATGTAAACACCGCCACTGCGACCGCGCAGTCGGGAAGTGAAAATCACGCCGACATCGCTTCAACAGATATCGTGCTTTCAGCACTGCACGATGACCCGGAAAGCGACCCCGCTATCATGTACCAGCTTCAAATTTCTACCAATGCAGATTTTACTGTGACAGACGATATTTTCTATGATTCGGGAGATCAAGGCAATCAGACAGAACAGCCAACCGTAATGACTCAGACAGCAGACGGCGCCAGAATTGCCGATATTGATCCAAACACGACAATCGTCGGCGGTACGACGTATTATTGGCGCATCAGGTTGTGGGATACTGACATGAATATCGGCGCATGGTCGCCTTCCGGCGGATCGGCAAACTCATTTAGTGTCGTTTCCCCTACCATTTCTTTTGACATAGACGTCGGTACTTCACATATAGAAAATTCCACTCCATACAGTGTGAGTCTGGGAACACTCGTACCCGGTACGGTAAGCTCATCAAACAACTCAACGATCAAGTCTATTTACCTTTCACTATCCAGTAACGCTATCGGGGGCGCCACCATCACCGTACAAGGCACAAACGGCGGGCTCAAGAGTACGACGAGAGATTACACTATCTCCACCTCATACGCCGGATCCGCTACTGATCTCGCAACCCTAGACGAGGGGTTTGGTATCTGTGTCAATCCGACGACTACGACCGCCAGTGTCGGCACCATAACCAGAGTAGCCCCCTACAATGGCAGTTGCAGTGCGAGTAGTCACAATATCGGCGGATTGGACGCCACCACCCCGCAAACATTGATCACGACATCGGGCGTACTGACTGATGGAGAGATCGAGGTCATGCTCAAAGGCAAGAGCAAGGCAACCACCCCCGCTGGCAGTGATTACAGCGAGGTTATCACATTTATCGCGACAGGGGAGTTTTAGGAACGATAATATATTGCTGATTGAATGATAACCCTACCCTGTCTTTACTATATGTCCTTTTTGCCGTACAATGACCACATATGAATCATGTGAAACAAAAATTGACTTTATCCGGTATTATTAAAAAATATCATCTTTTGATAGTAGTTCTTTTTGGTTCTCAAGCACAGGGCAACACGCACAAAAAAAGCGATATTGATATAGCCTTTCTTTCAGAAAAAGCAATCACACCACTACAAGAAGCAAAACTTTGTATGGATTTGCAGACCATATACTCAACCGCGCCTGTCGAGGTGACCAACCTTGTAGGTGTTACACCCCTTTTGGCGTATGAGATTTCACAAGGAAAGGTGCTTTATCAAGATTTCCCTACTCGTTTTGATTATTTTCAGATGCAGGCTTTCAAACGTATGGTAGAAACAAAGCGGTTGCGGCAGTTGCAATACCAAGAAGTTAAAAGATATATACGTACTGTATGAGCAAGGATGTAATACAACGAAAAATGGTGGATATTTCACGATATTTGGTAGATCTCCAGACTATTCTCAAATATTCAGCTAGCGACATCGTGAAAGATCCGCTCAAATTGCATACGATTGAGAGATTATTTCAATTGATTGTTGATGCCTCCATAGATATCAACACACATATTATTGCGTCAAAAAAACTTGCTGTTGTGGATGATTACCAAAGCACATTTATTAGTCTCGGAGAAAATGGTATTGTTCCGATGAAATTTGCGGTTAAAATAGCCCCTGCGGTAGGTCTACGCAATAGGGTGGTTCATCGGTATGGAGATGTGCGACTGACAAAAATGATTTCTGATATAAAACACGGTATCAAAGATTTTGATCAATATCTCAAATATATGAGTCGTTTTTTGGAAAAATAATAAGATATATAGGCTTTACATCTAGTCCCCACCTGATACCATTATAACCAAGTATCTTATCCTTTATTTATACGTATATGATAGTGTTTTATATCGTCCTTGGTATCGCTGTTATCTTGATTATATGGATTATTGCCATATACAACGGTCTCGTGACGTTGAAAAACCGTACCGAGGAGGCATGGTCTGATATTGACGTTCAGCTCAAGCGTCGGTATGACCTGATCCCAAATTTAGTGGAAACGGTCAAGGGATACGCCACACATGAGCAGGGAACGCTTATGAAGGTGACTGAAGCGCGCACCGCGGCTATGAATGCCCACAACAGCAACGCGCCATTGGAAGAGCAGGCAAAGAATGAAAATGCTCTTTCTTCTACTTTGAAGTCTATCTTTGCATTGGCGGAAAGCTATCCCGATCTAAAAGCAAATCAAAACTTTGCCAAACTTCAAGATGAACTTTCAGACACAGAAAACAAGATCCAGGCATCACGTCGTTTCTACAATGGCAATGTCCGTGATCTCAACACACAGATTGAAACATTTCCAAGCAATATCATTGCGGGTATGTTCAAGTTTGTGAAACGTGCATTTTTTGAGCTTACTGATGAAAAAGAGAAAGAAGCAGTCAAAGTGTCTTTCTAGCTCTAACGTCTTTATCCTCGCACGAACATGTATAATCAGATCGCGTCCAACAAACGGCGCTCTTGGTTTTTGATGATAATACTCACTATACTTATAGTTGTAGTTGGTTATGCGGGGATGTTGATTTATGGTTTTGATTATTCTGTGCTCATCGGTGCGGGTATTTTTGCCGTCATCGTCAACATCATCGGATATTATCAAGGGGGGTCTATCGCTCTGGCAGTCAATGGCGCTAAAAAAATTGAAAAAAATGATAATCCGTACGTCTACAACATGGTAGAGAATCTTGCTATTACGGCAGGGCTACCTATGCCTGCTGTGTATATAATGCAAGATCAATCCCTCAACGCATTTGCGACAGGAAGAGATCCCCAGCATTCGGCGGTTGCTGTTACCACGGGTATTGTCCAAGCGTTGCAAAATGAAGAGTTGGAAGGAGTGCTGGCCCATGAAATGTCGCATATAAAAAACTATGATATACGTATCGCGACTTTGGCAGTGGCTCTTTTGGGTGTCATCATGATATTGATTGACTTCTTTTGGCGTATGGGATTTTTGGGGATTGGACGAGACAATGACCGTGGAAAAAATCCAGTTTTTATGATTATAGGGCTTATTTTATTAATACTTGCTCCTATTATTGGCAAACTTATCCAGTTGGCGGTCTCACGGCAACGTGAATACATGGCTGATGCTTCGGGATCGTTATTGACACGATACCCAACAGGACTTGCTAATGCCCTAGAAAAGATTTCTCATGAGTCACGACCTATGGCTCACGCAAACAATGCCACTGCACATTTATTTTTTGCTAGTCCATTTGGACGGGGTAAGGTTTCTTTTTTGAGTAAGTTTTTTTCAACTCATCCGCCTATTGAAGAACGTATTGCACGCTTGCGACAAATGGGTGGCGGACGTTAGTATATAGCGGACAAGAAAGTCTCATGGTATACTACCTATAGATTTTTATTGTTTTAAACTCATGCCAGTTTTTGATTACAAAGCGAAAGCTAGTGACAACAGACCAGTTCAAGGTATTGTTGAAGCAAAAAACAAAGATGCAGCCGGCGATATTCTTTTGGAACGCGGACTTGTTATTATTTCTATAAAACCGCGTGCGAGTTCGGATTTTTTCGCCGAACGCGTGATGAGTATTTTTAATAAGGTTTCTAAAAAAGACCTTGCGATCATGTTGCGTCAGCTTTCTATTTTGATTTCTTCAGCTATACCATTGGTGCAGGCGATAAAGATGTTAGTTGAGCAAACTCAAAAACGTATACTAAAAGAAGCGTTGCTCAACATGTCCAATGACGTGGAGGCGGGCACAAAATTTTCTGACGCGCTGGCGGGATATCCACGAATCTTCAAGCCGTTTTTTGTAAACATGATTAAGTCCGGGGAAACGACAGGAAAACTGGATGACATCCTTACCTATCTGGCGGATCAACAGGAAAAGGATTATGAGTTAGAAAGTAGGATAAAAGGTGCGATGTTGTATCCTGCATTTATTGTAACGGCATTAGTAGGAGTAGGTATATTTGTGATGGTGTACGTGATGCCACGCATGTTGGAGATGTTTAAAGAGTTTGATCCGTCAAAATTGCCTGTAGCTACGAAGATATTGATCACTGTTACGGCTTTTTCTCAAAATTATTGGTATATAGTAATTTTGGTACTTGCCGCTATAATCGGTTCTTGGATGTGGTATATCCGTACTCCTGGTGGCAGATTTTTTTGGGGGTCTGCTCAAGTGAGGATACCTGCCTTTGGTTCATTGTTCCGAAATATTTATATTGTGCGCATGTCACGAACATTTGCGACTGTACTGGTGGGTGGACTTACTGTAACTGAAGGATTAGCAATCGTGAGAGATGTGGTGGGAAACGCCGCGTATCAGGCAGTTCTCACTGATACAATCAAGGGAGTAGAGGACGGAAATCCGATCGCCAATACAATGAAGCATCATCCAAATCTTTTTCCTTCTATGGTACCGCAAATGCTATCGGTAGGAGAAGAAACAGGTCGACTTGAGGATGTACTTGATAAAATTACTGACTTCTATACACGTGAAATAAATGTTACTATATCAAACATACTTGTGATTATTGAACCGGTGATTATTGTTCTTTTGGGTGTCGGTGTTATGATTATGGTTGCCGGTGTCCTTTTGCCAATGTATCAGTTGGCTTCACAGTTTTAAACAGTGTAGATACAAGTGATATGTGATATACTATTTAAAGGTCAAAAAGATATCCCCATATTATTAATAACTTACGGACTAACGTATGAAGAAAAATAACAAGGGTTTTACCCTCATTGAGCTTCTCGTTGTTATCGCCATCATTGGTATTTTAGCAACAATTGCTCTCGTTTCATTAAATGGTGCGCGTAGTAAGGCACGTGACGCAAAAAGGATTTCCGATTTAAGAAATCTTGCTAGTGCACTGGAGATTTATGGACTTGACGCGACAGCGACTATTACAGGTGGCACTACATATAAGATAAATGATACAACAAATGTCACGATTCCTGATATAAGTACTGCCAACCTAAAAGATCCGTCAACAGCAGCTACTGATGATGCATGTGCCAGTACATCAACTGCTTTGTGTGAATATTCGTTTAACGATGATTTGACTGCAGGTGTCTATACATATTCTATATGTGGTTGGCTTGAAAATGCCAATGCGAACATCGGTAATACCGATCCTGGTCTGATTTCCATCACAAACGGCGCTACATGGGCTGCAACCTGTGGTAACTAAGAAAGGATATTAAACACCTCCGTATCCATTCGGGGGTGTTTTTGTTATAATGATCTACATGATTACCACGATTATTTTTGTTGCGATTTTGGGTGCGATGGTAGGAAGTTTTCTTAACGTCGTGATTTTACGTACACACAAAAGTACCGCTTCATGGACTAAAGGACGGTCATATTGTGTACATTGCACTCATACGCTCGCGTGGTACGATCTTGTACCTATCGTAAGTTATTTGTTTTTGGTAGGTCGGTGTAGATACTGTAAAAAAAAGATTTCAATACAATATCCACTTGTAGAGTTCACAACAGCGGTACTATTTGTATTGGCGTATATATTCAGTGTTGATTTTACACCCCTAACTGGAGGAATCTCATGGCACCAATTAGCATTGCTTGGGCGTAATGTGGCAGTTGTCTGCATTATGGTAATACTCTTTGTATATGACTTTCGTTGGCAACTGATTCCTGATCAGATCACCCTGCCAGCGATCGGTTTTTTCTTTATCATCAACGTATTTCTTTTACCCGTATCGCATGTGTGTAGTCCGTTGAGTATGGATTGCTATCCATTAGATGGCTGGACGAGTGCTCTCCTTGGAGCTATACTAGGAGGAGGTTTTTTCTTACTTCAATTCGTAATTTCAAAGGGAAAATGGATTGGAGGCGGGGATATACGACTTGGCGCGTTAATGGGAGTTATTTTAGGTCTTTCTGGTACTTTTTTTGCACTTTTGGGAGCGTATATGATTGGTGCATTGTGGGGAATCGCGCTTATTGTCTTTAAAAAGAAACAGTTGGGTAGTGCCATACCGTTTGGAACATTTTTGTCTGTCACCACGATTATTGTATTGCTTTGGTACCCCCAAATCATGAGTATCGCACGTCTCTATTTCTTTTTGTGATCTGTTGACATAATCAAACATGAAAAAACAGCACTTATATAATAATGGATTTACTTTGATTGAAATCATTGTCAGTATCGCTATATTGGTGTTACTGATGATGACGTCCTTTTTTTATCTTCGGTCAAACAATACATCGGTACAAGTACGTACAGCGGCAAGTGTTTTATCTGATGCCCTACGCACGGCGCAAACTAGTGCGCAAAGTGGCGTGCTGGTAGCTTGTGGCGACGGCTGTATGCGTGTTCCATCAGCATTTGGTGTATATATCATTCAATCTGACTCAAGTCATGGAGAAAGACCCATTGCTATTATGTACGCTGATGTTGATCAAGGAAGTGTGTCGGCTGATCATCGTTATACTACCCAAAGTGATACTACCATGGAAGAAGCATATCCCAATCTTGAAATAGGAACGATTGTACTTGATACCCTGTCGTTGGGCGGAAATAGTGATGTTGTGATTGATAGTATCACAGGTGGTGATTCCAGTATCCTCGTGGATATTGCGTTTTTGACACCAACAGCATTGATGTACATTGATGGTGGTGTAACAAATGGACGAGTGACGGTGACGTTTTCAAAAGGAGGAATTACCAAAGATGTTATCATTGACCGCGTAACTGGGCGTATTGAACCAAAGTTTTGATATGGAAAAAATATCTGATACCCTAAAAATTTTTTTAGTAGTACCGACATACAACGGTCAGGATGATATGCCTGATTTTTTTTCTAGTTTGAAAGAATCATTAGTTGGCGTGCCGTATGATGTGACGGTCGTGGCGGTGGATAACAACTCTCATGATAAAACCGTTCCTCTTGCTCGCGAGCTTTTTCCTTCTCTTATTATTTTGCAAAATGACGTAAATACAGGGTATGCCGGCGTAAGTAGGGGCATGCTCTATGCACTTGAACATGGGGCGGACTATGTAGGAGTACTTAATCAAGATCTTGTATTGAGCAAAGGTTGGCTTGCACCGCTTATTATCTATTTGCAAAAGCATGGCAAAACCGGTTCAGTGCAACCGGCGATTTTACTTGATGATGACAAGTCAAAAATAAACTCGTATGGCAATGCGTTTCATTATTTAGGATTTGGTTATACATTGGGACATAAACAAAATATCGCTGACTTTAAGCCCGCGCGTCCTTTGTTTTACTGTTCCGGCGCATGCGAGATTTTTTCGGCCGATGCATTAAAAAAAGTTGGCGTGCTGGATGAGTTTTTTTTCCTCTATCACGAGGATAGTGATATATCATGGCGACTTCGCTTGGCGGGATATGCTATGGGTTTGGAGCCAACATCTGTCGTGTATCACAAATATGTATTTGGGAAGAGTGCGTTAAAGTTTTATTACATTGAACGAAATCGTCTGTTGGTTATGTTAAAAAATTATTCTATCCGTACGATGATATTGATTGCGCCAATGTTTATCGTGACAGAATTCGCCATGCTAGCTAGCTCTTTTTTTGGTTCTATTTTACGCATACCAATGCTAGGTTTTTGCGCAAAATTGCGTACCTACGGATTTTTTTTACGACCAAGTACCTGGCGTCATATACAGACCACACGTAAAAAGATACATGCACAGCGATGCGTGTCTGATAGAGACATCGTGAAGTGGATGGTGCCTGATGTCGCGTTTCAGGATATGACCAGTCCTATAGTAAAATATATTATGAATCCACTTACACGCGCCTATTGGGCGATAATACGACCTCTTATATGAATATTATAGAAATATCAGCGGTGTTCCCTCCCTATCGAGGTGGTATAGGCAATGTGTGTCGACAAAATGCACGGATGCTTGCCAGTGCGGGTCACGAGGTAACGGTACTCACTCCACGGTATAAGCGTCTGCGTTCGTTGACAAGGGGAGTAGAAACGCAAGAAGGATATACTGTCCGACGGCTTACTCCATGGCTGGAGTTTGGTAATGCCGCAATTATTCCTCAAATTAACAAATATATTCACACTGCGGATGTGGTGCATCTGCATGTGCCGTTTATTGGACTGGGAAGAGAATTTGTGAAGTTAAAAAATAAAAAACTTTTGGTAACGTATCATATGGATTTGGTCGGGCGTGATTGGAAACGGACATTTTTTACACGGTACACGGAAAAAATGCTACCGCAAATCATACAACGTGCTGATAAAGTCATTGTCTCATCACTTGATTATGGATTGCATTCCAATATTTCACCGCAAATGGCAACTGACACGACAAAGTTTATTGAATTGCCAAACTCTGTGGATACGTTGTTGTATTATCCAAAAACAGTAAATCAAACATTGATGGCACATCATGGGATTACTGCGGATGACCACGTTGTCTTGTTTGTGGGTGGGTTAGATACGGCACATTATTTCAAAGGGGTGCAACACTTATTGGAGGCATTTGAGTTGATAGTGCATAGCGAACAATCCACGCATGAAGCATCACGTTTTAAATTGATCATCGTGGGTCAAGGAGATATGCAAGCGCGATATCAAAATATGGTGGGTCAAATGGGCCTTGCAGATAAAATCATTTTTGCTGGTAATCCACCCGATGAGACGTTGGCGGATTATTATAATATGTGTGATGTGATGGTCTTGCCTTCTATAGACAGTTCGGAAGCGTTTGGGGTGGTACTGGTGGAGGCCATGGCATGTGGCAAACCTGTCATTACCACTGATTTGCCTGGTCCACGCAGTGTGGTAGAAAATGGAAGTAATGGTTTTTTGGTCAAACCGAAAAACTCCGCAATGCTTGCGGAAAAAATTTACGCCATATTGTCTGACCCAGCGCTAGCGGATCAAATGGGAAAACGCAGTAAAGCGTTAGTTGACGAAAAGTATAGTTATTCGGTAGTATCAAAACGGCTTGAAGAACTGGTAATACATTTATGAAAATTTTGGTGATCAACAGTCTGTACCCACCCTATCATCGTGGGGGAGCGGAAGTGGTGGTTGGAACGATCGTACATGCTCTCAAAACGACTCATGACGTCCATGTGATGACATTACGGCCGTGGAAAGGGATGCGTAGTCTTGCTATGACGACCACAAAAGAGGAGGGTGTCACAGTACATCGCTTTTTTGCATGGAATATTTTTTCTTTTCTTAACATTGCCCGTCATTCGTTTATCGTCCGCGCGATCTGGCATATCAAAGATGCCTTCAACATCCATAGTTATTTCATGACCAGACGATTGATTGCGCGCTTGAAACCAGATCTGATATTGAGCCACAACATCAAAGGGATCGGGTATACGGTCTTTCGCGCGATACAAGCAAGCAAGGTGTGTACGATCCATACCATGCACGATGTGCAGATGATTGAGCCCAGCGGACTGATTATGTGGGGGAAAGATCAAGTGCTCACCAAACCCTCGTTTTTGTATCGGATTATTATCTTTTTTACCCGATGGCTTGCCGGCTCACCACAGACCGTTATTTTCCCATCACAATTTTTAAAAGAATTATATGAGCGTTATGGATTTTTTAAAAAATCAACATGTGAGATCGTACTCAACCCTGTCCCTGACGCTTTTTTTGCGGAACAGACGCAAGAAAAAATTCTCCACACTCCCTGTCGTTTTTTTAACTTTGGGCAAGTTGAAGTTCATAAGGGAATTCGCCCACTTTTGGAAGCGCTCGCACTCGTGCCAGAGTTGGATTGCATGCTCACTATCGCGGGGAGCGGATCATTGGTGGCATACGTCAAAGAATGCGCGGTCACAGATCCCCGCATTAACTACGTCGGGATGTTGGATCGCAACGGAGTGAAAGATGCACTCGGTCGTACTGATTACACCATCATGCCGTCATTATGTTATGAAAATTCGCCCATGGCGATCTATGAAAGCATGGCAAACGGCGTGCCGGTCATCGCTGCGCGCATCGGGGGCGTGGCGGAACTGGTGGATGACGGGGTGAATGGGTATATTTTTACGCCGGCGGATGTGGCAGGGTTGGCGAACGCTCTTCGTATGGCTGTTCACAACGCTGACTATGGGGCATTTTCCCGCTCCGCTCATGAAAAAGTGAAAGAGTCGGCGGTCTCGGGGTATGTGAGGAGGTTGCAACATTTTTGTAGTAGGGTATAATAATGTCGTGTTTTCTTTTAGAGCTAACTCTCGTATTATATGCCGAAAGAACGTTATCTTACGGACGCTATCGCCAACGATCTTCGTGAAAAGATGGTATTTTTGGGCGGTCCGCGACAAGTAGGAAAAACGACCCTCGCAAAAACTCTAGGGGTTGAAAACTATCCTGTTTTTACGTATTTAAATTGGGATAATAGAGCGCACCGTAAAGATATTTTATCAGCGACATTTGAATCACATAGCAAACTAGTGATTTTTGATGAGATTCATAAATATTCAAAATGGAAGAATTATGTAAAAGGTGAGTTTGATGTACATAATAAGGAGTTTGATATTCTCGTTACTGGTAGTGCTCGACTTGATACCTACCGGCGTGGAGGAGATTCGCTGATGGGCAGATATCATTATTATAGGTTACACCCATTTTCTCTCGCAGAAAGTGCGGGATTATCATATCAGGGTCAACCGGGAGATGCACTCACATTCTCTGAGACAACCAAACGTTTTCAAGCTATATTTGCTCAACTATATACATACGGCGGTTTCCCGGAGCCGTTTATAAAGAAAAATGACATTGTTCTGCGTCGATTTCATAACGACCGTCTGGAACGTTTGGTAAAGGAAGATATACGCGACCTTGAAGCTATTCGTGATCTTTCTTCACTTGAGATCCTTGTTTCATTACTTCCCCCAAAGGTTGGATCGTTGTTATCCCTGGAATCGTTGCGTGAAGATGTGGAGGTGAATCACAAGACGTTGACTCACTGGATGAATATTCTTGAACGATTCTACTATCATTTTCGTATTACCCCCTTCCATGCTCGCACTATTCAATCATTGCGTAAGACACAGAAAATGTATTTATGGGATTGGTCAGAAGTGCCTGATCTATCGGCGCGATTAGAAAATATTGTAGCATCGCATTTATTGAAATTCACCCATTTTTTATATGATACCTATGGGCATGCGGTTTCGTTACATTTCTTGCGAGATAGGGCAGGGCGTGAAGTTGATTTTCTCGTCGCATACAACAAAAAGCCATGGTTTGCTGTGGAAGTTAAACAAAGTCAGCGAGAAGTTTCCTCCAATTTATTATATTTCAAAGAAAAACTTGGGATACCGTTTTTGTTCCAAGTATCGCATGATGCGGTGCATGACCGTATGTATGGTGATGTAAGGATGATGAATGTTGAAACTTTCTTATCTGCGTTTGTATAAAAAAGAAGGTAATTAGTGGTGTTCGTAACCATACGATAGTAAAATATCCGTATGGCTCAAGGAAAAAACAATGTATTCAGTTGTGCGGCCAACTTTTTGAGAGGAAGGAAGTGTGTTTTTTGCGGTTCATTTAAGGTGAGTAAGAC
>JAUYIE010000009.1 GCA_030688365.1 bacterium
GGGTCTCGCGACCAAATACGGTTACCAACACTTTAATCTTTCCACGAGCTTCGTCAATCTCTGCCACTTTACCCTCAAAGCCTTTGAATGGTCCATCGGTAATTTGAACCGGCGTTCCCACACCAACATCAATCTTAAACTTAGGCTCTTCAGCACCCATACGCTTCATGAGAAACTCCATTTCATCATCAGAAACAGGGGTGGGGACGGTGCCGGTACCAATAAATCCCGTCACATTGGGCGTATTTCGCACTACGTACCATGAGTCATCGGTGACGACCATCTCTACGAGGACATAGCCGGGAAAGATCTTTTCTATCACGGTTTTGCGCTTTCCATTTTTTATTTTAATTTTTCGTTCAGTAGGAATAAGGACATTGTAGATTTTATCTTCCATGTCCATGGATTCAATACGCTGTTTGAGGTTTCGCACCACATTTTCCTCATACCCTGAATAGGTATGGATAGCGTACCACCGTTTTCCCAAATTGGCGGTTTGTTTTGCCATAAAATATTATAACAATAAGATTCTTTCTAAACCAAAATTAAAAGAGATATCTAAAATACCTAAAAAGATAGCCACTGCAATGCTAAAAACAACAACAAGAATAGTATCACGGATTACCTGTTGGCGTGTCGGCCATACCACAAGTTTTAACTCCTGATATGATCCGATGAAATACTGCTGAATTCGTCGTAATAGCTTTCTCATACGATACAATAATGTATTTAAAAAAGGCCAACATGGCGCCTTTAATATATATACTATACCGCCAGGATACAAATGTCAACTATACCTAAATATCAATGTTTTTTGCACTCTTGGCATGAATTTGAATAAAACGTTTCCGTGGTTCCACCGCCGCACCCATCAGTACATCAAACACTTCATCAGCATGTTCCGCGTCCGCAATGTGTACTTGTTTCATCACACGAGTTTCAGGATTCATTGTTGTTTGCCAAAGTTGCTCTGGATTCATCTCACCCAGACCTTTGTATCGTTGAACTGAAATACGGGGTCCGCTAGGTGCAGGGGTTTCTTCTGTATCTGTGCCATTTTCACTGACTACCTCATCGTGCGGTTCCGCATTTTCTTCCACTATCACGACAGGAAGATCTTCGTTCTTTTTTCCTTTCGCTGATTTTTTACCGGCAATTATTCCCATCATTTCAGTTTTAGTGGCTTCAAGTTCTTCGTCACTAAAAACATATCGCACATCCTTACCATATTGGACACGATAGAGTGGTGGCTGTGCGATATAAATATATCCCGCTGTAATAAGGTCAGGGAAATATCGATAAAACAATGTCAATATAAGCGTACGGATGTGGGCACCGTCAACATCAGCATCAGTCATGATGATCACTCGGTGATATCGCAAGTTGTTTATATCAAATTGTTCACCAATATTTGTCCCCAATGCAATGATGAGAGATTTAATTTCATTAAACGCAAGCATTTTATCAAGACGAGCACGCTCAACATTGAGAATCTTTCCTTTCAACGGTAATATAGCTTGAAATTCACGATTGCGACCTTGCTTTGCCGATCCGCCAGCACTATCTCCCTCAACAAGATATATTTCAGAAAGTTTTGGATCGCGAGAAGAACAATCAGAAAGTTTTCCTGGAAGTGTCAGCCCGTCTAACGCGCCTTTTCGTAATACAGCATCACGCGCACTTCGAGCAGCGACGCGGGCACGAGCCGCAAGTAAACACTTACCGAGAATAGCTTCGGCTTCTTTTGGATGTTCTTCAAGAAAAATTGCAAACGCTTCTCCAAACACTGACTCAACAGCGGGACGAGCTTCAATATTTCCGAGTTTTGCTTTTGTTTGTCCCTCAAATTGCGGGTCTGGTAACTTGAGACTGATAATACATACAAGTCCTTCACGAACATCATCGCCAGTGAGGTTATCTTCTTTTTCTTTTAAGTATTTTTTATCTCGAGCATATGCATTGATACTACGCGTCAGAGCAGTACGAAATCCCTGCACGTGCATACCGCCTTCAGGGTTAAGTATATTGTTCGTAAATGCAAAAAGATGTTCTTTGTATTCTTCAACATATTGGAGTGCTACTTCAACATAAACCTTCTCATCATATTGTTTTTCAACATAAAAAATCTGTTCATGCTTTGGTTCGCGTTTGCGATTGATATGATTAATATATGAAGCGATACCTCCTTCAAAATAAAAAGTATATGACGGCGACTCCTCATCTTCTCTCTCATCTGTAATGGTAATTTTTACTCCTTTTGTTAAATACGCCTGCTGGCGTAGATGGTCAATGATTGTTTCCCATTCTAATTCTGTAGTACTGAATATAGAATCATCCGCCTTAAATGCAATCGTGGTCCCATGTCCTTTGGCAGGCCCAACCATTCGTATTTTTTTCAACGGTTTTCCTTTTTGATAATCTTGCACATATATTTTACCTCCTACTTTTATTTCAGCACGTAATTCAGAGGATAATGCATTGACGACGGAAACACCGACACCGTGGAGTCCGCCGGAAACTTTGTATGCCCCCTGACCAAATTTTCCACCCGCATGTAGTTTTGTAAGCACTGTTTCAAGCGCAGATACACCAGTTTGCTTATGGATTTCTACGGGGATACCACGCCCGTTATCCACTACTTCAACCCATCCATCAGGAAGTAGTTTTACTGTGATATCATCACATTGACCTGCCATGGCTTCATCTATTGAGTTATCTACAACCTCCCAGATAAGGTGATGTAAACCCGCACTGGCAGTATTACCAATGTACATACCAGGACGTTTGCGAACAGCTTCTAGACCTTCAAGTACGGTGATTTGTCCGGCACCGTATTCATCGTCCTTTTTTGCAGTTTTTGCCATAGTTTCAGAATGTTTATATTTCATTTATTATAGCATATCAATGTATTAGAGCAAGAGAATAGGGAAGTACTCTATATAAAAAAATACCGCATTTTGGGCAATTCTACTCTGTAAATAATCCACTTTTCTTATATTCATAAGCTTTTCATAAAATACGATAAATATAATGTTTTATTGACCATAACACCCTTGACAAAAGTGCACTGATATGGTATACTACCGTGCAAGTAAGGTTTGCTCTAGGCGGACTATATGCCTGCAGGGAGCGCTAAACCTTATTTGAAAACTTAAATCCTTGTTGCAAGACCCTGTGTTTTGCAGGAAGGATGATACAGAGGAGGAGTTGAGAATTCGCGGGGAAAAAATACATCCTTGATTTGTCCCCAACATTCCCATGCATTACTCGTCTGTGTCATTCTTCCTTTGGATGTTGCTTCCCAAGTGGGGAAGCTTTTTTTTGTTTGAGATGATATACTGTAGCATATGATCGATAATACATATCCCATCCCAAAAGAAGAATTGCAGGCACGATATTGGTTTCTTTCTCATCTGACTGACGTAAAAAAACTCGGTCATGGTATTTTTTTATTTTTTGATGTCATTCTTGTTCTGATTGTACTTGGTTATGCAATAAATCTCTATGGTATACACCTTCTTTCATATCCACGTGCCTTGCGTGCTATGGCTCAACCATTATTACAAACCAATCCCGAATCATATCTTGTCCAGCCATTGAATACAATGGAGGTTGGGGGAATATCACCTTCAAATGATCGCTCTGATCTCTATGCTTTGATGCAAAACCCAAATACTGCGTTTATGGCGCGTTTTACATATTCCTTTTTTTATAATAATACCAAGCAAGGTTCCTTTGATGGTTTTCTTTATCCTGGTGAACAAAAATACTTGATTGGACTGGCATTATCGCCATTGTCTGGTTCGACTGCGCGAGTAGATGTAAGTAATTTACAATGGATACATTTAACCAACCAAGAACTGCTCAATGTTAAGACACGAACCGGCCTGATAACAAAGGACTATGAATTTGCAAACAGTACAGGCGAGTTACCATTTAACCGTCTTATTTTTACATTGGAAAATAAGACAGGATATCAGTTTTCTAATGTTGCACTTCCAGTGGTACTGCGGTATGGTGGCAGAGTTGTGGCATTAAATTATACGATCATCGATACGATACCTCCCGCGTCTTCACGTATGGTTGATTTACGTTGGTTTGCTCCCGTAGGAGTGATTGACGGTTATGCGATAACACCAACGATTGATATATTTGATCAATCAACCTTCTTGACTCCTGCAGGCGAACCATTACCTCCTGTTCGTCGCTAACTATCCTAAATATGTGGTCATCTATTTTCGTCCGCATAGGACGTTTTGATTGGGTGCTACTTTTAGCCGTGGGTGTTTTATTTGCCTTTGGCGCGACAGCAATCTATAGCGTGGGACTTGGCAAAGATCCGCAGGATTTTGGTTTTTTTTATAAACAATTGGCGACATTTGGTTTAGGATTTTTTATTATGATGATTTTGGGGCTAATCCATTATCGTCTTGTCAGAAATTTTAGTGTCATAATATTTTTAGGTGCATGCTTGCTTTTGGTGACCCTTTTGGTGTTTGGTAATACTGTGCGTGGTACGAAAGGATGGTTTTTGATCGGTGGTATGGGATTTCAGCCGGTTGAATTTGTAAAAATTGCATTGATCATTTTTCTCGCCGCATATTTTGATAAATATACACGACAAATTACACAATTGAGACATATTTTTATTAGTGGTGCGATTGCGTTTATCCCCATCATTCTCGTGGCATTACAACCTGATTTTGGTTCTGCGGTTGTGCTATTTTTGATTTGGTTTGGGATGATCCTGGTGAGTGGTATACCAAAACGATATTTTCTCATCATGGTTACAATGATCATTATGAGCATCGGATTGTGTTGGTTATTTGTATTTAAGGATTATCAAAAGGATAGAATTATTTCATTCATCAATCCACAGCACGATACACAGGGGGCAAATTATAATGTACTCCAAGCACAAATTGCCGTTGGATCTGGGCAGATATTTGGGCGCGGTCTAGGTTCGGGATCACAAAGCCATTTAAAATTTTTGCCTGAAAATCAGACAGATTTTATATTCGCTGTCTTAGCTGAAGAAATGGGTCTTTTGGGGTCAATTGTTGTTTTGCTGTTCTGGGTATTGTTGTTTTATCGATTAAGTCGTGGTATGCACCGAGCACGAGATGATTATGCCTTATTTGTCTGTTTGGGAGTCGCATTGATGTTTGGTACCGGGATGATCATTAATATTGGTGGGACAGTGGGCATCATACCTGTAACTGGTCTTGTTCTTCCTTTTATGAGTTATGGAGGGAGTTCACTCTTGGCCTCAATGATTGGCATCGGTCTCGTGCAGGGAATCAACAGCCATACGTGAAGAAGACGGCCATGTCTTGACAGTACATTGATGAAAAGGTATAGTGCATTTCACAAGTATTTCTATTTATATATGGAAACTATCACACTATTAGCACAACAAAGAACGATTGTCGGTAAAAAACTGAAATCTCTTAGGGTACAAAAACTGATCCCCGCCGTGTTGTATGGTCGCGAAGTTGCCACACAGATGCTTTCCGTTCCTGTGGTCGCATTTGATAAAACCTATAATAAAGCGGGTGAAAGTGCTTTGGTGGATCTTGATATTGAAGGTGGCGAGACACTTAAGGTGCTGATTCACGACGTTGCGCGCGATCCGGTGAAGGGGACGGTACAACATGTTGATTTTTATCAGGTGAACATGAAAGAAGAACTGACAACAGAGATACCATTGGTATTTGTTGGTGAGTCAAAAGCAGTAAAAGAACTGGGTGGAACTTTAGTCAAAAGTATTGAGGAATTAGAGGTACGATGTTTGCCAAGTGATTTGGTACACGAAATCACTGTTGATATTTCTTCGCTTATCACGTTTGAAGATGTATTGAAAGTAAAGGATGTAATCTTGCCAAGTGGTATGGCAGTCCTAAGTGATATTGATGACGTATTAGTTTCCGTTGATGAACCTGCTACAGATGAAGAGTTGGCGGCATTGGAAGAAAAACCAGTTGAAGACGTCGGCGCGGTTGAGATAGAAGAAAAAGGTAAGGAAAAAGATGAAAAAGAAGGCGAGGGTGAGAAAGAAGAAGAGAAAAAATAATTCTATTGATTATAAAACCGACCACATAGGTCGGTTTTATGTTTGAATCATTGCGACACGATCTTTTCCACAATCATCTTTAATAATCTGTATGTCTGCGTTTGAGAAATGTTGATGTGCAATTTTTGTTACCTGCATGCCTTGTTCGTAACCTATTTCAAGAAAAATTACGCCGTTTTTTTTAAGATATTGAGATGCTTGCATCAACAGTATTCGGATCAAGTCAAGACCATCTTTTCCAGCCAAAAGTGCCCCGTGAGGTTCGTATTTAATTTCGGGAAATAATTTAACAGCGCATGCGTATTCTTTTTTTGATAAATACGGAAGATTAGAAATAATAATGTCGTATCTTTTTAAAATACCTTTGAGAAGATCATGTTTGGAAAAATTTACGCGCGATTCTAATTTCAATAACTTTACATTTTTTTTGGCAAGTGAGAGGGCTTTTGTGGATATATCAGTCGCTTCAATTTTTATGCCCTGCTCGGTATGGGTGGCCAGCGCAAGAGGTATACAACCAGAGCCAGTACCTACATCTATCAGTATTCGTGATTGTGGATGATTTGTCAGATAATCTAAAACAATGGTGATGAGCTTTTCCGTATCAGGACGAGGAATAAGGACATTCGGTGAAACATGAAATGGAAGGCCATAAAATTCTTTCCTACCAATGATGTAGGCGAGGGGTATACGTTGTGCTCGTTTTTTGATAAGCGTAGTAAATTTTGCCGATTGTGCTGTGGTAAGCACTTTTTCTCCATGCGCGAGAACGTACACGCGATCTTTTTTTAATACTGACGCAAGCAAAAGTTCGGCATCAAGATACGCCATGGGAATTTTTTTGGAAATGAGTTTTTTAGTTGCAGTGTGAAGTGCAAAAGAGATGGTCATGGGGGGTTGACTTTTATCCAATATACTGATAGTTTTGGTGTAGTACATAAAAAATTATAGCATATACTCACCTGAAAGGAGGGAGACATGAGCCGGAGTGAAATAATTACGGAATTAAATGAGGCTCACGGTATTGACCCTCATGGTTTTCTAGCAAAAAATATACTATTTTCGCTGGGAGAGTATTTTTGCAGGAGAAGAGAGTTCCCCTTATTTTGGAAACAAAATTGGTTTTTTCTTTCTATGAGACCACTTAGGGTCAACGAGGATATACATGAACCGATTTTTCGATTCTCATATCCGTATGAGAGTCCTTTTCTTGAAGTTCGCCTAAAAGATATGCTTCGCGAACAAAAGGGAAGTTTTGTTTGTATTATAAACATTCATACCCCACCGGTTCTTAGTGTGGCTACTATACGGATATTTATGGTACACCGTACAAAATGTTTAGGAAACTGACGACCTCGCGTCGGTTTCCGCTTGCAAGACCTCGGTGATAATTTCATCGAGGTCACCATTTAAAATACTGGTCAATTGGTGCCAGCTTTTTTTTATACGATGATCCGTGAGGCGGTCTTGGGGAAAGTTGTAGGTGCGGATTTTTTCAGAACGATCGCCGGTACCGATCATTGCTTTACGATCGGTGGACATTTGGGTCATTTGCTTTTCTTGCTGGTCTGCCAACATGCGTGCTCGCAGTACTACCATCGCGCGTTCACGATTTTGAAGCTGTGAACGTTCATCTTGACATGATACGACGATACCGGTGGGGATATGCACGATACGCACCGCAGAATACGTCGTGTTGACGGATTGACCACCTGCACCTCCGGAACAAAACGTATCAATACGCAAGTCTTTTGCATTGATCGTGATGTCTACTTCTTCCGCTTCCGGTAAGATGGCGACCGTTGCGGCAGACGTATGGATGCGCCCACTTTTTTCTGTTTCAGGAACGCGTTGGACCCGATGCACACCGCTTTCATATTTCAAATATTTAAAAACATTGGTGCCATGGACTTCAAAAATAACTTCCTTGTATCCTCCTAACGTATTTTGACTTGAATCAATGAGTTGCACTTTCCACCCCTTGCTTTCCGCATATAGCGTGTACATACGGAAAAGGTCAGCGGCAAACAGCGCTGCTTCATCACCGCCAGTGCCGGCACGGATTTCCACAATGACGTCTTTTTTATCACGCGGGTCGGCAGGGGAGAAGTAATCATTGATTTCATCTTGAAGTTTTTTTTGCTGAACTGCGAGTTCTTCCAGTTCTTGTTGCGCGATAGCCAACATTTCCGAATCGCTTTCTGTTTTTAACATCTCTGTTGTATCATTTATAGATTTTTCCACTTGGTCAAATTGTTCCAAGACGCTAATGATACTTTTTATCTCATTGTATTCCTTGGAAAGTTTTGCCAACGCGGAGGGATCAGAAAGTCGGGAGTCTGATGAGAGCTCCATTTCAAGTTCAGTAAGTCTTTTCTTAATATTTGTATACCGTTGGTCCATAGATATATGCAAAAGGATGGCATGATCATCATACCATCCTTTTGGTTGGGGGAATATATGTTACGCCTTTTCCTTTCGAACGCGAGTGGTCGCTTTTACCTTTTTACCTTTACGTGTTTCTGCTGTGACAGAGGCCTTGGCCGCACGAGCTGCAAACTTTTCAACACGACCTTCTGTATCTACCAGATTTTGCTTACCTGTATAAAAAGGATGGCAGGATTTGCACAACTCAATATGGAGCTCTTGGCGTGTTGATCCTGTCTCATAGATCGTTCCACAGGCGCAAATAGCCTTCGCGTCGGTGAAATACTGTGGGTGTGTATCTTGTTTCATATCGCAAATACCCTTTTGGGCACGGTTAATTTATGGAAAGGATTATATATGATAATCGCATTTTTGGCAATTATTGGGTGGGAAATGCTATTTTTAGATCGTTTTGGTTCTGAAAAAAGCTTATATTTACGACCCTTTTACTATTGACAAAAACAATGTTTTGTGGTATAGTGTTTTTATAAAAAGGACTATTTGAGGCCTTTTATGGGAAGGAAAATATTATAGTTAGGTAGAAAAGGAGAACGGAAAAATGTTAAAAACAGAAAAGGGTATCAGATCGCCCTACCAATCAATAGTGAAGAATTTAGAATTGCCAGCATTTGCGCGTGGTGATGTAAAAATGGCAGATATAAAAAAGATTTTTATCAGAGGTATTGAATATTCATGTCCTTGTGGATGTGAACTGAATTTTGAATGTCATCAGACACCGGAAAGGTTAGTAGATATTCAAAAAATTGGGGAGCATAACAATTGCACTAGTGAGTCGATATTTTCGGATCCTGAAAATCAATGTCTTTCTTGGCAACAAGTAAAAATGGTTTTTGGTAGATATTCAGATAGATTGGTTCCAGATCATACTACAGTTTGCCTGCTGAAAATCGGAAAATTCTATTTTTGTTTGTTTGCACTCCATGAAAAAGGAAAAGGATTCCTTACAAGAATAATTCCATTTGAACAGGCAATACATCAGGCAGAGTGGAATTATATCTGTATAGTTACATAGCCAGTGAAATTTGATAGGTCAAGTCGTGCAATGTTATGTACTTGAACCTAATAAGAGCGTACAACCGTACGCTCTTTAATTTTGCTTAAAAATCCTCATAAACCTACCCCTTCTTGCCTTTTTTTAAAGGATTTGCTAGTCTTTCTACATTATTTACTAATTACTCATACCCTTGGGCGTTTCCTTGCCACGGCATTTATGACCGTAGGTAAAAGGGGTAGAGGATGAAAGGAACACTATGCCTACGTTACCGTCCCTTGTGGACATGCTTAAAAGTGGTGTCCATCTCGGGCACAAGAAGTCAAAACGGCATCCAAAGATGGATCCGTATATTTTCATGAATCGAGGTGAGATGACCGTCATTGACCTTGAGAAGACACAGGAGCTTCTCGGGAAAGCCTTGAACTTTATTACGTCTTCCGTTGCGAACGGGAAGATTGTTTTGTTTGTCGGGACAAAACGTCAAGCGCAGGATCCTATCCAAAAGTACGCATTGAGCTGTGAAATGCCCTACGTCAACGGACGTTGGATTGGCGGGATGCTGACCAACTTCGCGGTCATTTCAAAAATGATCAAACGGTACAAAACACTCAAAGAACAACATGAGACCGGCGCGCTTGCTAAATATACAAAAAAAGAACAGTTGGATTTTGCGCGAGATATCGTAGAACTTGAAAACGCCATTGGCGGTATTTCCAATCTTACGAAACTACCCGATATTGTTTTCTTACTTGACATCAAACGTGATAAGACTGCTTATACAGAAGCAAAGAAAAAACATCTACCAACAGTGGCCGTATGCGACACCAATGTCAATCCCACCCATGTTGACTATGTGATTCCTGCAAATGATGATGCGGTAAAGTCTATTGATTTACTGGTGAGTTTGGTTGCACAAGCAGTGTTGGAAGGTAAGGCACAAGCAATGGCTCAAAAAGTTGCATCTACGACTAATGAAGAATCAGAGAAGGCACCAATTGTCGCAGAGACTACAAAGAAAGCGGATCTTACTACATCTACAACTGCGGAGAAAGAAACACCAACTGTCGTAGAATAATCAAAAACGTGTTACAATATTTCCATCATTTACGATATTTTTATGATTGACGCAAAACTTATCCAACGACTTCGCACACAGACTGGGGGCGGTATCGTAGACTGCAAAAAAGCGCTTGAAGAATCAGGCAATGATTATGAAAAAGCTCTTGAACTCATGCGCAAGCAAGGACAAAAGTCAGCTGCCAAGCGTGTGGAACGTGAAACGCATGAAGGTATCGTGCATTCATATATCCACGCAAACAATAAGACTGGCGTGCTTGTGGAGGTCTTGTGTGAAACAGACTTTGTCGCGCGAAATGAAGCGTTTCAAGCATTTGTCCATGACATCGCGCTTCACATCGCTGCGATGAGCCCGTTATATATTTCAACGACAGAAGTACCTGAGGATATGGTCGCAAAGGAAAAAGAAATCTATCGCGAGCAGATGGTGGGTGAACAAAAGCCGGCAGAGATTCTTGAAAAGATCATTGACGGTAAACTCGCGAAGTTTTACGAAGATATTTGTCTTTTGAACCAGAAATTTATCAAAGATGATACCCTCACAATCGGCGCGGTACTGACCGAACAGATCGCCAAGACAGGAGAGAATATCCAGATAAAACGATTTGCACGATTTGCGTTGTAGATTCACCTCGTTTAGAATGAAGGCCTCCACGTGTGGGAGGTTTTTTAGTATATGATTATTTATGACTATTCGTTGACTAAATCACTAGGATTTTATATGCTGATCATGAGTTAGCAAAGCGATCTGACTGTGTTTTACATACCATGACCATGCCCACCAAGTCATTAAACAGCAATTTGCATAAAGCCAACAAGGCAAAAAAAGATGAGTTTTATACCCAGCTTATTGATATTGAAAAAGAGTTGAAGCACTATAAAGAACAGTTTCGTGGCAAGGTGGTGTATTGCAATTGTGACGATCCGTTTGAAAGCAACTTTTTTAAATATTTTGCCGCCAATTTTAATGCTCTCGGTCTCAAAAAGTTAATTACCACCAGCTATACAAAGTCGCCAATCGCCGGTGGGCAGTTGTCTTTGTTTGAAATAAAAGGGCTAAAGCCGAAAGGCAAAGAGCCGTTTAAGATTGAGCTCAATGAAGTATCAGACAAAGACGCGGATGGCGCGGTGGGGCTGACTGATGTCAAGTGGCTTTTGAAAAACGATGCCAATATAGCCACACCATTGACAGGCAACGGTGATTTTCGCAGTGAGGAGTGTATTGAACTTCTTAAAGAGGCGGATATCGTGGTAACCAATCCGCCATTTTCCTTGTTTCGGGAATATGTGGCGCAATTAATGGAGTACAAAAAGAAGTTTTTGATTCTTGGAGACCAAAACGCCATAACCTACAAAGAAACGTTTGGCTATATAAAAGATGATAAATTATGGCTTGGTTATGACAATGGAGGCACGAAATGGTTCCAGGTGCCCATGGATTACGACATACCGACGGAGTCAAGAAAGAAAATTGAGAATGGGGTGCAGTATTTTAGTATGGGAAGAATTTTGTGGTTTACTAATCTTGACACTACGAAAAGACATGAAGAGCTAATTTTATACAAAAAATACAGCCCTGAGGAATATCCTAAGTATGACTACTATGATGCAATCAATATAAATAAATACATGGATATTCCAATGGATTTTAAAGGTGCTATGGGGGTACCCATTACTTTTATTGACAAATATAATCCTAAACAATTTGAGATAATAAGTTCAAATGATATTAGATTAAATGACAAAGTTCCTTACAAAGAACATGGGCTTATTAAAGACAAGGATGGGGCGATTACTGGTAAACCAACTTACGTTCGCGTTGTGATTAAAAATAAGAAAGTAAAAAAATAATTTTATGAATTTTATTAATAGCTTAGGATTAATTTTTGGGTTTATTGGAACACTTTTCATCATATTTTATATTCGTACTGATTATAAAGAACATATAGAAAATGAAGCAGGACAGAAGCCAGGGGATAAATGGTATGCGTTATATGTAAAACACCCAAATTGGTTGCGTTTCGGGGTTATTTTACTAATTCTTGGTTTTCTCTTACAGTTTATATTTAGTTTGAAAGTATATTTATAAAAATTGAGCTGACAAGATAATATCATGCCCCAACAAAACAACCCCAACCAAACAATCATTTACAGCAATCATGCCTCAAAAAAATAAAAAAATGATTCCAGCGAACAACAGTTTTACCGAATTTTTGCTGTATACAACCCCCAACGGACAGGTAAAGGTTGAGATTTTTTTGCGTGATGAAAATATTTGGCTTACCCAAGACAAAATAGCACTTTTGTTTGGGGTACAAAGACCGGCGATTACAAAACATCTTAAAAATATTTTTGAAAGCGGAGAATTAACCGAAAACGCGGTTAGTTCCATTTTGGAACATACCACTCAACATGGCGCAATAAAAGATAAGACGCAAACGCAATCCGTAAAATTTTACAATCTTGATGCTATTCTTTCGGTTGGATATAGGGTAAATAGCGCGCAAGCGACTCAATTCCGTATCTGGGCTACTGAACGACTCAAGGAGTATATTATCAAAGGGTTTACGATGGATGATGAACGGTTGAAAAATCCCGGCCGTATTTTTGGGCAGGATTATTTTGAAGAACAGCTGGCACGAATTCGCGATATTCGTTCCAGCGAAAGACGATTATATCAAAAAATTACCGATATTTACTCTCAATGTAGCGCTGATTATTCTTTGGACAGTGATATTACAAAACAATTTTTCGCCACTGTGCAAAATAAGTTGCATTTTGCCATTACCGGTAAAACCGCCGCCGAAATAATCAATGAGCGCGCGGACAGCACAAAAACGAATATGGGGCTTACCACATGGAAATACGCGCCAAACGGCAAAATACGGGAAACCGATGTAGTGATTGCCAAGAACTATTTAGAAGAAAAGGAATTGGATACACTTAATAGAATCGTTGATATGTATCTTAGTTTTGCCGAAATGCAAGCGCAGAGAGGTATTGTTATGAATATGAAAGATTGGGTACAAAAATTGGACGCATTTCTAAAATTTAACGAACGGGATATTTTGGAATATGCCGGGGTTGTCAGTCATGAAGTTGCCGAAGCGCTGGCTTTGGGAGAGTATAAAAAATATAGTACAATTCAAGACAATAGCTATATCTCTGATTTTGATAGAAGTATTAAAAAATTATTAGACGATAATAATCATCAGTAGTATGAAAATCGATCTGCATAAAATACCGATTCGCAAAGTGATTGCCGACTACAAAGATAGTGCCGAGGAAGGCGTGGAGGCCTATGACGGTAAACTTGATATCCGCCCAAAGTACCAACGAGAATTTGTGTATACCGGCAAACAACGAGACGCCGTGCTTGAAACGGTCAAAAATGGTTTTCCACTCAACGTGATGTATTGGGTCAAAACCGATATGGGCAATTTTGAAGTAATGGATGGTCAACAACGTACCATCAGTATCGGACAATATATCAACGGTGATTTTTCATTGGGCGATCGCTTTTTTCATAATTTGACCAAAGAAGAACAAAACCAAATTTTGGATTATGAACTGATGATTTATTTTTGCGAAGGCACGGATAAAGAGCGATTGGACTGGTTTAGAATTATAAATATCGCCGGAGAAAAATTGACAGACCAAGAACTGCGCAACGCGGTGTATACAGGACCATGGCTTTCGGATGCCAAGTTGAAATTCAGTAAAACTCATTGCGCGGCGTATCTATTGGCAAATGATGGCGGATCACTGGTAAATGGCTCGCCAATTCGGCAAGAATATTTGGAAACTGCGCTTTCCTGGATAAACAAAGGCAAAATCGAGGATTACATGGCAAAACACCAGCACGACAAAAATGCTGAAAAATTGTGGCAATATTTTCACGATGTCATCGCGTGGACAAGAAAGACTTTTACCAATTATCGCCGAGAAATGAACGGTGTCGCGTGGGGAGCATTATATAACCAATTTAAAGATAAAAAATTGAGTCCCGGCAAGTTGGAAGCTGAAATTACAGAATTGATGGAAGATGAAGATGTAACAAAAAAATCCGGTATTTACGAATATGTGTTAACAAGAAACGAAAAATACTTAAATATTCGTGCTTTTACCGACAAAATGAAACGCGAAGCGTATGAACGGCAAAAAGGTGTCTGCAAAAAATGCAAAAAACGTTTTGAGATAGAAGAAATGGAAGCAGACCATATCAAACCGTGGCATGAAGGAGGAAAAACGACTGCGCAAAATTGTCAGATGTTATGCAAACAAGATAATCGTACCAAATCAGGGAAATAAAAGCGTGAAGCAAATTTTGTAATGTGATATACTCAAATCAGATATTTTTTCTATTTGAAATAACACTCTACACCCTATGCCTATCCGCGTTGCGATCAATGGTTTTGGCCGTATCGGCCGTACGACGTTTAAAGCGGGATACGACAACCTCGATATTGAGTTTGTCGCACTCAATGATTTGACTGATACCGAGACGCTCGCGCATTTGTTGCGATACGACACGGTGTTTGGTCCATTCTTGGATCATGAAGTGTCCAGCACGCCGACATCGCTCTTGGTTGATGGGAAAGAAATCAAAGTATTAGCAGAAAAAGAACCGGGCAAACTTCCATGGAAAGATCTCAACATTGACGTCGTGTTGGAATGCACGGGGCGTTTTACCGAGGCGGAAGCGGCAAAAGCGCATCTTACTGCAGGCGCAAAGCGTGTCATTGTCTCCGCACCGGTCAAGGGTGAGGGTGCTCCCACCTATGTTTTTGGGGTGAACACGGGCAAATATGCAAAGGAACCGCTGATCAATAACGCATCGTGTACGACAAACTGTATTTCTCCTGTCGCGACCGTAATACAGGAAAAGATTGGGATTTTAAAAGCAATGATGACGACCGTACATGCGGTGACCGCGGAACAAAATGTTGTTGATGCTCCACCTCCTGGCATGAAAAAAGGGGATTTGCGTCGCGCGCGTATTGCGTATCAAAATATGATCCCGACGACCACCGGAGCGGCAATTGCAACAACACAGGTCATACCCGAACTCAAAGGAAAGTTTGACGGTATGGCTATTCGTGTGCCGATCATGGATGTTTCACTTGCTGATTTTGTATTTTTACTCAAACGGGCGACTACTGTTGAAGAAATAAACAATCTTTTTATCTCTGCCTCAAAAGAACCACGTTTCCAAGGAATCTTGGGTGTAACTGATGAACCTCTCGTGTCGTCCGATTTTATCGGAAGTACGTATTCCTGTGTAGTTGATCTGTCTATGACAAAAGTGCTGGATGGTGACTTTGCAAAGGTTGTCGCATGGTATGACAATGAATGGGGATATTCTACCCGCCTTGCCGAGATGGCGGTGTTGGTGGGAAAGACGATATAAAAAATAATTGTTTTTCCCATGCCAAAAAAAGTTTTATCAAAACAACCAGAAGCACCTATCACTGAAGCGGAAGTCGCGGTGCTTTCATCTATTCTTGATAAGGCAACCACTTTTTCTCAAAACCTTGATTCGCAAGCGAATGTCATTATTGGTTTGAGTCTCGCGGTGTTTGTATTTGCGACATCATCGTTTGCAGGAGGACACAGTCAAGCGTATGCAATGATATTGGCTTTTTTTTCGGGAAGCTCTGCATTGTTTGGTCTGCTTGCGATGCATCCGCCGACCTTTATGCGTCGACACAAGAGCGAACCGCAAAGTTTGTTGTTTATCAAAGAAATAGGATTACACAAAAATACTTCCGCCTACGCTCAAGAGTTAGACAATATGATTTCTTCTCGTCGCACAACAATTGATCAATATGCCTGCGAGATTTATAATCTCTCTACGCGATATTATGAGCCAAAAAATGCATTGTTTAAAATGGCGAAAAACATGTTTTTGATAGGCATTGCCGTGAGCTTTCTTACTTTTGTGTTGACGACTCTCTTTGGAATCTAATAGTCATGATAGCTGATAAAAGTTGACGAAAGACCAATATGGTGTTTTATTGTATTCATAATTTATTTTTTGTTACCCGGGGAGGTAGTCATGGTAATAATCGTTGAAGATCCAAAAGTCGGATCAGTCAAAGAAAGAATAGTTGAGAAGTTAGATCCTATTCATATTGAGTGGTCCCAGTCCCAGTCTATTGGTGACGATAAAGAATTACTCGCATTTATATTGGAGACAGCAGAGCACTCCTGTATACTTGGAGCGGTTCTTTACACGATGCATGGGAGCTATGAAATTGAAAGATCGGTAATCAATTATCTTGTAGGGGTTGAGTATGCTTGTTTATCTGATCCAAAAATTACAATCATTGACGACAGAACATTTCACTACGAATGTCAGATGAAGGGATCTACGTATCGCTGTGAGTTCCCTTTAGATATATAAATTATCCCACTGTCTAAAAGTCTTGCCTGTAATTCAACAGAAATGTAAGACTTTTTTATTACCTTTCTTTTTGTGGTATAATGTTGCTATGAAACTACGAAAACTCACTGCTAATCTGGTAAAAAATAAACGGGTCATATTCCGCGTGGGGTATGATGTGCCACTTTCCAAAAAAGGAAAGAATTTTGTTGTCGCTGATGATAGTCGTATCAAAGCATCGCTGGAAACATTGAAGTTTTTACAAAAAAATAATGCAAAGATTATCATTTTGACATGGCTCAAGCGTCCTGATGGTACAGTGGTGGAAGATCTACGTTTGGATCCAGTAGCCAAACATTTGGCACAACTCATTAAACACTCTGTCTACAAACTTGATGATTGTGTAGGGAAGGAAGTAGAAGGTTTTGTCAACGAAATGGAAGGGGGAGATATTATAGTACTTGAAAACGTGCGTTTCCACAAAGAAGAAGACAAAAATAGTACAACCTTTGCAAAACAATTGGCGCGCCTTGGTGATGTAGTAGTTTTTGATGCATTTAGTCACGCTCACCGCGATGTCGCATCTACGACGGGTATTTTGAAACTTCTGCCAGGGGTAGCTGGTTTTTCCATGACAAAAGAGGTCACAATTTTAAGTAAACTACTTGGTACAGTCAAGCATCCTTTTACCGTAGTATTCGGTGGCGCAAAAGTTTCAGATAAAATAGGTATACTAGAACGATTTTTACCTCGTGCGGATCATATTCTTATTGGTGGCGCTATGGCGCATGCTTTTTTGGATGCAAAAGAAATCGCTCTCGGAAAATCATTAAGGGAAAAATATGCAGATAAAGCACATCACACCACACGGTCAGTTGCTTTGCGTATTTTAAAAGATGCCACGGCGGGGCAGATCATTCTCCCTACTGATCTTATTGCGACAAATACATCAATGGGACGTTACCGTACTGTTGAGTTGACCAAAGATAAGATCAAATCTGATGAAATATTTGTTGACATTGGTCCATATACAACACGCGCATTTGGCAGAATCATAAAACAGAGTAAAACACTTTTTTGGAACGGTCCTATGGGCCTGTTTGAAAAAAAACCTTTTGATAAGGGTACCGCCGCGATCGCACGTGCAGTTGCACTGAATAAAGGAATGACAGTTTTGGGTGGCGGTGATACACAACGTGCAGTCAACACAGCAAAACTTGCAGAAAAATATACATATGTTTCAACAGGTGGGGGAGCATCGCTTGATTTCCTTGCGCATGGTACACTGCCTGTTATTGAATATTTGAAATAATCACTATGCCAACTATACAAACCGTACATGCACGAGAAATCCTTGATTCGCGAGGAAACCCCACTATTGAAGCAACAGTGGCTTTATCAAACGGCGTATCTGCACTTGCGTCCGTACCTTCCGGTGCCTCAACCGGTTCTCACGAAGCATTGGAACTGCGTGATGGTGATAAAAAGCGCTACAATGGCAAAGGTGTATTAAAGGCAATCAAAAATGTCGCCTTGATTGAAAAGAAATTGCGCGGAATGAATATTTTTAATCAGGAGGCAATTGACGCCACAATGATCTTTTTAGACAAGTCTCCAAATAAAAGTAAATTGGGTGCCAACGCGATCCTTTCCGTTTCTTTGGCGTGCGCACGAGCAGGTAGTATGGCAAAAAAAGAATCGCTCTACAAATATCTTCGTACAATTTTTGGCCTGAAGAATGAATCATATACGCTACCTATATTGATGTGTAATGTTGTTAATGGCGGTAGACATGCAAGTAATACTATTTCCACCCAGGAATTCATGATCATTTCTCATGCGCGGACGATGGCAGAACGTGTCCGTATGTCTGCTGAAGTATTTTATGCATTAAAAAATGAATTGCATGACAGCCACCAAAATACTCAAGTAGGTGATGAAGGAGGATTTGCACCCGAGATTGAAGACCTATCAAAAGATTTAGTGGGAGGTGGAGAAGAAGATGAGGTTGCACTCATGCTTATAGTGAAGGCAATCAAAAAAGCTGGCTATAAGCCAGGAAAAGATGTTTCTATCGGACTTGATGTAGCTGCATCAGAATTTTATGACCCAATGACCGGGTATGATTTTGATTTTAAACAAAAAATCAAAGGTACACGTGTGCGTAGTTTTGAACAGGTCGTGGCAATGTATTGCCAGTGGATGAAAAAATATCCCATCATTTCTATTGAAGATCCTTTTGCAGAAGATAACTGGAGTCAATGGTCACTATTTAATAAAAAATATGGAAAAAGGGTTCAAATTGTTGGCGATGATCTCTTTGTAACAGACACAAAACGATTACAGCACGGCATTGACACTAATGCCGCCAATGCTATCCTGATTAAACTTAATCAGATTGGAACACTTTCAGAAACCATGGATTGTATCAGAACAGCACAAGATGCGTCATACCATGTCATAGTATCACATCGATCCGGTGAGACATGTGATACATTCATCAGTGATCTGGCAGTGGCAGTCAATGCAGATTATATTAAAGCAGGCAGTTTATCTCGGTCGGAACGAGTAGAAAAATATAATCGTCTCATGCAGATTGAGAGAGAACTACGTCACTAATGTATGCCTCATGAATCTCTGAAAGAATTATATCGGCCAGTTGTACTGTTGATCCTTGATGGTTTTGGTATTGACACGCCGTCACGTGCTAACGCTATCTCACAAGCAAACACGCCTGTTTTTGATAACCTTATTACCACGTATCCATCTCTTGTTCTTCAGGCATCAGGGGAGGCAACAGGGCTGCCTTGGAGTGAAGCAGGTAATTCTGAAGTTGGGCATACAAACATAGGTGCCGGACGTATAGTCTATCAGGAGTTGACACGGATTTCCAACGACATTGTGCATGGCCGATTTGCAAAAAATCCAGCCATCAGTGAGGCAATGGAAGCAGTAAACAAAAACAACAGTGCTCTACATTTGGTAGGTATGACCAGTTCAGGTGGCATGCACAGCCACATTGATCATTTATTTGCATTATTGGAAAGTGCCAAGGAACATAATGTAAAAAAAGTTTATATTCACGCTATACTTGATGGTCGAGATACCCCTAGAGCAAGTGGTATTGATTTTGTTAAAAAAATAATTGCAAAAACTGAATATCTTGGAGTGGGAACCATTGCATCATTATCAGGTAGATTTTATTCCATGGATCGTGATAATCATTGGGATCGAACAGAAAAAGGATATCGAGCTATTATAGAAGGCATTTCTGAGAACAAAGACACCGACGTCCTTCATGCGGTACAAGCATCCTATAATCGAAAGGTATATGATGAGGAATTTGAACCAACAGTAATCACAACAGAGTCTGGGGATGCGCTTGGTATGGTATCTGACAATGATGTTATCATAATGTTCAATTTTCGTGTGGATCGTATGAGACAAATTTCGCATGCAATCGCGGATCCCAATTTTTCACGTTTTGATCCAACAAAGAGAGACAATCTTTTTATTGTCACCATGACTCAATATGATGAAACATTACCAGTACATACCGCATATTTGAGCCAACGGTTGGAACAATGTTTGCCACAAGTCTTAAGTGACAATGGATTGACACAACTTCATATCGCAGAAACTGAAAAATATGCTCATGTCACATATTTTTTAAATGGGGGCACGGAACAACCAGTTCAAGGAGAGGAACGGCTTTTGATAGCATCACCGCGTGTTACCTCATATGCGGAAAAACCGGAAATGAGTAGTCGTGCTATTACTGATGCGGTTACCCATGCAATCAAGGCGGGTGACCACGACTGTATTATTGTGAATTTGGCCAATGCTGATATGGTGGGACATACGGGTAATTTTGAAAAAACAAAGGAAGCAATTGAGATCATTGATGGGTATATTGGTGCAATCGTAGAAACAGTGCTTTCTCGCAAAGGTGCTATGCTGATTACAGCCGACCATGGCAATGCAGAACATTTGTTTGATCTACAGACCGGCGAGGTGGATAAAGTGCATACAAACAACCCCGTCCCGTGTGTTATCATTGCACAGGAGTTGGAAGGAGTGAATCGCGGAACCATTGACATAGCCGGTACTGATTTAAGCATTTTGGAACCAAGCGGACTATTATCAGATGTTGCACCAACTGTTTTAAGATTATTGGGCATATCGCCACCTCCTGCAATGTCAGGCCATAACCTTTTGGAATTATAATTACCTCTATGAAGCAATCACATTTATTTACGAAAACGCAGAAATTCGCCCCAAAAGATGAGATTACTAAAAATGCTCAACTTTTGAGCCGTGCCGGATATATTCACAAAGAGATGGCGGGGGTATATTCATATTTACCGTTAGGTTTACGGGTTTTAAAGAAAATTGAAGATATTGTACGGCATGAAATGGATAATATTGGAGGGCAAGAAATACGTATGGCAACATTGCATCCATCCGAGCCATGGAAAAAGACTGGCGCGTGGAATAATGTAGATGTCGTCTTTAAAATAAACAGTAGAACTGAAAAGGAATATACTGTGGGACAAAGTGAAGAAGAAATTGTCACGCCAATCGCCGGTGAATATGCAAAGTCATACAAAGATTTACCAGTCATGATTTATCAGATCGGCCAAAAATATCGTGATGAACTTCGTGCAAAATCCGGCATCATGCGCGGTCGAGAATTTGGTATGAAAGACATGTATTCGTTTCATTCCACGCAAGAAGATTTTGATAATTTTTATGAAGTAGCAAAGGATGCATATCTTCGCATATACACTCAATGCGGGCTGGAAGCAAAAGCGACAGAAGCAGCGGGTGGTAGTTTTAGTGAAAAAATTTCGTATGAATTTATGGTCATTACTGATGCGGGAGAAGATGATATTTTTTACTGCACTTCTTGTTCCTATTGCGTCAATGTAGAAATTTCAAAACAAAATGAAGCTGACACGTGCACTCGTTGTAATAAAGGCACACTCAAACGCGCCAAAGCGTCTGAAGTTGGAAATATTTTTGATCTTGGAACAAAATATGCAAAAGCCCTATCGTTTCAATTTAAAGATACAGAAGGAAAGAATCAATATCCCATCATGGGTTGTTTTGGGATCGGTACTACGCGACTCATGGGTGTAATCGTTGAAGCCCTGTCTGATGACAAGGGTATAGTATGGCCGGCATCTGTCGCACCCTTTGATCTCCATTTGGTAGCTATTAGCGGAAAGGATAAGGAAAAACAAGCGTTGGTATCTGCAAAAGCGGATGAACTGTACACTGCTTTACACAAGGCAGGTGTTGAGGTACTCTATGATGACCGTATTGATCTCTCTACCGGCGTTCGGTTGGCTGAAAGCGATCTTTTGGGTATACCGTATAGATTGGTTGTGAGTGAGAAAACATTAGAGAAAGGTGCGTTTGAACTGACTACTCGTGCAACTAAAGATACTGAATATGTTTCGACTGTTCAACTCATTGTTGGGAAAATTTTCAAAGGATCTAGGTATTGACCTTGGAACGGCCAATACATTGGTGTATGTCAAGGAAAAAGGAATCATGATAAACGAACCATCAGTTGTCGCAGTCAATGTGCGCACTGATCAGATACTTGCTGTTGGTGTTGAGGCAAACATGATGGTTGGCAGGACGCCTGCACATATCATTGCTACCAAACCGCTAGTAGATGGCGTTATTTCTGATTTTGAAGTTACAGAAAAAATGCTGAAGTATTTTATTGATAAAGTGCACCGCGAGTCCATGACAGTACTTCCTCGACCTCGCGTGATTATAGGAGTCCCGCTGGATATTACTGAAGTGGAACAAAAGGCCGTTGAAGATGCTGCGATCACTGCGGGTGCACGTGAAGTATTTCTGATTGAACAGCCAGTGGCGGCTGCAATCGGTGCACGAGTGCCCGTACAAGCATCAGAAGGCCACATGGTGGTAGACATGGGGGGTGGCACTACTGATATCGCCGTCATTTCTTTGGGAGGAATAGTTGCGTCCAAATCGTTGAAGATCGCGGGGAACGAATTGAATGAAGATATTATTCGCTATGTTCGTGATTATTTCAATTTACTTATTGGCGAGCGTACTGCAGAACAGACAAAATTGAAGATTGGCTCGGCATTGCCACTTTCCGAACCACTTGCTATGAAGGTTCGCGGGCGGGATTTGCTCACCGGCTTACCTAAGGAGATCGTTGTATCCGATTCGCAGATTCGTGATGCTATGTCGCGCACTGTGTATACGATTGTTGATAATATCAAGACAACAATAGAACATACACCTCCAGAACTTGTTGCAGACATATATGAACAGGGCATACTATTAACAGGGGGAGGAGCGCTTCTTGCTCGTTTTGATGAATACATTTCGCAAGAAGCGGGTGTGCCAGTAAGTATTGCAGAAGATCCGTTGACCTGTGTTGTGCGAGGGACAGCACTGTTGTTAGGAGATATGGATCTGTTAAAAAATGTTATGATTCCTGCTACAAAAAATAAATAAATTATGATTCATCGTTTGTTCATCATCCGCGGACTGATTATCTTGGCTGTCGCGTTTATACTTATACTTATCATCCACTATAGCGGATTGCTTGGTGGTTTGGAAAATATAATTCAAGGAGGTGTCAATACTGTAAGTTGGCCAATCAATCAAGGAAAAACAGAGTCTCGGTCATGGATTACTCGTCAATTATGTAGTATCACACCTGATAAGCAAGCATTGCAGGATCGGGTCAATACATTGATGGAAGAGAACGCACAGTTGAGCCAATCACTTCGTGAGTACGAACAGGTAAAAAATATTTCAGAGTATTCGGTCAGTCATCCTGGTGGGTATGTACTCGCCCACATCATTGGCACTGTCAGTCAAGTAGGTACACAGGCCTTGATATTAGATAAAGGTCTTAAAGATGGTGTGAAAGAAAATTATGCTGTTATGGTAGGAAATGGTATTTTGATGGGAAAAACCGCCCATGTTACCGATACGGCGAGTCATGTAATATTACTTAATGATAGGCGAAGTACGGTTGCTACAGCCATTGCAAATAACAGCAAAGCAACGGGATTGGTGCAGGGTGAATTTGGACTTGGTTTGACGATGAAGTATATTCATACAAGCGAAATCATCCAAAGTGGCGATGTTGTTGTTACATCAGGATTTGAAAGTGGTATACCTGGCGGTCTGGCTGTCGGTATTGTGGATCAGGTACATAAAGATCCTGTTGAATTGTTTCAAAGTGCTTCCATATCACCACCGTTGCGGTATGATGAATTAAACGTTGTAAGTATTATCAAAGCAAACCCCTAACTATGGAGATTAGAAATTTTTGCATAATCGCTCATATTGATCACGGAAAGTCCACATTGTCTGACCGTTTGCTTGAGGCAACCGCAACGGTTTCCAAAAGATTGATGAAAGCTCAAATACTTGACCAAATGGATATAGAGCGGGAGCGCGGTATTACTATCAAGCTTCAGCCCGCCCGCATGGAGTATGAACATGAAAAAACACAATATATTCTCAATCTTATTGATACACCGGGACATGTGGATTTTACATATGAAGTATCTCGTTCACTTGCTGCTGTTGAGGGAGCTATATTACTCGTTGACGCGACACAAGGAATTCAAGCACAAACACTTGCCAATCTGTTTTTGGCTCTTGAACAAAATCTCACTATTATTCCAGTTATCAACAAAATTGATTTGCCCAGCGCCCGTCCCGATGAGGTCAGTAGAGAAATAATTCATCTCCTGGGTTGTGATATGGATGATATTGTTCGTGTATCGGCAAAAACAGGAGAAGGGGTGCACGAGTTGCTATCTCGTATCGTACAGACTGTGCCCCCACCAACATCTAGAGAGAAAAAAAACACAGGAACGCGTGCACTCATATTTGATTCACTTTACGATGAATATCGCGGTGTTGTGGCATATGTGCGCATCATAGAAGGAGCTATTTCCAAACATAACAACATTTTTTTTAAAGCAACTGCGACGAAAACAGAGGCCTTGGAGGTAGGGTATTTCAAACCCAAAATGGTACCGAGTACATCACTTGAAGAAGGTGAGATTGGTTATATCGTAACCGGACTTCACGATGTTAAGGAATGTGGTGTTGGTGATACCATCACATTGTCATCCACACCTAAAGTTCAGTCTCTCCCGGGATATCGCGCTGCAATGCCGATGGTCTTTGCTGGTCTTTTTTGTCGTGATGGGGATCAATTTCAATATCTTCGTGATGGGGTGGAAAAATTGAAACTCAATGATGCGGCATTTAGTTTTGAACCAGAGCATTCTCCCGCATTGGGATATGGTTTTCGGTGTGGTTTCTTGGGACTTTTGCATCTTGAAATTATTCAAGAACGTCTCAAACGAGAATACAATCTTGATTTAGTTGTTACTACCCCGTCTGTTGCCTACAACATTATCTTGAAAGACAACACTTCTGTTATTATCCATAATCCACTTGAGTTACCTGATGGAAATAATATTGAACACATTCAGGAACCATGGACAAAAGTGGATATCATTTCGCCGGAGCCATATATCGGTAATATTATGTCGTTGGTTGCCGAAAAGAAAGGATATTATAAAAATACGGAATATTTGACCAGTGCGACTGAAGAAAGCGTCCGAAGAGTCATTTTACATTTTGAACTTCCACTGGCCTCCATCTTGGTTGATTTTTATGATACACTAAAGAGTGTCTCATCCGGATATGCATCATTAAACTATGAAGTGACTGGGTATAGAAATGCAGATGTAGTGCGACTTGATGTCATTGTAGCGGAAGATACGGTTGATTCGCTGGCAACGATGGTCTATAGGGATCAGGCATATTTTGAAGGTAAAAAAATTGTTAAGGCATTGAAAGACTCCTTACCCAGGCAGCAATTTGAAATAAAATTGCAGGCGGCTGTGGGAGGTAAAATCGTTGCAGCGGAGCGTATATCAGCATTACGCAAAGACGTAACTGTTGGATTGTATGGCGGTGATGTTACGCGCAAACAAAAACTTTTGGAAAAACAAAAAAAAGGAAAAAAGCGCATGAAAGCTTCTGGTAAAGTAGAGATTCCAACTGATACATTTTTAAAACTTTTACGTCGTTAAAAAACCTATGCATAAAAAACGACAGTTGTTGTGGAAGATTGTTATCATCGTTGCACTATTGGGGATGGTTATGTTTAGTGTTTTGCCGTATGTACAAGCGGCAACATATTCTTATGATTTAGCCGTCAATAGCAAAGGAATAACTTTTTTACCACAATCATTTTTTGCCGGAGAGAAAGTGAGGATATATGGAACAATTGAAAATATTGGCGATAATGATATGGCGGGATATGTGCAGTTTTTTCAAGGATTGAATGCAATTGCCGATGAGATGCCGTTTTCATCAAAAGCATACGGCGCACCTGAAGAGGTATGGGTAGATTGGGTCGCACAAGAAGGTACATACAATATTCAATTCCGTATTCTTGAAACCACACCCAATGACCAACACTTAGCAAATAATCAAACGGTTTCACGCACAATGACCGTTGCCAAACGTCCAGCCCCAACGCCGCCAGCACCTGTGCCTGAACCTACTCCAGCACCGGAAACAACACCTTCACCGACAGTCAGTACGTCTCCACCAACTCCTGCACCGACGACCGCTAGTACGTCATCAACACCAAAAGTTGATCCTCGTGTCTTAGGTGAAGAAAAAGAACGAGCGCTTGCAGTTATTGAGCTACAAGATGACACAGTACAACCTTCTTACCCCAACGATACCGCTGCTGCAGTAACGGCGATCGTACCGGAAACGCCGTATAATACTGGACAAAGTGATTTTGACAAGGCAACATCATCTGATTATCAAGATATATTCATGTTGGTCCTGGGTGGAGGTGCGGGATTGATTGTCGCGTTACTTTTGCTTGCACTTTTATTTTGGAAAAAGGCAAAAAATCATGAGACAACCACAAAGCCGGAATTTAAAAAACAAACAGCAGAGCAAACACTTGAAGATTTCCTCGCACCAATAAAACCAAAAAAGAAATAAGGTATGCCCATCATCACCAAACACTGGATCGTCCCCAGTAGTGAACTTGTATTTGACGCGTCAAACAAAGAGGGATTGCACCCTCTGATCGTTGAGATTCTTGCAAAGCGGGGGATTAGTGGTGCTGATGCACTGGACCGTTTTTTGAATCCGGATTATGCGCGCGATGTGCATGATCCTTTTTTGTTTGACGACATGACAAAAGCCGTACGGCGAATTGCGCGTGCGCTTGAACAAAACGAACTCATTGTAATTCATGGCGATTATGATGCGGATGGTATCTGTGGAAGCACGCTACTGTATGAGATTTTGATATTACTCGGTGCAAACGTGGAAGTCTACATCCCTCATCGTGAAAAAGAAGGATATGGGATGAGTATTTCAACACTCAATGGACTGAAAACAAAAGGTTGTTCACTTGTCATCACGGTTGATTGTGGTATTGCAAACACCGACGAAGTTGCACATGCGAATACCTTGGGAATTGATGTAATCATCACCGATCATCATACCGAACCGTCGGATCCGCAACGCATGCCCCACGCTCACGCAATCATCCATCCGCGCGTTCATGCGGATAAATACCCATTTGACCATCTTGCGGGCGTAGGAAGCGCTTTTAAGCTCTCACAGGCGCTTATACACACAGATAGCGAGAAGATTATAGTCAAACGGCGGGTAGATGCGCACGATGAGCTGGGTAATCCAATACACTGGGATGCATTTGAAAAATGGCAACTTGATTTGGTGGCAATTGCAACTATCACTGACTACATGCCTTTGGTGGGAGAAAATAGGGCACTGGTACATTTTGGATTTATTGTACTGGAAAAGACAGTGCGCATGGGTCTGCGAGCATTGATGACTCAATCAGGATCAGTGGGGCAAAAACCAACGGCAAAAATGGTGGGATTTGATATAGGACCTCGCATCAATGCGGCGGGGAGGGTAGATCATGCACGATTGGCTTTTGAACTGCTGACCGCAAAAGATCCTGACGGCGCTGATGATCTTTCAAAAAAAATAGAAGCCACGAATATATTGCGAAGAAAGATTTCTACTAAGCTTGCTGAAGAGGCGGAAGAGGCAGTGCTTTCTGATCTTGAATCTGATAACTCTATCCTGTGCGCGTACAATCCGACATGGCCGATGGGGGTGCTAGGGTTGGTTGCAGGAAAATTGAGCAGTAAGTATTCAAAACCGGTTATTTTGTGTACGAAAAAAGGTGCGCTCATCGAAGGCACATCACGTAGTGTGCCGGGACTCAACATCATGGAAGCATTTCATCGTATATCTGATCTACTGCATCACTACGGTGGTCATGGTGCGGCAGCGGGGATGGCTCTACATGAAGCCGTTGAGTTTGAGGTATTTCGAGAGACAATCACGCCACACATCACTGATTTACTTTCTTCTACCGATACACGTCCTTCCATCCACGCGGATATTTCTATCGCACTGTCTGATGTCTCATGGGATTTGGTAAAAAGTATTGGACGTCTTGAGCCATTTGGACAACAAAATGCCAAACCAATTTTTCATATTTCACAAGTCGTGATTGAGCTGATCTCGCCCATAGGCAAGACAGGTCAGCATGTGCGGGCAACATTTTCACAAGGCGCTACCAAACGGCGTGCTATTGGTTTTTCTCTGGCAAAACAAGTGGAGGCGCTCAAATCAGGGGATATTGTTGACGTCTTGTGCGAAATAGATATAAATGAATGGAATGGACAACAAGAATTGCAAATTTCTATCTTAGATATGAGATTATCTCAAGAGATATGAGTAAAAAAGTCACAACATACACTGACGGGGGAGCGCGGGGGAACCCCGGTCCAGCAGGAATCGGTGCTGTCGTACACGATCTAGAGACTGATATAGTACATGAGCACAAAAAATATATCGGCGAGACGACAAACAATCAAGCAGAATACAAAGCGCTCATTATGGCGCTTGAATCGGCTAAAGAACTAAGTGCAGATGAAGTACAATGTTTTTTGGACAGCGAGCTGGTGGTCAAACAAATGCGCAAGGAATACAAGGTCAAGGACCCCGGACTACAGAAGCTTTTTATACAAGCATACAATCTCACTACCGCTTTCAAAAAAGTAACGTTTTCACATATACCGCGTGAAAAAAATAAACACGCGGATAGATTGGTCAATGAAGCGATTGATGAACATGTCAGCTAGTGGAGATTTGCGACACGGTGAACTCACAACGGACTTCTTATATTTTTTAGCATTGGATTGGTCACTTTTGTATACATTTGCGTTGTCCTGATGTTCGCATGACCCAGTAATTCCTGTACGTATCTCACATCAACACCGTTTTCTAATAGGTGAGTGGCAAAACTATGACGTAACGAGTGAAAGGTTGCATTTTTTTTAATACCTGATTTTTTGAGCGCATTGTCAAATATTTTTTGTGCTGTTCGTGTGGTCAATGTACCACCTCGCTCACTGGCAAATAACAGATCATCTGCATCTTTACGACCTATAATCTGTGATATTTCGGAACCCAATTTTTCGGGTAAAATAGTAATTCTGTCCTTGTTACCCTTGGCACCTTTGATATGAATGGTCAATTCTAAAATATTCACATCCCGTATCCTTAAGCTGACAACTTCGCTGACGCGCAATCCTGCGCCATACGCAAGACTGACCATTAGGCGATGTTTCGTGTTGTCAAGGCACTTCAATATAGCGTGGATCTCGTCACGAGAGAGCACGATTGGCAATTTCTGCGGGGTTTTGGCAAACCTGATCGCAATATCGCGGTCATACTGCAAGACATTATGATAAAAAAAATTGATGGCCTGTAGCGCCTGATTCGTCGTGGACGATGACAGTCCCTTGTCTACCATAGACAAAAGGTATTTCTTTACGAAGTCTACATCAACGGAATCTAGATTGTTTCTTTTTGCTCGTAAATATTCAGATACGCATACGCAATAGCTTTGAATTGTACGCGGGCTGTAATGACGTAGACGAAGCTCATCTTTCAATTTTTGAAGATAGACATCCATAGATTTAAAGACTATACTTGAAGAAAGGGGAGATGTTGTACACTATTCACATATTATACAACATACTGTATAGTATGTGAAGTGATTTCGCATATAAGAGAGTTCGGCAAAATCGCTCCGCTCTTTTGCCGAACGGGTCGCGGTACCCGCTGCTCGTCGAGTCGCTTCGCGACATCGCCGAACAGCGGATATCCGAAATGTCAGTCGCCCCGCAGGCGGGTCGCCAGCCACTTCGGATATC
>JAUYIE010000012.1 GCA_030688365.1 bacterium
CAAGTATTCGGGCAGGTGGCGGGGCGACAATTCTATTCGCTCGGGTGTGGCGGAATTCCCCCCAAACCCCCCTTCCGCCACGCCCTCGCTTCGTTGCGGAAAAAATTTTAAAGATTTCTTATCTTATCATACTCGACCAAAAACTTTTCAATTTCTTTTGTACCACTCATATGTAATCTAACAAATCTGTTGCCAATTTCAATTTTGTGCCCACCCATAATCAAAATATTTTTCTCTATCATTTTTTCTTCCAATAATTCAGAAGTTAAATTTTGCGGTAATTCAATGAGCGCAAAATTTGAAAATGATTCAAAATACTTGCCTTTTTTTTCGTCATCAAAATATGCTTTTAGTAAATTGTGGCATGACATTAAAATTTTCTTTTTTGCCTCAATGATTTTATCATCAGCAAATATTTTGAGACATTTTTTTACAGCGTTTATATTGTGGTTTAAATCTCGCTTATTGTATAAAAAATCCGCAATATCACTATTATTAGTTACCAAATATCCCAAGCGTTCATCCGACAAGCTATGACTTTTTGAAAACGAGTGCAAAACAATAATTTTTTTGTCTTTGTATTTTTCTAAAATGGATTTTGTGTTTATCTCTGGCAAAACATTGATACAGCTCCTGTCAATCAAAACAATGGCATCGTTTGGTAAACTTTCAATAATTAACTGCAAATCATTATCACTAAATGTTTTGCCAGTCGGATTGTTTGGAGTAGTTATCAAAACAATATCTGGCAGAGTGTTTTTTATTTCTAATACAAATTTATCAATTGAAAGTTCAAAATTTAACTCGCGTTCTACCTTAACCGTTTCAATAAACCATTCGGATAATTGTTTTGTGCTAAAAAAATAATTAGGTAAATCTAAAAGTAGTTTTAACTTTCTACCCCTTTCGGCGAAACTTTTTAGAGAAAAGGCAGAAAAAATAAGAATTAAATTACTGTTAGAGCCGTAATTTAATAAAACATGATTTTCGGGAACGCCCAAATTTTGAGCTATTTTTTCCTCAATTTCATGTTTTAAATCAATTTCTTCTTTGTAATTTTCACCATAATTTAGGTCAATCATATTTTTTTCTCAGCCTGAATCGTTTTTTGGTTATACCAAGAATTGCCTGCCGAAGTTGAAATTAACTCTCGCGATTCCATATCGTTGTAAATACCCAAAAAATAAGAGGCATAATTTATAAAAAGGAGAGTGGAAAAGAATTTTTGGAAAAAATTCTTTTGATCCAGTTTTATTTCCACAAGTTCAATATTTTTATTTTGTTTTGCTTTTTTATCGGTAAAAACAGAAACTAGTCTATTTATTTTTTCGTTAGTATAATTATCTTCATCAATATCTCTAAAAATTACAATGGCCAACTTATTTTTTGGCTCTGTGAAAACGGCCACTTCGCTATGTGTAAATTCGTGGAAAAAATTTCTGTGAGCTGGAGCCATAGACATTTCATTGAAGTGCATATCAACTAATTTCAACAAAGTAAAATACCATTTTGGCTCTGCCAAAAATACTATTTCTCTATCTCTTAACTTTTCCGCAAATAATTCCGCTTGCTTGATTTTTTGCTCAGAAAATTCTTGCTTGAGATATATAGCGGTTTCTTTTAGCTCATTCTGAAAATTTGACTCTATCATTTTCAATTCCGTAAAAATATCAAGTAAAATACTGAAATACTGCGGGACATGAAATAGCGGATATTCACGATCAGGATTTCTCAATTCCCAGTGAATTATTGAAACATTGTCTTGCTTTGCAATTTCGGCTAGTTTGCCACCAGAAGTTAGAAAAATTATATTTTGCGTTAATTCTTTAATATTTTGATAAAAATTTATTGGTTCCTGTGAATATCCACTGTAAGAGCTAATAATCGTTAAGGTTTTTTCATCTTTTAAAACTTCTTTATCAACAAGTAAATCAACATCAAAATCATTTATGACATCAACATAAATGGGGATTTTTCTGCTCGCGAAAAATCCTTTTATGACATCTGAAACAATTGCCGAACAACCCATGCCAGTAAATATAATTTTTCTAAACTGACCAGCTTCAATTTTGCTTCTTAAATCTTTGCCTAACCCGTCAAGCGAATAATCTTTATTCCAAAGCAAACTAGCAGTAAATTCAGTGTCTATAAATTGTTTATATCGTTGTAATCTTGGTTGCATATTTTTAAAAGTTATTACTACTATTTTAACAAATCTTCAATAGAAATGTCCAATGTTTTCGCGAGTTTTGCCATTAAAATAACAGATGGTTTTTTTATAACTCCGCTTTCAATTTTGGTAAGCGTTGTATATTTAACATCCGCTTTTTGGGCAAATTCTTCTTGCGATAAACCAGTTTTCATTCTGTATCTTTTGAAGTTTTCGCTAATTTTATTATTGGTTATTGCCATAATATCAGTAATTTGATAGTATTAAAGTGTTATGCTATCCTTTCAATATAATACTATCAAATTTTCAAAAATTATTCAACCTTTTATTGTTATGAAGAAATCTTTAAAATTTTTTCCGCAACGAAGCGAGGGCGTGGCGGAAGGGGGGTTTGGGGGGAATTCCGCCACACCCGAGCGAATAGAATTGTCGCCCCGCCACCTGCCCGAATACTTGGAGGGCAGAGCACCAAAGAAAAATGTCCTTTCCTTTTTAGAAGAAATTGGTCGCGCGCAAATCCGAAAAGCAAGGAACATTTTTCTTTGGTGTCCGCCGAGGCTCTGCGAGGCGGTGGCGGGGCGTCCTCATTCTTGGAGGTTCTCCGCAAAATGGGTTCTGACTTTTTCAAACAAACACCACCAATCAAGATTGGCAGCACATATATACATAAAAAAAATAACAACTATTGCGACGATTGCGGGGTGTCATCTGCTTACCACATACAGACGTGGCTTGAAGAACTCTCCGAATATTGGCTCTCGCATATACGTATACCGCGACGACTTGAACATGTTGCTACTGTTATTCTTGAAACCCTCTTTACATCACTAGGACTCATGTCATTTCGCGACGGCTTCACAAGTAAAGATATACAACCACGGAGCATGTGTTTCATTGAGGAACTTAAAAAACGTGGTGGTCTGGTACAAGTACTTCGTGGACCAGCCGGATACACCAGCCATTTCCGTGCATCCATCAATGAAAAAATTATCCGTTTTGAGGGGCTACCAATCGCACAATTTGCGAGTAAATATCATTCGTCTTTAGCAGATAACAAAGAAAAAACAAAACACCACCTAAAAAAAGGAAATTTTCCCGTTGCCAGTGGATCATCCTTTGGGTTTTGGCAAAAGAAAAAAGCAATGGATTATGGAACCAACATTATTGGATTTCCATTAGTAATCAAACCACGCGGTGGCTCCGTCAGTAGACATGTCACTACGAACATTCAAAACACAGAACAGTTGAATAAAGCGATTGATGTTGCAACCGCATATTCACCGTTTTATATTCTTGAACAATTTATTCCCGATGCGTTTGTTTTTCGCGCGACTGTGATTGACTTTGATTTCGTCGCCTGTGTCAAACAAGTTGCTGCAAACGTTATTGGCGACGGCACATCAACAATACGCGCACTTATTAATAAAAAAAATGCCGACCCAAAGCGAAGCGCGTCGCATGAAAATTCCTCTATTTTGCATACGATCGTCGAAGATGAAAAAACCACAAAACTACTCTCTGTAAAAGGATATACTGTAGATAGTATCCCCAAACAAGACGAGATTGTTTTTTTGCAAATAGACCCGTTTTTGAAACTTGGAGGTGACTTGATGGAACTCACACCCTATATACACCCTGATAATCTTCGGCTTTTCCGTAATTTAGCACGATTTTTTGACATGAGGGTTGTCGGAATTGATTTTTTGGCGCACGATATTACATATCCATACACACAACAGCCGTGTGCAGTCCTTGAACTCAACAGTGCGCCCTGTATTGAACTGCATCACTACCCCTCCTCGGGTGATCCGCAAAACGTCGCGCACGCACTTGTAAATTTATTTTTTAAATATTATCTATGACCATGGTGTTGTGGGGCATACTCGTCCTACTACTCATACCCTTGACATTTTTCATGATATTTCTTTGTGTCTTAGTCCTTGATGCAATTATTAACGGCCATGCATTACCGACAAGCGGACGAGCGCGAGGACATCTGGTCCGCGCGATACAGCAATATACACCAAATGCAAAAACATTTTACGATCTTGGGTGCGCTCATGGATCCTTGTCGTTGAAAATAAAAAAAATAATGCCCGCATTAGATGTACACGCGATTGACAATAGCGCGTTACGTATTTTTGTTGCAATGCTTAAAACAAAATTTTTAAGACGTGGAGTACATTTTCATAAACAAGATCTTTTTCACTTTGATCTTAGGAACGCTGATGTGGTGTATTCATATTTATGGTATGACCACATGCTTCCACTGGAAAAAAAATTGCTTGCAGAATTAAAACCAGGGGCAATGCTGGTTACCAACACATCTCGCCTGCCATATTGGCAACCTGATTACAAGATCATCACCTTTTCCGGCACCACAATAACACCTGATTTTGAAACACTGTTCGTTTACCTAAAAAAATAAAATAATCCTGATGAAAATCATTGTTAAAAATCTTGCGACAGAATATAGCGACGAGGGTACAGGTCATGTACTCCTTTTTCTTCATGGCTGGCAAGACACACTACACACCTTTGATGCTTTGTGTGTATCATTAGTCAAAACACATCGCGTTGTCCGACTTGATTTGCCTGGATTTGGACACACTGACACACCAAAACAAGTATGGACACTTGATGAATATATTGCATTCGTTGATGAATTTATAAAAAAACTCCAGCTGGACGTTGATACTATAGTTGGACACTCATTTGGTGGTCGTATTATTATCAAAGGTGCTAGCACCAAAAAAATTCATACCAAAAAAATTATTTTAATCGCTTCTGCCGGTATCGCACAACGACAAACACTCCGCACAGCCACATTAAAAATTATAGCTAAAATCGGCGGTATCCTACTATGTGTCCCCCCGCTCTTTTTTTGGCGCGACACATTGCGTAGACAATTTTATTCAGCTATTGGTAGTGACTATCTCAGCGCCGGCGCATTACAAAAAACGTTTTTAAATATTATTGCCCACGATCTAAGTCAATACGCGCGGATGCTTTCTCTTCCGACATTACTTATTTGGGGAGATCACGATATACAAACACCTCTTTCCGATGGCAAACGCCTTACAAAAATGATCCCAGGTAGCCACCTTGACATAATCTCTGATACAGGACATTTTGTACACAAAGAAAGACCTTTAGAAGTCTTACGGACTATACAAAAATTTTTATGACCAAAGACTGGCTGACACGATACGATCTACAATACCCCCGCTCGCTTATATACATGCTTCAAGCAAGTGAGTATAATATTCGTGATTATTTACGGTGGCTTGCACGCACCAAAGATTTTGCCCATGTAGAGAAACGAAAACAATTGGTAAAAAATAAAAAAACTATATTACTATTGGTAATCGCGTGGATTATTTCACTTACGTTATACATCCTGGCTATATATATATTGTTCACTGGCACCATACCATTAAAATATATAGAATTTTTTGCAATTATTCTTGTGGCACCCTACATAGTCGCGTATGGCATTATACTACCACTGACGTCCATCAAGTTTTTAATACAAAAACCGATTGAATATTTCATAATCAAAAAAGCGAAACAAATACTTGTGTCGCATAAAGGATTCAAAATTGCGATTGCGGGAAGTTACGGCAAGACAACAATGCGAGAAATATTAAAAACAGTGTTATCAGAAGATAAAAAAGTTGCGACCCCGCCAGGCAACCATAATACACCTCTAGGAATCAGTACATTTATAAAATCCCTAGCCGGCGACGAAGATATTCTTATTTTTGAGCTTGGTGAATATTATCCCGGTGATGTGAAAAAACTCTGTACGCTAGTACGACCTGATTTAGGAATTATAACCGGCGTCAATGAAGCACATCTTGAAAAATTTAAAACAATAGACAAAACTGCTCGTACGATTTTTGAGCTTGCTGATTATCTGGGTGATAAGCCGTTATATGTAAATAAAGAAAACACAACAGCATCACAGTACGCGTCTCCATCGCATATTTTGTATAGTAGAGAAAAAGTTGGTAAATGGTTTGTGTCTGATCCAACCACTGATTTGACTGGCACCTCGTTTATTTTAAAAAATAACTCCGAGACTTTGGCAGTACACTCACGACTGTTGGGATCGCACCAGATCGGTCCGTTGGCAGTAGCGATAGACATCGCCATATGCACAGGAATGGCGCACGAATCAACACTACGAGGAATCGCTCATACTAAACCATGTGATCATAGACTAGAACCAAAAATAGATTCCAGTGGTGTCATCACCCTTGATGATAGTTATAACGGCAATCCGGATGGAGTAAGTGCGGTAATTGAGTTTTTATCTTCCCTCAAAGACTATCACCGGCTCTATGTCACACCAGGTCTTGTTGAAATGGGCGCACAAACCGAGTCAATACATAAAAAGATAGGTCATCAGCTTGCAAGCGCAGATATAGAAAAAGTTGTGCTTATAAAAAACTCTGTTACACCCTTTATAGAACAGGGCTTGAAAGAATCAAAGTATCATGGTGAGATAATATGGTTCAAAGATGCGTTGACCGCATTTGCCTCACTATCCCAGCTCACTGTTCCTGGTGACGTAGTCTTACTACAAAACGATTGGCCTGATCAATATAACTAGTATTTTATATGAAAAAAAATATTGCTGTCATTTTTGGAAGCAGAAGTGCCGAGCATGATGTTTCTATCCTTACCGCTCACACACCAATTATTTCTTCTCTTTTGGCGATGTCCGATTATGATGTATGGCCTGTATATATTTCAAAAAAAGGTGTTTGGTATTGTGACAAAGTCATGAATGAGTTGTCTTTTTTTAAAAATGATAATTTTGAAAACGAATTAAAAAAATTGAAGCCGATTAAAATGGCGCTCAATCACGGATTAGAAATAATCTGGCCGGGTGTGTTTTCCAAAAAAGTAAATATTGATATTGCCTTTCCAGCAACACATGGAACATATGGAGAAGATGGAAGCTTAATGGGACTTTTGCGTATGGCAAATATTCCGTTTGTTGGCTGTGATTTATTTGCCTCGGCTGTTGCTATGGACAAGGTGCTCACAAAACAAATAATGTCTGCTGAAAATATTCCAATAGCCCCCTACGTTTGGTTTACCAAACACGAATGGAAAAAAAATCAAGAGGCGTTAAGGAAAAAAATATCAGAATTGAAGTATCCGTTGTTTATAAAACCCGTGCATCTTGGATCCAGTATTGGAATAACGAAAGCTAAAACTTCTCAAGAGCTTGAAAATGGCATTGAGGTGGCGCTTCACTATGATGACAAAATACTTGTGGAGGAGGGTGTAGAAAATCTTATTGAGGTTACATTACCTATTATGGGGAATGAGACGCCCACATGCGCCCTCATAGAACGCCCACTCAACAAAACGGAAATGTTTGATTTCAATGATAAATATTTATCGGGTGGAAAAAACACGGAAGGCGCGAATGCACAGTATAGTGAATTACCGGCCAATATTGAGCCGGCGCTTTCGCAACAAGTCATTGAGTTGGGCAGACGAGCGTATCACACCATTGGGTGTGAAGGTGTCGCGCGCATTGATTTTCTTATTGATAATCAAACGAAGAATGTCTACGTCAATGAAATAAACACATTACCCGGTAGTTTGTATATACACAACTGGCGAAAGGTCGGAGTGAGTGGAGTAGACTTGGTTACAAAATTGATTTTACTAGCAAATGAGCGTTTTGATTCACAAAAAAATATCACCCATGCGTTTAAATCTGATATTTTAAAAATGGGTGGGGGAAATAAGACGCAAGAATAATATGGCGCATATTTATGACTACGCATATTTTGATGACTCAATTATTTCATTTAAAGACGCATCACTTAGTATTGCTAGTTCCGCTGTACTTTGCGGATTGAGTGTCTATACTGGCAATAAAAAAATGGGGCCACTCACGACAGAAATTCAAAAGAAACATTCGGACATTTTGAACGGAAACGACCCAGCATACCAACATTTTTTGACGGTGATTTAAAAAACTACCCATCAAAATATTTCTTGTCTTTCAGTTCATCAGGTAAGCACTGCATATCGGCAACTTTGCTTTCTTCGTCGTGGATATATTTATATCCCTTTCCGTACCCAAGTCCTTTCATCAACGAAGTCGGCGAATTTCGTAAATGCAGTGGCACACCTAAATTACCATATTCTTTTGCATCCACTAGCGCTGCTTCCATAGCTAAATATGCTTTGTTGTTTTTTGGTGCCTGGCAAAGATACGCAACGGCGTGTGCTATGTTTATTCGCGCTTCAGGAAAACCGATTGAATGGACAGCAGAAAAAACATCATTTGCAATCATCAGTGCTTTCACATCCGCAAGACCAATATCTTCAGACGCAAAAACAATCATCCGTCGCGCTATAAACAACGGATCCTCTCCTGCCCAAATCATACGCGCGCACCAATACATGGCCGCATCCACATCTGAATTTCTCATGCTTTTTATAAACGCCGAAATGATATTGTAGTGCTCTTCTCCGTTTTTGTCGTATTGCAATGCTTTGTGTTGTAGGGCATTCTCAAGATCGCTTTTTGTAATGTTCCGCCCCCCATCAATAACAGGCACCAAAGATGCGATGAGTTCCAGCCCATTGAGAAGCGCTCGCGCGTCTCCATTGGAGTACTGCAACAATACATCGCGTGCGTCATTTTCTATTATAAGATTTTGATCACCCAACCCGCGTTCTTTGTTTGTAAGTGCTTTGTCTAAAATTGTATTCAAAGATTCCGCTGTGTGTGCTTTGAGTGTAAACAGGCGAGCACGGGACAAGAGTGCAGAGTTCACCTCAAAAGAGGGGTTTTCTGTTGTCGCACCAATCAAAACGATCGTACCATCTTCAACTGATGGTAAAAAGGCATCTTGCTGTGATTTATTGAACCGATGAATCTCATCAACAAACAAAATAGTCCGTTTATGGTGAAACTTAATAGCATCTTCCGCTTTTTTTATAATCTCCCTTGCTTCTTTAACTCCGGTCTGCACCGCACTCACTTGTACAAAATGTGCACCTGTCGTATGGGCGATAGCACGCGCAATCGTCGTCTTACCTACCCCCGGCGGACCCCACAAAATCATGGATGGTATTTTATCCGACTCAATCATTTTTCGCAAAACACCTGTTTCATCAAGTAGATGCTCTTGTCCGACTATTTCATCAACTACAATAGGGCGCATACGTTGTGCCAATGGCGCCATCTCACTTATATCTATTGTGTCAAAAAGATCCATACATTTGGATGCTACTATATTTTCTCTTGTCGTTCAATAGATAGGACGTGAATTTTCAGAACTTGTGACGCAGGTTCCATCCCTGCCCAGAAGATTTAAAAAAAATACTTCAAAGTGATTTTTTATACTATACTAACAAACAATGTGTACTGATAGTACATTAAAAATCTATTGTTTGTCTCATAAGGAGGTTTGTTACAATGACAAGAGTTTATTTTTTGGTTGTATCAATTAGTTTTTGTGCAGCGCTACTCGCGTGCGACGTACCGGAGCCGACGAATGTAATGCCAACAATTGCGTTCAAAACCATAGTGGGGCAGGAAAATTTCCCATCCCCGGTCGCAATACCAATCCCTGCCCCGACCACATCCCCAGTCGCAATACCAACAACAACACCAGCACAGGTCGCGCCAACGGGAATTTCTTTTTTCACGACATATCCAATAGACACTCGGGTTGATGCGCTTGTGTTCACAGCTTCTCCATCGCCACCTCCCTCTCCAGCACTATCGAGGATAGAGGATACTTTAGTACATTTGTGGGATTCAACAACGAGAGTGATTGAATCTATGAAAGAGTTGACAGACCCAACATCCCCACAATGGGATCCTCCAGAAAATATGGTGTATGATTCAACTGATATCAGTAATGTACTGTCTTATTCTTTTAAACGAACAACATCCAAATTTCAATTATACTCACTTGATGAAGACAAATTAATATCACCCCTCCGATACCCGGTGGGTCAACCAATTATTGTATTAATACATGGCAACAATCAAGAAAAACAGATTAAAACATTGTTTCGTTGGCACCGTCTAGTCCAGTATCTCCAGCAACACCCTGAAATGCATAAAAAAATACGTCATTTGCCTATGGTGTTATATCAATATGATTCTTCATACTCTGTTCAATTCATCGCCAGTATGCTACGAACACGATTGGATGAACACTATAGATACAGCCCTGTTTTCTTTGTTGGTCACAGTATGGGAGCACTTGTCGCAGATGCCGCCGCACATGAAAACTACTTGTACGATCCATATCATCACGTTGGCAATATAGCAATTGCCGGACCATTGCAGGGATCTCCGTTAGCCATTCCTCCTCTTATGCGAATCACGTTTAGTTATCAAATAGCTCGTGATTTCCTCACAGCATACTATTTGTTGACTATGGCAAACTGGGGTGCATATTCACGGTTGAGTGAGATGCCAATAAAAGAGTTACTTTTACATTTTGGGGATGTTTGGTTGAGCGACGGGATGAGATCTTTATTTTATAATGGACGTAATGTGCCTATTCCATCAGGAAGTTATTATTTAAATGGAAAATTTTTTCCCGTCATATTAGATACAGCAACGCGGTGTGGTATACCTGGCGGAAATGTTCCATTTTTTATAGAGCCCATTCTCCATCACACAGAAGATGTATTTCGTAGGAAACAAAGTCGTTTTAATTATGCAGACAGTCTTACCATCTGGAAACGCGCCATGGGTGTTGTCCCAGACACCATAACCCATGCAGGATACCTCACTAAAGAAAAGCAAAACATGGATGAGTTAAAAACATTGATTCAAGGCGGTGCATCATTATTAAATGATTACTTAGAAAAAAAGGATGATCCTCAGTACGAAAAACAGGCCCTTCAATTTCTTTGGACTCAATTTATGTTTATTCCAACAGGACATAAAAATAATTTGGAAACAGATTATTGTGCAAATGATGGTATGGTAAGCGGTGATTCGGCGTTGAATCTGTCTCCTGGTCCAAATATTTGTGTTGTTAATAACGGAGAGATATCTATAGACATGGACGTGGTCAAAAGTCGTTGTAATGATTCTATTGAGTGCGTTGTTCATAAAAACATGAATCATGCTGATATGGTAGAAACACAGGATCCAGATTATTGGTCAAGTGTTGTAGAATCTCTAGCAACCCTTGTACGGCGATATTTCAAGTATTATATGCCACCAATAACCAATCCGAATGGTGGTTATGTAAAGACAGATTCACGGATAGAAAATATACTCTTAACAGATGAAAAAAATAAAATTAAAGATTTTTTTGTAAAAAAACTTTCAACAAAAGCAGACCGTTTAGTAATCATGCGTTACAATAATGGTTGGCAAATCAGGGTTGACCAATACCCACAACTCCCTTTGTTATACTACCTAAAAAAAGAAAATGGAGTGTGGTATCCTTCAAATGCAAAAGAATTGGCTTTTATTCCATAAACACACAACCCCAAGTGTCTAACAACTTGGGGTTAATTTTTATAAAAATAGTGGACTACTATGGGGACAATATCTGTACAAAATGCGGATAACTAAACATTACACGAATGTTCTTTAGAAACATCCAACTTATTCTCATCTCATTAGACTTGTAATACCTTTTGTATACCCTATTTATCCTCCGGATTTTTCTAAGTACAGAAAGAAAAAAAATGGTTATCCCCCCAATTCACACCCCTTATTATGATTATTATTATCCCTTTTATATATATTAGGGATTCTTATAACAATATGTAACATTGAATTAATTCACGATAAACCTATAATGAAGTAATACAGTCACACAAGTATGTATTTAGAAAAACTGGAGATTCAAGGATTTAAGTCATTTGCTCAAAAAACAGTACTTTCCTTCCTTGTTATCAATAAACACACAAAAGGGGTAACTGCGGTAGTTGGCCCCAATGGTTCTGGTAAGTCCAATATTGCCGATGCTATACGCTGGGCACTTGGTGAGCAAAGTACAAAACAACTTCGCGGAAAGAAATCCGAGGATATTATTTTTTTTGGTTCACAAATAAAATCCAGACTTGGATATGCTGAAGTATCGTTATATTTTAACAATGAGGATAGTGTGTTTCCTTTTGATTATCCTGAAGTGGTGATTACTCGACGACTATATCGCGATGATCAGTCGCTATATTTATTAAACAACAACATAACAAAACTTTCTGATATTATATTACTTCTCGCCCAAGCACACGTGGGACAAAAAAGTTATAGCGTTATTGGTCAAGGTATGATTGACACTATTATTAATGCGACACCAGCCGATAGGAAAGATTTTTTTTATGAAGCAGCGGGGGTAAAAGTGTATCAAATAAAAAAAGACCAAAGTATTTCTAAGCTTCATCAAACAGAGACTAATGTTTCACAAATAACACTTCAACTTGCCGAACTTGAGCCAAAACTTAAATATCTTAAGCGTCAAATGGGGCGACTTGCTCAACGGGAACAGTGGGAAAAAGAGTATGGGGACGTTGCAAAACAACTCTATAATCACCAATGGAACATACAACAAGATCGTATTGGTGTATTACACAAACAAGAAGAACAAATAAAAAAACAAATTACAGACATTAAAGAAAAATTATCCGCGTTACAGCACACTTTTGATAGTTTTGAGAACTTAAATATTGACACACAACAACAATCAAATAAAGACAGTCTTACAAAAAAAATTAATGATCTCTATCGTCAACAAAGAGAACTTTTATCACATATTTCATTAATAAGTGGTCGCCTTGAATTAGATTTGGAGAAAAAAGGAAAAGCCCACCTTTCATGGATTACTCGTAGGATTGATGAAGTCACACTACTTCAACAAGATTTGTCTCACCAAAAAGAGGAAGTGCTCGCTAGTCAACAATATTTTAAAAAAAATATTGATACATTAACAAAAAATAAAGAGCGGTTACTTCAACAAAAAAAAGAAGAAGAAGGCATAAATCAACCCCCTTCACACACTCAAAGTGTTTTAATTCAGACAAAAAAAGCGATTCAAGAAATTTTATCTACAAAAGATGTTTTTTACAAAGAAACCGAAACACTTGAACGTCTTGTTGTGTTTACTAAAAACCTATATAGCAAAATTGATACTATTTTTGGGTGGTTTAGTGTATTACCAACCAATAACACCACACGAGAAACACAAGTAGATTTTAAAAGGGATGTTGATCGTGAATATGCTGTGGTACTTTCATCTTTAGAAAAAGAGAGCGTGCAATATCAAATGGTGGGGGCGCGTCTAGAAAATCTTGAATCTCAAGAAGAAATAACACGCCGTGAGTTAGAAAAATTGCAAAGCGAGCTGATATATTATGGAAGTGATGACAAAAAAGAGCGAGACCACACACTCAATCTAGAAAAAGAAAAAGATCAAAATATGTTACTGTCAGTAAATAAGGAAATTCTTGAAATAGAACAAAAACTTGTTTCTATTCGCGAGATGGAACAAGTAGCGCGTAGTGAAGTATTTACACTTCAAAAAGAAATTCAAGCCACACAAGAACAGTTACACGAAAAAGAACAACTATTTTCACAAAACCAAATTGAATGTGCTAAGTATTCTGCACACAGGGATGATTTACTAGAAAAACTATGTGAAGATTTGTTTGTTGAAACTGGCGTGCGAATAGAATTACAAGCAAACACTGAAAGCGTTGTTTCTGTGTTGGGTTTTGATACCACCTTTTATTTGGATGATGAAGAAAGTGTTTCACGGAGTATGTATTTATTAAAAAATAAACTTGCACAACTGGGTATGATTGACACTCAAGAGGTTGCAGACTATGAAGAAACAAAAAATACAGTTGAGTTTTTACAACATCAGCTTGAAGACCTGTCAAATGCACAAAAATCTTTGGAGATAGCGATTTGGGAACTGGATGAAATGATAAAAAAACAATTTACAGAATCAATGAAACACATCAATAAGTCTTTCAATGAATATTTTCAAGAAGTTTTTCGTGGTGGGTCAGCAAAACTTATTCTTCACAAAGAACAGCCAGTTGAGAGTGTGGAGGATGACACAAATACCACAATAGAGACCTTTGATGGTATCCAGGGAGTTGAGATTGAGGCGACACCTCCGGGAAAAAAGATTAAAAGTATTAGTTTTTTATCTGGGGGTGAAAAGGCGCTTGCTTCTATTGCCTTAATTTGCGCGATTATGGCAAATAACCCATCACCATTTGTAGTGCTAGATGAAGTGGACGCGGCGCTAGATGAATCAAACGCCCATCGTTTTGCCTATATTTTGACCCAACTTTCACATAAAACTCAATTTGTTGTTATAACCCACAATCGCGTTACTATGCATATTGCCCAGCGTTTGTATGGCGTAACAATGGGCTCGGATGGTACATCCTCTGTCGTCAGTCTTGACATTGATGGTGTGAGTGATATATTGACCAAACAATAAATATTTGCCGTTATACTGGAAATATTTGCCGTTATACCGGCGTTTTCTATTTAATGAAACAGTTATGCTCATGATTCGTCTTGCTCGTGGAGGAAAGAAAAATAAGCCCTTTTTTAGGGTGGTTATCTCTGAAAAAAGTAAGGATCTTTATGGAGATTCTCTTGAGATTCTTGGATACGTCAATCCTATTTCTCCGCGAGAGATAAAATTAAACGCAGAGAGGATACAATATTGGCTTTCAAAAGGCGCTCAGTGCTCTCCTCGTGTACACAACATATTGGTGGATGAAAAAATTATAGACGCACCTAAAATTAAGAAACTGTTTTCTGAAAAGAAAAAGGTTTCCGAAGAGAAAGTAGAACAAAAAGAATCAGCGCCAACAACAAATGAAATGGAAGCACATGTACCGGCACCAGAACAAGGAGAGCTAAAACCAGCTGACGTCACTGAAGTTACCACTTAATTGTTTTATTAAAAAGAATATTTAAGTTTGACAAAATCATTTTTTTGTACTATCATTATAGGTATGATATAGTTTAATTACTAAGTCGTAAGCACAGACACGTGTATGGCAATGACAGACCAACAGTTTGTTGAGACCGTAGTACAGGCGATCGTTTCACATCCGGAAGATGTGACAACCGAGCGCAAGGTGGATGAAATGGGAGTATTGATCACTCTCCATATCAATCCAGAAGATATGGGATATGTGATTGGTCGCGAAGGGCAGACTGCTCGCGCAATCCGCACACTTCTCCGAATCGTCGGAGCGAAGAACAACGCTCGTGTGAATCTCAAGATTCACGAACCAGAAGGTTCACGTGGTCCACGTCGCACAGAGACGTCAAGCGCGCCGGCAACTCCAATTGACACTAGTATGGTAGATGATTTTCAACTATAATCATTGAACGTTTACATCATAAGCCCGCCCTTGCGGGTTTTATGATGTCATTTTATATGCGTTTCGACATCATCACAATTTTTCCCCACCTTCTCGACTCATATACAAATGAAAGTCTTTTGAAACGCGCGCAAAAGAATAACCTTCTTTCTATAAACACCCATGATTTACGTGCGCATACAAATGATCCGCACAACAAAGTGGATGATACTCCTTATGGGGGAGGCCCAGGAATGGTGTACCAAGTAGAGCCGGTCGTACAAGCGTTGGAAGCACTTCCTCGTGATAAAAAGAGTACTGTGATCTTGACTTCCCCTCGCGGAACGCCGTTTTCTCAAAAGATGGCTAAACAATTATCAAAATATGACCAGCTCATCTTTGTATGTCCTAGATATGAAGGTATTGATGAGCGAATCAAAAAATATATTGATAAAGAGATTTCTATCGGACCGTATGTCCTTAATGGTGGAGAAATAGCGGCAATGGTTGTCATTGAGGCAGTTTCGCGCTATATTCCAGGGGTACTTGGCAAGGAAGAATCACTGGTGGAAGAGTCGTTTTCTCAAGAAGGTGTGCTTGAATATCCTCAATATACACGTCCAGAGACCTTCCGTGGAAGTTGGGTGCCAAAAATCCTTCTTTCCGGTAACCATAAGAAAATTGCGGAATGGAGGGCAAAAAAGAGCCCCAAAGGGGCCACTTAGTGGCAAAAAGACATAAAACTGTGGATATCTTGTGTACACTATTGATTCTTGACAGATTTTCGTTATAATTATAGTATCAAAGCGGTATTTGTTATTAACAATCACATTCTTTAAACGACGTTTGGCAAACAAGAGTCTTTGAAGATAGAAGAAAGGAGTTCTTCCTAAAAAGGACTTCCTTCTTTTTTCTTCGAAATACCCCAACTAGGGAGCTATCGAAGAGAAGATCTTTTCATCCATTAAGTGATAGACAACTATTTTGAGGAAACTTGAAATAGTATCTCGCAATTTTTTGTTTTTTAGAGCAAGTTCTTACTCTTTATAAGAGTTTGATCCTGGCTCAGGATGAACGCTGGCGGCGTGTCTAAGGCATGCAAGTCGAACGAACCGATTTGAGTAGCAATACTTGATGAGGTGAGTGGCAGACGGGAGCGTAACACATTGGTAACCTACCCCGGAGTTTGGCATAACCCGCCGAAAGGCGAGCTAATTCCAAATACGTTTCGCGATCATATGGTTGTGAAAGAAAGGAGCAATCCACTCTTGGAGGGGCCTATGGCTCATCAGCTTGTTGGTAAGGTAAAAGCTTACCAAGGCTACGACGAGTAGCGGGTGTGGGAGCACGACCCGCCTCACAGGGACTGAGACACTGCCCTGACTCCTACGGGAGGCTGCAGTCAAGAATATTCCCCAATGGGCGAAAGCCTGAGGGAGCGACGCCGCGTGCAGGACGAAGTCCTTCGGGATGTAAACTGCTTTTGTGTAGGAATACTTACGAAGGTACTACACGAATAAGTGCCTGCTAAACTCGTGCCAGCAGCAGCGGTAATACGAGTGGCACAAGCGTTATCCGGTTTTACTGGGCGTAAAGGGTCCGCAGGTGGTTTTATAAGTTTGGTGTTAAATCCTGGTGCTCAACATCAGGGCCGCATCGAAAACTATAAGACTAGAGGCTGGGAGAGGCATACGGAATTGCTGGTGTAGGGGTCAAATCCGTTAATATCAGCAAGAACACCAAAGGCGAAGGCAGTATGCTAGAACAGTCCTGACACTCAGGGACGAAAGCGTGGGGAGCGAATGGGATTAGATAAATCCCAACCGTGGTTTGTGAAAACAAACGAGCGGTGAATGGTGTCCTTTTTGATGGCGACATCAAAATGAGCATTCAGCTATATCGGTGAAAACCCAAGAGATAAAGGTACTACTGCCTTTCTTGGAAAACCCCGAGGGAAGTTTTTCTTTTATGGAAAACCCCGTAGAGACTATGAAGATGGTCAACAGAGATAGAAGGTGCTAATCACTATGTTTATGAAACAAAATGATTTCGTGCCTTTGTCGGATCAAGTTCAGTCGATCATATTAGGATCGTTATTAGGAGATGGATCACTTACTTTCAATAAAGGGTATGCAAATGCGCGATTTACATTTCGCCATTCGCAAGTCCAAGAAGAATATTTTCAATGGAAAGCAATTCAATTGAAGGAAATTTCTTCGGATCGTGATGTTTTTTTGCAAAACCCTGATGGGTATTCAAAAAATAATAAGTTACGATATCAAAGTAAAGCGCTCCCCTCATTAACATTCCTTTATAAGGAAACTTATAAGCATAATCGACTTCGTATCAGAAGGAAATGGCTCAATACCATGACTCCATTATCACTTGCGATTTGGTGGTGCGACGATGGGTCGCTCATATCAAATTCAAGAAAAGGAGTATTTTGTACTGACGGATTTGATAAAGAATCAGTACAACTTTTGTCGCAATATTTCAAAGTGGTGTGGAAAGTGGAGACACATTGTGCACCGATTGGAAGAAAACGCGATGGGAAGAAAGAAGAATACTGGAGGCTTTGGATTCGTTCTACTGACGAACTCAAAAAATTTCTTACTATTATTCTGCCTTATATACCTGTAGCATCAATGCTACAAAAAGCCCTTCTGCTCTATAACGATCAACATCTTCAGCAACGCTGGATCTCTGAAGTAGTTACCCTTACTCATTTTTCAGAAGAAGTTGTACAACAACAACTAGAAGAAAAGCGAACTAAGTGGAAACGTTTCAGAGAATGATATAGTCCAATCTGTGTGGTAACATACAGTCCATAATATATGGAACATGACCCCAGTAGTCCACGCCCTAAACGATGGATGCTAGGCATTGGAGGTGTCGACCCCTTCAGTGCCGTATACCCAAGCTAACGCGTTAAGCATCCCGCCTGGGAAGTACGGCCGCAAGGCTAAAACTTAAAGGAATTGACGGGAACCCGCACAAGCGGTGGAGCATGTGGTTTAATTCGACGATAAGCGAGGAACCTTACCAGGGTTTGACATCCCGCGAATTTTTGAGAAATCAGAAAGTGCCCGCAAGGGAGCGTGGTGACAGGTGCTGCATGGTTGTCGTCAGCTCGTGTCGTGAGATGTTGAGTTAAGTCTTTTAACGAGCGCAACCCTCATCTCGTGTTACTTTTCACGAGAAACTGCCTCGGATAACGAGGAGGAAGGTGAGGATGACGTCAAATCAGCATGGCCCTTACGCCCTGGGCCACACACGTGCTACAATGGCCGATACAATGGGTCGCCAAGTCGCAAGACGGAGCTAATCCCACCAAAGTCGGCCTCAGTTCGGATTGGAGGCTGCAACTCGCCTCCATGAAGCTGGAATCGCTAGTAACCGCGCATCAGCCATGGTGCGGTGAATACGTTCTCGGGTTTTGTACACGGAGCGCTTGGTAGCATGCGCATCCAGTATGTGAAAGTCATACCAGAGAGATAGAGACTCTCTGAAGCGAAATTACAGTAGTGTTCTGTGAAGGCCACTATGGAGAGTAAGAGTAGTAGTAACCAGCTTGAGTATTTGTTTGAAGCATTCTTTGGTGACGATCCCCTGTGTACAGGGAGAAGTTATCTCTAACCTTATATTGAAGAATGTATAGAATACCTAAGATGGATACAAACGGATAGTATGTGACCCAAGGAGATCTTGTTTACTCCTGTTTCTCGTGGTATATTACCACCGAGAAAAGGTATATGAATTGGTAACAATCATAAAAGGTATGCAAGAAGTCAGCAGATCCCATAGTACTTCAACAGAGGTTGAAGGAAGGGGTGAACCTAGCAATAAAAAAGCACTCTCGCCGTGGTATGTAGTAGGTTTTACTGACGGGGAAGGAAGTTTTTCAGTGAGTATCACTCATCATCGTACACTCAAAACACGAGTCGAGATTAGTCCCGACTTTTCAATTGAGTTGCGAAAAGATGATGAAGAAATACTGACACGAATTCAATCCCTTCTCGGCGTAGGAAAAATCTATTATGTACGTTTTAGGAATGAAGCGTGGCAAGACCATGCAAAACTAAAAGTGAGAAGTGTGAAAGAGCTGCACGAAGTAGTGATCCCGTTCTTTCGTACCTATCCCCTTCAAGCAAAGAAGGCAAAAGTGTTTGAAATCTTTGCAACGATAGTGGAAATGATGGTGCGCAAAGAACATCTTACTTATGGTGGGATACAAAAGATCAAAAAACTTCGAGAGCAGATGCAGATATTTGGAAAAAAATATCGCAACTAGGAACCGCCAGGATACGGGAAAACCGTTCGTCCGGTGGTGTGGGAGATACACAGTGGAAACACGTCTATAATCCCGATACCGCCCGTCACGCCAAGAGAGTCGGTAACACCTGAAGAGGCTCGTTCGAGTACCTAGGGTGGGATCGATGATAGGGGCGAAGTCGTGAGTGCACTCTGCACATTGTTGCGACCTTTCGAAGTAATTCGAAATGAGAAATCTGACTATATCGGTGAATCCCCTTTAATGTTATAGTTAAAGGACAATACCGAGGGAAGTTTTCTAAAGAGAGGTATTATGGCAAATACCAAAGTATTTCATCAGATGAGAGTAGACATCATTCTGAATGCGACCCAACGAGAAATCGTTGTTGGTACGGTGCTAGGTGATGGATCTCTTATTGAGACGTTTTCTAAGAAGAATTTACGTCTTCAGATTGAGCAGTGCGATGCGCAAAAATCGTATGTGTTCTGGAAATATGAAATGCTGGAATCTCTGATTTGTACTCCTCCACGATATCAAGAGAAAAAGAAATCGTGGCGAGTGCGAACTATTAGTCACCCAGATATTACTGAAATAGGTTTCCATTTTTACAATGGAAGAAAGAAAGTGATACCAAACGATTTTGAACTGTTCCTAACACCACTGGCACTCGCTGTATGGTTTATGGATGATGGTTCAAGAGATCAAGTACGCGGAACGTATATATTGAATACTCAATGCTTTACAAAAGCAGAAGTAGAAAGAATACGGATCGCGTTACAAATAAAGTTTGGTCTATCCCCTATCTCAATACACAAAGATAAATCTGGTTGGCGCTTGTATATTCAGAAACCGTCAAGTAAACGTTTTGAGACAATTGTTTCACCGTTTATACTGCCGGTGATGGAATACAAAATAGGAAAACCCCGTAGAGACTACACGTCGGCTCCTGCAAAGCCATTCGCAGGATGAAGATATAGTCCGTGCCTCGTGGTAACATGAGGGTAATACATGAACAAGGCACCCGTAGCGGAAGCTGTGGGTGGATCACCTCCTTTCTAGGGAGATAAAAAAATGTTTCCTCTCACGAGGAAAACAATTCTAAGGTCGAGGTTTTATGAAAGCAATTTCAAAGACTGTGTTCGCGAGGTCTGTCACTTAATGAATGGAAAGATAAAAAAATTCTGCCCTTTTTGGGCAGTTTTTTTAAATTAATTTACTACTTAAATAAAAATAAATTTAGTACTCTTTTCTTTAAATAGTTTTTCTACTACTTCTTCAAAATTTAAACCACTTCGGTTAGCCTTTGAAGCAATAAAAAGGGCAAAGATGAGATTATAATCATTTCCCGTTAATAGAGAATTTCCTATAATATATTCTTGAAGTTTTCTTTTGTCTTCAAAAGGTAATATTGGAAGAAGATCACTCATCCACTTTTCAGAAAATTCTTTCAATGATGTTGCTAGCATATCAATACACTTTTTACAGGCAGTGCTACCATCTTCAAAACCAATGTGTGGCACACTGTGTATTGTACAATATGCTTTTGAAACACTGGCGCATACCCTACATAAATATGTATTGAGTTTTCCGTCCTTATGTTTGATTGGTACGTAAGTGAACCATTCTGATGTACCTAATCCACACTGTTCACAATTCATCGTTGTGTCCCCCTTATATAAAATGAACAATAATATTTGATCACTCTATGATATAGAGTGGTAAGAGTCAAGAGAGTGGATTTGTCTGTAAATAAATAACCTCCATTTTTGGAGGTTTTTATAGTTTCCGCTTGCATGCATCGCACTCAAAGTCCTTAATGGCTAACTTTAATACTTTGTATCGTAGACGATTAAATATATCAGTTAGTTCTATTATGACATCCACACCTTGTTTGCTTTGAGATATAAAAAAGCATTCATTTTTATATCTGCCACATACGGGACACTCACCTTCTTTGGTTTCGTTCATAATTTCATCTCCTTTTCAGAATGAACAATGATATTATTTGTTACCCTATAGAAGTGGGGTGGAAAAGTCAATAAGTATACAACAAAAAAGCATGGCTTGCACCATACTTTTTTGAAATGCCGAGGGAGAGAATCGGACTCTCGACACGAGGATTTTCCAAACTCGCGTTCTTGGATTACTCCAAGGATCGGACTATATCATCATCCGCTCCACCGCAAACGATGGAGTGAGGAGCTGGGCGCTATCTGTGAGGTTATTGTTGGGACTCACTCACTAGTCTCTACACCTTCTAGGAAACTTTCGCCAATGGCGATATACCCTTCCTAGCTTGGCTCGGGATTGCCCCTAAGGGTTTCCCCGAATTCACCCAGTTTGTCATTTCACATTACTGTGAAAGGGACCGAAAACCAGTCCTCTGCTCTACCACTGAGCTACCTCGGCATGTGGTACCTTCAAATAAAATGCCCGCAAGGGGCGCCTTTGATGGTGGGCGTACCAGGATTCGAACCTGAGACCTCGACATTATCAGTGTCGCGCTCTAACCAACTGAGCTATACGCCCCTATATACAAAGGATATAGTAAGGGAAAAATCGAATTGTTGCAAGCCTTGGGTGAATCAAATCTTTGTACTCACGATATACTCTTCCAACGCCTCTTTGATTGATCGCATGGATGGAAGTTTTGTGTTTATGAGAGCGGAAAACAGAGGACGCTTAGCGACAGGAGTCGTCTTGCCTTTGTAATACTCATCAGTGCTGACGGGGGTGATCGTGTTGGCCAGACCCAGCAAAGACACAATGATTTGTGCAAGCCCATACAAGCTCATACCTCCTTCGTTGGTAATATGATATATGCCGACGGGCAGGCTATGGTCTAAAATATACTTAGTCTGTAACGCGAGGTCATGTGCGTGGGTGTAACAGTGCACCTGATCATCAACCACGGTGAGATCCTTTCCAGACTGCGCCGAATTTATGATAGCTCTGACAAAATTAAAACTACTCCCCCTTCCAAAAATGTATGAAGTACGGATGATGTATGATCCTGCACACAGTTGTTCCATCAATGCTTTTGATTGCGCATACACGCTGATAGGCGATGGTGCGACGTCCTCTGTGTATCCATTTTTATGAGTGCCGTCAAATACGTAGTCCGTGGAATATTGCACAAACGGTACTGCATACTCTTTGCACCATTTTGAAATATATCCTGGCGTGATGGCGTTGATCAAAAACGGTTCGCTTGTATTTATTTCCGCGCCGTCTACATCATTGTACGCCGCGCAATTTATTACGAGTGTTGGTTGAAATGTCTCAAGATATTCCACGACTTTTGGCGGGCATGACAAATCAAGATCTTCAATCGCAATACCGTGCGGAGCATATTGTGCAAACACCTTCATGATCTCCTGCCCCAGCTGTCCCTGCGCGCCGATGACAAGAATTTTTCTGTATATATCCATAATTTACTGTTGTGCGAGATATTCAGCGCTTGCTTTTACAAACTCTTCATAGTCTTCAATATAATCAGATCGATCGGGACTGTAGTTGGTAGATGAAAGTGCGGTGACTAGTGAGTCCGGTGAAGCATTTTTGAAACCGTGCCAGATATAACTGGGGACATACAGCGCTTCTCCTGCTTTCAGGGGGAATTCTTCAACGCCATTTCCTTGATCAATGAACGCACTTGATGTGCCTTTCATCTGAATAAAAAACTCCTCTTCAATTTTATGGCAATGCTGACCTGTTTCATCCTCTGGTTTCATGTCGTCAAAAAAGTAGATACGTTTGACTTCAAACGGCACCACCTCCGCCAGCTCAACAGGGGTCAGATTGAAACCACGGTTGGTAAATGTTTTTAACAAAACTTTTTGTATTTCTTTCATAGATATATTAAGTTACGGCTTTCATTGTTTCAGACGAGCGATCAAGTCCTCCTTGAAATGAATTCATTTCATTGCGCTTTTTCTCCCAGATTTTTTCTACCCACGGCGTGTTGTCTTGATACCATTGTACGGTTTCTTTCATGCCCCGTGCAAATTTGTCTCGGGTGTATTCCGGCTTCCATCCAAGGTTCATGATTTTTGTCGCATCAATCGCGTATCGGCGATCATGTCCCGGTCGGTCGGTGACGTATTCAATCATATCCTCCCCCTTCCCCAGCGCTGACAAAATCATTTTTGTGATTTCAAGATTATTTCGTTCATTGTCACATCCGATATTGTAGATTTCGCCTGGTGTTCCTTTGTGGAGTAAAAGATCTAATGCCCTTGCGTGATCGTTGACATGAATCCAGTCGCGGATATTGAGACCATCGCCGTACACAGGGATTTTTTCTCCTTTAAGAAGTTTGAAGACAAAAAATGGAATGAGTTTTTCCGGAAATTGGTAGGGACCATAGTTGTTTGAACAATGAGTCACGACGACCGGTGTCTTGTGAGTGACCCAGTAGGCGTTGCACATGAGGTCGCCACCGGCCTTTGCAGCTGCGTAGGGCATGTTGGGGACGATAGGGGTGCTTTCAGTAAACAAACGATCTTCATCAAGCTCTAGAGCACCATACACCTCATCGGTGGATACGTTCACAAACTTTGTGATGTTGTTGTTGCGTACCGCATCCAAAATCATCTGCACCCCCAGTGTGTTGGTGAGTACAAAATCCTTACATCCTCCGTGAATGGAACGATCCACATGCGTTTCCGCGGCAAAGTTGATGACATGATCAATACTGTGTTCTTTGATGACTGCTTCCAGCGCATCCAGATCAGTAATATCTCCTTGTACGAATGTGTAGCGCGGATCGCTGGCGACATCGGCAAGATTATCCAAATTCCCTGCGTACGTAAGTTTGTCAAAGTTTACGATTTTGTAATCAGGATAGGTAGACAGCATGTGATGAATAAAATTGGAGCCGATAAACCCTGCGCCACCACAGACAAGGAGTTTCATAGTATTTTTAAATAAAAATTTATTTCTTCTTTAAAAGATTCAAAAGACGTTGCCCATATCCGCTCTTTAAAAGAGGTGTGGCGATATTCTCTAGTTGTTCATCATTGATAAAGCCATTTCTCCACGCTGATTCTTCCGGAGAACCAACCAAGAGGTTGTGGTCTGTCTCCATAGCTTCAATATAATTACTCGCTCGTTTCAACGAATCAAATGTTCCGCAGTCATACCACGCAGAACCTCGTGGAAGGACAACGACTTTTAGTTTCTTTTTATTTAAGTATGCATTGTGCACGTCGGTTATCTCAAGCTCATTTCGGGCAGATGGCTTTATATTTTCTGCGATCTCTACCACCTCATTGTCGCAAAAGTATAGGCCGGGGATGATATATGAAGATTTTGGCTGTGTGGGTTTTTCTTCAATACTGATCACATTCATGTTGTCATCAAACTCAACAACCCCCGACCTTTCGGGGTCTTGTACTTGTCGGGCAAATATAATACCACCATCAGGATCAATACAAGATTTTAACATACCGGTAAATCCCGCACTGTGAAAAATGTTATCACCCAACACCATACATACTTTATCTGAGCCGATAAATTCTTTACCAAGTATAAATGATTGAGCGAGCCCATCGGGCGATGGCTGTTCTTTGTATTGGAAACTACACCCGAATTGAGAGCCATCACCGAGCAGACTTTGAAACTTAGGAAGGTCGTGCGGTGTTGAAATAATAAGAATGTCTTTTATTCCCGCGAACATGAGCACCGACAGTGGATAGTAGATCATCGGTTTGTCGTAAACAGGAATGAGTTGTTTACTCACTGCTAATGTAATAGGGTGCAGACGTGTTCCCGACCCCCCTGCTAAGATGATTCCCTTCATAGGCAACAAGATGATGATTAGACCTTCTTAGTGTATAAAAAAGAGCGGAAACGTCAAGGGTTGCGCAAACTCAAAAAGTCGGGTACCATATTGCTATTACGGGGTGTCGTATACCGGTAGTACGCATGGTTTGGGACCATGTCGACTGGGTTCGATTCCCAGCACCCCGATTTTGAATATTTGTTTAGTGTGTGAATATGACTGCAATGAATTTTGAAATACCAAACAACCCAGAGACAGAACATTTTTTACAATGGGTCAAGGACGAAATCAAAGTTTATGAGGATAATTTTGAGCTATCTCATGGCGATTTAAACAATAAAAAGATTTTAGAAATTGGAGCAGGAGATCGGCGATTCGCCGCCACCTGTCTTCTGAATGGACTAACTTCTGAAGTGTATTCATTAGAGCCTGGACTGGGAAACGGAGAGTTTGACGAGGCAAAGCCGTATGCGACCAAAGAGTTTCTTGGTGGTGTTCTAGACAAGCTTCCGCAAGATATCCAAAATAAGATTGAAGAAAAGACGATTATCTCCGACGCGGAGAAGATATCTGATTCTGATGGTACTTACGATCTTGTTATTGGTCGATCAGTTCCTTTTGAATCGGAAGAACAACTTGAGAAACGTTTACACGAACTATTACGAGTATCAAAACATGTTCGACTATATCCCATTAATGAAAGCAATCGTGATGCTTATACCAGGGCAATAGAGATACTCACCAAAGATAGACAAATATCTGTGGAATATAAAACTACAGTTGAGGATGATATTCCGACAGAAACAGGCATAAAACACATTACAGAAGATGTGGTGATATTGCGGAAAACGATTTTTGCAGACTAATAAATTATTTTTGAAATCCTTTCAAATCCCCCAACACTTCTTTGGTGTGCGTCACGGGATTGACGTTTGTATAGTGTTTGATGATCCCGCCGGTGGGATCAATGAGAAAAGATTCGCGCACCGCGCCCATATACTTTTTTCCAAACATTGATTTTTCGCGCCAGACGTCATACTTGTCTACGACAACTTTATCTTCATCGGACAGTAAGGTAAATGTGAGTTTTTCTTTTCCTTCAAATTTTTTGTGACTTGCACATGAGTCCACACTGACACCGAGCACTACCGCGTTGTATTTCGCGAACTCCTTGATATTTTTACTCATGACGCGCGCTTCTATCGTACATCCCGGCGTCATATCTTTTGGATAAAAATACAACAAGACATATTTACCTTTATAACTGGCGAGTGAATGTTTGTCGCCATTTTGGTCTGGCAACGAAAACGCGGGAGCTTTGGAACCGACGGTGATAGACATATATGATGTAGAGTTAAGAATTCTTGTTATACTATATGTATTATGTGGAAAAGAATCAAACAATTCTTTAGAGAAAAAGGTCCGGGACTTGTAACGGGGGCAGCGGATGATGACCCATCAGGTATTGGGACATACACGTTTGCAGGTGCTCGCTTTGGTTTGGGTCAACTTTGGTCTGTACTTTTTACGTTACCGTTGATGATCGCGGTGCAAGAGCTATGTGCACGTATCGCTCTTGTTACAGGTAAGGGTTTGGCTGGTGTGTTGAAGATATATTATCCGCGATGGATTTTGTATATCTGCGTATGTTTGTTGTTGATTGCCAATACGATGAACATCGGCGCGAACATTGGCGCTATGGCGGCGGCAACTCGTCTTTTGATAGACATTCCTTTTGTGATTTTGGTTTTATTTTTTGTGATGACTACTCTTCTTTTGGAGGTTTTTGTTTCCTATAAAGTGTATGCTCGATACCTCAAATGGCTTGCATTGTCTTTGTTTGCGTATGTCATCACTGCATTTGTGGTACAACCCGATTGGTGGGAGGTGGTGAGACATCTTACTGTTCCCACGATTCATTTTTCTAAAGAGTTTTTTATCATCCTTGTCGCAATATTTGGTACTACAATATCTCCTTACCTTTTTTTCTGGCAAGCTTCACAAGAGGTAGAAGATGAGATATCAAAAGGAAAGAAAACTATTGCCCAGCGCAAAGGTGCCACTGTTCATGAAATGCGTATTATGAGGTCGGATGTAAAGACGGGGATGATATTTTCTAATGTGGTCGCTTTTTTTATCATGCTTACTGCCGCTTCTACCTTGTATCCCAAAGGTATTGTGGTAGAAACAGCACAAGATGCCGCACAAGTGCTTGCACCGATTGCCGGCCCTTTTGCTTCATTGCTTTTTACGGTAGGTATCATTGCTACAGGACTTTTGAGCATCCCCGTGTTGGCGGGATCGGCGTCGTATGCTTTTTCTGAAACATTTGGATGGAAAGAAGGATTGTATCGCAAGTTTAGAGACGCCCATGGGTTTTATGGTGTTATCACTCTTGCCTTGTTGGTGGGGCTTATGCTAAATTTTATCGGTCTTGATCCTATAAAAATGCTGTTGTGGACTGCCGTGCTCAACGGTGTGATCGCGCCTATCTTGTTGACTTTTATCTTATTGGTTGGTAATAATACAAAGATCATGGGCAAGTGGCGAAGTGGGTTGTGGTCAAACATTGGCATGACCGCGACTATTCTGGTGATGACAGGGGCGATTGTTGTTAGTTTTATACTCTGGTAACACGCGGGTATCGTATAGTGGTTTTTTATATCACCCTTCCAAGGTGAGGAGGCGGGTTCGATTCCCGCTACCCGCTCCAAAGGATCTGCCAGAGATGGCGGATTTTTTGTATCTTTATATGGTATTGACATTGTCATTACATTGTTATATACTTATTTTAGACATAAATATATGATGACTCAAATTCAAATTAGAATTGACGAGCGAACAAAGCGAGATGCTCAAAAAGTCCTTGAAACAGTAGGTCTTGATTTAAGTTCTGCGATCAAGGTATATCTCAAACAGGTAATTATTCACAAAGGTATTCCATTAATGCTTGTAACTGAAAATGGACTTACCCCCTTTGAAGAACAAGCTATCCTCAAAGCCTCAGCTGAAGCACGGTCTGGGAAAAATACTAAGCAGACTGAAAGTTGGAAAGAAACAAAGGTCTACCTCGACTCTTTAAAATCTAAGAAATGATCTTGAAATTTCACAAACGTTTTGAAAAACGATATTCAAAGCTAAGTCAGAAATTGCAGATTAAGATTGATGCAACCCTAGAAATCTTTCAGAATAATCCACATGATCCTTCTCTTAGGAATCATGCTTTGAAAGGTTCGCTGTCTGATAAGTGAGCTATTTGTGTCACAGGGGATGTCAGGATTATTTTTGAAGAGGTAGATAATTACATTGTCGTATATCTACTTGATGTAGGAACGCATAGTCAAGTATATTAATTAGTTTCTATAATAATTTACTCACTTATGGAAAAAGTTCCACAGTTCATTCGTAAATTTTCTAAAGAAAAATTTCCAAAAGAACGACAAAAGATGGCCGGAGATATACGGGCCAAAAGAATGAAACACTTTGAAACACAGCGTGATATAATACAGCAAGAGAATAAGTCAGCACATGACCTCAACGCGCATGAACGGCAATTGATAGACCAGCTAAATAATGTCGAGGGATTAACAAAAGAAATTGCTGATCTTTCTCAATCAAGACTTACCCAACTTCTTCATTATTTTGAGGTTAAAAAACTTCGTGCCGATCTTGTTGGTGGGCAGAAAACATACGACGAATTGATGATTCAAAAAGATACAATACTTGAAAAAGAGAAATTAATCCCTCAACAATCAACAATAGAAGAAACACAATCCTCGATGAAAGAAGCTCAGAATATGCTTGATGGATTTTATATTGATCAAAAAGAAAAATGGGTGGAGAGTGATTATACAAAAAAAGATATCACTGAAAATTTTTCAGAAGAACACCTTGTTTCACTTTCGACAGAAGACTACGCGTTACTCTTGAAACGTTTTCCTTGTGAAATGGTCGCACATGTAACCAGGCAAGGCATTCGAGATCATGTGGGTCACATGTTTCATATGGCAGGTCAAGGTGAGTACTCCGATGGCTTTATGAAAATAGTAGAAGATGGTCATTTGCGTTCCCCGCTTGGTGTATATCTTGTTGAGGAAGAAAAAGATCAAGCAATAGAAAAATTTCTCGACCTAGATAGATTTCCGACCAAACTAGAGGCTACTGCATATCTTGATAAATTCACAAAAAAAGACCAAGGAGATGCTGGGAGCTACAGCGACAGAATGGCTATCCATTTTGCAACAGAGGAGGTGGCGGATGCATATTATGGCTCAGAAAAAGGCAATGAAATATTTATTGCCTATCCTTCCGCCTATATTGCTTCTCAATATTATTTTAACGGCGATCTAAAATCTAGTGGAGGCGGATATTGGAATGATCAATGGGTATGGACAAATGAAGATCGTGGAATGGATTTGGATGCCGGTCTAGTGTTTATCCCTGAATCAGCACGAGTCGATATAAATACTGGCTCACGATATGAGCTTGATCACGATAAAAATCCTATTCCCGATAAACAGTTAACTGAATCGATACAAGAGATTATTGATTCTCCGGATTTTTTTGCGTTTGCCAAACAAGCATATGAAATACTTGGTAAGTTTAGTGATAGTGACACCTATGAATACATCTATTCACACAACACAGAAGCGAAAGAAATCTTAGAACCTTTTCGTTTACAGCTTATAGAGAAATTTGATATTACTGATCGACGTGCCCACCGCGCGATTTTAAACTACAATTTTTTATTCGGTCTATGTGTAACAAAAAAACATGACGATAATGAAGAATATGCAAGAAAATCAAAATCGTTAATGAGAGAATCTTTAAAAACTCGCGGAATACTTTTTATTGAAGCAAAAAATCCTATTTCATCAAAAGAATTTTGGGAAAAATATTTTGCACAACATCCAGGACAAAAACCGTCAAAAATTGTATATTATAAAGGAGAAGATCCAACTGAGGCGTTAGATCAATGGAAAAAAGATCAAGGTATTAAAAAAAGAATCAATGATGCAACTATTGGATTTCCAGAACGACGTATTTCGCGTGATGATACGCGGGCTACCGATGGTCTTGATCGTTTTAGGTCTATAGCTGAAGAAGTAATTGATAAGCATTTTCAAGACAAAGAGAGAGTTTAATTTTTCCTCATAAATATCCCCTTTTTCGCGTTTTACCCTTGACTTTTTAGGGGTTTCGTGTAAGGTAGAGGAGCTATCGTCGTAGATAGCTTTTTTATTACATAACTATTGATTTCTAACTTTAGGATTTCGCCCCATGCTTACCAAAGTGGACGAACCCTATGAATGTGAAATCTCGAACAATTGGTACGATTATTGCATTAACTACCGCGTTGTCTTTTCTTGTTCCGATGATTGCTACTGCTACTGATGTGTCGGCTGATTCTGATGACCCTTCATTATCATTTTCTTTTTCATGGAAATCTCTTGCTATTAATCCAAACCCATTTCCCTTGCCGCTTATCAATGAGCGATTGTTTCCGTTGGTCAAAAATGTCAGCGTTACGATCGCCGACACAAAGGAAACAGTAAAAAAGACATTGTGCGAACAGGTACAACTTGCATCACAGTGTCCCCTTCCCAATACGTCAATGACGTTGATGGATCAGACACCACTTTCAATGGATTACATTAAAAAACAGGAAAAAATTGCGTTGGAAAATCAAAAGAAAGAAGAGAAGCAAAAAAACGATGTTCGTGTTCAATATGAAATAGCGTCATTACCCCATGCGGATGTAGAAGTGGGGACTTCTTCTGATCCTGCATCAAAAGTGATGTACGTTCCGGCCACTGCATATTCAAGTACGGTTGATCAAACAGATAGTTCTCCATGTACCACCGCAAACGGATATAACGTATGTCAAAACAATCAAGAAAATGTTCTCGCTGCAAATTTTTTACCGTTTGGTACGCGGGTGCGTATCCCGGACATGTACGGTGATCGAGTGTTTACTGTACAGGATCGTATGGCTCATCGTTTTTCCAATCGTATTGATGTATGGATGAAATCGCGTGAGGCGGCGCTTCAATTTGGCTATCGCAAGGTCAAAATTGAGGTGTTGGAAAATTAAGTTGAAAGAATTTTTGTGGAATAATTACATGGCAGTGTATTACCACTTCCATGGGCATACGATACAAAGTCAATGAAAAATTTTTTCTCCGATGAACGCCGTCTATGGCGTACGTGCTTGGTAATGCAGTATTGTAAAACGACTTAGCATTATTTTTACAAGTGGTAGTGGAGATTTCCTTGAGCAGTTAAGAGCTGGCCTTGAAAAATTTACGGGAATACAGCAAGATAAGATATATAAGAGTCAAAGGGCTTCACAGTTGCGTCTTTCCACACATGATGCGCTAAAGGTGTTGCCTTGGATGTATGGTTCAAGAGGTATTTTTCCTTGGTAGAAAGAAACGTATATATTTGGATTATATCCAACAAAAAGAAAAACGTTTGGCCATGTAGACAAGTGGAAAGTCGGGAGTCTGCAAAACTCCTATTGCGTCGGTTCGATTCCGACCATGGCCTCCAATAAAGAAGATCGTTTATTGAAGCGGTCTTTTTTGTTGCGAGAAATATAAAAACGCGCTAGCGTTGATAGTAATAATATGCCCAATGAAATAGGTCAGTGGAAAAAAGTTAAGACAATATCAACCCATCACTTTGGGAATTTTTATCATGTAGACGTGGATGAGGTGACTATGCCGGGTGGAGGGTCTGCACAATACTCGGTGGTACGGATAAAACCCTATGTCATGATACTTCCTATCACGGCAAATGGTCAGATTATTTTTGTGAGACAGCATCGATATACTACGAATCACATCATGATTGAATTGCCGTCCGGGGGTTCTGATGGACAAGATCCTCTGTTGGCGGCACAACGAGAGTTGGAAGAAGAGGCGGGTGTTGTGTCAACCTCATGGTCTTCACTTGGTCAAATAGAAGATTCAAACGGGATCGTTGATCAGATTGGATATATGTTCCTTGCTCGCGATGTTCAAAAAATTGAAAATCCCAAGCTCGATCCAGCGGACAAAGATATGTTTGAAGTTCTTACGTTCTCTATTGAAGAAGTAAAAGCCAAGATCGCGAATGGCGAAATCTTTAATGCGCCGACTATTTGTACGTTTGCAAAAGCGATGTTGATGGGGTTGTTGTAACCCTCAAAATTTGGTGGCGTGCATTGTAAGAATATGGCGATAGAACAACGGCAATGTGGCTAATAATTATGTATAATAGCACCACTATACATCCAGACCGCATGTGCTTTTAATTATATAGAAGTTGCACTTGGGGCACGAATGTGATAATTCCGCTTAAGGAACGAATTGGTGGATAGTGCCTTGACAAAATCAGTTAAATATGATAAACCAAAAGCATCGTTATTTTTACAATCCAGTATGTTTTTCTGGGAAAGGATGTGTTAGCTATGGCTAATGAGTCCGTGTTTAGTGTCGGTTTAATGCATGAAGTTCAGATCGCAGGTGAAAAGGCTGGGTGTGAACCAAAAGATTTTTCGCATCTTTCGAAAGATGCAGTGCTTTTTCGTAAGGTTCTTCGTCTGATCCGTGATGAAGTCACCATTTCTGAAAAAGTTCGTTCATGGAAAGAACAGGATGGCGTCATCTATTTCTCGGTTACTTCAGATGGTACGACCGGGGAAGGATGGATTGCACGTCTGGAAAGCAAAGGCTATGAAATCAGTGATGGGGTAAGAGTCTTATTTTGCGAAAAGGATTTCAAACCAACCGCTAACGTGACAACGGAAGTTGCTGTCCTTAAGGGGGTGCAATTTAAAGACGAAGATCGCATCACTATGAAAATCCAAGCAGAAGCAAAAAGAAATTATAAAATTCCAAACGCCGAAATTGCATGTTTGATTCGTGAAAAGTTCACCGCCAAAGACATTGCAGAAATGGGCATTTGTGAGATTATAGTAATGCATAAACCATTTGTAATGCATAAACCATTTGCAGATTCTGAAGGTGAGCTGAATTTTCTTAGTGTGGAAAAAGGATATCATGGGGATTGTGTGTACAGGTGGCACGCTAGACCCGACTTCAACTACTATCCTAGTAATGGTTTTGCCTTCGCTGTATCGTCAACCACTGTATCGTCAACTTGTTCGAAAATTTGATTTTTATATCTGATGAAATGAATATTAAGTTTTGCATTAAAACTGCAGAACTTTTTTATTGCTCAAACCCTCAAAATTTGCTAGCGTTGATAGTACGAATATGGCAAAAAAAGAACACAATACGCTTTTAATCGTGGATGGGTATTCCTTGCTGTATCGCGCATGGCACGCACTTCCCCCACTCACGACTTCGTCTGGTGAGGTGGTCAATGCTGTCTATGGTTTTGCGACGATCTTGCTTAAAGCGATTAAAGATTTTAAAGCGACGCACGTGGCGGTTGCTTTTGATTTGGCCAAGCCAACCTTCCGTCATGAAGCCTACAAAGAATACAAAGCACAGCGAGAAAAACAGCCTGATGAGTTTTATGCTCAAATCGCCCATGTACGTGAATTTTTGCAAAGTCTTGGTATCCCCTCTTATGAAAAAGAAGGATTTGAGGCTGATGATGTGATTGCGACCATTGCACGACTTTTTGAAAAACAACATCCTGGTCTTCAGACCCTTATTCTTACTGGTGATATGGATGCGATCGCTTTGGTGGATGAACAGACTCATGTGTGTACCCCGAAAAAAGGTATCAGTGATATTGTGGTATACGATCTAGAAGCGGTGAAAGAAAAGTTCAACGGACTTGTGCCGTCAGACATGCCTCTTTACAAAACTCTTCGCGGTGATCCTTCCGACAATATTCCTGGAGTCAAAGGTATTGGTGAAAAAACTGCCATGACGCTTGCGGGAAAATATCATACTCTTGATAATCTTTTGGATGGAATAGAGCAAGGAGAAACATCGCTGAACGAAACACTCGCACAAGGCATGCTTTCTCAACGTGAGGATTTGTACAACACGCTCTCATTGGTAACCTTACGTGATGATGTACTGTTTGATTTTTCTATTGATGATATGAAGTTTGGTGAAGGAGTAGATGCACCTCGTCTGGTGAAACTTTTTCAAACACTAGAATTTAAAACCCTCCTCTCACGCTTGAAAGAATTTGGCATCGCGCAGCGTGCGCCGTCAGTGCATGAAGAAAATGGAAACTATGTATGCGTGAATACCACAAAAACATTTGATGAGTTTTATACGGCTCTACAAAAACAAAAAGAAATCGCGGTGGATACAGAAACAACAAATATTGACCCGTTTCAATGCAGTCTTGTTGGTATCAGTATGTCGTGGGAAGAAGGACGTGGGTATTATTTGCCATGGTCGGCGTTAAACGCGACGCAGAAAAAAAAGATCATCACCGTGTTGCAAGATGAAGATATAAAAAAGATCGGGCACAATATAAAATACGATATTGAGAGTTTGGCGCAAGGAGATATTGCGCTGAAAGGTATATATTTTGATACGATGATTGCGGCATATCTACTTAACTCTGGTGTTCGCACATATGGACTTGATATATTGGCATTTTCCGAGTTTGGTCATCAAAAAATACCGACGACCGATCTGATTGGTGAAAAAACAGCAACGCAAATCACTATGGATAAGGTACCACTGGAAAAGATCGCGCCATATGCATGTGAAGATGCGGATTTTACATGGCGTTTGTATAAACATTTTTCAAAGCAAATGGCGGATATTGCGCTCACTCCCCTTTTTGATGATATTGAGATGCCGTTGGTTAGTGTTTTGGCTGACATGGAATCACATGGGATTTTGCTTGATGTGCCATTTCTAAAAACATTTTCAAAAAAGGTACACACCACGCGCAACACAATACAAAAAAAGATTTACAACACAGCGGGACAAGAATTTAATATTGATTCACCGTCGCAACTGAAAAATATTTTATTTGAGGTGCTTGAGATTTCCAGTAGAAATATTCGTAAAGGAAAGACAGGTTTTTCTACCGCTGCTTCAGAATTGGAAAAAATGAGAGGTAGTCATCCGATCATTGAGCTTATCATGCAGTATCGTGAAGTTTCAAAATTGCTCAACACCTACATTGATACTCTTCCCGACCTTATCAATCCAAAGACGAAATGTATCCATACTAGTTATAATCAGACAATCGCGAGTACAGGTAGACTCTCATCGTCAAATCCAAATTTGCAAAACATACCTATTCGGACAGAACTAGGGAGAGAAATACGCAAAGCGTTTGTCGCAGCAAAAGGCATGACACTTTTGGCGGCTGACTATTCACAGATTGAGCTCCGCGTCGTAGCATCCCTTGCAAATGATCTCAAAATGATACAGGCTTTCAAAGAAGGGGTTGATATTCACATGGCGACTGCGGCGGAAGTGAATAATGTGTCCCTTGACGCTGTCACCAAAGCTATGCGCCGTGCAGCAAAAACAATTAACTTTGGCGTGCTGTATGGTATGGGTCCGCAAGGTCTAGCCGAGGGTGCAGGGATCACATATGATGAAGCGATGGATTTTATAGATCGGTATTATGTCGCCTACCCTGATGTGAGAAAGTACATGGATGAGATTTTGCAACAAGCACGTTCGCTTGGATATGTAGAAACATTTTTTGGGCGTCGTCGTTATATACCTGAACTCAAGTCAAGTGTGATGCAAGTACGTCGTAGTGCCGAGCGTACAGCGATTAACATGCCCGTCCAAGGAACAGCAGCTGACATTATGAAAAAAGCCATGATCGCGGTGGCACAGCGCATAAAAAAAGAAAAAGCGCGCAATGATGTTGCGATGGTTTTACAGGTGCATGATGAATTGGTGTTTGAGATATCAACGGCCAAAGTCAAAACAGTAGCGCAATGGATCCAAGAAGAGATGGAACACGTGGTACAATTAAAAGTACCGTTGGAGGTTGAGATTTCTTCTGGAAAAAATTGGGGGACACTTTCTTCACTATCATTATGGTTATAGACGGAACCGCATTTGCACATATTATAAAAAACGACATACGCGAACAACTCGCGCGTCGTTCTGGTACAAAAATAACACCGGGATTAGGTATTGTACTGGTGGGTAGCGATGACGCTTCTGTTGTGTATGTCGGGATCAAAGAAAAAGTCGCAAAAAGTCTTGGGTTTCATACACAAATACAACGACTCCCCGCGACCGCAAAGGAGATAGACATTAAAAAAGTAATTGAAGAAATGAATAGAGATAAAAAGATTCATGGAATTCTTGTGCAGATTCCCTTACCCAAACATATTGACTACCAAGAGGTTCTTAATACTATTGCAATAGAAAAAGATATTGACTGTTTGAGTCACGCGTCGCTTGGCGCGTTACTTAAGGGCGAGACCTTTATTGCGCCACCAACCGCCGAGGCAGTACTGCTCTTGATTGAACATGCCGGTATGACTGTACCGTGCGCGGATATCGCAGTAGTGGGTGCTGGTTTTTTTGGTAGACAGATTGCGTTTCATCTTCTTAATCATGGTGCGAGTGTATCAGTTGTACAAGACATGACAAAAGATATTTCACAATACACAAAAAAAGCTGACGTGGTGGTGTCGGTAGTCGGCAAAGCGGGGCTGATTACTGGTGCAATAATTAAAAAAGATGCAGTGTTTATTGATGTTGGTGTATCGGTGATTGATGGAAAAGTTGTCGGTGATGCGGATGAAATGAGTATTGCTCATAAAGCGAGTGCATACACCCCTGTTCCCGGCGGTGTGGGACCTGTCACTGTCGCATGCGTGATGAAAAATGTGATGGAGCGGGTATGGAAAATAAAAAAGATCGCCTGGTGCGATCTATAATATATATTGAGATATTTTTTGTTACGAGGAATTATCCTTTTTTATTTTCTGGATATCCTTTATAACTTTTGAAAAATTATGAATGACAGTAGCGGGTTTCTTTTTAATCCACTTTGATTGATAAAAAAGTACTGTTGCATATTGGACTGCATTCAAGTCTATATCCGTTGTCACCTGGCGTTTCATTTTATTTTCCAAGTTTTCTACAAGGTGTACATCTGTTAACGTTTTTAAAAAAGGTGCGAACTCTCTGAAGAGGTCGCGAACTTCAGTAACGTGTTGCAATGTTTTATGATGTTTTGATTTGTTTCCTTTAATGAGCGCTTCAAGTACCAATTTTATCGGCACGGCGTATATTTGATCAGTTAACACACAAAACGGAATTAGTTTGGCTAGTATTGTACTTTGTTTCCAATTTTCTTCCGGTTTTCCTAAATTATTGTTTAGGTACATTTTTTTCTCCTTTTCTCCTTAATTAATTTCTTCCGCATTATAATAGCATGTTAGTCAGTTTAGTCAATGAGCCCTTGCAAAAACCCTCTTCTCCCGCTAGGATGATTAGGTTACAAGGGGGATTAGTTTAGTGGTAGAACGAAGGTCTCCAAAACCTTTGGTGTAGGTTCGATTCCTACATCCCCCGTATTCTATTTATAAATAACATACTGTATGCGCTCTACTATATTCCGTGTTGTTGGGTCGTTGGTGTTAGTGACTATTGTCTCTGAAGGGTTGTGGGCTTTGTTTCGTATTGCTGGTATTACATTGTTTGCCGACTCTCGATATTGGTGCACATGGGGATCCATAGCTCAAGGATTGACTACCGGTGTTCCTTCCTCTGAATTTTTGTATTGGAGTCTTGGAATCAATATCATCACTGCGCTTATTTTTATTTTGTTATACCGAAAGGTGCGAAAAGTTATAGGGGGTGGAATATTTTTGAAAGGACTCAAGTTTAGTTTGTTTGTCTTTCTTGCTGGTGCACTTCCCATATTAGCAATGGGTGCACTTATGGTATATCTTTCCCCTGCACTTTTGATACTCGGTATTGGTATGACATTGTTAGTGACGTTGATTAATGGCATTATTGTCGCTGCGATTAATCGTCAGTAATTTTTTCAATTTTCATTTTTATCCTATGACCAATCGCGAGATTGCCTGCGTGTTTCGCGGTATAGTTAAAGATCCTTCAATGAAGAATGAATCTTCTTGTGCATTGTTGGGAGACACACTCCCCTTCGCTCATCACTTGTGCCAGCGACTTGCTTCAGTGCCCGGTGTGAAAAAAATAGAAATTGCAGGATCACTGCGTCGTATGAAAGAAACAGTTGGTGATATTGATTTGGTCGCGGTATCGGCAAAGCCAGAAAGTTTGATGAAATATTTTGTTTCCATGTCGGAAGTGGTGCAGGTGCAAGAACATGGTACAACGCGTTCTATTGTCCATCTTTCAAATGGCCTTGATTGTGATTTGCGCGTAGTGTCAGCAGAAAGTTTTGGTTCTGCGTTGTTGTATTTTACCGGCAGTAAAGAGCACGGGATTGCATTGTGCAAAATCGCAAACGAAAAAGGAATGACACTCAATGAGTACGGACTTTACAAAGAAAATGATGGGAAGAAAGGCGCGATGGTTGCTAATAAAACAGAAAAAGAAATATATGACGCACTCGGTCTTGTGTATATAGAGCCGGAACTACGCGAGATGACCGGCGAGATCGAAAGTGCAAAACAAAATACACTCCAACGCTTGGTTTCGTACAAAAGTCTCCATGGTGATTTTCAGGTACAAAGCGATTGGAGTGATGGGGAAGACAGTATTGAGGAGTTGGCGATGTCAGCACAGCGTGCGGGACTTTCATATATTGCAATAACCGACCATACAAAGTCATTGACCGTCGCTAACGGCCTTGATGAGAAACGTCTAGAGAAACAATCACGACTCATTGATCGGCTCAACAAGAAGTTTCACGGTATCACCATTCTCAAAGGGTCTGAAGTAGATATTCTCAAAGATGGCAGTTTGGATATTTCTGATACTGCACTTTCTCGTCTTGATCTTGTTGGGATTTCCGTGCACTCTTACTTTAATCTTTCAAAAGACGAACAGACCAAACGTATTATCAAAGCAATGTCACACCCAAGTGTTAATATCTTATTTCATCCAACGACACGGCGTATCAATAGACGCGAAGAATGCGATATGGATTTGGATGAGATTTATAAAGCAGCAAAAAAATACAATGTCGTGTTGGAAATCAATGCAAGCCCAAGCCGACTTGATTTGAAAGATGTGCATATTCATCGCGCACAAGAATACGGATGCATGTTTTCGATTGATAGCGATGCTCATAACGCAGAACATTTTTCATTTTTACAATATGGTATAGGCCAAGCCCGACGTGGTTGGCTATCGGAAGAAAACATTTTGAATACAAGGACAGTGAAAGAGGTAAAGAAGGTTTTGAGTAAGAAGAGGTAGTGCTGTATCGTTGACAAAATATCGATTTGTGATAAATAAAAGATTTTGATAATAATAAAGAGCCCTGAACAAGAAATGAATTTTTCTCATGGCTCTTTATTATTATGTGTGCGCAGAAAGCAATTTCTCTGCATTAATTTTTATATCAAGTGGCAGCTCGCTGATGACATTATAAATATCTTTTTCATTGCTCTGTGTGGAAATACGAAAGGTATACCTGCCCGTCTTGGTGATAGGCATTCCTTGTATTTTTGTAATACTGCGGTAGCGCATTGCGCCCTTATTGATATCAAACGTACTGCTCAAATCATTGATTATATTTTTATCAGGGTCTATCAAATCAATTTTTAGGTTTAGTATAGAGTCGTCTTTTTCAGTAGTCCAAAAGTTGATTATCTGGAACTCAATAGGAATTACTATCTTGTCACCTGTTGCATTTTTGATTGTAAAATTAATTTCCTCCACGCAATCAATAATACTAAGTAGGTTGCTATTTCCATCAATGATTGTTTTTTGACACAGTACTGACCAAATGTGTTTCATATAATTTATGTCTTTGGGTAAGAATTAGTAGCTACACTTTCTAGCGAATAATTTTGTGTAATATTGCTGACAGTACTCTTCTTAATACTATTTTCAGTGGTTGCTGTTGTCGTAGTAAAAGTGAAATCAATTTTACTACCAAAAATAGTTGACAGTTGGTCGGCTGTGAAATTGAGATTTCTCGCTAAGCGATTCAATAAATCAAGACCTACATTTATATCACCATTTTCAATGTTTGATATGACTCTCTGTGTAGAGTGTATATTTTTTGCTAACGTTTGTTGGCTTATGTGCTGTGCCTCTCGTGCATTATACACTTCGACCGCCAACCGTATCCTTGCATTTGCGTCTTGTGCGTAACGATGAAAGTTTTTATCCTTTCTCGCTTCTGCGATAGGATCAATGCTAGTTTTTTTATTTATACTCTTCATATGATGTAGGATTATTTTTGAATTCTTTTTGATAATGTTTTGTAATCTCTAATTCTTTGCAATGGTTTTGAAATGGGTGGTGTTGGTAGACCGTTTGATTGAATTATGTGGTTTATTTTTTGGTCAATCTCGGCTAAGAGTTTTGCTTTAATTTTATACTGTGACAGATATTGTTTTACGGGACAGATTTTTAGAGTCTGATCATAGTAGTAAACTGTTTTCATAGTTAGTTAATTATCAGTAAAGGACGGTAATACAATCATACCCGATAGGGTATAATAGCGTCAAGGGTAGTTATATACTGGAAAGATGGATCTTGTTTTGACATTACTGAGTCAGTAGTTTATTATCAAACCATTATAAATCGTTCCTTAGGAGGTCAAAAATGACGAATAGCTCTCGTGTTGGTACAAATAAAGAAATTACCTTATATCATACTAAATCTGCATTGTCGGCAGAGATACAGAAATTTTTTGACGACAATAAGATTGTGTATAAACTACACTATGTAGGAAATTGGTATGAGCCGCATATTGGTGTGGGTGGCGGTGTTGAATACTATAAAGGAGAAGTCGGTTTCAAGATTTTTCAAAAAAAATTCTTAGAATCACAAAAATAGGTTTTAGAATCCAGTTATTATACTGTATTCTTTCATTTTTGAGCATATAAAAAACACGCCTTCATAGCGTGTTTCCATTTTTTTAGATACTTTATTCAAAATAAAGGGGCTAGAAGTGCCAAATATTCCACCATATTACCTTTCGAATTAGTAATATGATGAAAAAGCATGGGATTAGCACTTCTGGTCCTCTTGTTTTGAGAAATATCCGACTATCAAAAAAGCGTTATCGCAAGGGAAAACGCTTTTTTATGTACTATATAGTCGATAAAAATGATATATCGGCGTCTATGTATTGAAAAATGAGGCTGTATACGCCTGTTTTTGTTTTTCCCTTGTCGTTACTTTTTTGTTTTTGTTTTAAGGTACATTTTTGAGGAGATTGTAAAAATTTCTCCCAAAGAACATTCCATTTCTCTACCCTTAAATAATAGCATATTTATAAGGATATTTCAAGGTCGGCGTGCGGTGAGCGACCACAAGAGACGCCTATTTTTCACCGTTTTGTTATCTAAAAGAACGATTGAATTATTTGCCTTGCCATGATAGGCTTTTTAGGTCGTATGCAGGCGTGGCGGAATTGGTATACGCGCATGCCTTAGGAGCATGTCTCGCAAGGGATGTGGGTTCGAGTCCCACCGCCTGCACCATCGATGTCCCTATGGGGCCATTTGTTTATAACCATAAGGAAAGCAAGCTGTGTACGTGTTACGCCCAAGTCCTTGACATGGTCTGCGGAATACGTATAATAGGTAGCAGATTAAAAAGTTCTCCACAGGCTGTTGATATGCTCGACACTTGTACAAAATATGTTTAGCGGGTATAATGATCGTTACATGCAACTTTTTCCCACAGTTAAAAGAAAAATAGGCATTTTTTGACGGAGTATTCTTCCTTCTCTATCAAGAGTAGTTGAAACCGTCCCGTAGCGGTTTTTTGTTTTTAAAAACGAAATGTTGGGGAAAGATAGCGGTACGTCTGTGAAAAACGACGCGCATCGCCATCTCTTCCTAAATGGGAAGAGTGATTCTTTGAAAATTGAATCTTGGGTAATTGAGAGACCAATTTATTGATTTTGGTCGAGATAACACTCCAAGAGCACATGGTGGATGCCTAGACATCACATAACGAAGAAGGACGTAGTAGCCTGCGAAAAGCCTCGGTTAGGTGGCAAGCAACCTTTGACCCGGGGATCTCCGAATGGGTAAACCCACTGCATGGAAGATGCAGTATCCTTATTTTATAAGGAAGACTACCTGGTGAAGTGAAACATCTCAGTAGCCAGAGGAAAAGAAACCAATAGGTATTCCCTTAGTAGTGGCGAGCGAAAAGGGAGGAGTCTAAACCATATAATCCGGAAATTTGGTTCGGTATATCTGTAGCAATACATATATATCTGCTAAATGGACGGCAATCGGGCTAAAGGATTATATGGGGTCGTGGGACCGTATCGTGGGTACGCTGATTCGTGCCCGATAATGATATAGATTAGTAACACAAGCGTCTGGAAAGACGCGCCAAAGAAGGTGAAAGCCCTGTATGTGAAACTACTCTGTATATTGTAGATATGAGTTCCCAAGTACCACGCGCCTCGTGAAAGCGAGTGGGAATCCGCCGGGACTATCCGGTAAGACTAAATATATGTGATGATCGATAGTGAACTAGTACCGTGAGGGAAAGGTGAAAAGTAGCCCGGAAGGGCGATGAAATAGTATCTGAAACCATGTGCTTACAATGAGTCGAAGCCCCGTAAGGGGTGACGGCGTTCCTATTGAAGAATGAGCCAACGAGTTTGCTGTACGTTGCCTGTTTAATTTGCGCAAGCAAAGTAGGCGTAGGGAAACCGAGTCTTAACCGGCGACATCTCTTTTATGAGTTTGGCCTGTGTATACAACGCCAAGCCCATAGGAGAGATAATCGCAGCGTACACAAGACACGAAACCGGGTGAGCTAGCCTTGGCCAGGGTGAGTCCCTTAGAAATAAGGGAGGAGGCCCGAACCCACATGCTGTGCAACACATGGGGATGAGCTGAGGTTAGGGGAGAAATTCCAACCGAACTCGGTGATAGCTTGTTTTCCTCGAAACAGTTTTTGGACTGGCCTTCTTGTGGCAGCCAGAGGTAGAGCACTGAATGGGGATGGGTGGAGAAATCCTACCATTCCTAACCAAACTCCGAATGCTGGTATTGCTATACAAGGGGAGTTAGACTATGGGGGCTAAGCTCCATCAGTCAAAAGGGAAACAGCCCAGATCGCCATCTAAGGTCCCTAAATCCATATTAAGTGTAAAAGGCAGTGTCGCGACTCTGACAATCAGGAGGTTGGCTTAGAGGCAGCCATCCTTTAAAGAAAGCGTAACAGCTCACTGATCAAGTTGTTTCGCGCCAAAAATATACCGGGGCTAAATATGGTACCGAAGATGCGGGTGTTATCGTTTACGATAACACGGTAGAGGAACGTTCCCAACGGCGTTGAAGCGGCAGCCGTGAGGCACCGTGGAGTGTTGGGAAGTGCGAATGTTGGCATAAGTAGCAAAAAGTGAAGTGAGAACCTTCACCACCGAAAATCCAAGGTTTCCTGGGCAACGCAAATCGCCCCAGGGTTAGTCGAGTCCTAAGGCGAGTCCTCGTATAATGAGGGGTAGTCGATGGATAACAGGTTAATATTCCTGTACTACATAATGATTTCGATGCGGGACACGGTATCAAGCTCCAAGCGCATTTTGGTTATATGCGTCTAACCCGTTGTAATACGGGGAGTGCGAGTGGGTAGCAATACTCGCGAGTTGGGGGGCGAAGCCGTCAAGAAAAGCGCTAAGAGTTAATCATTGTGTACTCGTACCGCAAACCGACACAGGTGGATGGGTTGAGAATACTAAGGTGCACGAGAGAACCCTTGTTCAGGAACTCGGCAAAAAAGCTAGGCGTAACTTCGGGATATGCCTTGCCTACCGCAAGGTAGGCCGCAGCTAAC
>JAUYIE010000019.1 GCA_030688365.1 bacterium
GGGGATATTTCAAAAACAAGTCTATTTGGTTCTTCTTTTTCATCCTGAAAGGCAAACCGTTTGAGCTCTATCACAATATACGTATGTGATTCGTATATTGATTTTCCTGTTCGAAGATAGATAGGGATATTATACCACTCTTCTCTATTGATAAAGAGTCGAAGTGCGGCAAAGGTTTCTGCCCGAGATCGAGGAGCAACATGGGCTTCTTTTGTGTACCCCTTATACTGCCCTATCACCACATGATCGCTATCCCCTACACACTCGAGCGCAGAAATAACGGCCAAGCGCTCTTTTTGTAATCGTTCAGCTGAGGTGACGACAGGAATATCCATTGTTACAAGCGCAAGGAGCTGTAACAAGTGTGACTGTATCATGTCTTTTATAATGCCAACACTGTCAAAATACCCCCCTCGTTCGGACACGCCATATGATTCAAATTTGGTGATTTGGATATTGCTAATCTCTGCCCCACGCATCATGTGCGAGAGAATACGATTTGTATGACGTAGATTGAGAATACTTCTGACCGATGTTTTTCCCAAATAATGATCAAGGAGATACACATCTCTCTCATCAAAATACTGAGACACCGTATGAAACAATGCCGTTGCAGAATGACAACTCGTGCCAAATGGTTTTTCCAAAATCAACCGGATATCTTCTGTGCGCGACGAACGAGACAATGCCAAATTTCGGATAATATCTTCAAACGCAGACGGTGGTACAGAAAAATACGCAAGATGCACCATGGAGATATTTTTTTTTAATACTGTCAAAAATGCGTGATACTTTTCAAAATCCACAAGCGCCCTGTACGCTCCTGGAAAATACTGCACATGCGACAAAAGTGACATGATGACGTGTGTGTTTGCACGTGTTCCATGAACATGACGAATACTCTCTTTAATACTTTTATGAAACGCAGATTTTGTCATTTTGGTCCGCGCATAGCCGACGATCCAAAAATCCCGTGGTAGCATGTTTTGCTCCATAAGCTCATACAATGCTGGAAATATTTTGAGATGTGCCAAATCACCTGATGCACCAAAGACAGTCAAAATAAATGGTGTTGTGGTATGTGTATGGACAGACATTTTTTTCAGAGACAAGACACTATTGGTAACAGTATACCAAAATAGAGAGAGGACGACTAGACAACATTGACGAGCACGTGCACGTATGATACACATAGATACTAGAAACCACACTCATGTGGTGTTCTGCAACGGAGGAACGATGGTACGAAGACTGATCGTGATGCGACAGTACGACGAAACCACCGATGGGTGGAAAACGTCCAACAA
>JAUYIE010000001.1 GCA_030688365.1 bacterium
ACAAGCAGTATGTCGATCCAGCGCATAGTTGTGAATGGATCACCGAAGAAGAACTGGTGACCGAAGGATTGGTAACAAAAAAACGCTCAAACAATATCATGGTAAATGAACGCCTTGTAGATCTTGGTATTCACATGCGACCAGTACTTGAAGCAGTAGAAGATGCTATCAAGAAGTACGCTGAGGCAAAAAAGCAGTACCTTTGACAATCGTGCTGTCCTCTATGTATACTCACTGTATATGGTAGAAGAATTCAAGGAAAAATATAAAGATGTCTGGGAATCACCAGTGACCGTTGGGATGCTCCTCGAGTATACGGATAGTTTTTTGTTGCCAAAATTCAATGAAATGCTAAAAGAAAATAATTCTTTGCTCGAACATAATTTGAAAACATATATCGATCGAAAATTTACTGAATATCAGACAGATCTTTTCAAAAAGCTAGATGCGTCACGACAGCGAGATACACAATTTAAAGAAAAAATCATTGAAATATTTAAACGAAGGCAAATTGCGAGTGATGAGGAAATCGCATATCTTGAGGGATTAGCGTACGAAGCATAAGTGTTATCACCTACAAAACATCTCCATACGAGATGTTTTTTTGTACCACACCAAATGGAGGAAAAAGTGCTTTTGGTGTGGTACTATACTTGCAATTCCACATTTTTTTTGCTAGACTAAGCGATATATGAAACTCTCTATCATTACTGTCACGTGGAACTCACAAGAGCAAATCAGGGAACAACTCCGATCTGTTCAGGCTGGGTGTCGTGATGTGTTCTATGAGCACATCATTGTCGACAATGGATCGACTGATGGCACTGTAGAAACAGTACAAAAAGAGTTTCCAGAGTTGCTGATACTGGAAAATCCTGCAAATGGGTTTGCGCGAGCAAACAACATGGGTTTGAAAAAGTCGAGTGGGGAGTATCTTCTGTTTCTCAATCCTGATATGCGTGTTGCTCCAGGAAGTCTCGATACTATTATAAAATGGATGGATGAACACAACGATGTGGGCATTGCGAGCGTGAAGCTGGTGGATGAACAGGGAAAATGGAACGAAGATGC